>NZ_MTHB01000107.1 GCF_002220365.1 Caballeronia sordidicola | reverse complement strand
CTACTTCCAGGTAGGCAGCGTTAGCCGCGCATACCGTGCGCTCGACAGCTACACTGCGACGCGGTTGCGCCGGTGGCTACGCAACAAGCATAAGCTCAGGCGACGCAGGGGCGGGGGCTATCCACTCCCGCACCTCTACGGGCACTTCGGGCTCGTACGTCTGAGCGCACGCGGGGGCGTAGCTTGGCGTGTGTGAAGGCGTGATGTCTTGTCCGAGAGCCCAGTGCGGGAGATCTGCACGCTGGGTTCGATGAGCGGGATGTGGAAACGGGGTTAGGGCTAAGTTACTCGGGCACCGCCAAACGAAAGGGGCGGCAACAGACAAACCGAACCTACTGCTACCGCGCCACATCTCGACTCTACCGATCTAAGCCCTTCGGGCCTTCGAAAGAATTCGGACTCTGCGAGAGGGACCATGTTTTAGCCACCTTTCCGATCTGCCCGGGCGGATCTAGCCGGTATCTTTCCACTATCACCCGCGTCCCTGACGCATCGACCCTCGCCGATCATCTCGGCTCAGCTTCCTTCTTCGTTGTTCAACCCTTCGGGAACCTCTCCCGAAGGGGCAGGTTCCCTCCCTGGAGACCTGCATATGCAACAGCAAACTGCCGTCGAGCATCAACCACTGGCTAGCACAGCGCACGTGCTGGCTATGCCGTCGCTCAAGCAACCGACTCTGCCGCTGAAGGCGATCGTCGTTCGCCACAACCCACGTAAGTACTTCGATCCGGCTGAGATGGCTGAAATGGTGGCATCCGTGAAGGAAACGGGCGTCATACAGCCGATCATCGTGCGCGTGGACGAGGAGAGTGTCTTCATCCTTGTCGCGGGCGAACGTCGGTATAGAGCGGCAATGATCGCTCACGGCGAGGACTATGAAATTCCGATCACGTTAGCGGAGATCGATGAGGTCGAAGCTAAGCAGCGCGCGCTAATCGAGAACGTGCAGCGTGCTGACATGGCACCATCCGAAGAAGCCATCGCGGCCGCCGAGCAAGTCGGCATCTGCAAAGGCGATCGTGAGGAAGCCGCGCGCATGATTGGCTGGTCGCTCGCCACGCTGGAGGCACGACTGGCGCTGATGAACTGCAGCAACGCCGTGTTGGAAGCGCTCAACACCCGCACGATCAAACTCGGTCATGCCGAGTTGCTTGCCGCGCTTCCGAAAGAGACGCAGGATAAGTTGCTGCCTGTGATCATCAAGGAAGGCAAGTCGGTCGGCGAGATCAAGAAAACGATCGAACAGGTCGCCTGCTCGCTGTCTGCTGCGATCTTCGACAAAACCGACTGCGCAGGCTGCCACCACAATTCGGCCAATCAGGGCGAAATGTTCGGCGAAGCGATCACGACCGGCAACTGTACGAATCGTGCCTGTTATAACCAAAAGAGCGAGCAGCAGCTTGAAACGGTTGTGACTGGCTTACGCGACGAATACCCGGTCGTGCGCATTGTGCGTGCCGGTGACAACGAAACGCGCGTGCAGCTTGCAGTCGACGGCCCCAAAGGCGTTGGCGCGGAACAGGCGATCGCCTGCCATGCGTGCCAGAACTACGGCGCAGCGGTCAGCGGCCTGCCTGATTCGATGGGCAAGGTCTACAAAGGCCAGTGCTTCGACACCGTCTGCAACATGAAGAAGGTGGCCGCGCGCCTGCAGGCTGAGAAAGCTGCAAGCCAGCCTCAAGACGGTCAGGCGAAAGCCAGTACCGGCGCTCGCACAGCCCCAGCGAAGAAAACTGCCGGGTCAACGGGAGCCAGTACCCCATCCACCAATCCATCCGTCACGACGGTTTCCGAGTCCGACAAGATCAAGGCGTATCGCATGGCGCTCTGGCGCAAGGCGCTGCGTCGTGAAGTCGGTCGAGATCCGGCGACGGCTCGCAAATACTTGATTGCCATCGTGCTCTCAGGCAACGCGCGCTGCATCGAGGAGAAGACGTTTTCGGGCATCTGGGAAAAAATGACCGACGAACGGATTGCCTCGAAGGACGTGACGAAATCGGCTACGGCCGTTCAAGCGGCGTCGGACGATACGCTCGACAAGGCCATGATCGGTATGGCGGTCGCCGCGATCGAAGGGTTGGAAGTCAACTATCTCACGCAGCTGTGCAAGCACCACAAGCTCGATTTGGGCCTCCACTGGAAGCTCTGCCAGGAGTTTCTGGAACTGCTCACGAAATCGGAAATGATGGTGGTTGCCAACGAGCTCGGCATTCAGGCCGCGCTTGGCGACAACTTCAAGAAAGTCTTTGGCAAGTCCAAAACCGAAGTCATCGACGCGCTTCTTGCCGTCGAGGGGTTTGACTACACGGGCAAGCTGCCGAAGGTGCTCAAGTATTAACCCGCGCTTCCTGCGCATCGACCTGCTGTTCCATCTTGTTCAGACCGCCCTTCGTGGCGGTCTATTTTTTTATCAGGAGTTTCCATGTTTGTTTCTATCGAACCGCTGCTGCGCAGTTGCACGAAGCTCACGCTTTCGTTGCAAATGAAGGGCGACGACATTGTGGTTTTCGTCAAGCCAGAAGGCTCGGCGAAGGATGCCGCGATGCTGCAACCGCTGGTGCTCACCGCTGCGGCGGCCGAGCTTGATGCGGAATTTGCAGATGCGCTCGCCGGCTACACCGGTGTGCGTGCCTCACTTGCCGACCAGGTTGCCGCAACCACGGCAATTCTCGAAGCCGCTCAAAAGACGCAAGTCTCCAAGGCGACCAAGGCACTGTCTGGCGGCAAGACGAAACCGGCAACAACCGTCGACGAATCGTCTTCTGATGAGGATGAAGCGGAGGACAGCGCTGAGGGCGAGCAAAACACCGCTCCAACCCCGGCGACATCAACCGCGGCACCGGCAGCAGAAAAATCCGGTACCGACCTTACTTCCCTTTTCGACTGAGGTTCACATGTCCATTGCTATTGCCAAGCTGCTTCGTGAGTTTGTCTACAACGGCGTGAATCTGGCCGATCCCGGCCCGACCTTCACAGCTGACGAAGTCCGCGATCTTTACTCTGCGCAGTATCCGGAGCTGACCACAGCCGCCATCGACGGCCCAGAGTACTCGGGCGAGGTGATGCGGTTCAAATTCGTGCGCGCGGCTGGTGCCAAAGGCTCCCATGCGTGAGCGCGAGTTACTCAAGGCGTTATCCGACCCGGACAACGCCACATCCACTAACGAGCCGCCCGGAAGGGCGGTTTTTTTTCATGACAAGGAGATCAGCGAATGCTCTTCGATCCTCAGCACTCTGGTGCGCTCATCGCTGTCGCGGGCGCCCAATGGCAATCGAAATGCGCTGCCACTGCCGGACGTCGACCTGCCCATGATTTTCTGACGCTTCCGGCCATTGCCTCCGGGGTTCCGACCTCGGCGGTAATGCGCTGGCGAGCGGAACAGGATGTCTGCCGCCTGATCTCCGACCAGTTCGGCACGGGCCCCATACGGGCGCGCGATGTTCCCGGCTTCTCTAGCGCGGGTGAGGCGTTTGCGAAAGGCTTCTTTGCCTGGGCGAAACGGGAAATGCCACTGTTCAAGTGCCTCAACTTCAACTTCGTGATCCAGGACGTCGAGGCCGTACGCGAGCAGATGCAGTATCAGTACGATGCACGCGACTTTGAACCCACGTCGCCCCTGTATCTCGGTATCGAAATGCAGGAGGAGAACGTCTTTGATATCGGGGAAAAGGTGGCGCACCTTCGAGCTGCCCACCCTCGGTTGGTCTCGACCACGATGGCATTGATCAATCGTGCGATGGGCCGAACGATCTGGGTTCGAACGCCGGATGAATTTCTCGGGATGTTTTCCTCGTATTACTGGGACGGCGACAGTAGGGCCTCTGATGAAGACGTCATGGAGATTCTCAAGGATCGCTTTGGCGACGATGAAGCGGAGTTGGAAAACTACCTTCCTTCGGTGGTCCGCGACGAGCTTTGTCCGAGCGACATGGACGTCGGCCGGTACAACCGAAAGACGCACCGGTTTTCTCTTACGCCTGCGCTCAGTGCCGCGTCACTGCGGCAATTACAAGAACGCGGTCCTCGTTCGGTGCGGCGCATTTGCCTAGAGCTCGAAGCGTTGACGCTCCTGCTTAAAACGAGCCGACCGAGGTGTCTTTTCGATCTGCAAGCGAGACCTGAGTGTGCGTATGCCGCAGCGACGCTGATTGCCTGCGACAGCCCGCGTATTAGCGAGCTTCTCGATGACCACTATGAGCACCTGTCTCAAAGCGGTGAAGGCTCAACGTTTTACGGCTTCATTCCCTTTGCTTCTACGCCTGAGTCCATCCGCAAGCAGTACGCGGACTGGTCGCTGGCATTTTCCATTCTTGGCCAACTGGATCGCGTCATCGCGGCTCTTGCGGCATAAACAACCGGAGCTTCATATGAAAGGTTTGGATATCGGCTCGGATCGCCGGGAAGAGGTGTGCGCAACCAGCGCCATCTTGCTTTACAGCGGACGGGATCACACGGCGCATTACGGGACGGTGCACCCAATCAACCCTGGAAAGGGCGGTCGGGCATCGATTGGCGCGGGTCGGCCAATCGATCGGGCGGCGCTTCTGCAATGCCTAACGGAACTGTCGCAAAACGCGGCACCGAGGGCCGAGTTTCTACCAGAAACAGTGCTCGCGGTATCGCAAGACGCGGTGACGTGGTGGTGTAGACCGGGGATGCGACGCGTGTTCTTCGATTGCCCTGAAATCGGCAAGCGAAGCGCGATTGTGCCGCATCCGGGTTTGGTGTTCAGAGCTGCGTCGAGTGGATTCAGCGTGTTCGCGCTGAAAGAGGACAGCCGCCCAACCCCGGCTTCGACGCTGCATGAACCGCCTTACTTTAACACCTGGGATTTCGGAAGGATATGCATCGGATCGGCTCATGTTCCGAAGCGCATCGATGTCTCCTCGATTGCCGGCTGGGAAAGCGGTTTTTTCGAGTCGGCGTTCACGCACCCCAATCACGGCGGCAAGCGTGTTTCCTATCCCAAGGGTGAATTTGCCTTCTGGAAGGCGATGCTCGACGGCACCTTCGGCGAACAATTCCCAAAGACGTCACTTGTCTCCATGAAATTTAATCTCGCCGCGCTTATCGCCGGCAAGGAGCGTTGATATGAATGCAGCAGATAGCGTGTTGCAGCGCTCGTTTCCGACGGTCATGGTTCCCCGGCGCGAGCCGGTTGGACCGATGGCCTCGGCCGGCGAGCGGTTGCTTGTTGCTGAAAACGGTGTGTTTCTCGAGATCAGCCTTCCGTGGATCTCGCTTGTGCGGCGCGTCGCCAGCTTCACGGCGCCGATACCCATTCCGTATGGCCGCACGATTGAGCATACGGACCTGATCTGCGGTCGCGTGCCTGAGGAGCTGATTGCGGAGTTTGTGGCAATGGCGCGAGCCGCGTACCCCAACGAAACGGGGGCGTGGATCGTCTGGAGCACCGGGACGCAGCAATTCCGGCTTCTGCCGGTCGTGATCCTCTCGCACTCGAGCGGATCGTTGAAATACGACCGGCCGGAGCTCCACGATGGCGAAGTGCTTGTTATCGACTGCCATTCGCATGGACGCTATCCAGCGTACTTTTCGGCCACTGACAACGAAGACGACAAGCACGACATCAAGTTTTCGCTCGTCGTTGGAAATTGCGCATCGCACGTCCCTAGCTTTGCCTTTCGGCTTTGCGCGAAAGGCATTTTCGAAGAAGTCGAGCGGGTGCCGGATGCGTGGTACCGGGTCAGCACGATGGCGGGGGCCGTATGAGCGAAGCCATCAAGGTTCGTCACGCGATCCCGTCGCACATGCTGTCACGCCCGTGGCAAGTGATGGTGGTGGGCGCTGGCGGTACCGGCAGCGCGGTGCTGCCTAGTCTCGCTCGGTTACACCACGCGATGGTGGAATTGGGCCATCCGGGCGGCATCGATTGCACGGTGTTCGATGACGATACGGTCAGTCCAACCAACGTTGGCCGGCAAGGCTTTTATCCGAACGACGTGGGCGAATTCAAGGCTTCACTTATCGTCAATCGCTTGAATGCTTTGATGGGCACCAACTGGCGGGCTGAGACGCAGCGATTCACGAAAAACGTGAATTGCTACAGCGCCGACGTGATCATCGGTTGCGTGGATACGCGCGCGGCGAGGAAAGCGATTGTTGAAGCCGCGCGCAACGCCAATGCCTACTACCTTGATTGCGGGAACGACACGGACCGCGGCCAAGTAGTGATCGGTCAACTGATGGCGTTGAGCGAAGCCAAGAAAAGGCCGGAGCGTTTGCCCCATGTTGGCGAGCTGTTCCCGGACCTGATCGATGCTTCGCTTGATGCAACGGATGAAACGCCGTCCTGTTCGATGGCCGACGCGCTGCGCAAGCAGTCGTTGGTGATCAACCAGGCGATCGCGGTTCAGGCGTTCAATCTTCTTTGGACGATGTTTCGCACAGGCGCGGTGCCGTTTTCGGGCGTGTTTGTGAACCTCGCAACGGGGAGAACGAATCCGATTCCGATTGACCCCGCCGTGTGGGCACGTTTTGGCCATGCGTACGTTGCGCCGAAAGCGCGCAAAACGAAGTCCCGGAAGGTGGAGGCTGAACCTATCCCGTGGTGATGACGATTCTTAATTTGTGACCCGCCGACTCCCCAAGCAGTCGGCATTTTTTTACTCGGGCTGCGACTTTTCGCGCGGCCTTTTATATCTCAGCGGGTACGCAGCCCGTTGGGCTGCTCCGCATTACTTTTCGGAGCTTTGTATGGGTTCAACCGTCTTGACGGGCAAGCGTGCTGGCGCATTTCAACGAGCAAATGGCAAGTGGATTTTCGTGACGTTCGAACGGACTTACGAGAAAAACTGCTATCCGCATGTTGATGATTGGTCCGCTTGCACTATCGGCAATTACGCGGACGTGATGCATCGGGTGTTTCGGCATGCAACGTCTTGCGAAGGTGGCATGTTGCAGTCGCGCTCGGGATACATCCGACCAGAAAATTACATTGACAGCTGGCGGCAAGAACTCGCAAAGCCGATGATGCTGCGTGATCGCCAGATCGAGCTTAGAGTCGGTAAGTCGTTGCAAGCTTCGATTCCTGAATCATCGCTGGATGAGGTTCGACAGGCTCTCGCCAAAGCTGGCTTGGAAGACAAATTAAACGCCTTAGCGGGGGAGGGCTTGTCTGCTTCGCTGACGGCCGATGTCGATTTGCTTATTGCGCTGTACGGCGAGAGTGGCCCATTCAGCGCTTGGCGCGTTTTGTCGGTAGATGACTGCGAGTCGGTGCCGGTATCCGCCGAGGTGCCTAGTCTCTTGCCGGCGAGCACGGTCATGAAGCATATGCCGGACGTGCGATGTTTCGCGATCGACGACGACAACCGTTTGGTTTCTTACGACGGCAAGCCTTGGCGTCACGCTGGGTGGAATTACAGCGCCGTAGGATGGTTCATCACGGAAGTGGCATACAGTCTAGACATGGTGTATCCCGGTTTCGCCAAGCGAGCGATTCCAGAGTTGAGGGAAAAGTTGCGCAAGGCGTTACCGCTCCCGCCGGACACGAAATTAAATGTCACGCGGGCGCCCGCCGGCGTGGACAAGTGGCGGATTGCAACGGCTGACGAAATCGCCCGTGGATTGGGCATTGTTGATAATGATGAGCCAGCACCCTCGCAATATTCGTTTTATTTCCGGGAAGTGTTAGGCGAATTAAACAGCTTGCTGCTTTACAAGCTGAACGGATTTGACCTGTCGCAGGTGATTTGGAACGGTTTGGATGATCAAGCCGCCCCCGTAACCGCCGCGCATAACGTCACGTGTGAGTCGCAGCTTTCGTTCTCGCTCTTTTGACCTTAGACAAGCCGCTCCCGATTGGGGCGGTTTTTTTTTGGTCAATTCCATCTGCGTGAGCGCCGGCGATAAGTAGAAAATGCGAGGATCCCGAGAAGAACGGCGGGCATTTCGCGTGTTCACCTTTCGATTTCGCTCCCGAGAGAAAGGGGTAGCCTTTTCGCGATGTTTCGAGCCGGTAAGACGGCTGTTCGACCGTAGACTCCCTCTATTCCCCGCGCTTTTAGCGCATCGACCCAAGACGCTCGGCATGCCGAGCTCTTGCCTTTCCTCTCTCTCAGACTGTCCCTCGGATCAGTCTTTATGGCGACCACACTGTTGGTCGCCTTTTTTCTTCCCAATGGGAGCTTCTCCCATCCCGGGACAGCTCCCTTTTTACCTGGAGTTGTTCCTATGTTAGCGGCGGCGCAAATCCGGCACTAAACGGCGGCACAAGGTTGAGTAGGAGCGTCAACGAGTAGGGGCCGTTACCGGCACCTACTGCCGAGTGAGGGTCATCAGAATGGATCGTCGACGTCGTTCAGGTGAGCGTTCACGGGAGGTGCGCGTTGTTCGTGTAGCAGTTCGTGCAATGCGAACTGATAGTGCAGGCAGATTCGCTCGCGTAGATCGTCGATGAGTTCGATGACGGCGAGTGCCTGATCGGCGGACCAGTTGTCCGGAATCAGGAAGTCGAGCCCACAAG
>NZ_MTHB01000012.1 GCF_002220365.1 Caballeronia sordidicola | reverse complement strand
CTGTCGGCTCCGGCGCCCGAAGTACCAATGCCGAGTCGATCACGTCGACGCTCAGCAGTTCCGTGCATGGCATGCTCGGCGCAACGTCGAGTGCAGGGACGACGAGCTTGCCTTCACGATATTGCTTGCGCCATCCGAACACTACATTGGCGTTGATGTCGTGCCGGCGCGCAACAATCGACACCGACATGCCAGGCACCAACGTCTCTCTGATCACCTGCTGCTTGAATTTTCGCGCGTACGTGCGACGGGGATGGGCTGCGCCCCCTGCGTTCGACATGGCTGACTGGCTCCGTTGATCTGAACGCCCTCATCATGCTTTGGAAAAGTCAGCATGGCGAAACGGTCGGGCCGAGCCGCTTACCATGGAGTCTTCAGTCCACCATTTAGGCTCACTCAGCCGCTCACTCAGCCGGGCGAGGAACCCATGGTCTCAGGCCGACCTGAAGACTGACGGCCATAGTTGTCATCGAGTATTCCAAGCAGCGAATTGCCAATGTGACGATGCGTTGAATTCGGACGTCGCTTGGTCGACTATGTCCGAATTTCCCTGCCTCTTACAGGCTTGTTGGACGTGGCCAGTTTTGCAGCACCGTGCGGATCGCGGTGTCGAAAGGTGTTCGTTGTCCGATCTTTAAAACCTCCAACGCATCCGATGCTAGATGGGAATTCCGCGGGCGCGGCGTAGCATCGATCGGTGTTCGTTGTGCTGTGATGCGGGCATCAATGTTCAACACTTGCGCGATCCGCTGCGCGATGTCGAACTTTGTCATTGGCTCATCGCCAGACCAGTGCATAACGCCCGTCACTGATTCACCAACCTCATGACGTTCCAGCAACTGTCGGATCACCACCGCCACGTCGGGCGTGAAGGTGGGGTAGCGCGTTGCCCAAGCATCCATCACTGCGGGACCTACCCCGTGAGCCGATGCCACGATCGCTGGCGTCAAGCCTGTCACTGCCGACTCACCCCAGTCGATCACCGGACCATACAGGAGCGGCAAACGCAGTACGCAGGATCGCGCGCAGGATCGTAGCAGCGCTTGCTCTCCGTCAAGCTTGCTGCGACCGTAGGCGTTAAGGGGATTCGGCGTGTCGCCCGGCCGATAGGGCGGTCGTGTGCCATCGAAGACATAGTCGGTCGAGATGGAGAGCACCCACGAACCGATTTCCTGTGCGGCGCTCGCAATAAAGCCTAATGCGTCAACATTCAACGCTCGCGCGAGCACGGGGTCATTCTCACAAACATCCGGCCGCCGTTCGGCTGCAGCCACAACGATCGCGTCAGGCGCTTGGTCAGCGATGAACTGGCGGACGGCACCCTCATCGCGGATATCGAGCGTGATGGTGCTCGGGTTGCCATGGCGAAACGCCGTTCGTATGACCTGCCACCGGATTATCGCGGCTAGTTCATTCGCAATGGCGCGTCCAAGCAACCCGGACGCGCCAATCAACGCAATCTTGAAGTGCGGCCCCTGGGTCATGCGGCCTTCGTCGACACGACCGTGTAGCCCGCCTCATCGATCGCTTCCTTGAGCGCATCAATAGTTTCGGTCGATGCCACCACGACACGCCCGTGCTCGAGATCCACTTGAACTTGCGCGGCGGCATCGAGTTCGTGGATCGAGCGCGTGACGGCGGCGACGCAATGCTGACAGCTCATGCCCTCTACCTTAAATTCAGCCATATCAATTCCTTGCCTGGGTTTTTGTAAGAGCGAACCATGCTATACCTTCCTATCGTTGGAAGGTGTAGAGTCTATGGAAAAATTTGGGAGTATCTGCGATGAACATTGGCGAAGCGGCTCGCGCGTCTGGCGTAACGGCCAAGATGATTCGGTATTACGAGAGCGTCGGCCTCTTGCCACCGGTTGATCGGACAACATCGGGCTACAGGATGTACGGAACCCAGGAGGTTCATGCGTTACGCTTTGTTCGCCAAGCGCGTCGGCTCGGCTTTCCGGTCGACGATATTCGAAAACTCCTGGCCTTGTGGCAGGACCGGCAGCGTGCGAGCGGAGAGGTCAAGGCGATTGCGCTGGAACATGTCGCGGAACTGGACAAGCGGATTGCGGAACTCACGGATATGCGGGACACGCTCGCTCATTTGGCGGTGAATTGCCACGGTGACGGTCGTCCCGATTGCCCCATTCTGGAAAGACTGGCCGAGTGATCGTGCTGGTGCATCTTAACAAGCCTATTTGCCTGATTTGTGCACTATAAATGTGCTAGACCAACAGGAGACCTCGTAAATCTCCGAGAAGACTAGGAAAATCAAGCACTTGTTCCGAGACGGTGCATGCACCATTCCAAAAAAGAATGCACCCAATGCAGGCATTTCACTAACACCTGCAGCACAGTTCGCCTATAATCATGGTTAACCCTTTCGAGGGATATCCCTGACCCGAACCGCCGGGGATTCATTTGAGATCCTTGGAGAAAAAATCATGTTTGCATTCTTGCTCGAAAAAGTCAGCATTTGGTTTGAAACCGCCGAACGTAATCGGCGCGAAGAATATCTGGCGCAATCGTCGGATATCGTCCAGCTCGAAAAGCGTATCCGCTCGCTGGAAACCGAAGGCTACTCGCTGTAATTTCAGCCGAAAACACCCGGTCGAAAAATTGAACAAGCCCCGCATGCGGGGCTTTGTCATTTCTGGGCAACTCGCGCCGATCACGCCACGCCGCTCACTTTTTCTGGGGATGC
Organism: Caballeronia sordidicola; assembly: GCF_002220365.1. Taxonomy (GTDB): domain Bacteria; phylum Pseudomonadota; class Gammaproteobacteria; order Burkholderiales; family Burkholderiaceae; genus Caballeronia; species Caballeronia sordidicola_C. The sequence continues at coordinate 45,317 of NZ_MTHB01000012.1, read as the reverse complement.
GTAGCGAGCCATCGCTTCATGAACGCAATCTCCTTGTCTTGCGAAGCGATGATCTCCTTGGCCAAAGCCCGCAACTTGGCGTCCTTGCCGTACTTCAACTCGACCTTTGCCATTGCGACCGCGCCCTGGTGGTGCGGGATCATATGCGCGACAAAATCATGATCGACGTCACCGGTGTACTCGACACCGGACATGCCGGACATCATCGAATGATCGGCTGCCTGGAACTCCTTCGTCGATGCAGAATCGCCCTGGCTACCGTTTGCAGCTGACATGTCCATGCCTGCCATCGATGCTGACGATGCCGGCGTCTGTGCAAACGCCGCGGGCATCGAGACAACGATTGAGACTGCAAACGCGACTGCGCCAGCGAGGAAGGTTTTCGGGAACGTCATCGAATCTCCTTGAATGTCGACTTTCGGGAGAGCTAGCTTAAAGCTTGCCATCGCGGTAAGGTAAAGCGCTTTTATATGACATGAACCGAATCGGCCTAATATGCGTTTCGGTTCTCATTGATTTGCCAAGGGGGCGGTGTGAGTCCAGAACTTCGACCTGTCAAATATGTGGCAAGCGCGGCGCTATGGCTTGTTTCGTGTTTGACGACGTTGGACGCATTGGGACAGGCAGGCGGTCAGCCGCTGGTTCTGGATACGCAGACGGGCATTCATAGCGGCGCAGGCGGTACCATTCTGCAGACGGGGCCGTTAAATGGTTCTGGCATGGTCCCAACGCGCCCGATGGCCACATTGCCCGAATTGCCGCAGCAAGATCAGCAGACGATTATTGTTTCGCCTTACATCGAACTTCAGCAGGGCGGGCATCATGCCGGGCAGGGAGGATCTTCAACAGGCTCACAGCCGGCGTCCAATTACCAGCATCGACCACGTACTAAGTCGCCACATTCCAGCGCTTCTTATGGCGTGCCGACCGGCACTCAAACCCAGGCCCCCATTTCAACGCAGCCCGCAGTGCCGCAAGGAAGGCGGTCTCCGGGTCAGCCTTCCATCGTCACGCCGATACCCGTCGCAACGCCGAGATCCGTAGCGACCCCGAACCCTGTGTCGACCGTGCCAACCCGATCGTCGGACCCACATACCGTGACCGGTGCGGTTACCACCTCGCTTGATTAACGGCGAACGGTGCAGACATTTTCAGTCGCCACGATGTTCGAGTTTGAACGCCGCCTTGCTGTCCTGACCGAGTGCGTCGACAAGATACGGCAGCGTCTCTTTCAACTCGGCTGCGAGCGTATACGGTGGATTCACTATAAACATGCCACTCCCGAACAGGCCAAAACCGTCGACGGGAGGTTTGCTCACGGTCAATGACGCATGCAACCAATTCTTGGGCTGCACGCGCTTCAGTTGATCGGCGAAACGCTGGGACTCCAGCCGGGTCACTTGCGGATACCAGATTGCATAAGTGCCGGTGGCAAAGCGCTTCAGGCTTTCCTCTAGGCAGTTCAGCGTGCGTGCGTAGTCGCGTTTGTCTTCGTACGACGGATCGATCAGGACCAGCGCGCGACGCGGCGGCGGCGGTAACAGCTTGATAATGCCGTCGAAACCATCGCCTTCGAAGAGCACTGCCCGCCGGCCTGCGTCGCGGAAATTGTGGCGCAGCACGTCGATTTCGGTGGAATGCAATTCGAACAACCGCATGCGGTCCTGCTCGCGCATTACCCGCCATGCGAGATAGGGGGAGCCGGGATAGAACTGCAGCGTGCCATCCGCATTCAGTGCCTTGACCTCTTTCACGTAATCCTTGAGCAAACCCGGCAAATCACGCTTGGTCCAAATCTTGGCAATGCCTGTCTCGAACTCGCCCGTCTTGGTCGCGAAGCCGTCGGTCAGCGAATAGACGCCGGCGCCCGCATGGGTGTCGATATACCAGAACGCCTTGTCCTTCTGGGCAAGGTGTTGCAGCAACTGCACGACGACCGCGTGTTTCAGCACGTCTGCGTGGTTGCCTGCGTGAAAGGCGTGTCGGTAACTGAGCATGGCAAATGAGTGAGCGAGACGAGAATGAGCGCGGCCTGAGCCAGACGGACGAAAAAGTGCCTAAGCGCGAAGATGCAAAGACGCTCCACGGCACCACACGGCGCACGCGGCAGGGTCGTTATTGTAGCCGACGACCCTGCATGTCTCAGACCAAGCGTCAGACGAACGCGTCGCCCACGATTTCCTCCATGCGCTGCTTGATCTCCGGCGTGATCTTTTGCACGACGTCGATAGCCTTCATATTCTCGTGAATCTGCTCGACCCGCGATGCACCCGTAATCACGGTGCTGACATTCGGATTCAGCAAAATCCAGGCGAGTGAAAGCTGTGCCAGCGAGCAGCCAAGCTGGTCGGACACTTCCGCGAGGCGCCCGACAATGTTATTCGCGCCCTTGTCTGTCAGCTTCTTGGCCAACCACTCGTAACCTTGAAGCTGCGCGCGGCTGTCCGACGGAACGCCGTCGCGATACTTGCCGGTGAGCAGCCCCGAAGCGAGCGGGCTCCAGGTTGTCAGACCCAGTCCAATGTCTTCATAGAGGCGCTTGTATTCGTTCTCGACCCGCTTGCGATGCAGCAGGTTGTACTCGGGCTGCTCCATCACCGGTTTGTGCAGGTGATGCCGCTCGGCAATGTCGTACGCCGTGCGAATCTCGTCGGCGCTCCATTCCGATGTGCCCCAATAGAGCGCTTTGCCCCGCGTGATGATGTCGCTCATTGCCCATACGGTTTCCTCGATCGGCGTATGCGGATCGGGCCGATGGCAAAACACGAGGTCGACGTAATCGAGTTGCAGACGCGCAAGCGAGCCGTCAATGGCGTTATGAAGGTACTTGCGGCTGAGCGTTTGCTGCTGGTTGGGACCTTCGTTGATGCCAAAGAAAAACTTGGTCGACACCACGTAGCTTACCCGCGGCCACGCGAGCTCCTTCAACGCGCGGCCCATGATTTCTTCGGACTTGCCTTTGGAATAGACCTCGGCGTTGTCGAAAAAATTTACACCATGATCGCGAGCGGCAGCGAGTGACTCGCGCGCCGCGCGATGGTCGACTTGCGTGCCGTAGGTCACCCACGAGCCGATCGACAATTCGCTGACCTGCAGGCCGGAACGTCCTAGCCGACGATAGTTCATGTTCTTGATCTCCAGTTTTGGGTTTGAGTTGCATCAGGCGGGTTTCAAAGCTTAATCCGATTTCAGGATTCGCGCGCCGTCGACCGGCTTGGTCGACCTTGACGTTCATTGCATTTGTGACCGAACGATAACCCGGTGGGGTGGCGTCGGATAGCTGACCGAACGGCCTATGACATTTATCGAGGTTGATCGGCGCGGCGTTGCGTGGTTTCATTGTTCGAACCTGAACGGAGGAGGGGCGGCAAATGACATCACTGAATACGAGTCTGGCGGGCAAGGTGGCGGTGGTCACGGGTGCAGCGAGCGGGATCGGTAAGCAAATTGCCCTGACCTTTGCGGAAGCGGGCGCAGCGGTCGCCATAGCGGATCTGAACCAGGAAGCGGCCGACTCCGTGGCCGGGCAGATCAGATCGCAGGGTGGCCGGGCGTTAGGGGTGGTGATGGACGTTACCGACGAACATGCGGTGAATACCGGTATGGATCGGGTGGCGTCGGAATTCGGCTCGGTCGATATCCTGGTGTCGAATGCCGGCGTGCAAATCGTCAATCCAATCGAAAACTACGCGTATTCCGACTGGAAGAAGATGCAGGCCATTCACGTCGACGGGGCGTTTCTGACCACGAAAGCTGCGCTCCAGCATATGTACAAGGACGATCGTGGCGGCGTCGTGATCTATATGGGATCGGTGCATTCGCACGAGGCGTCGGCGCTCAAGTCCGCGTATGTCACGGCCAAGCACGCGTTGCTCGGACTGGCTCGTGTACTGGCGAAGGAGGGCGCGAAGCATCATGTGCGCTCGCATGTGGTGTGCCCGGGGTTCGTGCGCACGCCGCTGGTCGACAAGCAGATCCCTGAACAGGCCAAGGAGCTTGGTATCAGCGAAGAGGACGTGGTCAAGAACGTGATGCTGGGAGGCACTGTCGACGGCGTCTTCACAACGGTGGAAGACGTGGCCCAAACGGTTCTGTTCCTGGCAGCTTTCCCGACGGCTGCGCTCACTGGCCAATCGGTCGTGGTGAGCCACGGCTGGTTCATGCAGTAAGGCTTCAAACAGGAGTTTCGATGGTAGAGCGAACGGGCAGTGCGCGAGGACTCAATGACACGACAGGAACGAACCGGACGAAGGGCACGAAGGAGCCTCGCAAGGTGACGTCCCTTGACCGCGGCGAACCGCCCGGGGCATTTGCCGTGGGCGGTGCAGAAGCGGACAAGCGCATCAAGTTGCCACCCTATGAAACCATCGCGTTGATGTTGCAGGGCGGTGGGGCACTCGGTGCTTATCAAGGGGGGGTGTATCAGGGGTTGAACGAGGCCGGCATTCACCCGAACTGGATTGCAGGAATCTCCATTGGCGCATTGAACACGGCGATCATCGCGGGGAACGCACCCGAGGATCGTGTGCCGCGTCTGCTCGAGTTTTGGGAGACTATCTGCCAGCCTGCCTTCATGCCGCCGTTGCCCGCTTTCGTAGAACACGCGTTCTTCAATTCCACCGACGAGATCCGCAAGGCTTTCACCGCGATGCAGGCCGGGAGCGCCCTGGTCGAGGGGCAGAAAGGATTTTTCGTTCCGCGGTTTCCGCCGCCGTCACCGTTGGCTGCGGGTGAGCCAGGCACGGCGAGCTTCTATGACACACGTCCACTGAAGGGAACGCTCGAACAGTTCTGCGATTTCGACCGGATCAATTCGCGTGAGACCCGCGTGTCGGTGGGTGCGGTGAACGTCGCTACCGGCAATTTCGCGTATTTCGACAACACTCGCATGAAGTTGCGCGCGGAGCATTTCATGGCGTCGGGGGCATTGCCGCCGGGTTTTGCGGCCGTCGAAGTTGATGGCGAGTATTTCTGGGACGGTGGCCTGATGTCCAATACGCCGCTGTACAAGATCGTGCATGCTACGCCGCGTCGTGACACCCTCGCGTTCCAAGTCGATTTGTGGAGCGCGCGTGGGCCGGTGCCGGACAGTATCGTCGACGTGATGGGACGCGTTAAGGACATCCAGTACTCCAGCCGGACACGTCTGGTTACCGACACCTTGCAGCGCTCACAGCGGTTTCGCAACGTATTGAGGGAAGTGCTGGACAAAGTGCCGGTGGACATTCGCAACAGCGACCCCTGGTGCAAGACGGCGGAGGAACTTGCGTGCTCGAAGCGGTTTAACGTGATTCACCTGATCTATCGGCACAAGGAGTACGAAGGAAACTATAAGGACTTCCAGTTCGGACTGTCGACCATGCGTGAGCACTGGGAAAGCGGTTTGTCCGATATCCGCGGCACACTCTCGCATCGGGACTGGCTCGATATGCCGAACAACGATGCGGGTTTCATCACGCACGACATTCATCGCGACGAGCGTTGATCGGGCGTCAAGCTTGTCGATAAGGCGCAAGCAAGGAGCGGTGGACGGTTCCGTGTCCGTAATACACCCGGGACCTCAGAAAAAACGGCGCTCACACGGAGCGCCGTTTCTGAACACCATGAGCAAACTTATTTCAGCACGGTTGCAATGGCGTTGGCCACTACTTCTAGATTGCGCGTATTCAGCGCGGCCACGCAGATGCGGCCTGTGCTGACGGCGTAGATCCCGAATTCCTCACGCAGGCGATCAACTTGCGGCGAGGTCAGGCCCGAGTACGAAAACATGCCGCGCTGCTGGTTCACGAAGCTGAAGTCGCGCTCCACGCCTGCTGTCTTGATGTGCTCGACCAGGCCATTGCGCATTGCGCGAATGCGGTCACGCATTTCGCCGAGTTCCTGTTCCCACGTGGCGCGCAATTCGGGCGAGGCGAGGACTGCGGCGACAACTGAACCGCCGTGCGTCGGCGGATTTGAATAGTTCGTGCGAATCACGCGTTTGAGTTGCGACAGCACGCGTGTGGCTTCTTCCTTGGCGCTCGTGATGATCGACAGTGCGCCCACGCGCTCGCCGTACAGCGAGAACGATTTGGAGAAAGACGAAGACACGAATACGTTGAGATCGGCCTTGGCGAAAAGGCGTATGGCCGCAGCGTCAGCGTCGATGTTCTCGCCGAAGCCCTGATAAGCGATATCCAGGAACGGTACCAGTGAGCGTGCCTTCACCGTTTCCACAACCTGTTGCCACTGCGCCGGGGTCAGGTCGACGCCGGTCGGGTTATGGCAGCACGCATGCAGCACGACGACTGTTCCGGCCGGGTAGCTGTTGAACGCTTCCAGCATGGCGTCGAACTTCACGCCGTGCGTGGCTGCGTCGTAGTACGGATAGTTCACCACGTCGAAACCCGCGTATTCGAACAGCGCGCGGTGGTTTTCCCAGCTCGGGTCACTGATGGCGACTTTGCCCGTGGGATTCAGCCGCTTGAGGAAGTCGGCGCCAATCTTGAGCGCGCCCGTTCCACCGAGCGCCTGAGCCGTGATCACGCGGCCGTCGGCGATCAGCGGAGAATCACTGCCGAGCAGCAGCTTTTGCACGGCTGCGTCATAAGCGGCAATGCCTTCAATAGGCAGATAACCACGCGGCGCGGCGAGTTCCGTGCGCGCTTTTTCGGCTTCGCGAACGGCGCGCAGGAGCGGAATCTTGCCTTCTTCGTTGAAATACACGCCCACGCCGAGATTGACCTTGGTTGTGCGCGGATCTGCGTTGAAGGCTTCGTTCAGGCCCAGAATCGGGTCACGGGGGGCAAGCTCGACGGCTGAGAAAAGAGACATGATTTATCGGCGGTAGTGGATAAGGCGGCACGGGCGATCGGGATGGGAAATCGGCAGCTGATCGGCTGCTGATCGGCTGCAAATTGGCAGCTCAGCAGCCAAAAAGCGGGGCAAACCGGACCTCAAGGAGCCAACAGGAGCCAACAAAACTCCGTCCCATCGATGAAAACCCCAGTTCGGCATTGTAACGAATCGGCTGCCGCTTTTCGGCCTGGCGAAATGGAAGAAACATAGGATTTAGCCATTTTTTCCGGGAATTTTCCGGGTTTTTACGAAAATCAGGACAACGGGTCGCCGCGCGACGGATTATTGTCCTCAAGCTTTCACTAACCAAAACAATCACTTGCGATTTCTCTGCGCCGCCCCATCTTGGAAACATCGGGCATTGTGCGAAAGCTTGGCGCAAATCGCCCGAAACCTGTTCCAACTATCCTGATCCGCCGTCCAAACCCGCTCCATCGCGAACCGCTAGAATGGGTGTTTGCTCTCGGCCAAGGCACCTCATCCTCATGTCCGATACCCCGCTACTTGAAACCGCCGAAACCCTCGACGAATCCAAATTCATCAGGTTCGAAGGCTCTCCGTTCGAGCTTTACCAACCGTATCCGCCGGCGGGCGACCAGCCTACGGCGATCGCAACGCTCGTTGAAGGGATTGAGGACGGCCTGTCGTTCCAGACACTGCTGGGTGTAACGGGTTCCGGCAAGACGTTCACCATGGCGAACGTGATCGCGCGCATGGGCCGCCCGGCCATTGTGTTCGCGCCGAACAAGACGCTCGCCGCGCAGCTTTACGCGGAGTTTCGCGAGTTTTTCCCTCGCAATGCCGTTGAATATTTCGTTTCTTACTACGACTATTACCAGCCGGAAGCGTACGTTCCGCAGCGAGATCTGTTTATCGAAAAGGATTCGTCGATCAATGAGCACATCGAGCAAATGCGGCTCTCGGCGACCAAAAGCCTGCTTGAGCGCCGCGATGTGGTGATCGTGGCGACGGTATCGGCAATCTACGGTATCGGCAATCCGTCGGAATATCACAAGATGATTCTGACGCTGCGCACCGGCGACAAGATGGGCCAGCGTGACATCATCGCGCGGCTGATCGCGATGCAGTACAACCGCAACGAAGCCGATTTTTCACGCGGGACATTTCGCGTTCGGGGCGACACCATCGATATCTTCCCGGCGGAGCACGCCGAAATGGCAGTGCGCGTAGAGTTGTTCGACGACGAAATCGAGTCGATGCAACTCTTCGATCCGCTCACTGGCCGCGTGCGAAACAAGATTCCGCGTTTCACCGTTTATCCGTCGTCCCACTACGTGACGCCGCGCGACACGGTCATGCGCGCCATCGAGACGATCAAGCTGGAGTTGCGCGAACGGCTCGAGTTCTTCCATAAGGACGGCAAGCTGGTAGAGGCGCAACGGCTCGAGCAACGTACACGTTTCGATCTGGAAATGCTGCAGGAACTGGGTTTTTGCAAAGGCATCGAGAATTATTCTCGGCACTTTTCCGGCGCCGCGCCGGGAGAGCCGCCGCCAACGCTCGTCGATTATTTGCCGCCCGACGCGCTAATGTTGCTCGATGAGTCGCATGTGCTGATCGGCCAGTTGAACGGCATGTACAACGGTGACCGGGCGCGCAAGGAGAATCTCGTCGATTACGGTTTCCGGATGCCGTCGGCGCTGGACAACCGGCCGCTCAAGTTCAACGAATTCGAACGCAAGATGCGCCAGGCAATCTTCGTTTCGGCCACGCCTGCCGATTACGAAAACCGCACGGCGGGGCAGGTGGCCGAACAGCTTGTCCGGCCGACCGGCCTGGTCGATCCCGATATTGAAGTGCGTCCGGCGCGCTCCCAAGTGGACGACGTGCTCGGCGAGATCAATGCGCGTGTCAAGGTGCACGAGCGTGTGCTGGTGACGGTGCTGACCAAGCGCATGGCCGAACAGCTGACCGAGTTTCTCGCGGATCATGGCGTGAAGGTGCGCTACCTGCATAGCGACATTGATACGGTCGAGCGCGTGGAAATCATCCGCGATCTGCGTCTTGGCACGTTTGACGTGCTGGTTGGGATCAACTTGCTGCGAGAAGGGCTGGATATCCCGGAAGTGTCACTGGTCGCGATCCTTGACGCCGACAAGGAAGGTTTCCTGCGCGCGGAACGTTCGCTGATCCAGACGATCGGCCGGGCTGCCCGTAACGTGAACGGCAAGGCGATTCTCTACGGCGACAAAGTCACGGACTCGATGAAACGTGCGATCGGCGAGACCGAGCGGCGCCGCACGAAGCAGATTGCGCACAATCTTGCGATGGGTATCACGCCGCGTGGCGTGACCAAGCGGATCAAGGACATCATCGACGGTGTCTATAACGCCGACGATGCCCGCGCCGAAATGAAGGAAGCTCAGACCCGCGCGAAGTTCGAGGACATGTCTGAAAAGCAGATATCGAAGGAAATCAAGCGGCTCGAAAAGCAGATGATGGATCACGCCAAAAATCTCGAATTCGAAAAAGCCGCGCAGACCCGCGACCAACTGTCGCTTCTGAGGCAGCGCGTATTTGGCGCAAATGTGGGTGATCACATTACGGGCATCAGCTAAACGTAAGGGTTTCAGGCAGGGAACGCGGCAGCCCGGGTGGGTTTGCCGCTTTTTTCGCCCGAAATTCCGCTGCCAAAACGTCTCCGCGATCTCAAAAGCCCGCTGTTACAGGCTTGTCGATTTTCATCAAATTGTTCCGTCCTTCGATCAGTGCTAAACTCCACACCCATTGAGAATGGTTCGTATTACCATCGTTGGTTACGTTCTCATTGCAATTTCCTATCATCGACGCCGAATTGATCGGTGGACCGGCCGGATCGGAGCGAGCGCGCGTAGCGCGTCACCGATCGATAACAAGAAGGAGTGATGGATGCAGGTTTCAACTTTTGTACGCGGCTCGGTAGCCGCAGTCGCGCTTGCGGCAATGGCTTCAGCATCGGCTGCCGAATATCCGATCGGCAAGCAGCATATCGAGAACGGCATGGAAGTTGGCGCGGTGTATCTGCAGCCGATCACCATGGAACCGGAAGGCATGATGCGCAAGGCCTCGGATTCCGACGTGCACCTCGAAGCCGATATCCACGCCGTGAAGAACAACCCGAACGGCTTTGCGGAAGGCGACTGGATGCCTTACCTGCAAGTGACGTACGAGCTGACCAAGGTTGGTACGACGCAAACCATCAAGGGCGACATGATGGCCATGGTCGCCAGCGACGGTCCGCATTACGGCGACAACGTAAAGCTCTTTGGCCCGGGCAAATACCACATGAAACTCAATATCGCCGCGCCGATGCAAACCGGCCACATGGCGTTCGGCCGTCACGTCGACAAGGAAACCGGCGTGGGCCCGTGGTTCAAGCCCTATACGATCGAATACGATTTCCCGTTCGCCGGTATCGGCAAGAAGGGCGGGTACTGAGCATTCGAGTCAGACGTCCGGCATGACGTGAAAAATCAAGTGAAATGAAGTGAAAAATGAAATGAAACGTCCCGCCGGGCGTCGCAGCCAGGAAGCATGCATGCAACGCAAAACCAAGTTGGTCGCCGCCTCGCTCGCCTTGGCGGCTGGATGGTTCGCCAGTGCCGCCGCAGCGCAAGCCGCCGACCTGCCGACCTTCAAGCTGGAAATGAACGACGGCAAGCTGAATCCCACGCGTATTGAAGTGCCTGCGGGGCAGCGCATCAAGATCGAAGTGCACAACATCGGCAAGGGTGCGGCTGAATTTGAAAGCATCCAGTTGCGCAAGGAAAAGGTGCTGGCGCCAGGCGCCGATTCCTTCGTCGTGATCGCGCCGCTGGATAAGGGCGAATACAAGTTTTTCGACGATTTTCATCAGTCGGCGCAAGGTGTCATCGTCGCGAAGTAAGGTCACGCCGGGCCGGTTGGCGCGTTGTTCGTTCAACGTCACGCGCAAACCGCTTCGGCCTGCAAGAGCGGGAGATAAGTGATGGGTCAGGTTCTTTTCATCGTGTGGCGGGAAAGTGTCGAGGCGCTGCTGGTTGTCGGCATCCTGTATGCATGGCTGAAAAATGGCGATGCCGACGCGCGTCGCGGCATTCCGTATTTGTGGGCCGGCGTGGTGGCAGGGTTGCTGGCGGCAGTGGCGCTGGGCGCCGCGCTGGTCGGTTTCACGGAAGTGTTGTCGGGCGATGCGCAGGACTATTTCCAGACCGGCATGGTTCTGGTCGCGTGCGTGCTGATCGTGCAAATGGTGCTGTGGATGAAGCACCATGGGCGGTCAATGAAGCGCGACATGGAAGCATCGCTGCAAAAGAGCAAGCAGGACGCGAACTGGTGGGGCGTGACCTTGCTGGTCGCGCTTGCTATCGCGCGTGAAGGCAGCGAGACGGTGATTTTCCTCTACGGCCTCGGCTTCGGCCAATCGGGGTATGTTGATCCCCTGCAGTATCTGGCGGTCGCGATCGGTCTGGCGCTGGCGTTCCTGACGTTTTATCTGCTGCAGCTTGGCGGCAAGATTTTCTCGTGGCGGCTCTTTTTCCGTGTGACGGAAATCATGCTGTTGTTCCTCGCAGCGGGCTTGTTTGAAACGGGTGTCGATAAACTCATCGACAAGGAGATCCTGCCGGTCGTCATGAATCAGGTGTGGGATTCGTCCTGGCTGCTCGATGACTCCAGCACCTTTGGTTCGCTGGTCGCCACGCTCACGGGTTATCGCGCGCATCCGGCCGGTATGAACCTGATTGCGTACGCGGTTTACTGGGCCGTGATCTTCCTGCTTCTGCGTCGATCGAAAAACCGCATGGCGCAAAAATTGGCGAGAAAAGTTGCATGACCAGCATGAGCGACGTCATGAATCGGACCGGCCGGCTGCAACAAGCCGGGCAATGGATGCAACAACACGGCAGCATGATCCGCGGCATTCAATGGGTCGTGGTTGCCGTGTATGCGTTTCTGATTCTGGTTCCAGCCGTCCTGCCGCTGCCGGACGGTACCGCGCATCTCTGGAGCAACCTGACGCTGGCTGCGCAGTTTGTGTTCTGGGGTATCTGGTGGCCGTTCGTCCTGCTCTCCATGGTGATGCTCGGCCGCGTATGGTGCGGCGTGCTGTGTCCCGAAGGCGCACTGACCGAGTTTGCGAGCAAGTTCGGCCGCGGCTGGGCGATTCCGCGCTGGTTGCGCTGGGGCGGCTGGCCGTTCGTCGCGTTTGGCATCACCACCATCTATGGGCAGATGGTCAGCGTTTATCAGTATCCAAAAGCCGTGTTGCTGGTGCTCGGCGGCTCGACGGTCGGCGCCATGATTGTTGGCGTGCTATATGGGCGCGAGAAACGCGTGTGGTGCAAGTATCTCTGCCCTGTGAACGGGGTGTTTTCGCTCCTGGCGCGGCTCGCTCCGTTCCACTACAAGGTCAACGAGGACGCATGGCGCCGCTCGTATAAAGAGGGGGAGCACGGGCATCGCGTGATTCCCGTCAACTGCGCGCCGCTCGTGCCGCTGCGCGCCATGAAAGGCGCGTCGGACTGCCATATGTGCGGTCGTTGCAGCGGTCATCGGGACGCTATTTCGCTCGAGTGGCGTTCGCCCTCGACCGAAGTCGTGCAACTCGGCGATAAACAAGCTAATCCGTGGGACACCGCGCTGATCCTGTACGGCTTGCTGGGCATTGCTATAGGCGCGTTCCACTGGACTGTGAGCACGTGGTTCGTCGACCTGAAGCAGATCTTTGCGTCGTGGCTGATCGATCGCAACATCCTCTGGCCGCTCGATACCAATGCGCCTTGGTTTCTCTTCACGCATTATCCCGAACAAAACGATGTCTTCTCGTGGCTCGATGGCGGGATGGTCGTGGGTTATATCGTCGTCACCGGGCTCGTGTATGGCACGACGCTTCTGGCGTTGCTGGCCGTTGGCACGCGCATGCTCGGACGTTTCAGTTTCACGCGCCTGCATCACCTGACGCAGGCGCTGATTCCCGTGGCGGGATGCGGCGTGTTCCTGGGTTTATCGGCGACGACTGTGTCGTTGCTGCGCGCAGAGCACTTGTCGCTTTGGTGGGTGACCGATGTGCGCCTGGCCTTGCTCGGTGTCGCGAACCTGTGGAGCGCGTGGCTCGCCTGGCGCGTCATCGGCCGGTATGCACTTGGGCGCTTTGTCTCGCAAAGCGTTGCGATGTTATGGTTCATCGCCGCTCTCGCCGTGGTCGATAGCGCCTGGTACCTGATGTTCTGGGGCTTTTCGCGGTAACGTTGCGGGTATCGCGCCAATCGCGAGCCGATCGCGGGCCAATCCCTTTATCAACGCAACGACTATCCTCCAACAACAGGTGACGAAATGAGAACAAAACCCGTATTGACCGACGCGGACGTAAAAACCATCGCGGCCGCGGCTGAAGCGCATGCATTGGCGAACAAGTGGTGCGTAGCAATTGCTGTCGTCGATGACGGCGGCCATCTGCTTCACCTGCACAGGCTGGAGGGCGCAGGCGCAAGCACGGCCGAGATGTCGGCAGGCAAGGCGCGCACCGCTGCGCTCGGCCGGCGCGAAACGAAAGTGTATGAGGACATGATCAAGCAAGGCCGCACGGCGTTCTTGAGCGCACCGATGACTGCCATGCTGGAAGGCGGTGTGCCGATCGTGGTGGGTGCGGATATTGTCGGCGCGGTGGGCGTATCGGGCGTGAAGTCGGACCAGGACGCGGCAGTGGCGCGAGCGGGCATCGCGGCGCTGGGGATTGAGAGCGTTTAGGGTCTGAAAGCAGCTTTGTGCCGTGCGGATCAAAAGCCGGTCGGCCTAAACAAAAAAAGCACGTTTTCGCGAGAAAACGTGCTTTTTGCTTTGCTGATGGTGCTCTTCAAAGCACACGATGGGAACCAAAAAAAGCGGCTTCGCTGGCTATCGACGACTGGCTGGTGTTTGCACGAAGGGGTCTAAATTCTCGCGTGCAAGCCGTCATTGCTGGCTAGTGCCAAACACCTCTCGAAGAGGTGGTCCCCACAATACCCGGTACTGAAATTCTGTCCTGCGTGTTCCTACGTGTTCCTGCGTGTTACTTGGTGAGGATAAGCTTGCCCAGGCGCGTTGCGCGCAACTGATACGTTTCACCGTTATGCATGATGCTGATGTGGCTATGACCTTGCAGCAACGTGTCGCTCCTTAGCGAGCGCTCTGTGCTCTGCGACACGCTGCTCGACGGCGTAGGACGCGCGGTCGTCACAGCAGCCGTCCGGGGCCGCGAGATAGCTGCTGCCGCGGAGCGTTCGACGGGACGACGGAGCCGAAGCGTGTTGGAGCGCAGGATGTCGGTCATGTCGAAGAGTCCGTTCGTTAGTCGATGGAGTAATCTTAATGATAACCATTCCTATTTACAACAACGAAGTATTCATCGGTCACACGTTTCGATAGTCATCGACCGTCCGGCTATCGAAACGTTGTGAAGCCTCAGTGCAGTGGGCCTTCGAGATTGCCGCCGTGAGCGAATTGCCGGATCAGCCGGACGGTGTCGATATCCGCTTCCCGATACGCCGACTTCACGATCTCCTGCGTCTGAAGCGCGTCGGCGCTCGCCTGTGGATCGTCGGCTACGGGCAGGGTGGTGGCGTAGGTAAAACGCAGGAACAACTGGAGCTCGTCCGGTTGCTCGATTGTCATGGTCAGCGAGCCGCCCACGTAGTCGGCGGTGGGCAGGATGTCGTAGCGAACGCTGGCTTCGGGAGTCAGCGTCACGCGGTCACGCACGACGGCCTGACCGTAGTGCAGTTCGCGTTCGAGCACGTCGCCAACCCGTGACAGGATCACGCAGCGATCCAGCCCGATCACGAACAATTGCGGCTGTTCCGCACGCAGCACGAGTCCTTGCCAGACCTGTTCGCGGGTCATCGATTCCACGAATGGATTGAGCGGGTCGTTGATCTGGATGAGGTGTTCGAAATTCAAAACGACTGTTTCCTTAGGTTGTTCGCGTGTAGCCGCTCATGCAGGCGTCAGGCCCGAATGAATCATGATCGCGCCGCTGAGGATCTTGTGCACGGGACACGCATTTGCAATTTGCAAGAGCCGTTCCCGCTGGGTGTCATCGAGTTCGCCGGTCAAGAGGATCTGACGGTCGATCACCGTGCCCTCGGGCGTAATGTCCATGGTGAGCGTCACGTGCACCGCTTCAAGCGGCCATGCCTTGTGCTTCGCGTACATCTTCAGCGTGATCGACGTACACGCGCCCAGGCTTGACAGCAACAAGCTGTGGGGCGTTGGGCCGGTATCTGCGCCACCGTGTGCTGACGGTTCGTCGGCGATCCAGTCATGCTGGCCGTCGCTGAGCGAAACCTGAAAATCCGTCGCACTGATGCGGGCGCTGACAGACGGCGTCACAAACTTCTCGGACATGCGTTACTCCACGGTTATCGGATGGACGGACAGTGCAGGGAATAAAAGCAGACGATAAAACGGCGCGGCACGAATGACTATTGTGACGCAAATAGTGACATTCGTGCCGCGCCGATGAAACGGGCACGGTCTGACCGTCCGACGGTGGCAAGCCTGCGCAGTGGGCGATCTAGTGGTTGATCGAGCCCATGCGTCCCGCCTGGTAGTCGACCACGGCCTGGCGGATCTCTTCCTCCGTGTTCATCACGAACGGGCCGTAGCGGACCACGGGCTCCTTTAACGGCACGCCACCGATCAGCAGCAATTCGAGCGGTTCGTCGCCGGCGGCGAACGTGACGGTATCGCCGTCGTTCGCGAACACGATCATCTGCTGCGCCCGCACGGCTTGCTTCGCCTCGCCGTACAGACCGTTACCCGACAACGCATAACCAAACACACGAAAATCCCGTGGCACCGGATGTACGACTGAGGCGCCCGGTTGCAGCGAAAAATGCTGGTAAAGAATGGGCGTGCGCGTTTCGATCGCCGCCTTCACGCCAAGCGCTTCACCCGCGATGACCTTCACGCGCACACGGCCGTCATTGCTCGTCGCGACAGGAATCCGGTCGGACGCGATTTCCTGATAATGCGGTGGGATCATCTTGTCGCGCTTGGGCAGGTTCACCCAAAGCTGCAAGCCATGCACGCGGCCGCCGGTGCGTGTGAATTCGGGATCGGGCATTTCGCTGTGAACCACGCCCGCGCCGGCCGTCATCCATTGCACGTCGCCCTGACGCAGCGTGCCCGAATGTCCCGCCGAATCCTTGTGGCCGAACTGGCCCTCGAGCACGTAGGTCACGGTTTCAAAGCCGCGATGCGGATGATCGGGGGCGCCTTTCGCCTCGCCGGGCGCGTAGTCGACGGGGCCCATTTCATCGAGGAGCAGGAACGGGTCGAAATCCATCAAGAGCCGCGTCGGGAACGGGCGATGCACGACAAAACCGCCGCCCTCCACCGTGCGGAGCGCGGCGACCGTGCGTTCGATACTGCGCGTACTTTCCATTTTGTCCTCGCTTGGGTCGGCCAGCGTGTCCGATGCAACGGGTGAGGCATTAGCGCCAAATTTAAAACATAGCGCTATTATATGGACGCTATTTGGCGGAAAAAGCCGTCAAACCGCAAAGGATTGTCCCATCTGTGGGACAACGAAAACCCCAACGAAAGACTCTGTCCGCATGAAACCTGATACGCATGACCTCAATGACCTGATGTATTTTTCGTACGTTGTCGAGCACGGCGGTTTCTCGGCGGCGGAGCGGGTGTTGGGTATCTCCAAGTCGCGTTTGTCGCGGCGCGTGTCGGAGCTTGAGACGTCGCTGGGTGTGCGTTTGATGCAGCGGTCCACCCGAAAGCTCGCGTTGACCGAGGCCGGCCAGCTCTTCTACCAGCATTGCAAGGCGATGCTGGCCGAAGCCCAGGCCGCTGTCGATATCGTGCATAGCTTGCGTGATTCTCCGCGCGGCAGCGTGCGGGTCAGCGTACCGGTGACGATCGCGCAGACGTTCTTGTCGCAGGTGATGCCCGATTTCCTGCACCGATACCCCGAGGTTCGCGTCGTCCTGAGCGTGACGAACCGGGTGATCGATTTGTTCGAAGATGCTATTGACGTCGCATTGCGCGTGCGCTCCGAACCGCCCGTCAATTCGACAATCGTCGCGCGCCCGCTTTGGCGCGCGGAACAGATGCTGGTGGCCGCGCCTTCGCTGCTCAAGCCGAACGCGCCACCGCTTACGCCGTCGGAGCTGGCGCAGTTCGATACCATCGATGTCCCGGCCACCGATGGCCGCCACGTCTTTCGCCTGATTGCGCCCGACGGCACGCGTCACGAATTCGAGCACGAACCGCGCCTTGTGACGGCGGACCTCGGCATGATTCGCGAAGCAGTGCTGCGGGGTGTGGGTATCGCGGCGTTGCCGGATATGATGTACGGCGCGGCGCTGCGTACCGGCCAGATGTCGCCGGTGATGCCCGGCTGGACTTTTCCGACGCCGCAACTCTATGCGGTGTTCTTATCTCGGCAGGGCATGGTGCCGGCAATTCGCGCCTTCGTGGATTTTCTTGTCGAGTCGATCAATGACGGCAATCGCTTCCCGGGAGAATGTCCTCTTCAGCCGGAGCCCACTCGCGAAACAGTGTGACTAATCGCCGTGCGCGCCTAAGTTTCTGACATTGAAGCATGCGCTTGCGATGGTCAGATTCAATCGCCGCTGGCTTGAACGTGCGGTGCTCGGGCGCTATATTGGAATCTCTTCGCTAAGGAGCTGCTTATGCGAAAACTCACGGCCACTTTTATAGTAGGCCTGATAGGGCTAATAGCGCTGTCCGTGTCGAGCACGGCTGTCGCATGCAGCGATACTGCGGATTCGAATGTCTCGACGCCACAGTAACCGCTAGCCCGAATGTGCCGGCGCGCACACAAAAAAAGGCCTTCATCATTGCGATGAAGGCCTTTTACTTTGTGGGGCTTAGGAAAGAGCTTCGAAACTAGGTACGCGTGTAAATCGTGTCGCGCTACTTGCCGGCTGCCTTCGGCTCGGTGACAAACCCGATCTTCGATAACCCGCCGCCTTGCGCAGCCGACATGACATCGGCGACACGCTCATACGGCACCTTGCGGTCCGCACGCAGGCGCAATTCCGGCTGTGGCGTCTGTTTCGAGGCATCGGCTATGCGCGATGCCAGCGCGGCATCATCAACCTTCTGGTCGTTCCACAGCACCGTGCCGTCCGCTTCGACGGCAACGTCCACGTGCGCAGGCTTTGCGTCCTGCGGCTGGCTGCTCGCCTTGGGCAAGTCGATTTTCACTGCATGGTTGATCGCAGGAATCGTGACGAGAAAGATGATCAGGAGAACCAACATGACGTCGACGAGCGGCGTCATGTTGATTTCGCTCATCATGCCGTCGTCCTCGTCACTGGAGAAGGGGCTCATGGCCATGGCGACGTCCCCTCAGCTCACACGCGATGCAGGCTGCTTGGACCCAGACGCAGACCCGGCAGAGGCCACCGTCGCGGCGCTCGCAGCGTGCTGCGTGGCGAGGCGCAGGCCGTCTCCGCGCTTGCTGGATGCGAGCTTGGTGCCCGTCACGAAGAACGCGTGCAGGCCGTGCGCGAAACGGTTCAGCTTTGTGACAATGGTCTTGTTCCCGCGCGTCAGCGCGTTGTAGCCGAGCACGGCGGGAATCGCGACGAACAGGCCGAATGCCGTCATGATCAGCGATTCGCCGACCGGTCCCGCGACTTGATCGATGGACGTCTGGCCGGTCGCGCCGATGGTCAGTAGCGCGTGATAAATGCCCCACACCGTGCCGAACAACCCGACGAACGGCGCCGTGCTGCCGATCGATGCGAGCACGGCGAGCCCCGCCTGCATCCGTCCGACGCCTTCATCCATGGTGTCCTTCAGGCAGCGTGTGATCCAGTCCGACACGTCCATGCGGTCGTGCAGATGCGGTTGCGTCTGATGATGGTGATCAGCGGCGTCCTGACCGGAAAGGGCGAGCGCGAGGAACGGATTGTCCTGCGCGTTCGAGGAATGGCTGCTCAGCTTCCTGATGCCGTCGGCGAAATCGTCTGAATGCCAGAACGCCTGCTCCGCGTTCTTCGTGAGGCGCTTCAGGCGCACTACGTTCAGGCCCTTCACCAGAATCACTGTCCACGACAGGATCGACATGATCGCCAGCGCGAGCGCGATACCCCGCGTGACGAAATCCCCTTGCGCCCAGACATGCGCCAAGCCGTAGTTTTGCATTGCAGTTCCTGTAGATATCTAGAAATTAGGTCGAATTTTTTTGTGTTATTCAGTGTTCGTTGGAGCGGTCCCGACTGTGGCGCTAGTCGTTCAATCCAAATACGAACGGCTGGGAATACGCAGCGCGGATCGCCACGCCGTCTTCCTTGTAGGGCTTGCATGCGCTTGAGCGCATGGCGTCGAGTGCGGCGTCATCCAGTCGCGACGAACCGCTGCTCTTCTTCAGTTCAATGTTCTCGATCTTCCCCGTCAGCCCGACGACGAACTTCACCAGCGCCGTCCCCGATTCCCCGCGACGCCGCGACAAAGCCGGATAGTCCGGCATCGCGATGTTGCATTCGAGATGCGCGACATCCTTCGGTGCGTTGAGCGCCATGGTCGGACGCCCGATGGCCGGCGCCGCGGCGGCCGGCGCTGCCGCAACAGGCGGTGTGGGCGGCGCGGGAGCGGGCTCAGGCGCGGCTGCCGCCACAGGCGAGGGCGTCGTGGTTTCCGGCAGCGGTGTTGGTGCGGCCTTCACGCGCGGTTGGACGACGGGCTTAGGCCTCGGTTGCGGCTTCGGCGGAGCCGGTTTCGGCGGCGGAGGAACGGGCGTCGACTGAATTGCCACAGGCGCTGCGACCGGTTGCGGCGGCGCGGGACTGATCAGTTCGGCAGTGATTGTCTTGGATTCGATTGGACGCGGCGGCGGCTCGTTACGCAGGGTGAGCACGACGGCCAGCAAACCCGCGTGAATCGCCACCACAGCGACACTCGCGGCAATTACGCGCGGATTGAGGCCTGAGGATTCAATCGAACGGGAGGAGTGAGCGTTAAGCGCCGCGGCCGAATGGCCGGGCGAGATCAGGGGAGACGGCATATCAGCGTGGTTGTACGGCGGCGTCGCCGTACAAACGGCGACAGCCCATGCAGCATGTGAGACTGGAGGACTTCATTTTCGAAAGATGAGCAGACAAATAAACAGCGTGGTCACGAAACCGATCAGCAATTCCATCATTCCCTCCTTGAACGGGGGTTGGCGGGCTGGCTCAATGTGACCTGGCTTGCGGGCGGAGAAGCGGTGACTACGATTTACACCTGGCAAGGCTGGCGACCCGTGACGATCGGCTTGAATACCGCGCGTCAGAGTGATTGCGTAGTCATTGCAGTAACACGGCAGCGATTCGCGGTGGTCAACACCAGGCGAATCCCCTTTGACCTGGAGCGTGCTTACGCGGCCTTGCGTTCGTAGAACGTCAGCGGTACAGCTTGATGCTGATCGCCACGACTGCCGCAATGCGACGCGCAGCCGCTTTGCAACATCACGTCGCGCACGGTTTCTTCGCATTTGCCGCAGCACATGGCGACGCCCAGTTCGAATTGCAGTTCGTCGAACGTAGCGACGCCATCCGCAATCGAGGCGCGAATCTTTCTGTCCGACACTGACTTGCACACACAGACGATCATGATTAACCGCGATAGCTAACGTTAATGCGAATTATTATCATTCCTTATGCGAAGGTTGGCAATAGGGGTGAACGGTTTTTTTCGGGACGGGGCTGACGGAAAAAAGGGACGGGGCGCTGAGGCTTGTCGCAGAAGGAAGCTGGTTTGTGTAAAAAACTGAAACCGCGTGCCTGAAAGGGGCTTTCCAGCCGCCAAAACGGGCTTTTATGGCCTGGAGATGGGTAAGGGCGCTCGGGACCGTCTGAAGCCGCTTGGAGCCGCGGTCTCAGACCGCCGGGTCGGATTCCAGTGCCAGCGTCCGCCGTGAAGGGATCACGGCGTGTTCGACGGTCACGTCCAGTCCGAGTAGCGAGGCTGCGAGTTGCCGCAGTGCCTGGCCGTCGTTGGTGGAGTAAAAGCGCGGCAATTCGATTGCCTGAGCTTGATCCCTAGCAGGCGCTGCACGCAGTCCAAACGAATCCAGTTGCCGTTCGAGTTGCCGCGCAATCGCGATACTCGTATCGATGAGCGTAAGCCGGTCGCCGGAAATGGAGCGGATAGCCTGATCAAGGAAAGGGTAGTGCGTACAGCCCAGCACCAGCGTGTCGGCGTTAGCGTCGAGCATGGGTTGCACATAGCTTCGCAGTAGCGCAACGAGTTCAGGTGAATTCACGTCGCAGCGTTCCACCGCCTGCACGAGGCCGTGCCCCGGCTGCAGGATGAAGTGGCAATCACTGGTATGGCGTTCAGCCAGCGCTTGAAAGCGCGCGCTGCGTAACGTGACGGCTGTTGCCAGTACGCCCACCACGCGCGTTTGCGACGTGAGCGCCGCTGGCTTGATGCCTGGCTCCACGCCGATCACGGGAATTGGCAAGCGTTCACGGGCTTGAGCGATGGACTGCGAGGTCGCCGTGTTGCATGCAACCACCAGCGTCTTCGCACCCTGAGATACCAGCCATTCGCCGATCGCAAGCGTCCGGTCGGCGATAAAGTCGTCATCGCGTTCACCGTACGGCGCGTACAGCGAATCTGCCACGTAGATCAGGCGTTCGTCCGGCAAGGCGGCACGTACCGCGCGCAACACGGACAACCCGCCGAGGCCTGAATCGAAAATAGCAACGGGCGCGCTCGAACGGAGCGCCTCGGGAGAGGAGCTCACAGCGGAGCTAGCAGCTGAACGAAGGGCGTCGAAGGGCATTGTGGCCGGTAGCTTACTCGTTCTCGCCCATCATGGTTTGCTGATAGTTCTGGATGCCGACCTTCGCCACCAGATCGATCTGCGTTTCCAGCCAGTCGATGTGCTCTTCCGTATCGTCGAGAATTTTCACAAAGATTTCACGCGAGATGAAATCGCGAACCGATTCGCAATACGCGATGGCTTCCTTGCATGTGCTCTGCGAGATCTGTTCTAGCTTCAAGTCGCACTTCAGGATTTCTTCAGTCTCTTCACCGATCAGCAGCTTGTGCAGGTCCTGCAGGTTCGGCAGGCCGTCGAGCATGAAAATACGCTGGATCAGCCAGTCGGCATGCTTCATTTCGCCGATCGACTCGTCGTACTCGTGCTTGCCAAGCTTCTCCAGCCCCCAGTGCTTGTACATGCGCGCATGCAGGAAGTACTGGTTGATTGCAGTCAGCTCATTTTTCAGTTGCTGGTTGAGGTATTCGAGGGCTTTGATATCGCCTTGCATGTTAGTTCCTTGTGTGGGCGTTTCAGCTTTTCAAACATAACCGCTCAAGTTTAAAAAGCCAAGATGAAAAATGGTGTTTTCTGTGCTATTTAACGGGGTTTTCGTCTTTCGACGCAGCGAAATGAGAATGAAAACAGTTCTCTACGCAACAGCCCGAAAATGAAAGAGCCGGGCACGTGGCCCGGCTCTTTTTAGCTCCAATTGCTAAGGCGATAGTTTAAACGGTTGCGACCGGAATCTTGCCGATCTTTGCTTGCCATTCTTTGGGCCCAGTCTGATGGACGGAAGTCCCGGTCGAATCAACAGCAACGGTGACCGGCATGTCCTGAACGTCGAATTCGTAGATGGCTTCCATGCCCAGGTCTTCGAACGCGATGACCTGCGCGCCGCGAATCGCCTTCGACACCAGGTACGCCGCACCGCCCACTGCCATCATGTAGGCGGCCTTGTGCTTCTTGATCGCCTCGATGGCAACCGGGCCGCGCTCGGCCTTGCCGATCATCGAGATCAAGCCGGTCTGCGACAGCATCATGTCCGTGAACTTGTCCATGCGCGTGGCGGTGGTCGGGCCTGCCGGGCCAACGACTTCGTCGCGCACGGGGTCCACCGGGCCAACGTAATAAATCACGCGATTCGTAAAATCGACGGGGAGCTTTTCGCCTTTGGCGAGCATATCGGCAATACGCTTGTGCGCCGCGTCCCGGCCCGTCAGCATCTTGCCCGACAGCAGCAGCGTCTGGCCGGGCTTCCATGCCGCGACCTGTTCCTTCGTCAACGTGTTCAGGTCCACGCGTTGGCTTGTCTGCGTGTTCGCGACCCATTCGACCTTCGGCCATGCGTCGAGCGAAGGCACGTCGAGTTTCGCCACGCCTGAGCCGTCGAGCGTGAAATGCGCGTGGCGGGTAGCTGCGCAGTTCGGGATGATCGCGATCGGCTTCGATGCCGCGTGCGTGGGCGCCGCCATGATCTTCACATCGAGCACGGTCGCCAAGCCACCCAAGCCCTGCGCGCCGATACCCAGCGCGTTGACCTTCTCATGCAGCTCCACGCGCAACTCTTCGATCCAGTCCTGCGGTCCACGTGCGATGACGTCCTGGATGTCGATGGCGTCCATCAGCGATTCCTTCGCCATGACCATCGCTTTTTCCGCCGTCCCGCCAATGCCGATTCCGAGCATGCCGGGCGGGCACCAGCCGGCGCCCATCAGCGGCACGGTTTTCAGCACCCAGTCGACGATGGAATCCGATGGGTTCAGCATGGCGAACTTAGTCTTGTTCTCCGAGCCGCCGCCTTTGGCCGCGATCTGGACATCGACCTTATTGCCGGGGACGATCTCGTAGTGGATCACGGCCGGCGTGTTGTCCTTCGTGTTCTTGCGCGCGCCTTCGGGCGGGCTCACGATGGATGCGCGCAGCACGTTGTCCGGGTTCAGATAACCGCGGCGAACGCCTTCGTTGATCATGTCGGTGACGCCGATGGTGGCCGAACCTGACTCACTCGCCCAACGCACGTCCATGCCCACTTTCACGAACACCGTGACGATGCCCGTGTCCTGGCAGATCGGCCGATGACCTTCCGCGCACATGCGGCTGTTCGTCAGGATTTGCGCAATGGCGTCTTTCGCGGCCGGACTCTCTTCGAGTTCGTATGCGCGGCCAAGTGCCTGGATGTAGTCGAGCGGATGGTAATAGCTGATGTGCTGCAACGAATCCGCAATGCTCTGAATCAGGTCTTCCTGCTTGATGATGGTCATGGCTTGAACGTGTGGGAACGGGTCGTTATCGGGACTGTTTGCGGCGCTTTATGAAGCGCTCGTGAGCGTATTTCTGGTGCTGGCCTAAGCTTATTCGTGCTTACTCGTGCGCCTTCGCGGGCGCGGGCGTGCTGGATGGTTCGTGAAAGTGTTCCGGATGGGTGTGCGTAGTCAGGCGGTCGACCCACGCCATGATCAGCGCCGACGCGAGGAACGCCACATGAATGATCACTTGCCACATGACCGCGTGCTCCGAGTACTGGTCCGGGTTGATGAAGGTTTTCAGCAGATGGATGGACGAAATGCTGATCAGCGCCATGGAAAGCTTGACCTTGAGCACGCCGGCATTCACGTGATCCAGCCATTCCGGCTGGTCGGGGTGGCCTTCCACGCCGAGCCGCGAGACGAAGGTTTCGTAGCCCCCCACGATCACCATGATCAGCAGATTCGAGATCATCACCACGTCGATCAAGCCGAGGACGACCAGCATGATGGCGGTTTCGTCGAGCGTCGTCATATGGGTGACGAGGTGCCAGACTTCCTTCAGGAACAGGACAACGTAGACACCCTGCGCCACGATCAGGCCGAGATAAAGCGGCACCTGGAGCCAGCGGCTCATGAAGATGACTGCTGGAAGGGGCTTCATGGGACGGCGGGGGGAACGGGTGCCGGGGATGTTCGGGGATGCGGACATGAGCGGTGCCGGGTCGTGGAAGGTTGGTCGAATCGAGTACGTGCTTGGGACGTGGCAAGCGCGAAACGGCATTTCGCGCGCATTTTTTGAGAAAGCCCGTCATTGTAGCGCGACGCCGCCGCAGGGTTGCGGGTCAACCCTGACGAAGTCCGCACCCGCTGCAGGCCCCAAAACGTGCTCGCTGGCGGTTCCGTCGCGCGCGAGACAAGTCATCGAGAGACACAATGCCGTAGGGCGCCGCCGCGATCGGCAAGAGTCTGGAAAATACGCCATCGAGACTGCCGTCGACGTGCCGGATGCCTTCCTACCCGCAGCATGGCTGCGATGCGACAGAGCGCGTAACGATTCAAGCTGGAATCCGGACGACGAGTTCAGTTAACATGGCGTGGCACGTCATGGATCGCGCGCGACCGAAGCAGCGTGTGAGCGCAAAGCGCATGATTGCATTGACGCGTTGAAAGCGCCGCATTGTAAAAGTGCCGGTGCCTACGCGTATACCCCGTGGTCATCGAGGAGACTGCGTAAGTAGCGGGTAAGGCGCGCGGCTTATCTTCGCCGTATAAAGTCTGGCGCGCATGCTGCGCTGCACCGAACAGGCAACGCACAGAGGCAGGAGACACGGCACAACGCTTGCAGCATTTGCATCGCGCGTGCCGTCCACGCCTAAAGACATAGCGGCTTCGGAGCTTGGACTCCGGTGTCGCGGTTATCAGATTCACCATCAAAGAAGGGGTTGTCGATGTCTGCGATTGAATCCGTACTCCAGGAACGCCGTATTTTCCCGCCCTCGGCCAAAGCGTCGGCAGGCGCAGCGATTTCTGGCATGGACGCGTACAAGGCTTTGGCGTCTGAAGCCGAACGCGATTACGAGGGCTTCTGGGCGCGGCTCGCGCGCGAGACGCTTAGCTGGCACAAGCCGTTCACAACCGTGCTCGACGAATCGAATCCGCCGTTCTACAAGTGGTTCGAAGACGGCGAAATCAACGCGTCGTATAACTGCATCGACCGTCATGTGGAAGCCGGCCACGGTGCGAAGAACGCGATCATCTTCGAAGCCGATGACGGCACTGTCGTGAACGTCACGTATCAGGATCTTCTGCAGCGCGTCTGCCGCTTCGCCAATGCGCTTAAGAAGCGCGGCGTGAAGAAGGGCGATCGCGTGGTGATCTACATGCCGATGTCGGTGGAAGGCGTGGTCGCCATGCAAGCCTGCGCGCGCATCGGCGCGACGCACTCGGTCGTGTTCGGCGGGTTCTCGTCGAAGTCGCTCAACGAACGGCTGGTGGACGTGGGCGCGGTCGCGCTCATCACGTCGGATGAACAAATGCGCGGTGGCAAGGCGCTGCCGCTGAAGAGCATTGCCGATGAAGCCATCGCAGCCGGCGGGTGCGAAGCGGTCACGAGCGTGATTGTCTACAAGCGCACGGGTGGCAAGACGCAATGGCATGAAGGCCGCGATCTCTGGATGCACGAGTTGGTTGAGCATGAAGCAGAGACCTGTGAGCCGGAATGGGTCAGCGCCGAACATCCGCTGTTCATCTTGTACACGTCAGGATCCACGGGCAAACCGAAGGGCGTGCAGCACAGCACCGGCGGCTTTTTGCTGTGGGCCGCGCAGACCATGAAGTGGACCTTCGACGCCAAGCCTGACGACGTGTTCTGGTGTACCGCCGACATCGGCTGGATCACGGGGCATAGCTACATCGCGTATGGTCCGACCGCTATTGGCGCGACCCAGGTCGTGTTCGAAGGTGTGCCGACCTACCCGCACGCCGGGCGCTTCTGGGACATGATTGCGAAGCACAAGGTCACGATTTTCTATACCGCGCCGACTGCGATCCGCTCACTCATCAAGATGGCCGAAGCCGATGCAAAGGTGCATCCGAAGAGCTTCGATCTGTCGTCACTACGCATTCTCGGCACAGTCGGCGAGCCGATCAATCCGGAAGCGTGGATGTGGTATCACGAGAACGTGGGGCGCGGTGTTTGTCCTATCGTCGACACGTGGTGGCAGACCGAAACCGGCGGCCACATGATCACGCCGCTGCCGGGCGCAACGCCGCTTGTGCCGGGCTCCTGCACGCTGCCGTTGCCGGGCATCATGGCCGCTGTCGTCGATGAAACCGGTCAGGACGTGCCGAACGGGCAGGGCGGGATCCTGGTCATCAAGCGGCCGTGGCCGTCGGCGTTGCGCAATGTGTGGGGCGATCCGGACCGCTACAAGAAGAGCTACTTCCCTGAAGAACTCGGCGGCAAGCTGTACCTCGCCGGCGACGGCGCCGTGCGCGACAAGGAGACCGGTTACTTCACCATCATGGGCCGGATCGATGACGTGCTGAACGTCTCGGGGCATCGGCTCGGGACCATGGAGATCGAGTCGGCGCTGGTGTCGAATCCGATCGTGGCGGAAGCGGCCGTGGTCGGCCGTCCCGACGATACGACCGGCGAAGCGGTGTGCGCGTTCGTCGTGCTGAAGCGCTCGCGTCCGGAAGGCGATGAAGCGAAGCAAATCGCCAATGAATTGCGTGCGTGGGTCGCGAAGGAGATCGGTCCGATCGCGAAACCGAAGGACATTCGCTTCGGCGAAAATCTCCCGAAGACCCGGTCGGGCAAGATCATGCGGCGCTTGCTGCGTTCGCTCGCGAAGGGCGAGGAGATCACGCAGGACATCTCGACGCTCGAGAATCCCGCGATCCTGGATCAACTCGGCGAAGCGCGCTGAATTTGGCTTGAGTATCATCCGGCGTGAAAGAGCGGCTCCCTGTTTCAGGGAGCCGTTTTTGTATCCCGGCCGGCGCACGATGTCGATCCCGATTGCCGCTTCTCAAAGCATTTGGTAGATAAGCACATGTCCTCCATTCCACCGCCCGCGAACTTGGCTGCTCCACCGCCCGTTACGGCCGCGATGGCGCGTGCGCATCGGTTGTACTGGCGAACGAATCTTGTGCTGATCTCGGTGCTGATGCTGATCGGCTTCATGGTCTCGTTCGGCATTCCACTGATGGCGACGCGGCTCGCGCACGTGCGTTTCGCAGGTTTTCCGCTGCCGTTCTACTTTGGCGCACAGGGCGCGATCCTGGTGTATGTCGCGTTGATCGTGGTGTATATCGTGCTGATGCAATTCGCCGATGCCCGCCTGCAACGGACCCTTGCCATAGGTAAGACCGAGCCATGAATCGCCGATGAAGCTCACCCATCGACTCATCCGGGCCTACGCGCTTTACACGCTCGGCTTCTTCCTGTTCATCTACGTGATGGCGCGCATCGAGCGCGTGACCGGCCCGGGCACGTGGATCGGCTATGTGTTTTTGTTCGTGCCGATAGCCGTCTATGCCGTGATCGGCTTGTTGTCGCGGACATCCGATCTGGTCGAGTATTACGTGGCCGGGCGGCGCGTGCCGTCCGCGTTCAATGGCATGGCTACTGCGGCGGACTGGCTATCGGCGGCGTCGTTTATCGGGCTGGCCGGGTCCATCTATGCAACCGGCTACGACGGCCTTGCCTACATGATGGGCTGGACCGGCGGCTATTGTCTCGTTGCGTTCCTGCTCGCGCCCTACGTTCGCAAGCTTGCCCGTTACACCATCCCCGACTTCCTCGGCACGCGCTTTTCGAGCAACCTCGTGCGCGGGATCGCGGCGTTCGCGGCCATCCTGTGCTCGTTCGTTTATCTCGTCGCGCAGATCCAGGGGATCGGGCTGATTGCGTCGCGGTTTATCGGTATCGATTTCGCTATCGGGATCTTCTGCGGGCTCGCCGGTATTCTCGTGTGCTCGTTTCTTGGCGGCATGCGTGCGGTCACGTGGACGCAGGTCGCGCAGTACATCATCCTGATCAGCGCCATGCTGATTCCCGTCTCCATGATTGCGCATCGCGAGGGGCTTGGCTGGTTGCCGCAGCTTTCGTATGGACGCTTGCTGGAACGTGTGGAAGTGCTTGAGCGGGCGGTTGAACGCTCGCCCGAAGAAGCCAGGGTCCGCGACGATTACCGGCGTCAGGCGCAGCAGATCCAGACGCAGATCGACGAGTTGCCAGGGTCGTTTCATAGCGAGCAGGCGCGGCTTGTTGAGGAGATAGCGGACTTGCGCCGGCACAACGGGCCGTTGCGCGATATTAGCGAGCGGGAAAGCGAACTGGCGTCGTTCCCGAAGACACCCGCCGAGGCGCACGTTCAATGGAGCCGCGCCCGCGATGCAATGCTCGAACGCGCTGCGCCGCCGGTGCCGATGGCTGAAGCATTCCCGCCTTCCGACGATGAAAACGCGCGGCTGCACAGGCGGAATTTTTT
Source organism: Caballeronia sordidicola (assembly GCF_002220365.1). Taxonomy (GTDB): domain Bacteria; phylum Pseudomonadota; class Gammaproteobacteria; order Burkholderiales; family Burkholderiaceae; genus Caballeronia; species Caballeronia sordidicola_C. Next base: position 16,482 of record NZ_MTHB01000012.1, on the reverse strand, counting down.
GTCGTTGCTGCTGTGTTTGTCGCTGGGAACGGCGAGCTTGCCGCATATCCTGACGCGCTATAACACGACTACATCAGTGGCTTCCGCGCGTCGCTCGGTCGGCTGGACGCTGTTTTTCGTCGCGCTGTTTTATGTGAGCGTGCCCGTGCTGGCGGTTCTGATCAAGTACGAGATGCTGACGGGAATCGTCGGGCACAAGTTCGCCGATCTTCCTACCTGGGTCATGCAATGGCGCAAGGTGGAGCCGTATCTGATTCGTATCGGCGATGTGAACGGTGACGGCATCGTGCGCTGGTCCGGTATTCAGATGCAGCCGGATATGGTGGTGCTCGCCGCGCCGGAGATTGCGGGGCTGCCGTACGTGATGTCTGGCTTGATCGCGGCGGGGGCGTTGGCCGCGGCGCTTTCCACCGCCGATGGCTTGTTGCTGACGATCGCGAATGCGCTTTCGCACGATGTGTATTACTGCATGGTCGATAAGACCGCGAGCAGTCAGCGAAGGGTGACCATATCGAAGATATTGTTGTTGGGCGTGGCGCTGTTTGCTTCATATGTGGCTTCGCTCAATACGGGGAATATCCTGTTCCTGGTGGGGGCGGCGTTTTCGTTGGCGGCGTCCGGTTTGTTTCCGGTGTTGGTGCTGGGGGTGTTCTGGAAGCGGACGACGAAGCTTGGAGCGGTCGCGGGAATGCTGGCGGGCTTGAGCGTGTGCGTCTATTACATCATGTCGACGTATCCGTATTTCACGCAGATTACGGGGTTCGCGGGAGCACGGTGGTTTGGGATCGAGTCGATCAGTTCGGGGGTGTTCGGGGTGCCGGCAGGGTTTGTCGTGGCCGTGGTGGTGAGTCTTTTTGATCGGAAACCGGATGCGTATACGAGGGCGCTGGTCGATTACATCCGGCATCCGTGAGGGGGAGATTTGGTCGCAGTCTCCCGATTTTTTGAGGCACCGTGAAACAAAAAACCCGCGTCGGCACAAGGCTCGATGCGGGTTTCGGGTGCTACTCAGCAATGTGAAACGTATTCTGGCGGAGAGACGGGGATTCGAACCCCGGTTAGGTTTGACCCTAAACACGCTTTCCAGGCGTGCGACTTAAACCGCTCATCCATCTCTCCAGCAAGTCGCGGATTATAGCAAACTCCCGCGTCTGTGCCAGCCCCCTTGTCGAGAAGAGGTTATCGAGGTTGGAATCCGGCGGCGAGGCGACTCGCCACCTATCACTCACCCCTGCTGCTTAACTTCCAGCCGGAACTTATGCAGCAAAGGCTCCGTGTACCCACTCGGTTGCGCACGCCCCTCAAAAACCAGCGCCTTCGCCGCCTTGAAAGCCAGCGACGTTTCGAAGTGCCCAGCCATCGGCTGGTAATGCGGGTCGTTGTCGTTCTGCTTGTCGACGACCTTCGCCATGCGCTCGAATGTCTCGTTGACCAGCGCTTCCGACACCACCCCGTGATACAGCCAGTTCGCAATATGCTGGCTCGAAATCCGCAGCGTCGCGCGATCTTCCATCAGCCCGACATCGTGGATATCCGGCACCTTCGAACATCCCACGCCCTGGTCGATCCAACGCACCACGTAACCCAGAATCCCCTGCGCGTTGTTCTCGATCTCCTGGCGAATTTCCTCATCCGTCCATTGCGCCTTTTCGACGACAGGAATTGTCAGCAGCCCATTGAGCAGTTCGTCACGTGCGCCGCTGTAACCAGTCTTCTCCAACTCCTGCTGCACAGCTTGCACATCGACCTGATGGTAATGCAGCGCATGCAGCGTCGCGGCGGTCGGCGAGGGCACCCACGCCGTATTCGCGCCCGCTTTCGGATGTGCGATCTTCTGCTCGAGCATCGCGTGCATCAGGTCGGGCATGGCCCACATGCCCTTGCCGATTTGCGCACGCCCACGCAAGCCCGAACTCAGTCCCGCGAGCACGTTATTGCGCTCATAAGCCGTAATCCACGCCGACGACTTCATGTCGCCCTTGCGCATCATTGGACCGGCTTCCATCGCGCTGTGCATTTCGTCGCCGGTGCGGTCGAGGAAGCCCGTGTTGATGAACGCCACCCGCGCCGAAGCCACTGCAATGCACGCCTGCAGGTTGACGCTGGTGCGCCGCTCCTCGTCCATGATGCCCATCTTGATGGTGTGACGCGGCAGGCCGAGCAGGTCTTCCACGCGTGCGAACAGCTCATCGGCGAACGCGACTTCGGCTGGGCCGTGCATCTTCGGCTTCACGATGTAAATCGATCCCGTGCGCGAATTGAGCTTGTTTTGCAGGTCGTGCATCGCACCGAGCGATGTCATCACGGCGTCGAGAATGCCTTCGGGAATCTCGTGCCCGTCGCGATCGACAATAGCCGGATTCGTCATCAGATGCCCGACGTTACGGATGAACAGCAGCGAGCGGCCATGCAGCTTCACCGTCGAGCCATCGGGCGCGGTGTATTCGCGATCAGCGTTCAGGCGGCGCGTGAAGGTCTTGCCGTTCTTGGTGACTTCCTCCGCGAGATCGCCTTTCATCAGGCCGGTCCAGTTGCGGTAGAGCTCGACCTTGTCGGCGGCATCGACGGCGGCAACCGAATCCTCGCAATCGATAATGGTCGAGACCGCCGCTTCCATCAACACGTCCTTCACATGCGCGGCATCGGTCTTGCCGATGGAGTCCGTCGCGTCGATCTGGATCTCGAAGTGCAGGCCATGATGCTTGAGCAGCACTGCCGAAGGCGAGCTGGCATCGCTCTGGAAACCAATGAACTGAGCGGGCGATTTCAACGCCGACGAACCGTTTTTCAACGTGACGACGAGCTTGCCGCTTTCCACTCGATACGCAGTGGCATCAACGTGAGAACCGTTGGCGAGCGGCGCGGCTTCATCAAGGAACGCGCGGGCGCGGGCAATCACCGCTGCCCCGCGAGCCGGGTTGAATTGCTTGGTGCGTTCGGCGCCATCCGTGTCGGGAATCGCGTCTGTGCCGTAGAGCGCGTCGTACAGGCTGCCCCAGCGCGCGTTCGCGGCGTTGAGCGCGTAGCGCTGGTTGGACAGTGGCACCACAAGTTGCGGTCCGGCTTGTTCAGCGATTTCCGTATCGACGTTCTCGGTCGTGGCCTGCACGGCCGCGCTCGCCGGCACGATGTAGCCAATGCCTTCCAGAAACGCGCGGTACGCTTTCAGGTCCCGAACCGGTCCCGGATTCGCCTTATGCCACTGGTCCAGTTCCGTCTGCAAGCGGTCACGTTCGGCTAGCAGCGCGCGGTTCTTCGGGGCGAGGTCGTGAACAAGGGCGTCGAAGCCTTTCCAGAACGCCTCGCTCTCTATACCGACGCCTGACAGCGCTTCGTCATCGACGTACTGGCTCAACTCGGCTGCAACCTGCAATCCGTTTCGCTTGATCATTTGACTCATGGGTAACTCCAGCTCTGTTTGAATTCTGTCCGCGTAAAGCGTTCGAAGCCTTGCAGCAATGTATTGCCATGTTAACGCTTCTTGATTGCTTCGATCCGGTTCCGGCGTAGGCGATCACCTCGACACAGCCGCGGCGCGTCAAGACAAGAACCGCGGGAATGACTATATTTGTCGTCCTGTGCGTCGAAACAGGCCAGTAAACCGCTTCGACGAGGCTTTGATGCCGCAACCTTGCCGCTTTTGTCTAAAGGATAACCATGACCGATTTGTCCGCTTTCCCCATCACAGCAAAATGGCCTGCGCAGTATCCCGAGCGGATTCAGCTCTATTCGCTGCCGACACCGAACGGCGTCAAGGTCTCGATCATGCTGGAGGAAACCGGGCTGCCGTACGAGCCACATCTGGTGAGCTTCGAGACCAACGACCAGATGTCGCCGGCGTTTTTATCGCTGAATCCGAACAACAAGATCCCCGCAATCCTCGATCCCAATGGCCCGGATGGCAAGCCGCTGCCGTTGTTCGAGTCCGGCGCGATCCTGATCTATCTTGCCGACAAGACCGGTCAGTTCATCCCGCAGGATGCGGCCGGCCGCTATGAGACGATCCAGTGGGTCATGTTCCAGATGGGCGGCATTGGCCCGATGTTCGGCCAACTCGGTTTTTTCAACAAATTTGCCGGCAAGGACTACGAGGACAAGCGCCCGCGCGAGCGCTACGTGGCTGAGTCGAAGCGTCTGCTCGGCGTACTCGAGCAACGGCTGGAAGGGCGCGAATGGATCATGGGCGATACCTACACAATCGCCGATATCGCAAGCTTTCCGTGGATACGAAACCTGATCGGCTTTTACGAAGCGGGTGGGCTGGTCGGTATCGAAAACTTCCCGAACGTCAGGCGTGCACTCGATGCGTTCGTTGCCAGGCCGGCGGTGGCAAGAGGGCTGAATATTCCGAAGCGGGGGTGAGGAGGCTTGCGAACCTGCTGAAGTGTGTTTGCGACAAAGGCGGCCGTTCGCCGCCTTTGTTAATCTGTACATTGAACAATGACATGTCGGGGTGCGCCCACACTTGGGCAGCGCTTCTCCTCTGGCAGAACGTTTGTCAACCGGCCGCGATCGCCGATCTTTAACCAAGTTATCAAAAAATCACCGATTTATCAAAATTTCACTAAGCGGGATTTTATTTGAATGAGATTTCACTTGATTTACTAACCAGGGATATAACGACGCCCGTATTTCATAATTAGTTTTAACTGCAACAATCACCCGTTACTCGCATGTCCCCAAAACAATAAATCCCTTGACGCCTTCCCCGCGTGCGCCAACAATTACTCCCACTGCATCTCAAAAAAACCGGACTTTGATCGCGCAGCTTCTCGTATTAATAACCATGACGGGAACCGAAACTCCCCTTCGAAAGACGGAAGAGCACCGTAGCTTCCTCTTTCTGGCCATCATCGTGGTTACTGTTCGTGGTTCTCGGTCGTGGTTCCTGTATTAACCATCATGTTTGTAAAAATGCATTCGTTGAGTTCGTTTCAATTTCCGAGTCACATATTGCGGGAATTGTCGTGCATGCAAGCCAATCGGATCTTGAAAATATCAAGCAGGCTATTTCACTTCTACCGGGTCCGAGATTCACGTAACCAGTCCGAAAGGAACATTAATCGTGACCCTGGAGGCACGCCGCTCAGTTGACATCGTCGATCAACTGAATGCCATTCATGCGCTCCCGGGTGGTTATTCGGATTCGCTTGTTTAACGGCATCACGAGGATATTGAAGTGCTCGATCAGGAGATTCGTGATGAGCCTGACGCGTCGAAGCTTTATTAAGCAGACGGCGGCCGGCGTCTACCCAGCCGGTGATTCCTGCCGAACCGTTTCACGACGCCATGCGCGGCACAACGCTGAACGATGGTGAGGCGAAACAGCAGTTGATTGCACCTATCGAAAAATTAAGGATGTCATCCGTGGCCGCGCCCATGCACAGCAGCCGCCGACGATCCCGCACAAGATCGACGGCTATCAACTCGACAAGAACGCCAACCGCTGCATCGCGTGCCACGCGAGGAGCCGCGCGGCCGAGAGTGGGGCCGAGAGTGGGGCCGTGCCCATCGGCGTATCGCATTACCTCATCCGAGACAACGTCACGCTCGGAAGCCTCTCGCCACGGCGCTATTTCCGCACGCAGTGTCATGTGCCGCAAGCCGATACGAAGCCGCTTGCCGGCAACACGTTCAAGGATGCGGAAGATGTGCGCGTCGCGCCCGGGCCTGCCGGGCCGAACGCGGCCGGCAAGAGGTAGGAGTGTGCGATGTTCGGCCTGATAAGGCGTTACTGGCAGACGATCAATCGTCCGAGCACCGCGTCAGCGCTTTCTCGGCACGGGCGAGAAGACGTGTATCGATTGGCACAAGGGTATTGCAGACGAATTGCCGGACATGAATTACCGGACATGACTCAGGCAATGCGAGATCAACAGCTGCGCGAAGCGCGTTCACATTGAGAGGTCTACGATGAAGCGGAACACGTTTATCCCGTCGGAATTTTCCTCGGCAAGATCGGGCGATGCACTTTTGTCTGTCGACAAACTGGCCTTCGACCGCGGTGGAGAAAGGCTCTTTAGCGATGTCGGGTTCGACGTTGACGCCGGCCAGGTGCTCCAGATCCACGGCCCGAACGGCAGCGGCAAGACCACGTTGCTGCGCGTGCTCGCGGGTCTGTTGCAACCGAGCGCGGGCACGGTGCGATGGCGCGGCAAAGACGCGCAGGCACGCCCGGAAGTGTGGCGCCACTCTCTCGCCTATCTCGGGCATCTGAACGGTATCAGCGACGATCTGACCGCCGCCGAGAACCTGACCTTCAGTTCGGTGCTGGGCGAAGTCGCCGAAGAGCGAGTAGAGGTGCAGGAGAAAGCGCTCGAGAGCGTGGGACTCGACCGCTACCGGCACGCGATTGTGCGTGGCCTGTCTGCAGGACAGAAGCGCCGGCTCGCCATTTCGCGGCTGTTGCTGGAACACAAGCCGCTGTGGTTGCTCGACGAACCGGCGGCAGCGCTGGACGAAGAGTCGGCCGGCGTGCTCGAACGCTGCATTGCGGGACATCTGGAGCGAGGCGGCATCGTATTGATGACCACGCACAAGCTCATCACCACCGCGCCTTCGGCCACCCGCAATCTTTACTTCGAACCATGCGGCCGATGTTCCGACTGACGGCGCGCAACGTGCAGCGTGAACTGTCCATGCCCGGTGCAGCGGTGGTACACGCGGCATCCTGGCGCATCGCTTTCATTCGGCAGTGGCGTATCGATGGGCAGCTCCATGCTCACAGGTCTCGTTGTGATGATGCTGGCGTTCTCGTCGTACGCGATTGCCATGGCGCTCGCGCGGGTGCGGCGGATTATCGATGAACGAGAGGCAACGTGATGAACATCATGAACGACTTGACCGGTGGCGATGGCGATCTCTGGTATCTGTGGGTCGCGTTCGACATCACTTTCCTCGTGCTCGCCATCGAGATCGCAATCACTGTCGGTTCGAACTGGCGGCAGCGAAGGCGCGGACATGTCGTGCAGCCGCGCACGCGCGGCAGCACGTTGACGGAGAAACCGTGAAAGGGCGCGCGCGGCGCGCGTGCATTGTCGCCGCCGGGCTTGTGGCGCTCGGCGGCGACACCGCGCTCGTGTTGAATGCGTTGAACGCCAACGTGATGTTCTTCGTCACGCCTGCGCAATTCGTCTCGGGCAGCATGAAACACGCAGCACGAGTGCGCGTAGGCGGCCTGGTGCAGCGCGGTTCGGTTGAACGCGATGCCAGCGGCTTGACCGTGCGTTTCATGATCTTCGATACGGCTCGAGAGATTCCAGTGCTTTACCGTGGGCCGCTGCCTGACCTGTTTCGCGAAGGCAGTGGCGCGGTGGCGCAGGGCAGGTTGTTGCCGGCCGGCGTGTTCCTGGCGGATCAGGTGCTGGCCAAACACGACGACAAATACATGCCACTGGACGTCGCTGAAGCCATCAAACGCGCGCGTTCCACGTTGGGTGTATCGGTGACCGCAGCGGACACTGCACTTGTTCCGGCAGGAGTCACCCGATGATCCCGGAACTCGGCCAGTTCGCACTGATAGTCGCGTTGCTACTCGCCATCACGACCGGCGTGTTGCCGCTTGTCGGCGCGGCCCGCGGAATCACGGGTTGGACGCTAAGCGCGTCGCTTGCGCGCGCCCAATGCGCATTCGTCACGATGGCGTTCAGTTGCCTGGCGATTTCGTTCATGGGCAACGATTTTTCGGTGGCGTATGTCGCGTCGAATTCCAATTCGATGCTGCCGCTCATCTACCGCTTCGCAGCGGTCTGGGGCGGCCATGAAGGTTCGCTGTTGCTGTGGACCTCTCTGCTCACGTGGTGGATGGCAGGGGTAGCTGTGTTCAGCAAACAGCTTCCCATACCCATGGTCGCACGCGTGCTCGGCGTGATGAGCTGGATCAACGTGGGGTTCCTGGCGTTCATGCTCTGGACCTCCAATCCGTTCACACGTCTTTTGCCACCGGCAATGAATGGCCGTGATCTCAACCCGTTGCTGCAAGACCCGGGCATGGTCTCGCATTCGCCCATTCTTTATATGGGGTATGTCGGCTTCGCAGTAGCATTCTCATTCGCCATCTCGGCGTTGTTGTCGGGCGAACTCGATGCCGCCTGGGCGTGCTGGTCGCGCCCGTGGACCACGGCCGCTTGGGCCTTCCTCACGTTGGGCATCATGCTCGGCAGCGGCTGGGCGTACTACGAACGTGGATGGGGCGAATGGTGGTTCTGGGACCCCGTGGAGAACGCTTCGTTCATGCCGTGGCTCGTCGGTACGGCGCTCATGCACTCGCTCGCCGTCACCGATAAACGCGGCAGTTTTCGCGCGTGGACCGTGTTGCTTGCCATCTGCGCGTTTTCGCTGAGCCTGCTCGGCACGTTCCTCGTGCGTTCGGGCGTCATTATGTCGGTGCACGCATTCGCCTCTGATCTTACGCGCAGCATTTTCATCCTCACGTTCCTGTCGATAGTGGCCGGCGGCGCGTTGGTATTGTTCGCATGGCGAGCGCCGAAGATCGGACTGGGTCCGGGATTCGCAGCGATATCGCGTGAATCATTGCTGTTATCGAACAACGTCTTGCTGATGGTCGCGGCCGCTTCGGTATTCCTCGGCACGTTCTATCCGCTCTTGCTCAATGTGCTCGGGCTCGGGAAGAGCTCCGTCGGTGCGCCGTATTTCGATGCGGTGTTCGTCCCGTTCATGACACCCGTCGTATTCCTGATGGGTATTGGACCGGTTGCGAGGTGGAAGTCCGCGCGCCTGCCCGATATTCTCGTGCGTTTGTGCTGGGCGGCGTTAGTCAGCGTGGCCTCCGCGATTGCGTTGCCATGGCTCGCGGGCGGATGGAAACCGATGGTCGCGCTGGGCATGCTGCTGGCGGTATGGAGCGCGACGTCCGTGCTCACTGCGCTCGCCGGACGTATCGGGGAGCAGGGTGGACCCTGGATCCTGCGATTCTTTCATGTGCCGCGCGGGTTCTACGGCATGCTGGTCGCGCACTTCGGCATCGGGATTTTTATTGCCGGGGTGACACTGGTCAAAGGCTACGAAACGGCAGGCGTTGCGCGGCTCGATATCGGTCAATCGATCGAGGCCGGCGGCTACACCTTTCGCTTCGACGGCACGAAGCCGGTCGACGGTCCGAACTATCGTGCACAGCGGGCGAACATAGTGGTGAGTCGCGAAGGGCACGTGATCGCGGTGATGCGTCCGGAGAAACGCTTCTTCGTCGTGCAGAAAACGACGATGACCGAAGCCGCCGTCGACCGCGGCGTGTTCCGCGATCTCTACGTCGCACTCGGCAATGCAGCGGAAAACAGCAACACCGCGTGGACCGTGCGCGTGCAGATCAAGCCGTTCGTCGACTGGATCTGGGCGGGGTGTTTGTTGATGGCGATCGGCGGTGTGTTGGCGGCAAGCGATCGGAGGTACCGGCTGGCCGTGCGTGAGCGGCGGCAGGCTGCATCGGGTGCACCGCATGTGCGTATTCGAACCCAGGCGGCTATCGCGGCGGCGAACGTAGCGAACGTAGCGAACGCCAAGGAGACGAGATCATGAAGCGCTTCCTGCTCCCGCTGATTTTCTTCGCGGGCTTGAGCGTAGTGTTGGCCGCGTCGCTATCGAACGATCCGAGACGGGCACCGTCAACATTCGTCGGCAGGCCAGCGCCTACGTTCGACCTGCCGCGTCTCGATGCCCCAGATCGGCAGCTGTCTCCTGAAGCGTTGCGTGGCCAGGTATGGGTGATGAACGTTTGGGCCTCGTGGTGCGAATCGTGCCGTGATGGACATGCGGCACTCATGGCGCTCGCGGCTAAGAATATCGTGCCTATCTACGGGCTCGATTACAAGGATGAACCGGACGCCGCACGACAGTGGCTCAAGCAGGCGGGCGACCCGTATATTGCATCGATGATGGACCGATCGGGGAAGACGGGAATCGACTATGGTGCGTATGGCGGGCCTGAAACGTTTGTGGTCGACCGGCGTGGTGTGATCCGCTTCAAACGCTCGGGCCCGCTGACGCAAGCCGCACTCGACACGCAAATCCTGCCGCTCGTGCGAAGCCTTCAAGGCGAGGGCAGCGATGAATAGGGTCGTGGTCGGGTTGTGTTGCGTGTTGGTGATGGGTGTGATCAGCGCGGCCGCTAATTCCGGCGTCGTGGTGATTGCCGAAGCCAATGTCAGCGCGCAGGGAACCGCTACCCGTCCCGCCGACGCTGACGCACAGGTTCAAACCAACGCTCGAGCGCAAGCTGCCGCCAGCACGAGCACCGGCCTGCAGCAGCAACGCGCCAGGCATCTGCTGGGCAACCGGCCATGATTACCTTCTGGATCATTGCCGCCGTGATGTTGATAGCGGCCGTCCTGTGCGCAGCCGTGCCGTTGATGCAGCGGGAAAGTGCAGCCGGTGTATCGAGGGCTCGCGCGCTGAGCGTGTCGCTGTATCGGCGGGAATTGGCTGATGCCGGCACGGATCTGGGCATGGGTGCGTTATCGCGAGACCAATATGCAGGCATGCGTAGCGATATAAAACAGCGCTTACTTGCCGATACCGCCGGTTCGCCTTCGCTTGCACGCTGGTCCACGCCGCGTACGGCTACACGCGCCGCAACCTGTGCTGTCCTGATTGCGCTTTTCCCGAGCGCGGCGTGCCTGCTGTACCTGAAGCTCGGCGAACCGGCCGCGCTCGAGCTGGACAAGTCGCTTGACGACTCGCTGGGGTTCTCGCGCGACATGTCGTCGATGTCGATGGAGATGATGGTGTCGCGGCTCGCGTTTCGTCTGCGCGATCATGCGCCAGATCCTCGCGATGCCGCCGCCTGGGCCACGCTCGCGCGCTCGTACACCGTGCTCGAGCGGCCCGCGGACGCCGTCGCAGCCTACGCGAAGGCGATTGCACTCGATCCGGGCGACGCACCGCTGCGCGCCGATTTCGCCGATGCCATCGCCCGTGCCGGCGACGGCCGGCTCGCCGGGCGAGCATCGGAGGAGATCGCGGCGGCGCTCGCCATCGATCCCGCTGATCCGAAAGCGCTTGCGTTGGCGGCGTCGGCAGCGTTCGAAGCGCGGGGTTATGCCCGCGCGATCGGGTATTGGCGAAGGCTGATCGCGACGCTCAAGGCGGGTTCGCCCGAGGCTATGAAGGTGCAAAAGAATATCGATGAGGCCGTGGGCTTGAGCGCAGTTACCGTGGATATTCGACTAGCCGATGCCGTGCATATCGCATCCGATGCAGCGGTAATCGTGACAGCTCGCACGAGCGACGTACCGGCTTCGACGAACCCGGCGAGTGCGCTCAGCGCGGCGGTCCTGCCGAACACGTTGCTCGCCGAGCGTCGGTTGGCCGCAGGTGAACTTCCCACTACGATCGTTCTCGACGACTCGCTTGCCATCAACGCAACCGATACGCTCTCGGCACACCAGCAGGTTGTGGTGGACGCGCGGATTGTTTCGGCATCGGGCGCGAACGACCTGAGCGGACGAGGCGACGCCAGGGGATTGGAGAATCGACGCGCGAGCGTGGTGATCGCGGCGCCATCGCCATAGGCGCTTCATATCAAGCGGCAACGTTCTCAGCGTTCCGATTTCTGACCCGCTGCAAAAACTTGTTAAGCTCGGCGTTCGATCACTTCATTCGATCACTTTAATGCCCGGCATGTTCGAGTTCGAAGAGCTATTGCTGATTGCCTACAAGAAGGAGCGTGCGACGAGCCGGCGCTTGTCGAAGCTCACTTCGCTCTCCGCTCACGCCGCCTTGATGCAGACGCTGGAAAAGTCCGCCGGCACGGGGACACTTGAGGAGCTAGTGAGCGCACGGCATCGGGAAAGGGCGGCGACGGAACAGGCGCGACACCATCGTGAGCAAGAGCGCGCAGTCGCGCGCGCGGCCAGAAAAGTGCGGCCTGCTGTCCGTGATGCCGTCGCCTGGCACGCCTGGTTCGACGGTTCGGCGCATCCGAATCCTGGCAAGATTGGCATTGGCGGTGTGCTGGAGGGCCCGGACGGCGACGTCGTGAAAATCAGCGCGCGGGCCGGTCACGGTGACAGCTGCGAGGCAGAATATCTTGCGCTGATCGCGGTGCTCGAAGCCGCGGTATCACGAAAGCCGGCGCCGGCCAAGCTTGTGATTCATGGCGACAGTCAAGTTGTAATTGAAGACGTGCTTCGCGACGAAGCCAGCAGTGCGCCCGCGCTAAGCACCTACGCGGCGCAGGCGCGCGGTCTGATCGCACAACTCGCCGATGTTCGCCTTCAGTGGATTCCCCGCGCCCGCAACACAGCCGCCGATGCGCTCTCTCAGCACGCAGTTCGGGGCGATACCCATGCAGACGCTCGTCTAGACGCTCACGCAGACACTCACGACAGGTCGCGTACGTCCACCACGGGCGTGTCGCCGAACGTATCGCTCAACGCGTAGTCGAGCACCTTTCGCGCAGCGTCGGCCGGGGTGGAAAGCTGGCCGTTGCGTTTGAGTTCTTCGAATTTCTCCCGCAACGGAAAGTGCTCCAGACCCATGCCGCGAATCTCGGCTTGCATGTCGGTATCGACCACACCGGGTGCAACGCTGCATATTCTCAACGCCCGGTTGTTGTCCAGCGCGACCGCGCGTGCGTGATGATCGAGCGCTGCCTTCGTCGCGCAATAGATGCTCCAGCCGGGATACGCGTTGCGCGCCGCGCCGCTCGATATATGCACGATACGTCGATCAGCCGCCGCCGGGCTTGCTGCCGCCACTGCTGCCGACAACATCAATGGCGCGGCAACATTCAGGCTCACCGAGTGCCCGATCGCGTTCACGTCCTGCCCTTCAATTGCCCCAACCGGCTGCAACATGCCGGCATTGTTGATCAGCAGGACGGTATGCGCGCCATCGACAAACCGGGCGAGCGTTTCAGTCCCAAGCCATTCGCCGAGCGCCGCGGCATTCGCGAGATCGAGTTCGACTTCCTGCAAGAGGGGCAAAGCGGGCGTGTTGCTGCGTGTGCGCGATACCCCGAGCACGGCGATACCGCGTGACAGCATGTGGCTGGCCAACGCCGCACCCAGACCGCGTGTATGACCGGTGAGAATCGCCTTGATAGTGTTCATGTTGACGCAACCTGAGAATGAAATGAAGACACAAAGTTACCACGAGTTTACAAAAAGGCAGTGGACCGGTGTCGTACCGACAAATAGATCGTTATACGAAATTATTTAAAGTAAAAAAACGTATCCAATCCGAAGAGCAATTGACGATATTCAATCAATAACATCGCAAACGTCTCTATCGTGTCATTCGATTTTCAACCTCCTCCTTAATCTCAAAAAACTTAACGCTGTATGTGCAAGCCTTTGTCACACATTTATGGAGGTTACTGGGATAATCGCGACTTCCCATGTATCGGACTCCTGTATTAATGAACAAACTGCGTTTCTTGTTCCATATCGCTTGTCAAGCGCATGGGTCGCGAACGGTTCAGAGCCAGGGGACGCCGTCCAACCCTATCGAGATTGACCCATGACTCCACATCCGTCCGGCGCGTCTCAGACGCGCTCGTTCACGACTGTTTTCCTCATCGAGATGTGGGAGCGTTTCGGTTATTACGGCATGGCAGCATTACTCGTGCTGTTCATGATCGACAAGCTGGGTTTCGCCGATTCCCACGCGAACCTCACATGGGGCGCGTTCACCGCGCTCGTCTTCTCGGCGCCGGCAATAGGCGGCTGGATTGGCGACAAGGTGCTGGGTGCGCGGCGCACGATGATCTTTGGCGCGTGCGTTTTGGCATCGGGATATCTGATGCTCTCAATTCCGTTCGATTCATTGGGGTACCTGTACGCGGCGCTTGGTGTGATCGTGGTCGGCAACGGCCTCTTCAAGGCGAACGCGGCGAATCTCGTGCGGCGCATTTACGAGGGCGATGACGCGCGCCTCGACAGCGCGTTCACCATCTACTACATGTCAGTCAATATCGGCTCGACCATTTCGATGCTCGCCACGCCGTGGATCAAGGATCATTGGGGCTGGCACGCCGCCTTCGCCGTGTGTTTTGCGGGCATGGTGCTGGGCTTGATCAACTTCATGGTGATGCGGCGCACGGTCGGGCACATCGGTTCGGCTCCTGACGACGAGCCCATGATGTTGAGCCGCTTTGCAGCGGTCGCGGTGGGCAGCGTGGCCTTGGGCCTCGCGACGGTATTCGTGCTGCAGAACGAACACGTGGCGGCGATCTGCGTATACGCGGCGGGTGTCGCCGTTCTCGTGATCTTCGGCTGGATGCTTTTGAAATGCGATCGGAGCGAACGCTCCGGTCTGCTCGCGGCGTTGATCCTCACGCTGCAGGTCATCCTGTTCTTTATCTTTTATCAGCAGATGTCCACCTCGCTGACCTTGTTCGCGCTGCGCAACGTGGACGCGTCGTTCACGCTCTTCAACGTGACCTTGTTCTCATGGAGCGCGGCGCAATTCCAGGCGTTGAATCCGCTGTGGATCATGCTGCTCAGTCCGTTCCTCGCGATCGCTTATACGCGGCTCGCGAATAGCGGCCACGATATCCCCATCGCCGCAAAGTACGCTCTGGGTTTCATGGTGGTCGCGCTGGGCTTTTTCGTGTTTGCGTTCAGCGGCCGTCATGCAGTCGATGGCCGTGTTTCGTCGTGGTTCATGGTCAGCGGCTACGGGCTCTATTCGCTTGGCGAACTGCTGGTGTCCGGGCTGGGTCTCGCGATGATCGCCCACTATGTGCCCGCACGCATGAGCGGCTTCATGATGGGAGCCTATTACGTCGCGACGGGTGTGTCGCAGTATCTGGGCAGTGTGGTCGCCAACTTCGCGCGCATGCCTTCCAACGACCTGGGTTCGCTGCAATCGCTGCCGCTTTATACGAAGCTTTTTTTCGGGCTCGGCTGGCTCGCGGCGGGCGGGGCTGCGGTGGCAATCATTTTGCTGCCGCTGTTGAGCCGGTTGTCGCGGGAACATCGGCGTTGTGTGGAAGCGGTACGTCGTGGAACTGATCCGTACCCACGGGCGAAGCCGGCATCGCTGCAATAAATCATCGCTGCAATAAATTCAACGCATTCGCATTCGATATCAATATTCTTCGATTCGGTTTGACCTGACATACCCTTAGCGCTATAATCTTTTTCGCGGGGTGGAGCAGTCTGGCAGCTCGTCGGGCTCATAACCCGAAGGTCGTAGGTTCAAATCCTACCCCCGCAACCAAAGATTCAACGCATAAAGCCCGGTCTATCCGGGCTTTATGCGTTTACGTCTGCTTATGGTCGGACGCTCGGACGGTCAGACAGCGCGTCGATGAGTGAACATCCAGCGTAGAAGCGAACGGAAGAACACATGTGAGGAAGCGCACGAAGCACACGAAGCACACGAAGCCCACACGACATGAATCGTGCAGGCGTTCGAATTCTGGATGCATGGGCGAGGTCGATACAGTTCTCGATGCCCTGAGACTGACCACCGTTCAACGGAAGTAGCGCAGGGAGGCATGGAGCGCATTTTCTATTTCCGCGCGATCCATTCATGCGGGCGAGCCGTCATGATCGATTCAGCAAGTGCGCTTCAAACGATGCTCATTGCGACTGCCACTTTGGCTTCGCACGGGTGCGCCTCGATGGGCGAGGCGCTTCATGGATTGATTCGAGGATCGGGCCACGAATTGGCCGCCGGGCTGGGACGCTTGGGCCGGTATCTGGGGGTGGCGCACTTATCCGGCATGTCCCCGGGCCCTATCGAACAAGCCCCCGGCTACTCGGCGCTTCGATCGAACTTGATCGACCTGCAAGCCGCCGTTCAGACGTGCAACAACATCAATAGAATTTCTTGGGCAACTGCGCGCGACGGATCTGCTTGCGCAGGCGAGCAACAGCAGCAGCTTTCTTGCGCTTGCGCTCGGTGGTCGGCTTTTCATAGGCCATACGCGACTTCAGTTCCTGAATCAGGCCGGTACGTTCGACGGTGCGGCGGAAGCGGCGCATGGCGACGTCGAAAGGCTCGTTCTCTTTCAACAATACTTTAGTCATTGATATCTCAGTTGGTCTGGCCCTGCCAGAAAATCGGGCGAAACGCAATTGTACACTTTTCGGAGCATCGATTACAGGCTGCTGAACAATGGGACGCGCTTCGCCGTCCGGAAATGTCGTAACTTCTCAATAACCCGGGGCGAGCGCCAGCATGCTGTTCAAGCAGAGAGGGCGATGCGTTGTTCGAGGAGATGAGGCAGGAGGGGAATTTGATCGCTGCAAGAAATGCGGTCTGTCAGATACTCCCAGAACGAAATGTTCAGCTTGCGGCACGTCGCCTTTAGACTCGAGAACGTATCGCGGCATTGTCGGCCGAGCTCGCTGCGCGTGCCGCCACTGATCTTTCGTTTTTTGACCTGATCGCGAATGTCGCGCTCACTGCCATTGGTATGCAGCGGGACCTCAGGACGCTCCAACACCAGCAGCAACTCGGACTTGTTCATGTGAATCCGTCTGAGCAAACGATCGAGCGTCGCATAGAGGGTCT
>NZ_MTHB01000076.1 GCF_002220365.1 Caballeronia sordidicola | reverse complement strand
GGCGCGCCCGGCCTGATGACTGTGGTGGTGCTCGATAACGCCTCGATTCATCACAACATCGATCAGCAAACCATCGACCGCTGGTTTCTCGACCATCGGATGGTGCTCTTCTATCTGCCGCCGTACAGTCCCGAGCTGAACTTGATCGAAATCGTCTGGAAACACGCCAAGTATCACTGGCGGCGCTTCGTCACCTGGACGAAGGAAACCATCGATACAGAGATCGCCAAGCTGCTCGGCGGCTATGGCTCGGAATTTGAAATCCGTTTTTCCTGAACACTTAATTACTTTATATTGATGGTCATCATAGTAAAAATTCAAGTTAAGTTTTTTTGCAAAGACGGACAGCGGAAATACTACAGCGCCAAGCACGCACATTATAATCTTAAGCATTGTAATATAATGAGTAGTGATTTGAAATACGTTGTGAGTTCCAGCCCCCTCTTCACCGGGACCAAAAATCCTTGCCTAAACAATCCAAGCGACTGATAAAAACCGGGTAGAGCGGCCTCGAAGGTCTATTGATGTTTTCTATTTTTATATATATGCGCGTCTGCGCCGAATGGACGCAGCCGATAACAGTTCTATAAAATAATGTGGTAAAGGCGTGTTTCCACATATTATTTCCCATTAGTCTAGTTCGTCGGTCAAATTACCAATGTGCCGTAATTCGACGATAATCCATCGCACTGTCGTAACTCACATTAGACAACCAGTATATTTCGCGCCATCAGCTATCGTTAATAGCCTAGTCTGTTGAGCGCTTTACGGATAGACAAGGCATCTTTGTATGGATAATGCACGGATTTTCCATCAACTGTGCCGTCCCATCCTTCTCCAAGTTTTTTCATGACGTCGCGCTGAGGCCGGAACGGCTGAGCCGGATTGTTTCGTGCATACCTGTACACATAAATCTTGTAGTAATCCCCTTGGACGTCCGCTGCCTGGGAGTTCGTAGACCACTTTACAAGTACAATTGCGTCGTGCCTTTTTCTGTAAAACACCGTCACGATGTCCGGGCTGCCGCCCTCTATCTCGTAGTTGTCGATGACTCGCTGAGGTTGATCTCCGCACACCCATCTTAGGTCGATCGAATGATCGGGCCGTCCTAACGCAGGATTCTCGTCGGGCAAAATGTAAAATTCTAAATTGCATCCTTCTTGGATCTGTTCGGCTGGCAGTTTTTGCAGAATGGACTCGTCACACCATCCGACTGTTGGCCATACGACAAGAGAAAAAAATAATCTGAGAAATTGCCGTCGATACACCATCTGTGTTATCTATTTAAAGCCAAATTTAATTCTTGGTTAAAAGGAAAGTATTCTCATGAATTTGCAAACTAAATATTATTACGCGACTGCGTATTAGATCTTTATTAAAAGTGTCTAGTCAAAATAAGATTTTCAATCTAAAAAACCGCGAACAGTTTACAGGACAACTAGATTTTGAAAGTCTTACCGATCGTGTCGATCCAATCGATCAACTGGATCGACAACTCCATGTGGCAGTCCGCTACGAGCAGCATCATCGAAAGGCAGGTATTCGCTTCCCCTACAAATCTTGTCGAATACTGTCTTTCCATCCTTGGCGACATAAACTTCACCCGGTACAAGAGCATTTGACACTACGTACTCGTAGGAACCTTGCCTGAATTTAAGATGACTTCCCAAACCGTCACGAAGTCTCGAAACATCGACAATAGTCATCTTATCTTGCGGGGCAATCGGGTCACGCGGGTATTGGAATTCAATCGTTTTATGAGTTTCATAACGATTCTGCACGTAACCCACATCAGGCCTTGAATTGCCGGCCGCAAATACACAAACAATTTTCCGTGTATCTTGCAGTACACAGCTGACATACTCACTTTCCCCACTCCTACAGAGGCTTTCCGTACTAAGAAAACTCGGCACTGCGCCGGCTGCGGGCAGGCCTACTGCAAGGAAAAAAACAATCGTTATTGATATCTCTGTGATAGACATCGTTTGCATCACTTCGCGCAGAAATCAATGTCTTGACAGTCAATCCATTTTTCGATGGTCCTTCCGCTTTTGGTAGAAAATTTTACTTCCCAAAATCTTAGATCTGTCGAAATTCTTACAAGTTTTACGTAATCTCCCTCGATTACATACGTCTCGCCTTGCCTCAACTTCGATGGCGCATCGTATAAGTAAGCTTTCTTTGCGACAACCAACCTATCTCCAACATGCGCATCTGTTTCAGATGTAATTTTTTTAAGAACAATGCGATTTGGTCCATAATACTCTCCCTCTTGGGGTTGCCTGATAATAGTCCAAGTGAGTGAATTGTCGTCATTAATCGAAAGCTCAGCAATGCCATTTTTCGCGCCAAAAAATGAATAAAACGCCACTGAAGCTTTTTTTGATAGATCAACTGCATGGCCATTTACGTTTAACTCACCGTCAGGACTACAATCGTCCCTATTCCCGTATTGCGTAACGAAACAGTATGCCCCGTAGATTTTACCATTTTCCCCTTCATTTAGTGATATATCAAAGACGGAATATGGCTTCATTGAACCAGGTATGTACTCGACGTATTCCCATTTTCCATTAAATAACCTATTGACGTGCGCGAATGCGTCGCTCTGAAAGATAAAGAAAAAAAGAATCAGATACCGATAACATGTGCTTCGATCCATATCTTAACCTTCCACTTGAAGACAACTATCGACACGATTAAGCCAGCCTTTTAGATTTACATTCTGAGTGCTATCTCTAACCGTAAGATTAGTATAATACTGACGCCGAAGATCGGCAATTTCTTGAAGAAGCGATTCTTGATTTTCAACCTGATTTAACGCGTCGACCGTTTCGGCTCCCACTACACCATCAGCTCCGACGTTGGCGTCATATTTTTTGTTGAGCATATTTTGTATCTGTTTGGATGCTCCGCCAGACGTGATTGTCCAGTCGTATACCATCAAGGCTACGCGTTGGTCGTTGAACTTGCAAAAACCTCTAGGCTCCCAATACCGGTTTAGATAAATTGTTTCTGCCTGCTCGCCAGTTAGATTCTTGAGATTATCAAGCGTGGGCTCAACTCCCAGATCTTCTTGCGCATAAGCTTGCCATGTATTCCACGCTATACCGTGATTTGTAGCGCCGCCCTTGTCATCTGCTCTGTTCACGTAACCACCTTCATGCCTGAGAATAATGGCCGAAATTTTCTTGAATTTCGTCGCGCAATCGCAGTCGCTTGCAAAATTCCCCACGAACCCAATCGGATGAATATGAAACACCTCGGGCCCAGGAAACTCCGCTACGCCGGCTTTGACCTCATCCCACCACGTCAACCTATCGATACGCTTTAACTCCTCCGCATGCTGCGGTTTCGGTCCCGTCTGCTTTTCCAGCTCCGCGATCAACTGCTTCCACTTCTCCGGATTGGCCCATTCGCTTTCATGCTTCACAATAAGCCGCGACGATGCCTGCATGAGCCACGGGTAATGGCCCGCGTCGCTTGCGGCCGCATTGCACAGATCGTCCGCTGCGTGACTGCCATCGCCCTTCGCAAACAGGGCCCGATAAACCTTCTCCCCCATCAGCGGGCTGAGCTTGTCCAACCCCGCCGCGCCGGGAACATCCGCACCACTCGCGTAGTCCACCCACGCCTGGCTGGTCGCAAAGATCGTGTGGGCCGGGTCATGCGTATCCGCGAGACATTGGAAGTCGATCCACTTCTGCCCAAACTCGCGCGTGACCCGTCCGCTTGCGTGGTTGTACTCGCGCACCCACCCGTCAATCGGGTTGCCCAGTGCGTCGGCATTCTCGACATGCCACCAGTTCACTTTTCGCCCGAGGCTTGCATCCTGCTGCGGTTCCGTGAATTGCTTGCTCTTGTCGCGGCCCAGCTCGGCAAGCGCATACACCTGGATGACGTCCGTCAACGGCGCGTCAGCGCCTTCTCCGTCCTTGTCGTGAACCGGGTACAGCTTTGTCTTCGGTGCGATCCGCAGAATCGCCGGTTCGGCGGACAATCCCAGGGCGGGCCAGTCCTTGGGATGTGGCCCGTGCTCTTCAACCCACGCACGTCCCTGGGTAATAAAAGAAACGATGCTGTCGTCGCAAAACACCTCAATGTGGACCATCCGGGTTCCAGCGGTGCGCTGGTTCAGCGAATCGTAGCGCCCCAAATGGCCGATCAGCTCACCTGCCTTGATCGGCACGCCGGGGCCTGAATCAACAGCCTTCGAAACTGCTGACAACGGGAAAATCACCCGGTCGAACGACGTGTCCGGCATCACCTCCTGAACAAGCGGCCCACCGTTCTCGTTGCCAAGAAAGATCCACCCTCCCACGGCTGCGGACGGCTCGACGAAGCCACCCGCAACCGGCGCGTACAGGGACGAGCCGTGCAGTTCGCTGATGCGCCCCCAGCCCTTCTGCCGCTCGCCAATGCTCACGCTCGCTCCCTGCGGAAGGAGGCCGATCGGGCTGCCGTGAGGCGGCTTCTGACGAACTCTCAGGCCCTCCTGTCCTGCTTCGGCTGGCTGCCCGGTCCTGCTCGCCGCCGGCGTATCCTTCGCGAACTCCGTCACCTGAAACTGGGTGGTCCAGTACGCGGGCTTCTGCCGTTTAGAGTCGTTCGTATAGTCCTCGTAAGCCTGCAGATGCATATACAGGCTATAGAACGTCAGCGTTGTTCCCCTCGGAAACTCCATCGCGTGACGCACCAGCGCGAAGCCGGTGCTGTACGGCGCTGGCGCAGTCGCCTCGCTGTGGGCGCCGGAAACCTCGCTGACCGGATAGGTCTGATTGATCCGGTACGCGATCACGTGCCCGTCAGCGATGCAACGCACGCCCGCATCGAGATCCAGCGTCTGACCCGCACCGGCATCGGTCACGTGGATCCCGCCGTGCCACATCCCAGTCTTGCTTACCAGATAGGAGCCCGAGGGCTCGCGCTCAGCCAACAGTCGGTAGATATCGTGCTCGTCGGTGAATTTTGTGGACGCGTCCGATTTGCCCTGCCCCTTTCGCAGAAATGGAAAGGCGAAAGGCAGAAGCTTTACGCGCGTGTCGGCAGCTTTAGCCGCTGGCGGGGTTAGCTTCGGTGCAGTCTTCGTCGTCATGGGCGTTTATTCCGAGAACGCGAAGTTCATTGGTCCCGGCGAGTTATTCACCGGGACACTGGACCATGAGGGGAACTTGAAGCTGCCGCCGTCTGGATCATTGACGGTGAGATTGCCCTTCAATTCAATTTCCCCGGCCGGACTGCCCAGGACGATCTTGCCGCCAGCCAACTTGATGTAAGCACCCGATCCGTCGCCGAGCGTGACGCCTTTGCGCCCGGTGATCGTGACCTCGCCGTCCGAGGAACTCATCACCATGTCCTGCTGCGCCATTAGCTCCATTCCGTCTCCTTGGGCCTGAATCTGTACCTTGCCCTTTGCGGCAAATATCCGAATACCGAGCTTCGCGGCGAACAGGGAAATCGCCTCGCCCGCTGCAGCGGTGATGCGTTTGAACACGCCAATGTCAAGCCCGCCCCCCGCCGTGATGAACATCTGCTTGCGAGCGGCCAGTTGCATGTGCTGACCGCTCGCGATACCCACGCCTTCCGGCGCAGTGGCCACGATTACCGGCTTCTGCAGGCTCGTGAGCTTTTGATCGATAAGCGCGCGCTGCTGGTCGATCTCGGCCAGCCAAGCCTTCGCCGCAGTGGCCGAATCGTTCAAGGAGCGCATCAGGTCCACGGCCTGCCGAAGCGTTGTGTCTGCATCCTCCATGTCGAGTTGCTGGCCCGCCGCGTTCGGCTGCGCCTGGGCGCTCACGAGTACACCCTGGCTGCCCCGCACGGCAACGTGCCCACCGGTGCACAATTCGGCGCCTAGCCCACGCTTATTGCGCTCACCGTCGACCATATTCCCGAGATTCAGCTGACTAGCCTGGAACGGCGTCATCAGATGCACGTGCTCGTTACTTTCCCTATCTTCCATCCGCATTGTGTTTCCTGCGGCCGTGACAATAAGGTTCCGGGTATGGTTCAGGTTGTTGACCAGATCCGGATGCAGGCTGTCGTGCATTGCGCCGATAATGACGGGCCTGTTTGGATCACCCCCCGTAAAAATAATGGCGACCTCCGCCCCGTCGATCAGCGGGAAGTGGTGCCCGTAGTTATTGCCGCTGTATGGTTTAGCCAGCCGCACCGGCCGGCTTGTGCCACCCGGACTCCACTCGTCAAGGTCGAACGGCAGCTTGATCACATACAAGCCTTCCGGCGTCAAGTACGCACGCCTGTAATCCCCGGGCGAAGTGACTCGCGCCGGCAGAATGCCATTGATGACGGGCCGCTCAGCCGGGTCCACGGGCGTGCGCCAGACACGGTCAGAGGGAATCGCCGAGAACGTATTGGAGTAAGCGTGATCGCGCCCGCCGCTCGACTCCACCGACACAATAAAAAATCCATACGGCGCGTCTTCCGGGTTCCGATCAAGACGCAGCACTTCACCTGGTTCCAACCCGAACGCGTTACCCTTGCCGGTATAGGTGAGCTGCTGTGCCAGATGCGCCTCATGGCGCAGCCGCGCCAGATTCTGGCCTTCCTCCGGCGTCTCGTAGTGCTCACCCCATTGCGAATCGACCGCGTTCGTAGTCTTGTCCTCACGCGCGGCGTTGACCTCGACAAGCAGCGACACGCCTGCCTGGCGATGGTTGTAGTCGTTCAGCTGTACCGCTTCGGGCACACGCCGTGTATGCCGTTCAAGCGACTTGATGGCCTCGGCGCCGGCGCTTTCCAGCCCGGCGTCACGCCGAAACGGCACGATGCGTTGGTTGCGCGCGTACGCGTCGAGGTCGTCACCAAAGATCATGACCTCACGGTCCTTCGTATGCTCGAAGCGAAACCACATGCCAGCTTCAGCCAAGATGCGCTGGATGAACGCTATGGTGGTCTCGTGGTATTGCGTCACGTATTCGTGACGCTTGTATTGCGAGCGCAGCTTGAACGCGAAGTCAACGCCCTCGCGAAACCCCTCGTGCCGCAGCGTGGCGGTGATGATCTCCTGTGCCGACTGCTTCTGGAACAGGCGGCTCTTGACGCCGCGCGCGAGATCAGCCACGCGCGGCACGATCACGACCTTGTAGCGGGTCTGGTCGGCGGAGGTTTCGAACTGGTCGTACTCCGCGACGATGCCGTGGATGGTCAACGCTGCCGGCATGCCGCTGAATTTCTCCGCGTTCTCACCAAACATCTTGCGCAGATAGTCAGCGTTCGGATCAATCGGATCGATCGTGAACTTCGCGGGCCGACCCAACACCTGGTCCATCGCGATATCGCTGATTGAACTTGTCAGCTCAACTTCATAGCGATACAGCTGGCTTACCGCGGCGCGCCCACTGAACTTGAGCACCGAGAGCGGCGCAGGATGCGGCGCCAACTTGATCGCATAGGCCTGGGACGGCATAACCATTGATCCCATGAATACTCCCGTGAACACAAACGACATACGCCGGGGCGCATAGGTACGCGCCCCGAGAAATTTTTCATTCGGAAATCTAACCGTTTAGCAATCCATATAATATGGATCGATCCCGATCACGGATTACTGCGGACTTGCGCTCCTCGCGATGCGGCGTCCCCAGTTGTGTCATCGGACGGAACTTATGCAGTACGCATCGATTGCACATTCCAAATGCTAAAGTTCCGAAACCTCAATCCAAAATCTTTACAGCCCCGTATTAAACATTGCAGTCCTACATTAAGTCAAAGAGTCTTGACAATCTAATAGTCATAAATTGTCGCGAGAGTTCGCGAGGCCGCAGGGAGCCCCGAGCACAATTGCCCCGCTCTGTTTACCGCCTATGGCGAATCCCTGTAACACGCGCAGTTCGGTCAGAAGCCTGCGTCCGATACGATCGCCAAAGTGTCCGCAGATCGGCGCCCCGGCACCGCGTGCGAAGTACCCCGCCGCGTAGGTCCCCAGCGCCGCGATGGTGCCCGCCAGCGGATCGAGATTCGGGAAATATCTTGTTGAATACGAGCGCGGAAGCCGTGCCATAGAGCAGGAAATCGTACTGTTCGATTGCGGTGCCGAGGAAAGCCGAGATGAAGACATAGGGCCATCGGGCACGGGGAGTAGCAGACATGGGGGCTCGGCAGGTCTCGTTTCGATGCAGCCAGTATCAATTTTGACCAGTCAACACACTTGTCCGTAAGTGAACCGATGTCTTGCCCTCAGGTGAAGTTCGAACGACCTGCGCCCCTCGAATCCATTTAATACAAAAATAATTCAATTAACTTTCATTTTCTTTAATTCATCGACTCATTCGAAAGCAATCCGATTGACGCATTGCACAGAAACCGCGAAACCATACCGGGGTTAATACCAGTTTGTGTGATCGCTGCGAGCATCCAATTAAACAGCGGCGTACACTCCAACCTGCCGACACCAGCCGAGCGCCTTATTCGGCGCGGCGCAGAGAAGGCCTCGGTCACGTCGTCATGATTATTCAATTACGCGAATGGGGAGATTACGGTAATGAGCTGGACGCGAGAACAAAGAAACGTGACGATTGCGGCCTATTTAGGCTGGACACTCGATGCCTTCGATTTCTTTCTAATGGTTTTCGTATTGAAAGACATCGCCGCCGAATTCAATACGAAGATTCCGGCGGTCGCTTTAGGCATTACCCTGACGCTCGCGATGCGCCCCATAGGAGCGCTGATCTTCGGTCGTCTAGCCGACAAGTACGGCCGGCGCCCGACGCTGATGATCAACATCGCGATCTATTCGCTGCTGGAAATGCTGTCAGGCTTCTCACCGAATCTCTTGACGCTGCTCGTGTTGCGCTCGCTGTTCGGCATTGCAATGGGCGGTGAATGGGGCGTGGGCTCGGCCCTCACCATGGAAACCGTCCCGACCAAAGCACGTGGCTTTGTCTCGGGTCTCTTGCAAGCGGGTTATCCGAGCGGCTATCTGCTGGCTTCCATCGTGTTCGGCGTGGCGTATCAATATGTTGGCTGGCGCGGAATGTTCTTTATCGGCGTGGCCCCTGCGCTGCTGGTTTTATATGTGCGCGCACACGTGCCTGAATCTCCGGCATGGAAGGCCATGGAAAAACGGCCACGGCCCGGCTTGCTGAAGACGCTCAAGCAGAACTGGAAGTTGTCCATTTATGCAATTGTCTTGATGACCGCGTTTAACTTCTTCTCGCACGGCACCCAGGATCTTTACCCGACCTTCCTGCGCGAACAGCATCACTTCGATCCACACACAGTTGCGCTCATTACCATTGTCCTGAATGTCGGAGCAATCTGCGGAGGACTGTTCTTCGGATCCATGTCGGAGAAAATCGGGCGCCGCTGGGCAATTTTTATTGCCGCTTTGATCGCATTGCCGGTATTGCCGCTCTGGGCGTTCTCAAGTGGCCCGGTCGCGCTCGCCGCCGGAGCGTTCCTGATGCAGATCTCTGTTCAAGGAGCCTGGGGGGTGATCCCGGTACACCTGAATGAGATTTCGCCCGATGAGATTCGCGCCACATTCCCCGGGCTCATTTATCAGTTGGGCAATCTGCTGGCTTCGGTCAATGCCACCATGCAGGCGTCTATCGCCATCAAGAATGGCAATAACTATGGACTCGCCATGGCACTGGTCGGCGGCACGGTTGCCGTAGTGATCGCGGCGCTTATTCTCTTTAGCCGCGAACGGCGCGGTATCGACATGACCGAGTCGGCCCAGCATGTCGGGGCTGCAAGCTCGGCTTGAAGTTTTGAACCCAATGGGGACGCGTTCGCGTCCCCATTGTTTTCACTCGATTCATACCTGTTCGCTCCCTCCCCTCGCACGACCGTTCTCTTTCTAGAGAGCACGCTCCATAAAATGGCTTGTCGATAGCGCTAAAGCTTTTTATCTTGGTTAGAACACCCGTTTTAATTAAAGGCTTTACTCGATCATTCCCAGAATGTGGACCGTTTCAACGGTTCCGGAGACGCCAGTGCCTACCCGTTCCACGCTTAACCCTCCCAGTCGCGCGCCATCGCGCGCGTCCGGCGATACCAAGACTCGCTTGCTCGACGCCGCCGAAGCGATCTTCATCGACGCCGGTTACGAAGGCATGTCGATGCGGCTTATCACTGCTCGTGCCGATGCAAACCTGGCTGCCGTGAACTATCACTTCGGCGGCAAGGACGCGCTGATCCACGCGATGCTCACTCGTCGCCTCGACGGTCTCAACCAGAACCGCCTGGCCTTGCTCGAACGCTTCCAGACTTCGCTGGGTTCGCAACTCACCTGCGAGCACATCCTCGGCGCGATGTTTATCCCGGCGCTGCAGCAATCCCGTTGCCTCGACAAAAGCGGCCCTGCGTTGCTACGCCTTCTCGGCCGCGCCTACACCGATCCGTCGCCGTTCATTCGCAATTTCCTGCGCGGAATCTATGCGGATGTCGCGGAGCGCTTCTTCCGCGCGTTTCAAACCGTCCTGCCGCATTTGCCCCGCGAAGAACTTGGCTGGCGGCTGCACTTTTGCATCGGCTCTCTCAGCGGCATTCTCGCCGCGGCCGATACGAGTACCCTTATCGCCGATTTCACGCAGGGCCAGCGTCTGGAGGACTCGCAATTGATCGGCCGCCTTGCGCTGGTCATGGTGGCAGCGCTCAAAGCGCCCCTGTCTCCTCCAAACGGTGCCTGCCCCTTCGCCTCCATGTTCACTGAGCGCGAACCGGTCTCCAATAGCGCTGCAGCCTTGGCGCCGGACCCTTTGAGCGCGGGTCCGTTCGCGCACCATACCGCGTCGCAACATGCCATTGCCTGAAGTGAGGACGCACGCGCCGGGTATGTAATGTGCTGAACATTAAGCTGCCGACTCACCCCGCCTCCATGCCGTTCCCGCGCACACTATCGAACAACATCAGCAGAGGTCGTCATGACAGCCAGCTTCGTGGTCGCACTGTTTATCGTGAGCGGCGCTTTGCTGTATATGCAAGCGCCCGCTATTGCCTGGCTCGCATGGGCGGTGATCTGGGTGGCTATCGGCTGGTTCGCGGGGGTGACCGGACCGGTTGTCACAGCGCTCCTCGCGATCATCTTCGTGCTGCCCGCACTCGTACTCGCCATCAAGCCGCTGCGCCGTGCACTGCTGACCAAACCTATCTTCGACCTGTTCCGCAAGATCCTGCCCGAGATGTCGCCGACCGAGCGCGATGCAATCGAAGCCGGCACGGTCTGGTGGGATGCCGCGCTGTTCTCCGGGCGCCCGAAATGGGACACGCTCCTCGCACTCGGCGCTCCCGTGCTCACGGCGCAAGAGCGAGCGTTTATCGACACGGAATGCACGCAACTCTGCGATCTCGCGAACGACTGGGAAACGACTGCAATCTGGCAAGACTTGTCGCCGCAAACGTGGCAATTCATCAAGTCGAAGGGCTTCCTCGGCATGATCATTCCGAAGCAGTACGGGGGCAAACAATTCTCCGCCTACGCGCATTCGCAGGTCATCATGAAACTCGCCACGCGCTGCTCCGCTGCAGCGGTTTCGGTGATGGTGCCCAACTCGCTCGGCCCCGCCGAATTGCTGATGCACTACGGCACCGAAGCACAGAAGAACCACTATCTGCCGCGCCTCGCTCGCGGCGATGAAATCCCCTGCTTCGCGCTGACCAGCCCCTACGCGGGGTCTGACGCGGCGGCGATTCCCGACGTGGGCATCGTATGCAAGGGTTGGCATGAGGGCCGCGAAGTGCTCGGCTTTCGCGTGACATGGGAGAAACGCTACATCACGCTTGGGCCGATCGCGACCGTGCTGGGCCTCGCGTTCCGCGCACTCGACCCCGACCACCTGCTTGGTCCCGCCGATGAAGCCGGCATCACCTGCGCGCTCATTCCAACTACGCATCCCGGCGTGAATATCGGCCGCCGTCACTGGCCCCTGAATGCTGTGTTCCAGAACGGTCCGAACTGGGGCACCGACGTATTTATCCCCCTCGACTGGGTGATCGGCGGACGCGAACAAGTTGGCAACGGCTGGCGCATGCTGATGGAATGTCTTGCGGCGGGACGGGCCATTTCGTTGCCATCGTCGAACGTGGGCATGGCGAAGCTGGCCGTGCGCGGAACCGGCGCGTACTCGGCCGTGCGCCGGCAGTTCCGCACGGCGATCGGCAAGTTCGAAGGTGTTCAGGAAGCGCTCGGGCGCATGGGCGGCAACCTGTATGTGATGGACGCGGCACGCCGCTTGTCGGCGCAAGGCGTTGATCTTGGCGAGAAACCATCGGTGATTTCCGCGATCGCGAAGTATCACATCACCGAACGCGCGCGCAAAGTGATCAACGACGGCATGGACGTGGTCGCGGGCAAGGGCATCTGCATGGGACCATCGAATTTCCTCGCCCGCGCTTATCAACAGGTGCCCATCTCGATCACGGTGGAAGGCGCGAACATCCTCACCCGTTGCCTCATCATCTTTGGTCAGGGCGCGATCCGCTGTCATCCGTATGTGCTCAAGGAGATGACCGCTACCCGTGATGCCGATCGTGCCAAAGGCCTGCGTGATTTTGACAGCGCCTTCTTCGGACACGCGAATTTCACGGCGTCGAATGCGGTGCGCAGCTTCGTGTTCGCGTTGGGTGGCAGCGCGCTGATCCCCAAGCCCACCCGCGCCGACACGCGTCTTGTGCCCTACTATCGCGCGGCCACTCGCCTCGCCACGGCGTTCGCACTGCTCGCGGATGTATCGATGTTCGCGCTCGGTGGCGAATTGAAGCGGCGCGAACGCCTGTCGGCGAGACTCGGCGATATCCTCTCACAGCTCTACCTGATCTCGGCCACGCTCAAGCGCTTCGAAGACGATGGCCGGCCTGAAGCCGATCTTCCGCTCGTGCGCTGGGGTGTCGAAGATGCGCTGCATCAAGCGCAAACGGCCTTCGAAGGCGTACTCTCCAACTATCCGAAGCGGCTCGCCGCAGGCTTCGTGCGCGCGCTCGCGTTTCCTTTCGGCATGCCGCATCGCGTGCCGGGGGATGCGCTGGGGAGCGCTATCGCCGAGTTGATGACCACGCCCGGTGACGCACGCGAACGTCTGATTGCAGACTCGTACGCGCCGCCCGTGCATATCGATCCGCTCGGTTACGGCGAGTTGATGTTCGCGCTCAGTCCGCGTTATGCCGAGATCGAGCACAAGCTGCGCGATGCGGTCAAGGCCAGGAAGATCCCGCCGGTGCCGCAAAGCCTGCCCGATCTCGACGCGTGGGCTGCGGCCTGCGAAACGCGCGGTTTGATCGATGCGACCGAACGTCAGGTACTCTCCGACTATGCGCGCTACGGCGTGGAAGTCGTCAAGGTCGATGACTTCGGTGCGGATTTCGGTATGCTCGATGCGCTGCAGAAACGCCAGGAAGCACTGGCGAACGAGCCCGAGGAAATCCATGCGTGATCCTTCACACAAGCGTTAAACCGGATTCAGGCAGGCATGAAAGATCGCTATCTCGACTTCGTCAATTCCCCGTTCGGCGCGAGCGTCGCGCGCTCCATCGGCTTGCCTCAGCCGGAAGTATTGCGGCGGCACGCACAAGGACGCGCGGAATTCGATGGTATAGCAGCGATCGGAGCGGGCCCGTCGCCCACGCTGTTCGAGCCGCTGCTTGCTCTGTTGACTGGCCTCGGCATGACGAGCGTTGCTCACGAAAGCGCACTCGGCTGGTTGCCGGTCGCGGCAAGACATGGCGCCATGAGCGGACGCTTCGAACCGCGCTCGCCCGGCGCGGCACCGAACGATCAGGTGCAGGCGCTGATTTTCGACGCCACGGGTATCACCGACAGCACGCAACTGCATGCGCTCTACGGCTTCTTCCACGATGCCATCCGCTCGGTGGCGAAGAGCGGCCGTATCGTCGTACTCGGACGGCAGCCCCAATCGTGCACCTCGCCGCGAGCATGGACCGCGCAACGGGCGCTGGAAGGCATGACACGTTCGCTCGGCAAGGAAGCGCGCGGGGGTATCTCTTCGAATCTGATTCAGGTCGAGCCAGGCGCCGATATTGATGGGGCGCTGCGTTTCCTGCTCTCGCCGCGCTCGGCGTATGTGTCGGGGCAAGTCGTGCATATCGACACCACACCGGTCACGCAGCCCGCCGACTGGAACCAGCCGCTCGCGGGCAAACGTGCGCTCGTGACGGGCGCGGCACGCGGTATTGGTGCGGCGATCGCGCAGGTCCTCGCCGATCGTGGCGCGCACGTGATCGGACTGGATGTCCCTCAAGCACAAGACGCGCTCGACCAGACCATGCTCGCGCTGGAAGATGCATGGCCGTCGCAAGGGGCACACACGGCTATCGTCGCAGATATCGCCGCGCCCGAAGCGCCTGAGACCATCGCGGCTGCGCTGCTGGCCATGGGTGGTATCGATATCGTCGTGCACAACGCCGGCATCACGCGCGACAAGACGATCGCGAAGATGACCGAAGCCGCGTGGGACAGCGTAATCGATGTAAATCTCTCGGCGCAGGAACGCATAGACGACTTGCTGCTCGATCAGAACGTGCTGCATGCAGGCGGCCGGATCATAGCGGTATCGTCGATCAGTGGCATTGCCGGCAATCTCGGCCAGACCAACTACGCGACCTCGAAGGCCGGCGTGATCGGTCGCGTGCAAAGCATGGTGGAAGCGCTGCGCGCACGGGGCATCACGATCAATGCGGTGGCGCCCGGGTTCATTGAAACGCAGATGACCGCCCGGATTCCGCTGGGACTTCGCGAAGCCGGACGACGCATGAATTCGATGAGCCAGGGCGGCCAGCCCGTGGACGTAGCAGAGACGATCGCGTGGCTCGCCAGTCCCGCTTGCGCCGGCATAACCGGCAACGTGGTGCGCGTGTGCGGACAAAGCCTGATCGGAGCATGACCATGGGCATGCCGCTTCCGTCAGACTCGCCGTCAGGCTCGCCACGCATGCGCACGGTGATCCTGGAGTCGCTGCCGCCACCCGCGAAACTCTATGGCCGTGCGCTGCAGGGTATTTTCAAGCGCGCGGAGGGAGTGGCCGATCTACCGCCGCTGCGCCTCGTGCGCCCAAGCGTGACACTGGATCCCGAACAGATCGGCCGCTATGCGCGCGTATGCGGTTTTATCCCCGAGCAAGGCGTGCCTGTGACCTTCCCTCACGTGATGGCGTTCCCACTGCATCTGATGCTGCTCACCGATCCCGTGTTTCCATGGCCCGCGATGGGTCTCGTGCATGTATCGAACAGCGTACGCCTGCGGCGCACGCTGTACTCGGGACAGGCATTACGCATTGAAGTGGAAAGCGGCGCACTGGTGGCTCACGACAAGGGCCAGGCGTTCACGCTGCATACTCGTATCTATCGCGGCGGTGAAGCGGTCTGGGATGCGGACAGTGTGTATCTGAAGCGGGGTGTCGCGGGTCGCGGTCATGCTTCTGTTGCTCAGGCCGACACCGTGCCGCCCCCACTGGTCCGTGAAGCACGCTGGCAGCTTCCTGCACAACTCGGCCGCAATTATGCAAAAGCGTCCGGTGACTTCAACCCGATTCATCTGCACGCCCTTTCGGCGAAAGCGTTCGGCTTTCCGCGCGCCATCGCGCATGGCATGTGGACGCTCGGACGCACGCTCGCGGCGCTGCAACCGTCGAAGCAACTGGGTGCCGCTGATGTGCAGGGCGACTTCAAGTCGCCCATTCTCCTGCCCGCTGAAACCACGTTGTGGACCGCCGCTTCATCGGCGACGGAACGCGCCTTTGAAGTGCGCGATCTGGCAGGTGAGCGATTGCATCTGCGCGGCCGCTTCGAGTGGGAATTGCCATGATTCGCGCCCGCGCCATGGACGAACGCTGCGATTTGGTTGCCGTCTTATACACAATCATACGGCATCCTAAACTACCGATGCCGGCTGAAACCGATGTTGAAGCGCCCACCGTATCCCTCGACGAGACCTCATCATGACTGTGAGCGCCCTTCCCGCTGTCCGTCGCGTGGCAATCCTCGGCAGCAACCGGATTCCGTTCGCCCGCTCCAACACGGCGTACTCGACGGCATCGAACCAGGACATGCTGACGTTCGCCCTGCAAGGCCTTATTGACCGATACGACCTGCACGGCCTGCGACTCGGCGAAGTCGCGGCGGGGGCCGTGATCAAGCATTCACGCGACTTCAATCTCACTCGCGAGGCGTTGCTCTCCACCACCCTCGCCCGGGAAACGCCCGCCTACGACGTGAGCCAGGCATGCGGAACGGGTCTTGAAACCGCGATCCTGGTCGCGAACAAAATCGCGCTCGGGCAGATCGATGTGGGCATTGCAGGTGGAGTGGATACGACCTCGGACGCGCCTATTGGCGTGAACGAGCGGATGCGCAAGATCCTGCTCGAAGCGAACCGCGGCAAGTCCACGGCACAGCGCATGAGCGCGCTGGCGAAGCTGCGGCCCGCCATGTTGATCAAACCCGCGCTGCCGCGTAACAGCGAACCTCGTACCGGCCTTTCAATGGGCGAACATTGCGAGCTGATGGCCAAGCGCTGGAAAATATCGCGTGAGGCGCAGGACGAGCTTGCGCTCGACAGTCATCGAAAGCTGGCGGCAGCGTACGAGCGCGGTTTTTTCAACGACCTGATGACACCGTACAAAGGCCTTTCACACGACAACATCCTGCGGCCGGATCTCACGGCCGAGCGACTCGCCGCGCTGAAACCCGTCTTCGACCGCGACGCCGGGACGCTCACGGCCGGCAATTCCACACCGCTCACCGATGGCGCGTCGGCGGTGTTGCTGGCATCGGAGGAATGGGCGGCCGCACGAAACTTGCCCGTGCTCGCTTATCTCACGCTCTCGGCAACCGCAGCCGTCGATTTCTTCGACAAGAAAGAAGGCCTCCTGATGGCGCCCGCTTACGCCGTGCCACGGTTGCTCGAACGTGCGGGACTTGAGCTTCGCGACTTCGATTTCTACGAGATCCATGAGGCATTCGCGGCGCAGGTACTGTGCACGCTCGCGGCGTGGGAAGACGAAGAATACTGCCGCACGAAGCTAGGCCTCGACGGCCCGTTCGGGTCGATCGAGCGCAGCCGCATGAATCTCAATGGCGGATCGCTGGCAACGGGTCATCCGTTCGCGGCGACCGGAGGACGGATCGTGGGAACCCTTGCCAAGATGCTGGCGATACTGGCACGGGCGCCCGGCGACACGCGTACATACCGCGGGCTCATCTCCATCTGCGCGGCGGGCGGACAGGGGGTAGTCGCCATTCTCGAAAGTTGATGCCGGCTGGCAGGCCACGCAGGTTTGTCGCTGGAGACCATCTGAGGAATCTGAAGATAAAACGCGTCGCCTGGGAATTTCTGGCCGCGGCGACCCGTTCTAAGACAAGGAAAGGTTTTCGCCGTGAACTGCGCGACGCCAAAGCAGCCAAAGCAGAACGAATGGACCACGGAGAATTTCATGCATCGAGCACGACAGCGCCGCCCAAACCGCATGCCGATCCGCGCAAGTGCTTGGGTCCCGAGTCTGCTGGCTGCCCTCGCCCTGTCAGCCATCTCCATACCCGTGAACGCGCAGGAGGCGGCCAGCACGGCCACGGCCGCATTGCCAACGTCCGCCGCCACCTCCGCGGCCGGTCCGGCGCTCTCCGCAGGCGCCACGAGTACACCGCCGAAAACGCCAGCGGCGCAGGTCGGCAAACTTCCGCTAGATGGCCAGGTCCGCTGGCTGAGCCGCGCCGCACTGAGTGGCATGCTTGCCAACATGAGCGACGCGGCGCTCGTGTCGCTGTTCAAATCGCTTGATCCGCTGGCGCTGCCACGCTATCTGAAGAACGGCCCGAATGGTTATCCGTCGTATGAGTTCACCATGCTGCGGCGTGAGCGTATCCACGGCAACTGGCCGGATCAGGCGGATCACATGCTGGTGCGTGTGACGCGCGATCCGCTGCGGGTCTACGCAAAATGGCTGCCGGACGGCGCACACGCGGGCCAGGAGATTCTCTACGACGAAACCGCGCGCCCCAACGAAATGTACGGCCATCTGGGCGGAGTACTAAAGGTGTTTGCGCTTTGGACGTCACTCAACGGCACGCTCGCGCGCTCGCAATCCCGGCATTCTGTCCGCGATCTTGGTACCGAATACATCACCCAGCAGTTCCTGGCCGAAGGCAAGAAATTCGCCGACGCAGGGGTCACGCGCGCCAACGACATCGAAGTAAAAACGATCGATGGCGCCCGCGTGGTCACCTTCACTTACGAAACCCCTTCTGGACAGCCCGCGTTCTATGCAAAGAAAGAAATTCTTGGACTGGACCTGAGGCGGCCGTATTTCCGGACGGCAGAATCCTTCGACAACGACGGCAAGATCTTTGAAAGCATCGTGTTCCAGAACATCGCGCCCAAGACATTCGACGACGCCGCGTTCAACCCCAGGAACCCCGCTTACAATTTTTAATCTCATCAATCACAATTTTTAGCCTCGCCAATCGTCTCCATAGCAGGCGCACGCGTGGCATTTGGTCTGTTTTAAGTTTCGCCTAAGAGTTGATCGATACCCTTGCCCAACTTTATCGAAACTTCACGCGCCGCTGTAGGGTGCGATCGACGCGCTGCACGACACAAAGACAAAGCATTAACGAAAGGAGTTCGTCATGAACCTCCGCAACGCATCGGCTCCTGTGCGGGCCATCAAACGATTACTCAGCCACCATGAAATCGCCACGCTGCTGTTGCTGCTGCACGCGCCGATCGACGTGATGGCCGCGCCCCCCGACGTTGCCTCGCTGAGCGAATACGGCTACGTGGAGATGGTGACCCCGACCCCGGGCGAGTCCAAGTTCCGCCTGACCGACGACGGCAATGCCGTGCTGCGTGGGCTCGGTATCAAGTAAATCCGGCCAGGCCGCTATTCACGAACAGACCCGTTCACGCTGCCGGTTCACGCTCCACCCCGCATCGCGATCTCTGGAATAATCGATTGAGTGACGCTTTCCTTCAATCGACAGGAGATTTGCAATGCCAACTGCACTACCCGCTTCAATGCCTGGTCCCCGGCCCAGACTTGCACGCGTTCTGCTGACCAACGACGATGGTATCGACGCGCCCGGGCTTGCCGTCCTCGAAGCGGTGGCCAACGAACTCGCGGACGAAGTGTGGATCGTCGCCCCGGAGCACGACCAAAGCGGCACGTCGCATTCCATCAGCCTGCATTCGCCGCTGCGCGTGAGCGAACATGGCAAGCGCCGCTTCGGCGTGCTTGGCACCCCGGGTGATTGCGTGGTGATGGCCGTGCGGCATCTGATGCAGGACGCCCCGCCCACGCTAGTGCTGTCGGGCATCAACCGCGGCGGCAACCTGGGTGTGGAAACCATGTTTTCCGGCACGGTCGGCGCGGCCATGACGGGCTTGCTGCTCGGCTTGCCATCCATTGCATTGAGCCAGACCTTCAGTGACCGCGACAACGTGCGCTGGGATACCGCGCGCGCACTCGCGCCCGGTGTGATCCGCTCACTGCTTGCCATCGAGCATGATGCGCCGACCTGCTTCAACGTGAATTTTCCGGATATAGACGCCGCGCTGGCAGGCCCGCTCACCCCGACTCGCCAGGGTGTGGGACTGGTGGAAGGTATAGACGTCCTGCCGCAAACCGATCCGCGTGGCCTGCAATATCACTGGCTGCGTTTTCAGCGCGGACCGCGTGAGAACGCGGCCGACAGCGAGACATCGGTGGTCGCATCGGGACGCGTGTCGGTGACACCGCTGCAATTCGAACGCACCGACGAACGCACATTCGCTGTGTTGACGAAGGCACTGGCGTAGAAGTCAGACCAAGCGGACAGCGGCGAAAGCATTGGGCGCGTTGGATTCAACACTGCCGCCTACAACGTCTCAACCCACGACGCGCGTTTCAGGCTCTTCGTCGAAGATCTGGAACTTGCGCATTTTTTCCCACAGCACCTTGCGGCTAATGCCCAGGTGACTCGCCGTGTCCTGGCGCCGCCAGCCGTTCGCTTCCAACGCGGCCAGCACACGGTTACGCTCGTTCATGTCCCACTTGCTGCGATCAACCAGCACTTCGGCGCTCAGCTCAGGCGGGACTGGCTGCGAGGTGCGGGCAAGCGCGAGCAGCCGCTGCAACCGAGCGGTGTCCCACGATCCTACTTGCCGCACGGTCACGCCTATGCGCTCCGCCAGATTGCGCAACTCGCGGACGTTGCCGGGGAAATAACTGTCAGCGACAGCATCGGCCAGCCAGTACGGCAACTCGGGTAAGGTCGCGAGCTTTTCCTGCCCCACCACCTGCGCGATGAACGACTTGAACAACGCAATCTTGTCAATCGCCCCGCGTTCCTCCAGCGACGGAATTTTCAACTCGATCACCGCCAGCCGATAGTAAAGATCCGCGCGGAATTCACCGTCCTTCACCAGTTGCGGCAGGCTCTTGTGAGTCGCCGCGACCAGCCGGAAATCCACCTTGACCGGCGTGGGCGAACCAATCCGCGTGACCGCACTGTCCTCCAGCACGCGCAATAACTTGACCTGCTGATAGAGCGGCATATCGCCGATTTCATCGAGAAACAGCGTGCCGCCGTCGGCCTGCTCGAAGTAGCCTTTGTGCGCGATCACGGCGCCGGTGAACGAGCCTTTCGCGTGACCGAAGAACAGCGATTCGAACAAGCCATCAGGAATCGCGCCGCAGTTGACCGGCACGAACGGCCCCTCGGAAAAACGCTTGTGTTGCTCGTGCAGCATCTGCGCAATACGTTCCTTGCCCACACCGGTTTCGCCATGCACGAGCACACTGGTATCGCAATCAGCGAAGGTCTGCACTTCGTGCAGCAATGCCTGCATGCACTCCGCATTCGCGATCAGGGCGCTCGATTCCTGCGCTTGCTCCCCATGCGCACGCAGTTGCTGCGCAAGCTTCGCCACCATCCGGCGCAACTCGGCGCCGGTGAAATCGAGCGGCAGGATGTGCGAATAATCAGTGGGGAAAACGCTGGTGTCGCGCTCACGCGGCGCCGCACCCACCCAGATCACCGGCATGCCGCGATGCGCTTCCCAATCGCGCAACGCGAAGGCGCCCGTGTCTATCACGCTCACACTCACGATCGCGATTGCCTGGCGTTGCGCATCCTGGCCCGCGGCTATCGACATGCCGTCGGCGCGGATCACATCGACTTCGAAACTCGACATGCAGCGCACCACCTGCTCGACGATATCGGCCTTGCCTTCCCACACGTATATGTCGAGGTCATCGATTTTTGTCGCTGGTCTCATTGATCGAGTCTCATGGGTTGCATCTGTTGGCTTGGCAGCCGGTTGCGTGTGTTTATTGGTTGCGTTCGTTACGTGCGTTAGGTGCGTTACGTGCATTCGTTACATTGTTAACGGCGCCGGTTGGCCTTCGGTTCAGTCATGCAATCAATATTGAAGCTGTGACTGGCCACATGCCAGCGACAGGTCATGCACGGTGCTCACCCCGATCTGTGCACCGAGCAGTTGCAGAACAGGCATAAGGACCGTGTCCAGTGCATTAAATACAGGAGTCAGGAGAGGCAGGACGAAACTCAGTAGCGCCTGGCCAACGGGCGAGCTAATGGGAAGCGATGCCCCGAGTACGTTCAAGGTCAGCCCGTTCCCCGCGGACAGCTGCGTAGCGAAACTCGACGTCGCGTTGTACAACACGCCACCCACCTGGTTCGAGTTCGTCGTCTGATAATCATCAGTATTACCAACAATGCCATCAAAAGTCAGAGAAGAGGCACTTTTGACGACGGCGGGAAGCGATGTGGCCATCGTGATCGTGACAATGTTTGCCACATTGACAAGCTTCGCCGGCGAGCAACTGTAAGGGGCCGTCGCCGATAGGTTGGTCGGCGTTTCGCCTATGCAGACATTCGCGATGCCGGTCTGAACGCCCACCACCGAGTTGCTTGCTGACTGAGTCGAGAGGCACTGCGTGGAAACAAGCCACGCAGTGCCGGTTCCCACATAGACGTTGATTGGCAAGATCACTATCGGTGGCGAAAGAAGCCCCAACAGCCCCAACTGCAGCCCCGGCAACCCTCCGAGCGTCACCTTGAGAAACGCCCGCACCTGTGCTGTCGTGGCACTCGTGCGCCACGCGCCTGCCGGCGTCTGCCCGGCCTCGCCTATCGCCAGCACCGGAGGCTGGATAACTTGGACCTGCAATGTCGCCGTCGCCACTCCAAGGTTCAGACCCGTCGACACATTTACAGCAGACTTCCCCGCCTGTGCGATGTCGGCCGCGACGAACAACGCGTCCAGCGGGCTGATGGTTGCAGTGAGCGCGGACTGCGTATCGGCGAGGCTGACTTGCAGCAGGCCCGTTGCGCCATTCACCGCGCCTATGGGAAAGGTCTGCGAGCTGGGAATATTCGCGCTCGCGAAAGCCTGCAGCGCACCAAGTGCGAGGGACAGATTCGCATTGGCAACCCGGGTATTCTGCAACGCGGTGACCATGAGATTGACGAATTGCGCCGCGGTTACGTTCATCGCGAGCAATTGGCTCACTGTGCCCACACCCGCTGCCGTCACAAGGTCCCCGATCTTGATACGCGATTGCGCCAGCCCCGCGTAACCTAACGCCGATATCTGCGCCGTGTTGATATTCGTCCCGAGCAAGGCGTTCAGCAGACCTGTAATGACCGTCGGATCAACGTTTGCCGTCGTCGTGCCGATCGTGAATGCCCCCACGTTGACGGCTTGCGCGAGCCCGGTTGCACTGACTAGCTGCCCTGCTCCC
This sequence comes from Caballeronia sordidicola, assembly GCF_002220365.1. Lineage (GTDB taxonomy): Bacteria > Pseudomonadota > Gammaproteobacteria > Burkholderiales > Burkholderiaceae > Caballeronia > Caballeronia sordidicola_C. The sequence goes on along the minus strand of NZ_MTHB01000076.1, from coordinate 97,179 downwards.
AGGAAGAAATAAGGCACTTGCTTCGACACGGTCACCTGCACTGCGTTGCTGGGCGTAGCGTTCGCTGCATAGTAGTTCGGCCCCGCATAAAGCGTCGGGTCCCAGCGCCCGCAGGTCGTGGTAATCGAGTTGCCTGACGCCGACGCGTTAAAGCCATTCGCGCCCGCGCTGCCGAGCGCGGTAGTCGGGGCGCGCGAGCAGGCGTTGTCGACCACCTGCGCGCCCGCGTTCGCCGCCATGTCCGCCACGCTCTGCAAGACGCGTCGTTGATAAAACACACTACCTACATCGATAGCACCTAGTGCCACGACCGCCACCAGCAGCCAGAAAGCCGCCAACATGCTCGCCACGCCGCGCTGCCGTTTGGGGCCGCGCGGTGTCTGTCTGCCAGGCGATGTCGGAAAGCGTTTCATATCAGTTCGACGTTGCGCCGCCTATCGCGCCGCCGACCGTGCCCACCGACGAATCCAGATGTTCCGGAATCGGATGGTCGAAGGACTTCAGGTAACGCGCGTACGCAGCACTCGCTTCCGCACCCAGCATCGGCTGTGCCGGTGCCGCCAACTGGCCGCTTCGCTGTAACTCGAGCATGGATAGTGTGGCATCGCCAATCAGCGTCGCATGATGGGTCACAGCAACGGTTTTTACCGGAACCGCCGGTTGTGCCTGTGCGTGTGCCTGCTGCTGAATCTCTACCGCTGCCGACGATTCCTGCGACGTCAACGGTGTCTGCGTCTGCGCCGCCGCGCTGGTGGTAATCGCCACCGAGCACACCCTGGCGACCGATCCCGCAGTCAGGGCGATCATCCTGCACGACCCTCGCCTCGTCCGATATTCATTCATGGTTCTTCCCCTCACCGTGCGACCAGTTGCGGTTGTTTTCCCGACATCGCGCCGGATGGATCGATCGTCTGGGTCAGCGGCAATTGCGCGTTGAGCAAAGAATCGACCGTCTCCGGCGCGCGGGCCATAGGAACGCGCGCGTGCTCGGTTGCCGCCGCTGCGACCTCGGCCGCCCGTGCGTGCGTAGCTTGTGTCGAAGCCGCCGCAATGCGCTGCGCATCCGCACGAATCGCCTGCTGCACTTCCGGCGAAAATTTCTGCTGGGCGATCAGCCCCTGCGCCGCGGCGGCCTGACCGTCGGCTAGCAGGAACAGCGCGACGTTGCTGAGAATCTTCGGATTGTCCTGCGCCAACTCCGCGGCTTTCATCAGCGGTACCCGAGCGCCCGCCACATCGCCCAGACGCAAGCGCGCGTAACCCAGATCCGATAGTGTGAGAGCGTCGGTTGGCTGCAGGCGCGTGGCGGTATCTAACGCTTCGGAAGCCTTATCAAATTGCCCTGCCGCTCCAGCCAGCAAACCGAGACCGCGATACCCCCGCGCCGCCAGCGGCGTGTTCAGCAATTTCGTGTAGGCATGGGCGCTGCCTTGAGCCTGGCCAGTCTGGCGCAAGGCGTCGGCACGCAGGAGCGTGGTATCCGGGGTCGGACCGTACTGCTTTTCGTACGCGTCAATATGCGCAAGCGATGCATAGAACAACCCCTGCGACTGCATCCGGTCGATCAGAGCGAGATACATGCCGGGTGTATCGGGCGCGTCCTGCTTCTGCTGCGATTGCTGAAGCGCGGCTTCGCGCTCCGCCTGTATGCCGACCCCATAACCACTTTCCATCTTCGACGCGCAGCCGCCCAGGCCTGCGAAAACGGAACAGGCAAGCATCAGGACGACAGTGCACAAGCGGTTCTCGATTGCGATCAATTTCATGGCGACTCTCTTGAACGTCTCTTCAACGTCTATCTATGCATCGTGGACAGCGAATGGAACACGGCGACAAATCCCGGACCGGCTGTCATGATCAACAGCGCGGGCAGCAAGGTCACGACCATCACGCCGGTCATCTTCACAGTCAATGCGCCGGTCCGTTCACGCAACGTCGCGCGGCGCGACTCGCGCAACCGGTCGCCGAACTGGCGCAGCGGTTCCTGTACCGCGCCACCGTGTTTGTCGACCTGGACCACCAGCCGCATCACGGCATTCAGGTCGTCGCTTTCATAGCTCGTCGCGAGCCGGCTCAGCGACTGCTCACGCGTACGTCCGGTGGTGAACTGCCGGTGCGCCAGCGCCAGTTCCTGCGAGAACACCGGCAGCACAGTCGCGAAGTCGTTGATCATCACTTGCAGGGTTTGATCGAGAGACAGGCCGACGCCTTGCAGCAAACGCAGCAAGTCGACGAACATCGGTAACTCGCTCGCTACCGCGCGTTGACGCGCTTTCGCGCGGCGCCGCACGAACCACTTCGGCAACATGAACCCGAGAGCGAGCCCAGCGATCATCCACACGGCGAGCCGGGGCTCCCCGTTGAACCAGGCCAGCGCAAGCAGTAGCAGCAGCGCGGCGCAGCCAATCCGCGCCGCGAAGAAACGCGCGCGCGCGTTGGCATCGAGGAAACCGCATCGATCCAGCAATCGCCGGTCTTCAGGCGCAACCACGATTGCACCGAACGGCGTGTCCAGCCAACCCACCGCCACACGGCTGAGCACATCGGCCAAGCGCGACAGGGGGCCGCCTTTGGGCCGCCCGCGCCCCGCGTCTGCCGCATCCCGCGCGTCCATTGTCTGGCGCGTCTGCTTGCCCGATGCAATCGCACGTGCCGCCGAGCTGGCCGCGCGTTGATCGAGCGCGTGGTCGAGCGTGCGCGCGCTGCGCTGCATGCGCGCGAGGCCCGTGAATGCGAGCACGCCCAACAAAGCACAGCCCAGCGCAGCGACGAGCAGGGCAAGGGCGAACACGGTGTGAGCGGTCATGATCAATCCTTCAGGCGCGCCATGCGGTAAAGCAGGAAAGCGCCGAGAACTTGCAGCCCCAACGCCACGTACACGAGGCGCTGGCCAAATGCATCGGACCACATCGCCTGGAAGTACGACGGGTTGGAGATCATCACGAAGCCGCCCAGCAGCGCTGGCAACAGCCCGAGCACCCAGGCGGACAAACGCGTCTCGGTGGACAGCGCAATCAGTTCGCGCTCGGCCTGTTCGAGATCGCGCATCAGGGTGGCCATGCGCTCGAGCATCACGTCGGAGCGGCCGCCGTATTTCACCGAGATGCGCAGCACCGACCCGACCAGTTCCAGCTCGCGCACGCGATACACCGAGGCCGCGTGCTTGAGCGCCACATCAATTTCGATGCCCGAGCGCAACATCCGCGAGACCCGGTCGAGGCAGTCGCGCAATGGCGCGTCGCTGGTTGTCAGCGCGGCCTGGAACGCGGCGGGCACACTGTTGCCAATAGTGATGAGCCGCACGATGCCGTCGAGGAATACGGGCAACTGGCGCGAGATGCGCTGATAGCGTTTTTGTGCGCGCCATGAGAGAAATGCAAACGCGCAGAACACCCCAACGACGACGAAACACAGCGCAACCATCCAATGCGTACGTACGCCGACCCAGCACGCTCCCGGCAGGATCACTGCACCGGTGCCCAACAAAAAGGTGCGCGCACTGGAAATGCCCGCGCGGCTCATCAGATTGCCCAAGCCATAAGCCATGCGCGCCTGCAGGTGTCGCATATTCTCGCGAACGCCGCGCTGCATGGCATTCGGCGGCAAAGCGGAGGGAGCGGCAGAACGCGTGCGCTGGCTGTTCTGGGCGGGCGCCTTTCCCGATGTCGCACCCTGCACTGACGCCACGCGCCGGTCGACAAAACGGTCTGTCAGCGCGCGTTCGCGGTTCTCCTGCGCGCGCTGCCACAGCAGCAGCCCGCCAGCCGCGCACAGCAGCGCCACGACCAGGACGAGACCGATACCGCTAGACATTGAAGCCTCCCCCGGAGCGCCCGAAACCGCCGCCACCGCCGCCTCGTCCGAAGCCGTCGTTGAAGCCGTCGTTGAAGCTGTCCGCGCCCCTGTCGTTGCCAAGGGACTGGCGATACTTGGCAAGCTTCGGCGAGCTCGGATGAATGCCGAGCGAGATCCAGTTGTCCTGCTCCTCGCCGCCTTCCATGATCGGCTCGTACCGGTACAACTCCTGCGTCGCGACAATGTTGTCCGACAGCCCCGTCACTTCCGTGATCGACAAAATCCGCCGCCGCCCATTGGACAAACGCCCGATCTGCACAATGAAGTCGATGGCGTTCGCAATCTGCCGCCGCAAGCTCGACTCCGTGCCCTGGAAGCCTGCAAACCCCGCCAGCATCTCGAGCCGGTAAAGACATTCGCGTGCCGAACTCGCGTGGACAGTGCCCATCGAACCGTCGTGGCCGGTGTTCATGGCCTGCAGCATTTCCAGCACTTCGCCGCCGCGTACCTCACCCACGATGATCCTGTCCGGACGCATCCGCAGCGTATTGCGCAAGAGGTCGCGAATGGACACCACACCCGCGCCGTCAAAACCACCCGGACGGCTTTCCAGCCGCACCACGTGTGGATGATTGAGTGAGAGTTCGGCGGTGTCTTCTATCGTCACCACGCGCTCGTGCTTCGGAATAAAAAACGCGAGCGCATTGAGCAACGAGGTCTTGCCCGAACTCGTCCCGCCCGACACCAGCACGTTGCAGCGCGCAGCAACCGCCGCGTCGAGCAGCCCGCAAATCTCCTGATCGAAGGTCCCGTTCGCGAGCAGGTCGTCGGGGCGCAGGGGGTCGCGACGGAACTTTCGTATCGATACCACCGGTCCGTCGAGCGACAGCGGTTCTATCACCACGTTCACCCGGCCCCCGTCGGGCAAGCGAGCATCGACCATCGGATTGGATTCGTCCAGCCGGCGTCCGATCGGAGCGAGAATCCGCCGGACAATTCGCAGCAAATGCGCGTTGTCCGCGAAGCGCACAGGGATCTTCACCAGCATGCCGTGACGCGAGACATAGACGTCGTCGAAGCCGTTGATGAGGATGTCCTCCACGGCGGTATCCGCGAGCAGATCCTCGATCGGCCCGAAGCCCGCCAACTCTTTCGTCAGGGCCTCCGCAACCAGCCGCACTTCGCTCTCGTTCAGCGGAATGCGCCGCATCCTGACGAAGCCGTCGATCTCCAGGTCAACGAACTGCTGGATCGCCTGGCGCGACCAGCGTCCGAACTCCGCGCCCAGCTCTTCAATCCGCGTGAGCAGATGTTCATGCGCCGCGTTCTTGATGTCCTGAAACTGCTGCGTATGCGCGAACGAAGTGGCGTCGTCGGCGAACTCGATGTCTTTTGCCATCGTCTATGACCGCTTGGTGAAAGTGGGAAAGAGCCGCTTGAGGAATTGCCTTGAGCCGCTCGGCGCGTCGGCGGAATCCGCCTTGTTATGGTTCAGTGCATCCGCGTCCATGCCGTCCGGCAACGGCGCGGATGTGGACGCGACGCTGTCGGCCCCCGTCATCTTATGACCGCCGAGCCGCGCGACCAGCGGGTCCAACGCGCGCACATAAGCATCGCGCTCAGCGATATCCGCCAGCAGGCGCCCCTGGTTGACCGCGCGTCCCAGCGCCTGTGCGCGTGCAGGCAGTATCGCGAGCAACGGTAGCCCAAGCCGCTCCGCGATTTGCTCCGCGCCAAATTGCAGCGTCGGGTCGAACTTGTTCACGACCAGATGCAGCTTCTGCGGCGCATCGGCGGCCTCGCGGTCCTTGGGCAAGCGTGCGTCGACATCGTAGACACGCATGCCTTCCAGCAACTCCATGGCGGAGACGACTGACGCCACGTTCGGATCGCAGACCAGCCACACGTTGTCCGCGGCGCGCACCATCTGCGCGACGAATTCGAGGTTCGTAAAACCACCGAGATCGACGATCTGGTGATCGAAGAAAGTCCGCAGCCGGTTCACCAGATTTACCGCCGACGCGTACGACACCTCGCGCATCGCCGTGAGATCCGGTGGCAATGTGGTCACCGCCAGGCCGCTGGGATGGCGCCCGAAGGCCGTATGAACGAAGGTCTGGTCGAAGCGGCGCAGGTTGCGCACGGCATCGACGAAATTGAATTCGCTTTGTGTGTCGAGCAGCACTGAACTGTCTGCCGCGGGGATGCCCAGGTCGAGCAGCGCGAAGCTCTTCAATGCCGCCGCGCCACGTTTCTGTAACCTCACCGCCAGGTTGGCCGCCAGCGTGCTCACACCCATGCCGACGCGCGCACCTAGCAGCACCGTAATATGGCCGTGGCGGTTCGCGATGTGCTCCGTCTTCGCGGACTGGCTAGCCTGTTCAATCAATTGCTTCGCAATACGAAGTGCTTCTTCGGGTTCGCCTTCGACATCGATAAAATCGCGTACGCCGGCGCGCAATGCCGCAATCGCGCTGGCCGACTGCTGCAGGGAACCGAGTGCAACGATGGCCAAGCCCGGGAATGCATCGTGCACCGCGGTTGCCATGGCGGTTGCGCTTGCAATGCTGGCTTCGGGCGCTTCAAGCGGTGCACGGGCGAAATCGATGAACACCATCGTGGCACCCAGTGTCGATATCTTCGGCATCAACGCAACAGCGTCGAACGGCACGTGTTCGAGCGCGCCCAGCGTGCCCAGCGCGCGCTCGAGCCAGGCCCGCCGTCCCGCATCCGAGCAGACGCACAGGAACCGGACGCCCGGAGCGCGCGCTTGCACGTCAGTCAAAGATAGAACTCTTGCGTTCATCGTCGCTTTCTCCTGCCACATCAGCGCGGGCAACGCTGCCAGTACACTTCGCCGCACCCGTCGTCCCGGATGGACTTGCACGCGTCTTCACCACTTGCCTATCGCCCTCTTTGTCAGACCGGACGCCCATCATTTCGAGAATCCCGGCACCGCTTCACGCGATGCAAAACCACCAATGAACGAGCGCCACACAGGTCCGTCGCGCCGCTCGGATTGCTCGCCAGGGGTGGCTGGAAGCACCGCACCCTTCGCAATCGGCGAGACCAGGTGCGGCGTCACGATGATCACCAGCTCGCGATCGTTTTGCGAGTACTGCAGGGTCTTGAAGAACGCGCCGATGACCGGCAAATCACCGAGCATTGGCACCTTGTCGACGTTCGACGAGGTCTCGCGATCGATCAACCCGCCAATCACGAAACTTTCGCCATCACCGAGTTCGACCGTCGTGTCCGCCCGCCGCGTAGTGATCGCCGGGACCGAGATGCCGTTGATTGTCAGCGCGTGCTGGAAGTCGAGCTGGCTTGCTTCCGGTGCGACTTTCAGCGCGATCCGGTTCGCTCCGAGCACCGTTGGTGTGACCGTCAGCCCGATACCGTAGGGCTTGTAGACAATGCTGATCGTGCCGAGCGACTGCGGCACGGGTACCGGAATCTCGCCGCCGGCGAGGAAACTCGCGCTCTGTCCCGACAACGCGACGAGCGTCGGTTCGGCCAGCACGCGTGCCAGGTTGTTTGATTCAAGCAGACTGAGGTTCGCGAAGATACCGCGAGAACCCAAGTTCACGATCAGGTTGAAGGCGCTGCTGATGGGCGACGCAGAACCGACCTGTAAATTCGTGGTCGCGCCGCCTGTATACGATGTCAGCGATGAAGGCGCGAAGGTGCCGAACGCAAACGCGTTGTTCTGCTTGAACAGATTGAAGCCCGCTTCCTTCAGCACGGACTTGCTGAACTCGACCACCTTCACATCGACCTGGACAACGGGACTGGTTGCTATGGTCGATGCATCGAGGACATCGCCGTCCTTCGCACCCGCCCCATTGCCGCTCCCAGTTGCTGACGAATCGGCTGAGTTTCCGCTTTGCCCTGCCGAATCCTTGCCGGCCGATGCTGACGACGCATTGGACGAACCTGCGTTTCTCGCCACCGACTCCCTCGCTACAGCCAATGCGCGCTGATGGGACTCCATGCTTGCAGCAGACCCCGTGACCACCGCTGTGCGGCCAAGCACGTTCACCGCGGGAGTATCGTTGCCGAGCAGTTCACGGGCGGCTTGCGTGGTGACGTTGATCGTGTAGGTCCGCGGCGCGCTCTGAGCGCGCTCCCAGATCATCATCTCCGTGCGTCCCGCACTTTTCCCGACCAGCAACAAGCCGCCGTTTGCGCCGCCGCTGCCCTTGAGCCAAAGCACGTCCGCAACTCCGGGGTCACCCACGGCGACGCGCTGCAGCGTGCGTCCCATCTCGATCTGCTTCTGGGTACCGGCGACGATGTCGATGACCCGCGACGCCGCGGGGTCGCTCGCGCCTGCCGCAGGCCTGGCAGCCTTCGCACCGGCGAGCGGAACCGTCGCACATGTACATACCAGCGCGGCGAGCAATAACCGACGCGCGCCAGAGACGCTGCGTCCTCGATAAAAACCCTTGGCTTTCATGATTTTTTATAGTTTGACTGCGTACTGCGCTGTCGCCATACGGCGGCGTGGCCCCGAACTTTCCTTTGATGCTGGCTGCTGCTACTGGTCCTTCTACATTTGTTTACGGCACGGACATCACTTTCAGTACGCCACCTTTTCCCTACGGGCACCGCGAATCAACTCGAGATCATTCGACACCGCCTGGACACGCGGCGCGCGGGCCGCAGGCAGGTACGGCATGGCAGGCAACGGCGGCATGGCGGACGGGCGCGCCGGCCGCGCTGCTTGGGCACCCGCCAGCGCCTCCAGCGACAGACCCGCCGCCGCACGCGATGCACCATCGTTCGACATCCTTATCGATGCAAGCAGTGGCGCCATGGCAAGCGGCTCGGCTGTGTCTGTATCGGCGGGATTGCGCAGCGCCAGCACGAGGCGCCCCGCACCCTCCGCGAGCGTGAGTGCGTCGATATCCGCAGTGCGCACGGCCAGCACCGCCGTTCGCGCACCCGCACTGCGCGGGGTATTGGCCGCGTTCGCCGGTGCGTCCGCTGCGTCCGATGTGCCCGGAAGGGTCGCGTCACCGAAACTGAGTACACGGACCCTCGATAACAACAGCCGCGCTTGCGTCGCGCCTACTTCCGCATCCGTGCCCGGGCCGGCGGACATGTCGCGCTTGAGCATGAAGAACACGTCGACGAAGTTGCCAGGCCGCACCCGGTTGCCCACCGCGTTACCCTCGTCGACCCGCACCGCGATAGCCCGTTCGCCGGGCGCGATGGCATCGGCAAGTCCGGTGGTGAGATTGGCCTCGGAGAGCGGCGTATTGGCGGTAATCGCGACGAGCGGCACGCGCCCGACAAGCCCCGTGGCATCGGCAAACTCGCCGGCACCACGCGATGGCGCCATCCGCAAGGTCAGTGCATCCGCGTCGATTGACTTGCCGGCAGGCAGATCACGCGCCGCCACGACCACCGGAAAACTTGCCTGACCCTGCACGATTTGCGGTACCGGCGCCGCAGGACGACGCGAGAGCGACCACGCGAAAATCCCGAGCAGCACGGCGAGTACGATCAGGGAAACAGCAAGGATGCGGGTAATGTTGGCCATGATCGTCTTGATCGTTTCAAGCGTGAACAACGCTTAAAACAGGTTCTCCGGGTTCAGTTGCACCATCGCACTTGCAGTGAGACTTGCTGGCACCGGCAACCCGATCAAAGGCAGAGGAGGCACCAGCGGCCGGCTTGCGTAGTTGTAGTTGAGGGCGACGCTCACGCATTGCATCGTGGCGTCGAAGCTGCAGCCCGCATACGTCGCGGTGCACGGAGCGCTACCCGCGAGCCAGTTCACGAGACCCGTCGCCGTGGCGCAAGCCGCGCTCGCGCGCAGCGCAAGCGCGCTGGCTGCGCTGGTTGCACCTGGCTGGTAGCGCAGCGCCGCACGTGCCCCCTCCGATGCAGCCAGCGTGAGCGATTGCTGCGCGACGAAGACCATGCTGTAGGTGACGATCGCGTAGAACACGAGAAAGAAAAGCGGAAACACAATGGCGAATTCCACCGCCATGGTTCCGCGCTGCGCCCGGCGCCGAGCGTTGATCGGCTTGGTATGTGCGAGGGAATGGGCGTGATCGCGCCGGCAGGCTTCGGGCGAGACGGGACGCGCGGAATTGAGTCGGGTCATCTGGCGGCCTCGAAGACGCGCAGCGTCAGGCTTGCGATTGCGGACACGGCGAGCAACGCGGCATACGGTGTTGCGCGCCGGCCTCCGACAATAAAGGTGTACCGGGAGGGTCGTTCAGCGCCTATCGCGATGACATCGTGAGGACCGTTCTTGTATCCATTTGTATCTGATGAGGATTCCGATGAACTTTCAGCGCTCATGCGCCTCCCTGCGATCACCGCCGACGCCAACAAATACAGCGCATGAATGCCAGCCGCAATGCTGGCTACGATCCACAGCGCGGGGAGCGCGTGAAAACCGCACCATGCACCGAGCGTGGCGAACACCTTGACGTCGGCGGCGCCCATCAGGCCAATCAGATAGAACGGCAAGAGCGCTAGCACCCCGACTGTGAGACCGAGCGCAGCATCGGACAGGTCGATGTGAAACGGCGAATGGCCGCTTGCCACCAGCACGCAAGCCACCGCCAGTCCCGCAATAACGAGCCAGTTGGGTATGCGGCGCAATAGGCAATCGAATAAAACGACCGCGAGTGCCCAGCTAATGAATAACGCGGCGTTAATCATGATATGAACTCGCTTCAGCCAGGCATGCCGATCCTTTCGGCCGCTCTTTGAAGCAGTCGATTGAAGAGCATAAGTGTCACTCCTGCTAACCGCTGGTTGCCTGCGCGAAAGAACGCGACATGCTGTTATCCAGCTATAACGGCGAAAATACCGTTATAGGCACAAGCTGCCATGTGAGAAAGGGCGACACTTCACGCCAGCCGGGGCGAAACTTCAGGTTTTGCCAAGCGTGGTCGCGATGGCCGTGAACGCGGTTTGCAGCGCCGTCGTGAGCGACCCTACAGTCGCAATGAGTGCGACCGAAATAAGGCCGGCAATAATCGCGTATTCAATGGCAGTGATGCCGCGTTCGTCGTTGACGAAGCCCTTGATGAATTTAGACATGATGCTTTCCCTCGGATATTTTTAATGGCCATGTGGCAAATGATCCGGCATTTTTCTGGGTCGCCGCCAGCGGGTTCTCTCATCCCCGCGGGCGTGGCTCCGCATGCCTGCATGCGCGTCGTTGCGCGCGATTTCATTTGCCGCTTCTCTCAGGTTCCAGATGTATCGTCGATGGTGCCTCCATCAGTCAGGATGTTAAATGATGCATCCCTGAAACGATTTATAGCCGAACGCTATCTCGAAATCAACGGGTAACACGCAATAATTTCATCGGTTGTTACCCTTGATCGGTAAGGTTTGTGCCCCAACAACGGTTTGTACTCAAACACTTACCAGCGCCTGTCAATTTTTGTCGAATTAACCAAACGATGTGACGGCTAACTATCTAGTTAACGGAAGCTCTCTCATTAACTTTATGGATTTTTATCTAGTGCGTACCCTCTAGTTCATGAGCATTATTTGGCCGGCTCAATGACGGCGTCATATTGGCACCGTTCGCACTACCGTCGAATGAATACCTTGCAACGCGCGTGAGAGAGAAGCGGTGTGATCTTGAGTCACCACTCGCGTATTAAGCGTTGAGTGCGTAGCCAGACACGTAACGCGTTACGGCTTAGGGCGTAACGACTCAAGCCGCACGTTACGTTACGTGATACCTCCGCGCGGCGTCGCTGCGTTTTCTCCAGTCGTTCAGACAACCGGCAAAGTCATGCCAGGCCTTATACCGTCTGGTTAACCCGTTGGGTAGACCATGCAGTTTGCCCTTCCCGATTCAAATGGCACGCGTCCTGCAATAAGACGATGGCAGTTCTAAAAGCAAAAAACTAAATACCATCCGAGGGCGTTATGAAGACCATCCACATCCAAAGCGGCGCATTGCGCGTCACCTTTCTTACTGCGGCTATCGCGACCATGCTGACCCTTGGTGCCTGCGGCGGCTCAGGGTCAACCAGCAAACAATTAGGCAGTTCGGGATCCGGAGCAATACCGACCGTCGGCGGCACTGGCGGCGGTACAGGTAGCGCAACGGGCGGCGCCGGTGACGGCAGCGGCGGCGGGAGCACCACGGCCGGCGGCGGAACAGGCTTGGGCGGCGGCACCGACGGCAGCGGCTCCGGCACGGGTGCAGGTTCTGGCGCAGGGACGGTCGTTGCTGGCGGCGGCACGGGTGACGGAACAGGCGGAGGTACTGGCGGAGGTACTGGCGGAGGTACTGGAGGAGGTACTGGCGGGGGAACTGGCGGGGGAACTGGCGGGGGAACTGGAGGCGGAACTGGAGGTGGCACGTCGGTCACGACCCCGGTTGCCGCTGTAGCCGGCGGAGCCGGCAACGTCGTATCGGCAGCGGGCAATGCAGTGACGGGCGTAGGCACGATAGTCGGCAACGCGAACATTCCCGGCGTCAGCACCGGCACGACACAGGCGGCAGGCGGTGTCGTCTCGCATCTCGGCGACGCAGTCGATGCCCTCGGTAACGGCGTCTCGCAAGGGCTCGGCCAAATTGGTTCGAGCGCTAACCCCGTGGGCACGACGCTCGCCAGCACCGGCAACGTGGTTCAGCAGGCGGGTGCGGCTGTCAGCAGCGCCGGCAATCTCGTGACCAGTGTCGGCAGCGGCGCGCTCTCCCCGCTTGCCCCTGTGACAACGCCGTTGGGCAGCGTGGTAGACACCCTCGGCAACACCGTCACGCAAGCCGGCGGTGCGCTCGGCACAACACTTTCTACCGGCGCAGTCAGCCAGATCACGCAGCAGGTCAGCACGGCGATCACGCCGATCACCGCGCTGGCCGGCTCGCTCACGCAAACTGTCGGTTCTGCAACCGGCCTCGGAGCACCCGCCGACAACCTGCTCGCCATGCTTGGCGGCGTATTGAAGTCGACAGGCGGCACGGTGGCATCGACGGGCAACAATCCGCTCGCAACCGGTCTTGGCGGCGTTGTATCCGCTACGGGAAGCACGCTCGCGTCAGCCGGCGGTCTTGTGAACGGCACACCAGGGACCAATCCCCTCTCGCCGGTCACAGGCATTCTCTCCGGCCTGACGGGCGGCACGGGTGGGGCAGGCGGATCGAGCGGTCCTCTGGCTCCCGTCACGGGCCTGGTGAGTGGCTTGACGGGTGGTTTGACCGGCATTGGCGGCACGGGCGGCACGGGCGGCGCAGGCGGTGCGCTGGCTCCGGTCACGGGCTTGGTTAGCGGCTTGACCGGGGTTGTGGGCGGCGCGGGTGCAACACCCGGCGCAGGCCCAACTGCTCCTCTCACAAGCCTGCTAGGTAACTTGACGAACACCGTAGGCGCGGTCGCCACCGGCGTGACGACACCGGTAGCCAGCGTAGTAGGCGCCACCACAGGTGCGCTGACCAACGCGACATCAGGCGGCTCGGCAGGATCGGCGGGCAGTCCGCTGGCATCGGTCACCGGGCTTGCGGGTGGCCTGACAGGCGCCTTGACGGGCGCTGCATCAGGCACGGGTACGGGCGCAGCAAACCCGGTTGGCGGGCTGCTCGCGTCGGTCACCGGAGCGGGCGTAGGTGCAGGCGTAGGCGCGGGGACCACGACGACGAAATCGCCGTCGAGCGGTGCAACGACGACCACCACCGGCGTAGGTGTCGGGGTGGGCCTCTCGAGCACCACAGGCAGCGGCGCGGGCAGCAGCTCGCCGGGCAACCCGCTGGGCGGCGTGACCTCGCTGCTGGGCGGCCTGCTCGGTGCGCATAACAAGTAATACGAGGCGATATAAACAGCTGCCGCAACGCTTGGGCCTCGGGGCTTTTCGCCTGGAGCGATAACTCGAGGCTTACGGGTCCGTGACCCGGACCGCCCCAGGTTCGGGTTCACGGTTTGAAGCGTCCTTTCGTTACGTCCTCGCGACGAGGAGGTCGGGTACCGAAACCCCTCAATGATCCCTTTCAGTGTCTGGTCACACCTCGTCTTCCCGGCGCCGCTCTCGGCGCCGGTTTCGCATCCGGCCGGATATCTCTGCGTATATAAAAGACCCGGGTACAGAGACCCGAGACAAAACCGGACAAGCAAATAACGCAAGGACAACCGATAAAAATAGCCATGACACGCGGGGATAAACGAGAATAAATTAAGGCAGGAACCCATAAAGCCAAAGGTTATAGCCGCAAAGAGCCGTAATACAGAGATATGCAGTAGAAGCAGCACCCAGCATCAAACGATGACGAACGCAGCAGGAGCTCGGGTCATGTCGATCCGGCCTCCTCCGCAGTTCGCACGAAAAAAGCCAACGAGGGCCGTACCGTGAATATCAAAGAATGGAAATGGACGCTGCTGCTTGCGGCGGTGGCGGCGCATGCCGCCCAAGCGCAGACCAGCGGACAGGTTGCGCGGCCCGCGCTGGCGGGCAACCCACTGGACGCGTTGCCGCAGGTGAACGCGCCGCAAAAACCACCGGCCGTTACCGTCGATGTCCAGCCGCAAACTCCGCACATCCAGGAATTGCTTGCACGTCATCTGACGCCGCAAAAGATCGAGGTGGAAGGCGTAAAAGCCATTCCCTTCGATGAAGTCGCGCAACGCTTCACGCCGCTCGTAGGCAAGGACGTCACCATCGGCGAACTGATGGAGACGGCAAACGGCGTGACCGCGCTCTACAAGGAACGGGGTTACGCGCTCTCTTTCGCCTTCGTGCCCGCGCAAACCTTCGAAAACGGCGTGGTGCGCATCACGGTGGTGGAAGGTTACGTCGCCGATATCAAGATCAAGGGCGACCCCGGCACCGCTGAAAAACGCATTCGCGCGATCGCTGACCGGATTCGCGCCGACCGGCCGTTGCGGCAAGAGACCTTCGAACGTTACGTCAATGTGCTCGGCCTCACGCCCGGCGTGAAGATCGCGGCGACCGTCGCGCCGCCGCAGACCACCGACGGCGCGACCACGCTCGATCTGGACGTCGAGCGCAAGCCGTTCAATATCGCGACCGGCATCGACATGAATCATCCCGGCGTGCAGGGCATTGTGACTGCTACGGAAAACGGCCTCCTTGGCCAAGGCGAGACACTCGGTGTCGCGGCCCTGCTACCGAAGGGCCGCGACGATCAAACCTATTTCGACGTCAATGGCTCATTGCCAATAGGTACCGATGGTTTCGCCATCAAGGCCGATGCATCGCACTACTACGGACATCCTGTCGATAACCCCGGCCTGCCCTCCTACGTCGAGCGCACCGTTATCAACGACAAAGTAGGCTTGTCCGCGTCGTATCCGTTCGTGTTGAGCAATACGCGCAGCCTGATCGGCACGGTGGGCGCATACGCGTCGCACGACGAGGACCGCTACAAGAACACCATCACGGGCGCACAACTTGGCCAGCGTTCGCAGGTGCGTGTGACGACGTTGCAACTCGACTACACCGGCGTGGATACGGGCACGGTCCGGCGTGCGAGCCTGAACGTGGCGAAAGCGTTCGATGTGCTTGGGGCATCGAAGTCGGCGGACACCAATATTCCAGGAGTAGTCACAACCAACCCTGCGTCACTCACGTTCGTGCGCACGGGTGCTACGGTTTCGCAGACCAATGAATGGCCGTTCAAGATCGGCACCTCGATAGCAGCGACCGGGCAGTACAGCGCGGACTCCTTGCCGAGCTCGGAGCAGATCGCTTTTGGCGGCCAGCGCTTCGCGCTTGGTTATCAGCCGGGAGAAGTATCGGGGGATTCGGGCTGGGCCGCTTCGGCGGAAATCAACCGGCCGTTTGCGATCGGACTGGCGTTCATGAAGACATTCACGCCCTACGTTTCCGTCGATACCGCCCACACGTATCTTCACGCCGCCGGTTCGAAACCGAGCCGCCTGGCATCGATAGGCGTGGGCTTCCGGATCTCCGATGCCAAGTACTACAGCCTGGATTTATCGCTGGCGAAACCGGTTGGCGATGCCCCGGTCGAAGGGAACGGGTCGCGGAGCCCGCGCGTAAACGCGACCTTTTCCTACCAATTCAATTGACATGTGACAGATCGTAGCGAACAACCTGCCCGACTAGAGGATTTGTACAAAACGCTCCCCATGCTTTGTCGTATTCTGTCCGGCACGCGGCTCCTGAGCGGCCGGCAATAATGACAACATGCAGAACATATCAAGAGCCGTTTTACCTCAAGGAGGAAGCATGACGGGACTTACCCAACGCGCGCATCGGCATGTCGGACGCATCCTGCTTGCCGGCGCACTACTTGCGTCGGCTGCAACAAGCATGGCGCAGGCTGCTTCGCCCACGGGACTATGGCAAACCATCGACGACAAGACCGGTCAGCCCAAGGCGCTGGTGCAAATTGTCCAGGACGGCGACGGCACACTCACTGGCAAGATCCTGACCGGACTCGGCAACAACGACGATCCGAACCGCCGTTGCACGGCCTGCACGGATTCACGCAAGGACCAGTTGATGAAAGGCATGACCATCATCAACGGCATGAAATCCGACGGCGACACGTGGGACGGCGGCCAGATCCTCGATCCCGAAAATGGCAAGCTGTACAAATGCAAGATGCACCTGGACGACAGCGGACAGAAACTCGTGGTGCGCGGATATATTGGCGTGTCGCTGCTCGGACGTTCGCAAACCTGGATCAGACAGCAGTAGGAACACAGCGTCCGAGTGCATGACGCAAAAAAAACCGTCTGGAGACTCAAAGTCTCCAGACGGGGTCTTTGTACGCGAGCGATCGTCGCTCGCGTTATCTAGCCGGATATCTAGCCAGATATCAAGCCGCGTGACGCACACCGCCGCGCGGGTATTCCACCGGTCCTCCGGCCGGCGTAAGCGGCACGAGCGGCATAAGCACTGGACGTGAGTCGCCATGCATCTCGGCAGGCCGGGTGGGATCCGCCGCGCCTGCATGGGCGCCCAATCCCTCAGGCAACTCCGTTGGCACCCGCATGCGCGAGGTCATCAACGAATACAAACCTTCACTCGCCACGCCGAACAACTGCTGCATTACACGCCCAAGCACGCCGGAGTCGTGCCATGCCTTGAAGCGCCGGTGACACGTCTGATAAGACGGATATTTGCGCGGCAACGTAGACCATGAAGCGCCGCTGTACATCACCCAAAGCACGCCGTTGAGCACTGCACGGGTGTTGGCGAGCGGCCGCCCGCGCAACTCGGAACGGGGCCGCAACTCTGGCAACAAAGGCGCGACCATTTGCCATTCTTCATCGGACATATCGCGGTAAGGCTTCATGGTTCTCTCCAATCACAAGTAGGTGATTAGAAGATACCGATGCACCGGAATCCCCGGAATAAGACTTGTCCGAATCTTGAAATACGGTCCAGAGCCTTACAGCAGTAAGCCTGCGGCGAAATTATGAGTCTCGCATTGTCAACTCGGCCGTTCGGCCAACGCACTGATCAGGTCAGCGATGTGTCCACCAGGCGACGCTCCGACTCCAGATATTCCTTCGACTGCATCTCGGTGATCCGCGACACTGTGCGGGCAAACTCGTTTGCCATCGGCCCTTCCACGTACAGCTCTTCTGCGGGTACCTCGGCCGACATCAACAGCTTCACCTTGTGGTCATAGAACACGTCGATCAGCCACGTGAAACGGCGCGCCTCGGATGCATTGCGCGGTGACATCTTCGGAACCTCGGAGAGAATCACCGCATGAAAGCGGCTCGCCAGTTCGAGGTAATCGTTCTGCGAACGCGGGCCGCCGCAGAGCGTGGCGAAGTCGAACCAGACCACGCCGTCGGCTTTGCGAAGTGCCTTGAGTTCGCGTTTCTCGATGCGCAGGATCGGGCTCTCGTCCGGCACTGCGGCAAGCTTCGCGAAGTCGGCACGCAGCGCCTTGTCGGCGGTGGCGCCCAGCGGCGTGTGATACGCAGTCACTTGCGACAAAGTACGCTTACGATAGTCCGTGCCGGCATCGACATTGATCACGTCCAGCTTCGACTTGATCAGCTCGATAGCAGGCAGCAACCGGTCGCGATGCAAACCATCGGGATACAACAGGTCAGGGTCGTAATTCGACGTCATCACGAACTGCACGCCGGCGCCAAACAAGCGGTCGAGCAGACGATAAAGAATCATGGCGTCGGCAATGTCCGAGATATGAAACTCGTCGAAACAGATCAACCGGTATCGCTTCGCTACCCGTCGCGCGAGTTCATCCAGCGGATCGGCCGTGCCCTTCAACTCCTCCAGCTCGCGATGCACCTCGCGCATGAACTCGTGGAAATGCAGGCGTGTCTTGCGCTGCACCGGCACCACCGCGAAGAAACTGTCCATCAGGAAGCTTTTGCCACGCCCCACGCCGCCCCACATGTAGACGCCACGCGGCAACTCCGGATGCGAGATCAGTTTCTTGAACGCGTTCGATCGGCGCGCCTTGTACCCGACCCACTCGTCGTAGCAACGTTGCAAACGTTCGACCGCCGCCAATTGCGCTGCATCCGATTGGTAACTCCGCGTCTGCAGTTCGTTTTCGTAGTATTCGTTGACGTTCATGGTGCGAGGGTCTGGATGCCCTGAAGTGAGCCAAATGAATAAGTTAAAGAAGCCAAGGAAGCTGAAAGCCGTGGATAAAACAAAGGCGAGCGGGAAAACTCCCGCCCGCCTTCGTCTTGCTGCTCAACCCGTGCTGCAATTACATATTGAGCGCGCGTTTGTCGACGGCGAGCGCGGCTTCGCGCATCACTTCGGACAACGACGGGTGCGGATGGCAGATCCGGCCGATATCTTCCGATGCCGCCTTGAACTCCATCGCCACGACAGCTTCAGCGATCAGGTCCGACGCGTTCGCCGCAATGATGTGGCAACCGAGCAGTTCGTCGGTCTTCGCGTCCGCGATCATCTTCACAAACCCGTCCGCCTTGCCGATACCCAACGCGCGACCGTTCGCCATCATCGGGAACTGGCCGGTCTTGATCTCGCGGCCTTCGGCCTTGAGTTGTTGCTCCGTCTTGCCGACCCACGCAATTTCCGGTTCGGTGTAGATCACCCACGGAATGCAGTTGTAGTCGATATGCGGCTTCTGACCGTCGATAATCTCGGCCACCAGCACGCCTTCATCCTCAGCCTTGTGCGCGAGCATCGGGCCACGCACCACGTCGCCGATCGCATACACGTTCGGCACGCTGGTCGCGCAGTGGTCATCGACGGGAACAAAACCGCGCTCGTCCGCTTTCAGGCCGATCGCGTCCAGACCAAGGTTGTCCGTGTTCGGCACGCGGCCGATCGACACGATCAAGCGGTCGGCGTCCAGCGTCTGCGCGTTGCCGTCCTTGTCCGTGTAGGCCACCGAGACGCTCGAATCCGTCGTCTTCACTTCGCCTATCTTCACGCCGAGGTGAATGTCGAGACCTTGCTTCTTGAATTGCTTCGCAGCCTCTTTCGCCAACGAGTCATCGCACGCGCCGAGGAACGCCGGCAACGCTTCGAGCACGGTCACGTCCGCGCCGAGACGCCGCCACACCGAACCCAGTTCCAGACCGATCACGCCCGCACCGATCACAGCGAGCTTCTTCGGCACGGCGTCGAACGACAGCGCGCCTTCATTGTCCGCGACAATCTTGTTGTCGACCGCAATGCCCGGCAGATGACGCGCTTTCGATCCCGTCGCGATGATCACGTTCTTCGCCGTCACGGTTTCAGTTTCTGCCTCACCGCTCACTTCGATCTGCACGCCGGCGTCCGTCTTGCCGGTGAACTTGCCATGACCCTTCAGCCACGTGATCTTGTTCTTGCGAAACAGGAACTCGATCCCCTTCGTCATCTTCTCGACAATACCTTCCTTGCGGGCGAGCATCTTCGAGAGGTCGAGCTTCACATCGCCCACGTTGATGCCGTGATCGCCGAGGTGATGCAAAACATTTTCAAATTCTTCCGACGAAGCCAGCAACGCCTTCGACGGAATGCAGCCCACGTTAAGGCACGTGCCGCCGAGCTTCAGGTTACCGGCCGGGTTCTTCCAGCTTTCAATACACGCAACCGACTTGCCGAGTTGCGCTGCACGAATCGCCGCGATGTAACCGCCAGGGCCTGCACCAATCACGACGACATCAAATTCTTTGGACATGACTATCCTTCTCTTGTTGGATACACGGCGCGCCCGAGCCTATCGAACGCGCCATGAGTCCCAAATAAGGTTTTACTGCCAGATTTAAAGAGCTTACAGGCTCGGGCTTACAGGCTCGGGCTTGCAGGCCCGGGCTTACAGGTCCAGCAGCAAGCGAGCCGGATCTTCCAGCGCATCCTTCATGGCGACCAGCGACAACACGGCTTCGCGGCCGTCGATGATCCGGTGGTCGTAAGACAGCGCCAGATAGTTCATCGGACGAATCACGATCTGGCCGTTCTCGACCACCGCGCGTTCCTTCGTTGCGTGCACGCCCAAAATGGCCGACTGCGGCGGGTTGATAATCGGCGTGGACAACATGGAACCGAACACACCGCCGTTCGAGATCGAGAACGTACCACCCGTCATTTCTTCGATCGAGAGCTTGCCGTCGCGCGCTTTCACGCCGTATTCAGCAATCTTCTTCTCGATGTCAGCCAGGCTCAATTGATCCGCATTGCGAACGATCGGTACCACGAGACCACGCGGCGAACCCACGGCAATACCGATATCGAAGTAACCGTGATAGACAATGTCGTTGCCGTCGATCGACGCATTGACCAGCGGGTACTTCTTCAGTGCGTGGACGGCAGCCTTCACGAAGAACGACATGAAGCCAAGCTTCACACCGTGTTCCTTCTCGAACTTGTCCTTGTACTTGTTGCGCAGGTCCATCACTGGCGCCATGTTCACTTCGTTGAACGTCGTCAGGATGGCATTGGTCTGTTGCGACTCAAGCAGACGCTCGGCGATACGTGCGCGCAGACGCGACATTGGAACGCGTTGTTCCGGGCGGTCCTTCAGCCATTGATCGGCACCCGGCGCCTTCACGTCCGGCAGCGACGGCTTGGCGGCCTTGGCAGGAGCGGCCGGCTTTGCAGCGGGCGCGGAGACCGCAGCGGAAACAGCCGGCGCGCCTTGCGTGGCAGCCAGTGCGTCGCCCTTCGTGATACGGCCATCGCGGCCCGAACCCGAAACCTGGTCGTTCGACACGTTCTTCTCGGCCAGAATCTTCGCAGCCGAAGGTGACGCCGACGTGTTCGAAGCGGCAGCCGTTGCCGGTGCCGGTGCAGCTTCCTGTTGCGGTTGAGCAGCCGGTGCCGGCTGCACTTCAGCAGCGCCCGCGGCGGCAGCAACTGGTGCTGCGCCCGCTTTCGCTTCCGTATCGATCGTCGCGATCAATTCTTCGGCCGTCACTATATCGCCGTCATGCTTGATCACTTGCGCCAGCACGCCTGCAGCCGGTGCCGGCACTTCCAGCACGACTTTATCCGTTTCGACTTCGACGAGAATCTCGTCGATGGCAACTGCTTCGCCCGGCTTTTTCTTCCACGTCAGCAAAGTGCCTTCCGACACGGATTCAGAGAGCTGGGGAACCTTGACTTCTACGATAGACATTATGTTTTTTCCTGAATGTATCTGGGTACAACGTCAATTCTTGGAAAGTTCGACGCCGTCAATTCCTGGATGACCAGAACGTGTAAATGCAGCGCGTCTAACCAATCAATGGTGAGCGCTGCTTGTGCATTCCACGTTCAAAATCGAAACTCGAATCACAGGACAGCGCATGAAAAACCGGGGAGCCGCCAGCAGCGGCGCTCCCCGGTCACAGCCGTTATTTCGAGATCGTCTGCGCACCCTTCAATCGGCCAAACGCGCCTTCGATCAACGCCTTCAGCTGCTCGTAGTGCTTCGCGTAATAGCCGACTGCCGGGGATGCCGATGCCGGACGGCCGCTGTAAGCCAGCTTCTGTCCTTCACGCATGCCTTCACGCAGATGGTGCTCGACGTAGAACCAGGCGCCCTGGTTCTGCGGCTCGTCCTGTGCCCAGACCACTTCGGTCGCGTGTTCGTATTTCTTGATTTCCGCGTCGAACTGTTTGTGGGCGAACGGATACAACTGCTCGATACGGAGGATCGCGACGTCGTTCGCCTTCGCTTCGCGGCGATGCGCCACCAGGTCGTAATACACGCGACCTGAACATACGATCACGCGCTTGACCTTCTTCGGCTCAATCGTGCCATCCACTTCGCCGATGATCGGCTGGAACGAGCCCTTCGCCAGTTCCGACAGATCCGACACCGCTTCCTTGTGACGCAGCAGCGACTTCGGCGTAGCGACGATCAGCGGCTTCCTGAACAAACGGATCATCTGACGGCGCAACAGATGGAAAATCTGCGCCGGCGTGGTCGGCTGGACCACTTGCATGTTGTGATCCGCGCAAAGCTGCAGGAACCGTTCGATACGTGCCGACGAGTGCTCCGGACCCTGACCTTCATATCCGTGCGGCAAGAGCATGGTGAGACCTGACACACGGCCCCACTTCACTTCGCCCGACGAGATGAACTGGTCGATCACGACTTGCGCGCCGTTCACGAAGTCGCCGAATTGCGCTTCCCAGGCGACGAGCGTGTTCGGTTCTGCGGTCGAATAACCGTACTCGAAACCGAGCACCGCTTCTTCCGACAACACCGAGTCGATCACGGTGAACTTCGCCTGACCTTCGGCAATGTTCTGCAACGGGATGTATGTACCGTCGTTCCAGCGCTCGCGGTTTTGATCGTGCAGCACAGCGTGACGGTGCGTGAACGTGCCACGGCCCGAGTCCTGGCCCGTAAGACGCACCGCGTAACCCGATGCCACCAGCGACGCATAAGCCAGATGCTCGCCCATGCCCCAGTCGAGCTTCGCTTCACCACGGCCCATCGCGCGACGATCGTTGATCACGCGCTCGACCAGCGGATGTACCTTGAAGTTATCGGGAACCGTGGTGATGCGGTCCGCGAGACGCTTCAGTTCTGCGAGCGGCACGGCAGTGTCAGCAGCGTCCGTCCACTTGCGGTTCAGGAACGGGACCCAGTCCACCGCGTACTTGCTCTTGTAGTTCGAGAGCACCGGATCGACCGTGTGATGACCGTCATCCATTGCCTGGCGATACGCCTTCACGTAACCGTCAGCGTCTTCCGCCGTGATCACGCTCTGCTGCACCAGCTTTTCAGCGTACAGCGCGCGCGTACCCGGATGTTTCGCAATCGTCTTGTACATCAGCGGCTGCGTAACTGCCGGCGTGTCCTGCTCGTTGTGACCCAGCTTGCGGAAACAGATGATGTCGACAACCACGTCCTTATGGAACTGCATGCGGTAGTCGATAGCCAACTGCGTGCACAGCACGACCGCTTCAGGATCGTCACCGTTCACGTGCAACACCGGCGCTTCGATCATCTTCGCCACGTCCGAGCAATACAGCGTCGAGCGCGCGTCGCGCGGGTCGGACGTCGTAAAGCCGATCTGGTTGTTGATGACGATATGCAGCGTGCCGTGCGTACCGTAACCACGCGTTTGCGCGAGGTTCAGCGTTTCCATCACCACGCCCTGACCGGCAAATGCCGCGTCGCCGTGAATCTGGACCGGCAGCACTTGCAGGCCGTCCACGTCGCCGCGACGATCCATCCGTGCCTTCGCCGAGCCTTCGACCACCGGGTTCACGATTTCAAGGTGCGACGGGTTGAACGCGAGCGACAGGTGCACCGGGCCGCCGTCGGTTGAAACGTCCGACGAGAAACCCTTGTGATACTTCACGTCACCGGCCGGCAGGTCATCGACGTGCTTGCCTTCGAATTCGGCGAACAGGTCAGCCGGCATCTTGCCCAGCGTGTTCACGAGAACGTTCAGACGCCCGCGGTGAGCCATGCCGATGATGATTTCCTGCACGCCCGCAGCGCCCGCGTGACGCACGACTTCGTCCATCGACGCGATGAAGCTTTCGCCGCCTTCCAGCGAGAAACGCTTCTGACCGACGTACTTGGTGTGCAGAAAACGCTCAAGCCCTTCCGACGCCGTCAGGCGCTGAAGAATGTGCTTTTTCTTGTCGGGGGAGAAATTCGGGGTGGAGCGAATCGATTCGAGCTTCTCTTTCCACCAGCGCTTCTGTTCCGGATCGCTGATGTACATGAACTCGGCGCCGATCGTGCCACAGTATGTGTCACGCAATGCCTTCACGATCTCGCGCAGCGATGCCTGTTCGAAGCCGAAATACAGGTTCTGCGCATGGAACATCTGATCCATGTCGGCTTCAGTGAAGTCGTAGAACGCCGGTTCGAGCTCAGGAATGGCCGGGCGCTCGCGGCGCTTCAGCGGATCGAGGTTGGCCCATTGCGAGCCGAGGAAACGGTAGGCGCCAATCAGCGACTGGACGTAGACCTGCTTGCGCGCGGTCGCCAGATCACCACTGCTTTCGCGCGGCACGAAGCCGTTCGATTTCGCGCGTTGAGCGAATGATTCGACGATCGGGCCGTGGGCCACGTCGTTGTGATTCGTCCCATCCGATGCAGGTACGTTTTGCAACGCATCGAAATAGGTACGCCAGGTCTCGGGCACTGACGCGGGATTATCGAGATATGCCTCGTATTGTTCTTCGACATACGGGGCATTACCGCCGAACAAATAGGAGTTCAGCTGGGAATTCTTCATCATTTTTACGCTCACCTTTCTTCGAGTTTCTCGAGAAATAGCGGGTTACTCAACCTTCCGCAACACGGCCTGACCGTTTAGCGGATTGCGCGAATCAAGTCTGCTTGGAAGGACCTAAAACTGGCAATGCATCCACTAGCATAGCATAGATCAGTCTGTCCACGCGCTGATGGTCGCGGCCTGGAACCTTGTCCGGCAGGCTTTCCGGTCTGTTGCGAGCGTCTTTGCAGCGCTTGTTTCCGCGTGACGAGATCGCGGCCAGGCGCCAGTTCAAGAGCGTTGACTTACTCACTCAGCCGGCCAGCCGCGTTGGTCCGGTCATATCCATGCAACACCCCGCTCACGAGATTGCCCGCACACTCAATGCACGCGATCCGGTTCCGGCGTCAGCGCTCAAAAGGCGCGGATTGCCGTGAGCGCCGCGGATCAGTACGTCGTTCGTTCTATGACTCCCACAGGAACCACAATGGAACTTAGTACTCGGTACACCGCCACGTCTCTACAAACCGCGCTCCCCGCGACATCCGACGACGCCTTCCTTTCTACGAACGAGCCGCCAGTCGGGCCACGGATTTTTGCCTCAGACGGGTTCACCGACCGCTCAGGCATGACGGCAAGTAACCCGTCGTTTGTTGCGCCGCGCAATACGGTCGAGCGCTCCGCGCGCAACACTACAGAACGCTTCGCGAGCGTCGACCAGTCTCAAAGCCGGGAAAAGCGCGGCTCCGCACTCGGAAAATGCATGTCAGGGGAATTTCGGGAATGTCGCGGCGGTGGCGCTCTCAAAGACGGCGCTGAAACGTATGTGCCGTTCGATCAGAACGACCGCAAGGAGACTCGCGGCGATGAGGGAAAAGGAACCTGCCAAGGCCTCGTACGCGAGGCAATGCGTCGCATCGACCGCGCGTATGGCCAACCTCAACCGATCGATCTGACATCGGCGGTCACCGGCATGGATCACGATATGCGCACGGGCGATCGTGAGACAAAAACCGCGCTATTCGCCAAGATCAACGCGTTTCAGAGCACCCGGTCCGCGCTCGTATTTGAAAATTACATCCAGGACAAAAACACAGAATTGACTTCAGGGGGCTCGGCGTCGAGAAAAGATAGCGTGGAAAAGCTGATGCGAACCCTGAACGAGTTGCCTCAGGGCGCGCTTGCCTTCGTCGGCTTAAACATCCGACTCACCGGCGCGGCGGCCCAGGGGACTGCAGGCCACGCGTTGCTGGTCCAACGCCTCACGGATCAGGTGGATTCCAGTGGTAGCTCGATCCAGCATCGATATGCCATCTTCGACCCGAACAACGGTTCATTTAATTACAATTCGACGGAACGGATGAACACCGCGATGCGGAATTATCTGGATACTGCTTACTTGGAGATTGGCGACGTCGTCACGCCGGACCGCGTCATGACGTTTAATCCACGCAGTTCAACCGTTGGACCTACTCCGCCCGCGCCCATTCTGGTCCCGCCGGTAGTTGTACTGCCTGAGCCGCGGTTCCCAGAAGGTGGCCTCGCGGGAGGTGCGCCCAGGCCTCCTCATGATGAGCATTAGCAAAACCCCCGCAGCCGACAGATCCAAGGCGATGACCAGTTAAAGAAATCGGCATGAGCCGCTAAGTAAATGAGCCGCTAAGTAATGAAGCCGTTCCGGGCGTTCCCCGAACGGCTTCTTCGTCATGCGTGCGGCGTGAAAGTCAGGCACAGTGCTCCCAACCACGCACGCTTGCTATCCGGGCTTAACCCACCGCGCCTTCGCGGCTCACGCCTCATCGCTCGTGTTCCTTCAGGGAGCGCTTGGGCAGACGAATGGATTGCGGCGTGACATCGACCGGTTCGTCGTCGATGAGCTCAACCGAATATTCCAGCACCATCTTGCCCCACGGCACGAGGCGCATCGCTTCGTCTGTACCCGACGAACACACGTTGGTCAGCGTCTTGCCCCTGATCGGGTTGACGACGGGCTTACGCTCACCTTTTTCCGAGTGCCGGGAGGCATAGCGCATAACAGATAGTCCAGATAGCAGGCACACGGCCGCGCATATCTATTCAACACCTCGCTCGCACGATTTTCCACACACTGAAGGTACGCAATGCGGTTCCGGCGTTGGCGCCCAGCGGCGCAGATTGCCAATGCCGCTGTGTATTGGCGCGCTTGTCCGATCTCACGCCTTTTAAAACGCCCACAATGGAGCAGAAAATGGAAGTCACGACCCAATACTCGAGTGCATCCGCGCGGACCATAGCGCCAGACACGCTTGCCGACCAAGCGCCGGCCGTGAACCCTCCGCCCGCTCAGCCAAAGATTTTTCCGGAGGCCCGTACCTCTGCCCAATTCGCGCCGGAGCTGAATGACGGGTTGTCTAAACGGGATCTCGACCCGATCGGTCGCACCTCGTCTTATGTTCGGGCAAACTTGTCACACCCCAACGACACCCTCCCTAGGGAAGAGCCCGGCGTCGCGCCGGGCGCATGCGAGAAGTCGGCTTTTCGTGAATGTCGCGGCGGCGAAGCGCTCGAAGCGAACGCGTCCTCGTACGTGCGATTCGATCAATTCGACCACAAAGAGACAGCAGGCAATGACGGACGTGGAACTTGCGAAGGCATTGTCCGCGAAGCACTGCGTCGCGTTGACCGCAATTACGGACGCAAAGCATCAAATTTGCGATCGGTTGCCACCAGCATGAGGAGCGAGATGAGCAGCGGCCGCTCAGACCAGACCAACATTTACGGCCGAATCCAGGGATTCCAGAGCAATCCGGGCTCCCTGGCACTGAGGAACTACCGCGAGTCCTCGGACGCGGATCTGAATCCGTACGGCAGAACGTCGCACGCGGAGGCCACAGACGGCCTGATGGACAGCCTGTCCTTTATGTCCAGGGGCGGCCTCGCGTACATTGACATAGGCATTCGACACCGTGATGTAACCGGTCCAGCGACTAGCGGCCACGCGCTGCTGCTACAGCATCTTCCGGCGGATGGAAGGGCCGGCTCGCGGGATCGGTACACGATCTTCGACCCGAATAATGGTGCGTTCACCTATAACAGCCTGGAAAAGATGCAAAGCTCCTTGCGCGACTACATGAAGTCCGCCTATACAGAGGACGGAGACATTGCGACGCCGCACACGATCCAGTTCTTTACGCCACCCAGTTCACGGGCTTGGGCGTCACTGCCCCAAACAACAAGCGTGCCTGGCCGTGTCGACACCAATACTCTCGAGCCTCCGGAATTGAAGAATCACCGGTATGGCGGACCTGACCGCTCCCAGGCTAAGACCGGCAACCAGGACCCCAACGCTGACCGGGAAAAGCGCGGCGGCGTGCTGGGCTCGTGTGTGACATCGGAATTTCGAGAATGCCGGGGCGGCGAGGCCCTCAAAGACGGTTCGTCGGCATTTATGTCATTCGATCAAGCCACGCGCAGAGAAACCAGGGGTAAGAATGGAAGAGGAACGTGCGACGGTATCGTTCGCGAAGCAATACGTCGCATCGACCGAAATTACAGCAACAGCCCCAGAGAAACGGTTTCATCGGCAGTCCTCAGCATGATCACCGATATGAGCACGCGCGACGCAGCGAGAGAGTCTGGGGTTTTCGACTATATCGCGGGATTTCAAAATAAGGACATGGCGCTCGCACTACGGAGCTACGTTCAGTCCATAGATATGCCTTTGGATAGATTATCGCGAGAGGATAGCCTGCGCAGGCTCACGGATAACCTGAACGCGATGCCTCCGGGAGGGATGGTATTCGTGGGCATCGGCATTCAAAGCGGCGGTGCGGGGAGCCCGAGGGATGGCGGTCATGCGCTTTTGATCCAGAGGAATCCCGACGTGCCGGCTCCCGACGGAACTGCGCCCCCGCATCGTTACATGATCTTCGACCCGAACAATGGTGCGTTCCAATACGATACGGCAAGCCTTATGAACACCGCATTGCGAAATTATATGCATACGGCATATTCAGCAAATGGGTCCCTCGCTACGCCAGAGCGTGCCATTTTCTATAATCCGCCCGTTTGGGACGGTAGGCATCGGCAGCTCGCTCCAGCCATGGTCCCTCCGGCCGTTGACATGCCCGAGCCCCCGGGATTCTTGCAGCCCGCGCCTTATCCTCATGATGAGATGAAAAAACGAAGCCCGCCCCCTCCAATTCAAGGCGCAACTCCGTGACAATTTTCGGTATCAGGTTGATGGGCATGCGAGTTCGCACCGGGCGACGCGGGAGGCCGTGGTTCCGAAAGTCCGTGAACAGCAAGACGGGCGAAGTCGACGATCGTCAGCACCCTGGTGAACAGGTCTGCGCCGCGTCACCAACTGGCGACCGTTCGCTCACTTTCTCCCGACGCTCACCTCACACAGACTACGCCTCGCCCGTTGCCGTCAACAAATCAAAGAGATGTTGCCCCAACAAGATTGCGCCTAAGGTGCGCGCACATAAAAAAGCCGTTCCTGGCCATGCCCGGAACGGCTTTTCTCATGCACGCAGTATTGGTGTCAGGAACAATCTTCCCGACAATACCTCAGTCCACGGCGCCCTTACGGCTGGCGCTGCGACGTTCGTGTTCCTTCAGGTAACGCTTACGCAGACGGATGGATTGCGGCGTGACTTCGACCAGTTCGTCGTCGTCGATAAATTCAACCGCGTATTCCAGCGACATCTGGATCGGCGGCACTAGGCGCACCGCTTCGTCCGTTCCAGATGAACGCACGTTGGTCAACTGCTTGCCCTTGATCGGGTTCACGACCAGGTCGTTGTCGCGGCTATGAATGCCGATGATCATGCCTTCGTACAATGCGTCACCCGGCGACACGAACATGCGGCCGCGATCCTGCAGCTTCCACAATGCATACGCGACAGCCGCGCCGTCGTCCTGCGAAATCAGCACGCCGTTGCGACGCTCGCCAACACCGCCTTCCTTCACGGGCTGATACGAATCAAACGTGTGGCTCATCAAGCCCGTGCCGCGTGTGAGCGTCAGGAATTCCGACTGGAAGCCGATCAGTCCGCGTGCCGAAATACGATACTCGAGACGCGTACGGCCACGGCCATCCGACGCCATGTCGAGCATTTCTCCCTTGCGGCGGCCCAACTCTTCCATCACGCCGCCCTGGTTTGCATCTTCCATGTCGACAGTCAGGTTTTCGTACGGCTCGTGCTTCACGCCGTCGACTTCCGTCATCACCACGCGCGGACGCGACACGGCGAGTTCGTAACCTTCACGACGCATGTTTTCTACAAGAATGGTCAGGTGCAGTTCGCCCCGGCCCATCACTTCGAACGTGGTTTCGTCGCCGGTTTCATTCACGCGCAACGCCACGTTGTGATTCAGTTCCTTGAACAGGCGGTCGCGGATCTGACGGCTCGTGACGAACTTGCCTTCACGGCCAGCCAGCGGCGACGAGTTCACCAGGAAGTTCATGGTCAGCGTGGGTTCGTCCACGGTGATCATGGGCAGCGCTTCCGGGGTGTCAACCGCGCAAATGGTCACGCCAATGCCAATTTCTTCAATACCGTTGATCAGCACGATGTCGCCGGCTTCGGCCTCTTCGACCTGCACGCGCTCCAGGCCCTTGAACGACAGAACCTGATTGATCTTGCGGTTCAGGATCGCGCCGTCAGGACCCGTACGCACGGCGACAGCCATGCCCGGTTTGATGCGCCCGCGCGTAATCCGGCCAATGCCGATACGGCCGACATACGACGAAAAGTCGAGCGACGTGATCTGGAGCTGCAACGGCGCTTCCGGATCAGCCGGACGAACCGGAACGTGTTCCAGCACGGCGTCGAACAGCGGACGCATGTCGCCTTCGCGCACGTCCGGGTTCAGTCCGGCATAACCGTTCAGGCCCGATGCATAGACGATCGGGAAATCAAGTTGTTCTTCCGTGGCGCCCAGCTTGTCGAACAGGTCGAACGTCTGGTTGATCACCCAGTCGATCCGCGCGCCCGGCCGGTCGACCTTGTTGATCACCACAATAGGCTTGAGCCCGAGCGCCAGCGCCTTCTTCGTCACGAAGCGCGTTTGCGGCATCGGGCCTTCAACGGCGTCCACCAGCAGCAGCACGGAGTCAACCATCGACAGCACGCGCTCCACTTCGCCGCCGAAGTCGGCGTGTCCGGGGGTGTCGACGATGTTGATGTGCGTGCCTTCATACTCGACCGCGCAGTTCTTCGAAAGGATCGTAATGCCGCGTTCCTTTTCGATGTCGTTCGAGTCCATCACGCGCTCGACTACAGCCTGGTTCTCTCGGAACGTGGCCGTCTGGCGGAGCAATTGGTCGACGAGCGTAGTCTTGCCGTGGTCGACGTGGGCGATGATGGCGATATTGCGGAGGGCGCGAGTCATAGGAGGCTGAGGAGCTTGTACATACAGTTGAGCGCCGTGGGTGGGTGCAAGCAGCAGGCCGCGGGGTCAACCCTAAAAGTCAACTTATTAAGTCAACTCAGAAAGAAACCTCCACGCCCCCCGCACTCGGCGCGATGGGAACCCGAGAGTGTAACACGCCGGCGTGTCCTCTTCCTCCCTGACGTGCAATAGGACATAACCCGGAAGCGTTTTCCTATTTCAAGACGGCAGAAAACCGGCGTCAACACCTGCCGTCACGCCCCAGCGGGCCTCGTGCGAATCTCAAAATAACAACACCGTGACCACCGAATCGCCAGCAACATCGAATTAAGAAGACTCTTAACACGCCGGCCCAGGTACTTGTCGAGTCAACTATCTGATCCTATAATCTTGCACAGTCAATTATTGCAAGCGCACGAGAATCCATGAGCGACGCCCCCCAGCCGGTTCCCGAAATTGCGAACTACGAACTCAGTGAAAGCGTTGGTTATCTGCTTAGCCGCGTCCGTTCGACGTTGTGGAACAACGTCACGCAACTCACCATGGCCGATCTCGGCATCACCAGCACGCAAGCCAGCATCATGTTCATGCTGGCAAGCGGCCGGAGCCTCGCCGCCGCCGATCTGGCGCGCGAATACGGGATCGACGCGAGCGCCGTGACCCGCCTGATCGACCGCCTGGAAAAGCGCGGGCTCATTACGCGCTTGCGCAGCGAGGAAGACCGGCGGGTCGTCCGACTGGCGCTGACCGAGGAGGGCCGTGCGCTTGCCGGACAGATCCCAGCCATTTTTACGAAGGTGCTCGACCGGCTGCTAAGCGGATTTACGCCAGAGGAAGTAGGCTTCCTCAAAAGCATGCTGCGTCGAATCCTGTTGAATTCGGGCGAGCCCATGTCGGCGGCGCTGCTTGGCATGCAGGAAAAATCCGCTGGCAAATCCTCCTATTGATGTCGCGTCCCACGCCGCTAATTGATGTCCGGGCAATGACGTCACTTTCCCGTTGCCTGATCGGCATCGTAATAAAAATGAAAGAAATTAGTTGCAACGTCCATCTTTACACTTCCTATCAAAGAGCCGAGCGATGAAACTCTTTTATTCGTCCGCGCCCGCGTCCGCACCCGTCGCTGTGCGCGGCGCACTGGCTGCCGCCGTGGCAGCGTTCGCCCTTGCGGGTTGTGCGAACTACGCCGGCATCAAAAGCGACAAGCAAATCGCCCAGCCGCAAAGCGATGCGCTGCAAGCCGCGCAAAGCCTGCCGTCGCAAGGCGGCCAGTGGCCGTCGCTCGACTGGGCGAAACAGTTCGGCGATCCGCAGTTGCCGCAATTGATCGATGAAGCGCTGGCAGGCAATCCGACGATTGCACAGGCACAAGCGCGCATTGCGAAGGCGTCGTCCTATATTGAGTCGTCGCGCTCCAGCCTTTATCCGAAGGTGAACGGCTCGTATTCGTGGTCGCGCGAACTGTACTCCGGCAACGCGCTCTACCCGCCTCCATACGGCGGCTCGTGGTACAGCGAAAACAATGCGCTCGTGAGCGCGTCCTGGGATCTTGACCTGTGGGGCAAGAATCGCGCACGGCTCGATCAGGCGGTCTCGCAGGAGAAGGCCGCCGAAGCCGATATGCAGCAGGCGCGCGTGACGCTGGCCGCCTCCGTCGCGCAGACCTATAACCAGCTCGCCCTGCTCTACGCGCTGCGCGAGGTTGCCCAGCGCGAGATCGCGAACCGGTCGGACATCGGGCGCATTACGAACGGCCGCGTGCTGGCGGGCCTCGACACAAACGTGGAAAGCCGCACTGCCGAAGGCAATATTGCGACGAGCCAGACGAACCTGTCCGAACTCGACGGCCAGATCACGACCACGCGTTTTCAGTTGGGCGCATTGCTCGGCCAGGGTCCGGACCGTGGGTTGAAGATCGCCACGCCGGTGCTCAATACGAAGATCGAGGTAACGCTGCCTGACAACGTGCCCGCGGATCTGATTTCGCGCCGTCCGGATATTGTCGCGGCCCGCTGGCAAGTCGAAGCGGCGACATCGAATGTCAAGGAAGCGAAGGCCGAGTTCTTCCCAGACATCAATTTGTCGGCGGCAGCAGGTTTCGATGCGTTCGGGTGGAGCCGTTTTCTCAACTTTGGCAGCCGTCAGTTCAACGCGGGGCCAGCCATACACTTGCCGATCTTCGACGCTGGCGAATTGCGCTCGCAGTTGAAGGGCCGCTACGCGGACTTTGACCTGGACGTAGCCAATTACAACCAGACCTTGATTAACGCGCTCAACGACGTCGCCACGCAGATCGCATCGATCCGCTCGGTGGATCAGCAAACCAACGATGCCGCGCGCGCCCTCGATGCCTCGACGCATGCATATCAGCTTGCCGTGATTCGCTACAAAGCGGGTTTATCGCAGCAACTGCAAGTGCTCACCGCCGATCAGAACCGGTTGGCGAACGAGCAGACCGTGACGAATCTGCGCATGAAGCGCCGTGACCTGCAACTGGGTCTCATCAAGGCGCTAGGCGGAGGTTTCGACGCCGCGGACACGAACCTGGCCATCGACGGGCAAACGTCGAAAATCGCACCGTCGCAGACCGCGTCGACTGCGTCCAAGACAGCTAACTGAATCGACTAGCAGCAACCCAAGACAGAGAATACGGAGCCATTCATGAGCGACCCTCAACAAAACGCCGCGGCAGCGCCGGCGCCAAAAACCAACAACACCAAGCGCCGGGTGCTGATGAGCCTGATCGTGCTGGTCGTGATCATCGCGGCTATCGCTTACGGGCTGTACTACTTCCTGATCGCGCGTTTCCACCAAAGCACGGATGACGCTTACGTGAACGGCAATATCGTGCAGATCACGCCGCAAGTGGTCGGCACGGTGATCTCGGTGAACGCCGACGACACGCAAACAGTGAAGATGGGCGATCCCCTCGTCGTACTCGACCCCGCCGACTCCAAGGTCGCGCTCGATCAGGCCGAAGCGAATCTCGCGCAGACGGTGCGCCAGGTGCGCACGTTGTTCGTCAACGACAACCAGTACGCCGCGCAAGTCGCGCTGCGTCAGTCGGATCTCTCGCGTGCACAGGACGACTTGCGCCGCCGCATGACGATTGCCCAGACGGGCGCAGTCTCGGGCGAAGAAATCTCGCACGCCAAGGACGCTGTGCGCGGTGCGCAGGCATCGCTCAACGCGGCGCAACAGGAATTGCAGTCGAACCGTTCGCTGACATCGAACACGACCATCGCCAGCCATCCGAATGTGCTCGCCGCTGCCGCGAAGGTCCGCGATTCGTACATCAACTACGCACGCAACACCATGCCGGCGCCCGTGACGGGTTACGTCGCGAAGCGTTCCGTGCAGGTCGGCCAGCGCGTCTCGCCGGGTAATCCGCTGATGGCAATCGTGCCGCTGAACGGCGTATGGGTCGATGCCAACTTCAAGGAAGTGCAGCTCACGCACATGCGCATTGGCCAGCCGGTTGAACTCACCGCCGACGTGTATGGCTCCGGCGTCGTGTTCCACGGCAAGGTGATCGGCTTCTCGGCAGGCACGGGCTCGGCGTTCTCGCTGCTGCCGGCGCAAAACGCAACCGGCAACTGGATCAAGGTCGTGCAGCGTCTGCCGGTGCGGATCGGACTTGACCCGCAGGAACTTGAGAAACATCCGCTGCGCATCGGTTTGTCGATGAACGTGGACGTGACGATCAAGGACGAAAACGGCGGCCAGCTCGGCACCGCACCGAACACCGTGTACCAGACCGACGTGTTCGCCAAGTACGGTGATCAGGCCGACGCCGAGATCGCCCGCATTATCGAAGCGAACGAAGGCAGTTCGGGTACGGGTACGGGCGGCGCGCAGAAGTCGTCGAAGGAAAATGTTCAGCCCGCGTCAAAGCAAGACCTCGCCAAGCTGATGTAAGCGCTCGCACACGTTTTCCCGGAACCGTTCTATGTCTCAACCAAACGCCGTTCATCCGCCGCTAGAGGGCGCGAAACTCGTGATCGGTACGATCGCGGTGTCGCTCGCGGTGTTCATGAACGTGCTCGATACGTCGATTGCCAACGTGTCCATTCCGTCGATCTCCGGTGACCTCGGGGTAGCGGCGGATCAGGGCACGTGGGTGATCACGTCGTTCGCAGTCGCCAATGCAATCTCAGTGCCGCTGACCGGCTGGCTCACCCAGCGGTTTGGTCAGGTGCGTTTGTTCATGACGTCGATCGTGCTGTTCGTGATCGCTTCGTGGTTGTGCGGACTTGCGCCCACCCTGCCCTTTTTGCTCGCCGCGCGCGTGTTGCAGGGTGCGGTCGCCGGTCCAATGATTCCGCTTTCGCAGACCTTGCTACTCGCGAGTTATCCCAGGGCCAAGGCGCCGATGGCGCTTTCCATGTGGTCGATGACCACGCTGATCGCACCGGTCGCCGGGCCGATTCTCGGCGGCTGGATCTCGGACAATATCTCCTGGCCGTGGATTTTCTACGTCAACATTCCTGTGGGCATTGTCGCGGCCGTCGCTACGTTCATGATCTTCCGCGAGCGTGATTCCGTGATCCGCAAGGCGCCTATTGATACGGTGGGTCTCGGGCTCCTCGTGATCTGGGTCGCCTCGCTGCAGATCATGCTCGACAAGGGCAAGGATCTCGACTGGTTCAATTCCACCACCATTGTGGTGTTGACGCTGATCGCGGTGATCGCGCTGGCATTCTTCATTGTGTGGGAGCTGACGGAAGAACATCCGGTCGTCGACCTCTCGCTCTTCAAGCTGCGTAATTTCACGGGCGGAACAGTCGCGCTTGCGATCGGATATGGACTTTACTTCGGCAATCTCGTGCTGCTTCCTCTGTGGTTGCAGACCGACATTGGCTACACCGCCACCGATGCGGGGCTCGTCCTTGCGCCGGTCGGCCTGTTCGCGGTCCTGCTCTCGCCGGTGGTCGGCAAGTTCCTGCCGCGCATTGACCCGCGCAAGATCGCGACCGTCGCGTTCCTCGTGTTCGCACTCGTCTTCTGGATGCGCTCACGCTATACCACGGGCGTCGATACGTTCTCGTTGATGTTGCCGACCTTGATCCAGGGTATCGGCATGGCTGGATTTTTCATCCCACTCGTGTCCATCACGCTGTCCGGGTTGCCGGGAAGCCGGATTCCAGCGGCATCGGGGTTGTCGAACTTCGTGCGGATCATGTGCGGTGGCATCGGGACATCGATATTTTCGACGGCCTGGGACCATCGGTCGAATGTTCATCACGCGCAGCTTGTGGAGCAAGCCAATTTATATAACCCGAACTTTACCGCTTCCATGCAGCAGTTCGGCGCAGCGGGCTACAGCCCGTCTCAGGGGTACGGGCTGTTCAACAGCATGGCGACGCAGCAGGCCGCACAGTTGGGCGTGAACGATTTGTTCTATATATCGGCGGCAATTTTCGTTGCGTTGATTGCGTTGATCTGGATCACCAAGCCGGAGAAATCCGGCGGCGGGGATTCAGCGGCCGCGGCTTCGGCGGCGCATTGAAGTTTGTTTGATCTGCAAAGAAAGACGCCACGAAATTTCGTGGCGTCTTTTTGCATTGCATTGGCCGATCTTCAAGCCGCCGACACCACCAGCCGCTCCGGCGCCAACACACCTTCATCCGCTCGCGCGACACCGAGCAAACGCCGGTCATCGCGGGAATAGACACGCACGCGGTCCGCCGTCGCCGGCGCATCAAGAATATCCGATAGCTTCAGCCGCTGCCCTTGGCAGAAACGACGCGTGGCGTCGGCGTCGAGATGAACGGCCGGGAACGTCGACAACAACGCATCCACCGGTTGCAGCCAGCTATCGCGCTCGGCTGGCGCCGCTTCTGCAAGGGTGTCGAGCGTAACCGCATGCTCGAGCGTCAACGCGCCCACACCTGTGCGCCTCAGCGCAACCAGATGCGCGCCACATCCCAGCCTCTCGCCCATATCCTCGGCCAGCGTCCGCACATAAGTGCCTTTGCTGCACGTCACGCGAAACGTCACATCCGGCAACGCGCACGCGATCAAATCGAGCGCGTGAATGGTCACATTGCGCGCTTCACGCTCGACCGTCTGCCCGGCACGCGCGTACTCGTACAACGGCTTACCGTCGCGCTTGAGTGCGGAATACATCGGCGGAACTTGCGCGATCTCGCCACGGAAGTGAGCCATGGCAGCATGAATAGCGGCTTCGTCGCAGGTCACATCGCGTGTTTGCAGCGCTTCGCCCTCAGCATCGCCTGTGGTTGTGCGCACGCCGAGACGCATGGTCGCTTCGTAGGTTTTATCGGCTTCGAGCAGATCCTGCGAAAACTTGGTCGCTTCGCCAAAACACAGCGGCAGCAGACCTGTCGCGAGCGGATCAAGCGTACCGGTATGCCCGGCCTTCTTCGCAAGATAGATTTTCTTGGCACGAATCAGCGCGTCGTTGCTCGACAGTCCGAGCGGCTTGTCGAGCAGCAACACGCCATCCAGCAAACGACGCGGGATCTTCGGGCGGGTAGAACCGTTCATCGATCAGGCGCCCTTCTCGTCGTCGAGTTTGTTTTCTTCCACGTCGTCGGCTTTGTTTTCTTCTTCGTCGTCCTTCGCGCGCGTGGAATTTGCTTCGTCGATCAGCTTCGACATTTCCACCGCCCGCACCACCGTCTGGTCGTAGTGGAAATGCAGCGTCGGCACGGTATGGATATGCAGGCGCTTGAACAGCAGATTGTGCAAATGCCCCGCCGCATGGTTCAACCCGGCTTCCGTTTCCTTCGGGTCGCCGGTCAGCGTCGTGAAATACACCTTAGCGTGCGCGTAATCAGGCGTCAGTTCGACGCTCTGAAACGTCACCATACCAATGCGCGGATCTTTGACATCGCGCACCAGTTCGGAGAGATCGCGCTGGATCTGATCCGCGATCTGAACATTGCGGTTGGGTGAAGTACGTTTCTTGGCCATGATGTTTCCGTAAATTTGTATGCGCCGGACTCAGTGGTGAGCGCTCAGGGGCGTCCATCCAGGCAAATAAAAAGGGCGGAGCGGGCGTGAAGCCCCCTCCGCCCTCGAGTCCAGCGGTGAATCTTTTATAGCGTACGCGCGACTTCGGTCACTTCGAAGATCTCGAACTGATCGCCTTCCACCATGTCGTTGTAATTCTTCAGCGACATACCGCACTCGAAGCCCTGACGCACTTCCTTCGCGTCATCCTTGAAGCGCTTGAGCGAATCGATTTCGCCCGTGTGAACGACCACGTTGTTGCGCAGCACGCGCACCATCGAGTTCCGCTTGACGAAGCCTTCGGTGACCATACAACCCGCGATCGCGCCAATCTTCGGCACACGGATGATCTGGCGCACTTCCACCATACCCGTGATCACTTCGCGCTTCTCCGGCGCCAGCATGCCGGACATGGCCGCCTTAACTTCATCTACAGCGTCATAGATGATGTTGTAGTAACGAATGTCGATACCGTTCGACTCCGCCACCTTGCGTGCCTGAGCGTCGGCCCGCGTATTGAAGCCGATGATGACCGCCTTCGACGCCGTTGCCAGGTTGACGTCCGACTCGCTGATCGCGCCGACCGCGCTGTGCACGATCTGCACGCGCACTTCGTTGGTCGACAGCTTGACCAGCGACTGCACCAGCGCTTCCTGCGAACCTTGCACGTCGGCCTTGACGATCAACGGCAGGTTCTGCACGTTGCCTTCCGTCATGGACTCGAGCATGTTTTCGAGCTTCGCTGCCTGCTGCTTTGCCAGCTTGACGTCGCGGAACTTGCCTTGACGGAACAAAGCGATTTCGCGCGCCTTGCGTTCGTCCGGCAGGACCATGACTTCTTCACCAGCGCCCGGCACTTCCGACAAACCCTGAATCTCGACCGGAATCGACGGACCCGCCGACTTGATCGGCTTGCCGGTTTCATCGAGCATGGCCCGCACGCGACCGAAGGCCGAACCTGCCAGCACGATGTCGCCGCGATTCAATGTGCCCGACGTCACCAGGATGGTCGCGACCGGACCCTTGCCCTTGTCGAGCTTCGCTTCGATCACGAGACCCTTGGCAGGTGCATCGACAGGCGCCTTCAGCTCCATCACTTCAGCTTGCAGCAAAAGGTTTTCCAGCAAGCTTTCGATGCCGACACCCGTCTTCGCAGACACTTCGATGAACGGCGAATCACCACCGTATTCTTCCGGCACGACGCCTTCGGCCACCAGTTCCTGCTTCACGCGCTCAGGAGCCGCACCCGGCTTGTCGATCTTGTTGATCGCCACGACGATAGGCACGCCACCCGCCTTCGCGTGAGCGATGGCTTCCTTCGTTTGCGGCATCACGCCGTCATCGGCTGCGACCACCAGAATCACGATGTCCGTTGCCTTTGCACCGCGAGCACGCATGGCCGTAAAGGCCTCGTGACCCGGCGTGTCCAGGAACGTAATTACGCCGCGAGGCGTTTCCACGTGATAAGCGCCAATGTGCTGCGTAATCCCGCCCGCTTCGCCGGAGGCTACCTTCGCGCGGCGAATGTAATCGAGCAGCGAGGTCTTGCCGTGGTCGACGTGACCCATGACCGTGACCACCGGAGGACGCGGCAGGCGTTCGCCCACTTCTTCCTGCGTTTCGCCTTCGGACAGCAGCGCTTCCGGATCGTCCAGCTTGGCCGCAACCGCGCTGTGACCCAGTTCTTCGACGACAATCATCGCCGTTTCCTGGTCCAGCACCTGGTTGATCGTGACCATCTGGCCCAGCTTCATCATCACCTTGATGACTTCCGAAGCCTTCACCGACATCTTGTGCGCCAGATCCGCCACCGACACGGTTTCCGGCACGTGCACTTCCCGCACCACCGGTTCCGTCGGTGCCTGGAAGTTCGTCTGATCCTGATGCTTGCCACGACCCTTCGGGCCGCCGCGCCAGCCGCGGTCTACACCGCCGCTGGTGTCGCCACGCGTCTTGATACCGCGACGCTTGGCTGCATCGTCCTGCCAGCTGCTCTTGCCACCGGCCTTCTTCTTGTCCGGTCCCAATGACGGCGTGGTCGCCGCCGGTGCGCCTGCAGCCGGCTTCTTCGCCACTGCCGGGCGGGCAGGCGCAGAACCTTCCGGACGTGCCGGCTTGTGCAGCGTACCCTTGGCTTCCGCAGCCTTCGCGCCTTCCGCCGCCTTGGCGGCGACAACCGCTGCAGCGGCAGCAGCCACGGCGGCAGGCGACGGCTCAGGCGGTTTCGCCTGTTGAGCCTTGCGCGGCGTATTCATCATTTCGCGGATAGCACGCGCTTCGGCTTCAGCCGCCGCGCGGCGTTTCGCAATCTGGTCATGCTCTGCACGTGCCTTTTCGGTCGCGGCGCGCGCGGCGTCTTCCGCCTTCTTCGCAGCCTCGCGTTGAGCGGCGCGCTCGGCAGCGGCCTTCTCGTCGACCTGCGGCGCGGCAACTTCTGCCTTCACCGGTTCGTCAGCGACGTGTTCCGTCTTCGACTCCGCGCGGGAGTCCTTGCGCGCTGTAGACGCAGCACGCGAGATTTCCGCGGCTTCCGCCTGAGCGGCAGCACGCTTCGCCTCTTCTTCCTCGGCACGGCGACGCTCAGCTTCAGCAGCCGCTTCATGCGCGACCCGCTCAGCCTCTTCGCGCTCGAAGCGTTCCTGGCGCTCCTTCAACTCCAGCGCTTCTTTCTCGAGCAATTCGGCGGCGTGACGCGCCTCTTCGTCGCGACGCTGCAATTCGGCTTCGTCCACTTCGTCTTCTTCGACGTGGTTCGCACCTTCAACGACCTGTTCAACACCGCTCTGATCGCGCTGCACGAACACGCGCTTCTTGCGGACCTCGACCTGAATGGTGCGAGCTTTACCCGTAGAGTCGGACTGTTTGATTTCCGACGTATGCCGGCGGGTCAAAGTGATCTTGCGTTTGTCGGCATCGGCGGAACCGTGGGACTTCCGCAAGTGTTCGAGCAGGCGCGACTTGTCCGTCTCGGACAAGTCGTCATCCTCGCTCGCTTTCGTGACGCCAGCCGCCTGCAATTGCTCGAGCAGGACGCCCGCAGGCATTTTGAGTTCCGCGGCAAATTGGGCTACGTTGTTACTCGCCATTCATTCCTCTTGATGCAAGGACAAATTCCCTGCTGTTTGATCGGGGTCATGCGGCCTAACGGCCGCGATATGTCAGTGCGCCATGGTCATTTCTCACTGGAACCAGTGTTCACGTGCTTTCATGATCAACGCCTTAGCGGCATCCTCTTCAATACTGGTCATCTCGACCAGTTCATCCACAGCCAGCTCCGCGAGGTCGTCGCGTGTCCGGATTTGATGTTCTTCGAGCTTCGCGTACAACTCATCCGTCATACCTTCGAGGCTCTTCAGGTCGAGCGCTACACCCTCGACCTTCTCTTCATTCGCTATCGCCAACGTCAGAAGCGCATCACGAGAGCGGTTGCGCAATTCGTGAACGGTATCTTCGTCGAAGGCTTCGATTTCGAGCATTTCGTTGAGCGGCACATACGCGATCTCTTCGAGGCTGGTAAAGCCTTCGTCGATGAGAATGTCGGCCACTTCTTCATCAACGTCGAGTCGCGCCATGAACAGGCTGCGCAACGTGCCACGCTCTTCATTCTGCTTCAGCGCGGACTCGTCCGGCGTCATGATATTGATTTGCCAGCCGGTCAATTCGCTGGCAAGACGCACGTTCTGGCCGCTGCGGCCAATGGCGACCGCCAATTCGTTCTCGTCAACGACGACGTCCATCGAATGTTTCTCTTCATCGACGACGATCGACTGTACGGCAGCCGGCGCGAGCGCGCCGATCACGAACTGAGCGGGATCCTCTGACCATAGCACGATGTCGACGTTCTCGCCACCGAGCTCATTTCTCACCGCCTGGACCCGCGAACCGCGAATCCCGACGCAGGTGCCAATAGGGTCGATGCGCTTGTCGTAAGCAATCACCCCGATTTTCGCACGCACGCCAGGATCGCGCGCGGCCGCCTTGATTTCGAGCAGACCCTGCTCGATTTCCGGCACTTCCATTTCAAACAGCTTCATCAGGAACTCGGGCGCCGTGCGCGAGAGTTCGATCTGCGGACCACGCGCTGTACGGTCAACCTTCGCAATGTAGGCGCGAACCCGGTCGCCGACCCGCAGGTTTTCCTTCGGAATCAACTGGTCGCGGCGCAACAGCGCTTCCACACGACCCGATTCGACGATGAAATTGCCCTTGTCCAGACGCTTCACCGCGCCGGTCATGATCTTTTCGCCGCGTTCCAGGAAGTCGTTCAGGATCTGCTCGCGCTCAGCGTCGCGAACCTTCTGAAGAATCACCTGCTTCGCGGCCTGCGCACCAATCCGGCCGAACTCGATGGACGGAATGGGTTGCTCGATGTATTCATCGATTTGCGCGTCGGGCTTCTCTTCCTTCGCTTCGAACAGCAGGATTTCCTGGTCGGGTTCCTGCAGGCCGGCTTCGTCCGGCACCACTTTCCAGCGACGGAAGGTTTCGTGCTCGCCGCTCTCGCGATCGATTGCCACGCGGATATCCACGTCTTCCTCGAACAGCTTCTTCGTTGCCGAAGCAAGCGCTGCTTCGAGCGCTGCGTACACCACGTCCTTGTTGACGTTCTTCTCGCGCGCCAGCGCATCCGCCAGCATCAAAACTTCGCGACTCATTGTTTGCGGCTCCTAAAGTCAACTTTGGGGACGAGACGTGCTTTATCGAGGTCTGCGAGCGTGAAATCGAGCATCGCAGCGCCGCCGTCCTTCCCTTCGAATTCCAAACCGATCGACTCGCCGTCCGGGGCATGCAGGATGCCACGGTACGACTTGCGCCCGTCCAGCGGCTTCTTCAATGTGATAGTGACTTCGCTGCCTGCGAAGCGTTCGAAATCCGCCATTTTCTTGAGCGGACGATCGAGACCCGGCGACCCGACTTCGAGCCGTGAGTAATCGATATTCTCCACTTCGAACAGATACTGAAGCTGACGTGTGACTTTCTCACAGTCTTCAATCGCGATGCCGGCGGGCTGGTCGATGGAGATACGCAGCAAACCGCCTCCCGCGCGCTCGATATCGACAAGTTCGTAGCCCAGGCCCGAGACTGTGGTTTCGATGATTTCCGTCAGTTGCACAGTGAAAGACTCCAAGATGTTCGCGCGCTCCACGCCGAACACCTGCGGACCGCGCCTTGAGCTGGCGCACTTTCGTTGCCCCAAGATGCTGAACCGAACGGCCAAAAAAAAATGGGCGCAACGCCCATCCTTCTGTGCCGAGATCACATCCGGGCGGCGAAACAAACACCATGCCCAGCGACTTCGTGATTTTAGCCATTTTTCGGGATAAACGCAACCAATGCGCCCTGTATATAGCCATTTGACGGCCATTTACAAGGCAAATCGAAGGCATTCATCACGCTTTTGTCGGACTTTCCCCGAGGCTAAAGTCATCGTGCTGAATTTCATGGACGACCGAGCGGGCAATCAGATTGACCGCTCGGTCGTCCTGTTACATGCCACGCCGTCGGAACCTCTGAGGTTCGTGTCGGCGCGGCATCCAAGCTTACCGTCCGCGCGTCCGGTTGCGCGGAGCCGGGCGAGCGCCGCCGCGGCCTGCGCCGCCTGCGTTACCGCCGTTACCTTGCGCACCAGCGCCAGCCGGACCTTGACGGCCACCTTGGCCGGTGCGCTTGCCGCCGCCGTTGGCCGACCGTCCGCCTGCGCCATTGCCGCTACCCATGGCAGGTGAACCGGGCGGACGACTGCCGCGCGGGCCGCCAGCGGAGCCGCCCGGACGCGGGATCGCACGGTTGCCATTCGCTTCGCCGCCCGCGCGATTGCCGTTTGCTTCCCGGCCGCCATTGCTGCCACGCGCGCCATAACCACCGCCGCCGCTGCCGCCATTGCCCGCATAACCGCTACCCGAACCGCCACCGAATCCGCCGGGTGCGCCGCGCCGTCCGCCCGGGCCGCCAGGACCACCCGGGCCGCCGCGTGTAGGCGTCGTCTGGGCGAATCGGCCATGCGAGCTGAGCACGGGCTCACGCGTGATGATGCCCATCGAGGTTTGCAGCGGATCTGGCTGAATGCGCGGTGCAGCGCTGCGCGCGCCCCGCTCTTCGGCCGGCGCTTTCAGTCCGACCGATGCCAGGAGACCACGCACTTCGTTATCTTCGAGCTCTTCCCAACGGCCACGCTTAAGCCCCTTGGGCAACGCGATCGGGCCGTGCCGGGTACGAATCAGCCGGCTCACCATGAGGCCGGCCGCTTCGAACATGCGGCGCACTTCGCGGTTGCGGCCTTCAGCCAGAGCCACGTGATACCAATGATTCGTGCCTTCGCCGCCGCCATCGCGGATACGAAGGAAATTCGCCGGACCGTCTTCCAGCTCCACGC
The DNA here is from genome assembly GCF_002220365.1 of Caballeronia sordidicola. GTDB lineage: Bacteria > Pseudomonadota > Gammaproteobacteria > Burkholderiales > Burkholderiaceae > Caballeronia > Caballeronia sordidicola_C. The sequence goes on along the minus strand of NZ_MTHB01000076.1, from coordinate 53,061 downwards.
CGTGCAGCAGCTTCTGACGCATGCCTTCCGACAATTCGCCCACCACCCGCACCGCGTATTCACGCTCGACGCTGTAACGCGGATGCATGAACCGGTTGGCCAGGTCGCCCGATGTGGTCAGCAGCAACAACCCTTCGGTGTTGAAGTCGAGCCGTCCGACCGCAAGCCATTTAGCCGTTTTCATCGGCGGGAGGTTGTCGAAGACCGAAGGACGGCCTTCAGGATCTGCGTGACTGACGATCTCGCCCGTCGGTTTGTGATACAGCAGGATGCGCGGCGGTTTGCTCGCGAGCTTGCGCTTGACCGGCTTGCCGTTGATGCGGACCTGATCGGTCGGCATGATGCGCTGGCCGATGTGCGCCGGTTCACCATTCACCGATACCCGCCCGGCCACGATCAGCTCTTCCATGTCGCGGCGCGAGCCCATGCCCGCTTCGGCCAGCACCTTGTGCAGCTTCGGTGTGTCGTCATCCGCTTCGAGCACGCGTTTTTGTGGGGCGCTACTACGGCCACGACGCAACATGGGAGCATTCACGCTACCCGAGGTGTTGTCAGCGTCAAATGCAGGCGATGTCACATAGGCGAAGACGTCGTCCTCGGTACCTGCCGCGGCGGTTGCCGGCGCCGGCATTGCTGGTGTGGCCGAATCATCGCGGCGACCGCGCTTTTGAGCCTGTCCGGGTTGTTGAGCCTGCCGCGCCGGGCGACGGCCACCTTCACGCGGCGCCTGGCCTTCGCGAGCGCCGTCAGCCGACCCTTCACGCGCAACGCGGGGCTTGCCACCCGTTGCGGCCCGTACGCCGTCTCCATTACCCGCGCCGTTGCGCGGCCCACGTGAGCCTGCATCCTTGCGCGGCATGCGCACCTGCGCTGCGACCACGCCATCCGGGGGCGCCTCGGCGATTACACCAGCCGGCGCCGCACCGTCGGCGCCCTTCGTCTTGGCGACGGCGCGACGGCGGGCGATCAGGCTGCGAGGCCCGCGCCGCAAGCCGCGACGCGGACGGTCTTCGCCCTCGGCGGGTTCGTCGTTGCGTGTGCGTTCGCCTGCATCGGCCTGGCCATGTGCTTCATCGGCACGAACGGGGCGCTCGGATTCGGGCGAATCGCTGTCGTGGGAATGTGTCAAAACAACCTCAATTGTGTCGGGTCGCGCGCCCGTCGCAGGCGCGTCAAAAAATCCGGCCGATGGTGATTAGCAGCCGAATGAAGGTTCGGGCAAACAGGCCTCAGGCGCGGCGCGCAGTCTGGTCGTCCGGTGCGTTGAATTCGTCGGTTTCGTTTGATTCGTCCGGCGCATTCGATGCGTCGAACAGCTTCGATGCATCCGGTGTATTCGCGTTGTCAGCGCCATCGGATTCATCTGCGGCATGCGGTAATGCGTGTCGCGCAGCGTCGCTTGTCAATGCGCCGGCATCCGGCGCCACCTCGCGACGGTTAACCGCGTCGCCGGGCGTTGCTTGTAATTGATTCCGGCTGATACCCGCATCCGCTTCGAGCAGTTCCGAGCCAGTCAGGGACACCGCTTGCTGCGGTTCGAATTGCGCCGCTGCGTTCGTTTGCGCATCGGCGTTCTCCTCATTCACAGCCTCGTCATCGCCGGCTGGTGAATGCAAAAACGGTTCACCTTCCGGATGGACTGCTTCGTCCGCCATGGGTTCCTGCGAATGCAGCGGCTCAATTGCCTCATGCGTGGTCGCGTTCGGAGCATCCGGCGACAAAGCGGGTTCGCCCTTCGATTCCAGCCCTTGCGCGAGCGCGGCGCCGATTGCCGCGGCGTCGTCGCCGGGGAAATCGATCGCATGCTGCGCGAGCAACGACGCTTCCAGCTGCGCCGACGGGTTGTCGAGTGCGGGCAGTTCATCCAGCGCGCTCAAGCCCAGGTCGTCCAGAAACTGTTTGGTGGTGGCATAGAGCGCTGGCCGGCCCGGCACGTCGCGATGACCGATCACCTCGATCCAGCCGCGGTCTTCCAGTTGCTTCACGACCTGCGTGTTCACCGTAACACCACGAATTTCTTCGATGTCGCCACGCGTAACAGGCTGCCGGTAACCAATGATCGCGAGCGTTTCGAGAACGGCTCGCGAATATTTTGGCGGCTTTTCCGGGTGTAGCCGATCGAGATAGGCCCGCATTGCAGGTTTGCTCTGAAACCGCCATCCGGACGCCAGCGCCACGAGTTCCACGCCGCGTCCCGACCAATCCTGCTTCAGGGCGTCGAGCAAGGTGCGAACCGTGTCTGCTGAGATATCGTCGGCAAAAAGCTTGCGCAACTCGGCGAGTTTCAGCGGCTCCTGCGCGCAGATCAAGGCAGTCTCGAGGACGATCTTCGCCTCTTGGGTATTCATGCAGCTAGATAGGACCCTGTATGGTCTATGAACCGGTCAAGTCAGGCCGAATCGAATGACGCCGACTACTCGAACCATTCGCAACGCTCAGACTGGAAAATCGTGGACGAGGATACTGACGACGCGCTCGCCCGATTTCTGATCGGTCATATTGATTGGGAGCACGCACCGGGGGGACGCAAAACACGGGATCAGATCCTGATCGCCGAGCTTTTCCCAGCCGGACGAAGTAGCGCTTTCCAAGGCGGAAGCACGTGACTGGACGCATATTACGCAAAAACAAACGGTGCGTAAAGGTGAAACATTGGGTCGCCGCCGGACTCACGTCTGGCGGCCCTCCAGCGGCCGTCTGAAGTCGAACTCGCGGCACCCTGCCTTTGTTTTACCCCGCTCCCTTGCGGCCCGCCAACCCGCAACCGCTTACCCGCTTACATGCTTACCCGGCCAGGTGCGCTTCCATGAACGCCCGCAGCCGTGCGACCCCGGCGTCCAGGCGGGCGGTGTCGCACGCGTAGCACCAGCGCACAAACCCTTCGCCCTCGGGACCGAACGCGCTGCCAGGCGCAAGTCCCAGCGCGCTCTCGCGCACAAGCGCCTTGCACAGCTCGAGGCTGCGGTTCGCACCCGGTAGCTTGAAAAACAAATACATGGAACCGGCTGGCGCCCGCACATCGATACCCGGAATCCGCTGCAATGCCGTCACGAGGTAATCGCGGCTGGCACGCAGGTTGGCGACCAGCGCTTGCGTAAATTGCTCGCCGTCCTTCACCGCGGCGATTCCGGCCATCTGGACGAACGACGGTGCGCAAGAGGTGTTGTACTCGACCAGCTTGCCCAGATCCTCCATCAGGCGCTCGGGCGCCACGATCCAGCCGAGCCGCCAGCCCGTCATCAGCCAGGCTTTCGAGAACGAGTTCACTGCTATTACCCTTTCGTCACGAGTCGCCAGATCGAGGAACGACGGCGCGACCGCGGCGTCATCGCCGTAATAGAGGCGTTCGTAGACTTCGTCGGCGACCAGCCAGATGCCGAGCTGCCGGCACCGGTCAAGCACCGCCTGCTGATGCTCGCGTGTCATGACCCAGCCAGTCGGATTGTTCGGCGAGTTGATCATCAGCATGCGCGTGCCGGGCGTGAGAGCGGCCAGCAGCCGGTCGAGATCGAGCGTCCAGCCGTTGGTGCCATAAGTCAACGCGACCGTTTCCACCGTGGCGCCGAGAATCTTGGGAATTTCCACAAGATTCGGCCACAGCGGCGTGACCGCCACCACGCGGTCGCCAGCGCCTGCGACCAACTGCGTCGCCAGCATCAGTGCGTTGACGCCAGCGCTTGTCACGGCAATTTCGGCTGGCCGGGTGGCGCCATGCAGCTTGCCGACGTAGCCGGCAAGCGCTTCGCGCAGCGGCGCGATGCCCAGGTTGTGCGTATAGAAGGTTGCGCCGTCGGCGAGCGCACGGTTGGCGGCGTCGCGGATGAACAGCGGCGTGACCTGATCTGATTCGCCGAACCAGAAAGGCAGCACGTCCGGGACACCGAAACCCGCGTTGGCAACCTCACGAATCTGCGATGGGCGCAGCGCACGGACGGCGTCACGTGCATTCGGCGTACGTTCGCCTTCTGCATGGGCGCTTGGCTGGGCGCTTGCATGTGCGCTTGCATGTGCGCTTGCATGTGCGCTTGCATGTGTGCTTGCATGTGCGCTTGCATGTGCATTTGCCAGCGCACCAAGTTCCGAGATGACCGCCCCTTCTGACTCGCTCATTGCCGCCTCCGCCGATGGAAAGCGAAAGTCTAACGCGACACCCTCCGAAAAGCGCTGTACGGCGGCCGCGTTAGCCGTCAGGCCAGTTCTAGGGCGCGTTTCCGGCCTACCACAGGGTGTACAACGGGGCGTACTACAGGGCGTACGACAGGGAAAAGCTGGGATCGCACGAAAAAGGCCGACGAATCTATCGGCTAACCCGATCGAAAAATCGCCTAAGCCAGTTCTTCAACGCGTTTCGGCAATCCCGCAACCAACCCCCACACCGACTCGGCGGCAGGCGACAACGACCGGTCGCGCCTGCGCACCAGTTCGACGGTTCGCTCGACCCTCGGCACCAACGGCAACGCGATCAGCGACGAGTTCGCTGGCAACGGCAGGGCCAGCCACGGCAGCACGCTGATGCCGACACCCGCCTCCACCAGCCCGAACACCGTAGCGGAATGACCCAGCTCCTGCACCACGTCGGCGATAACGTGATGTTCACGCAGCACGGCATCGATAATCGGACGGCTTCCGGAAGCATGGTCCAGCATGACCAGACGTTCGCCGGACAATGCGGCCCACGGCACCTCCTGCGCCGCTGCAAGGGGATGGTCCCGTCTTACGACCGCGCAAAAAGAGTCGGTCATCACGACTTCCCCATACAGGTCGTCATTCGCGTATGGACCGATCGCCACACCGAAATCGACTTCACCAGATTTGACCTTGCGAATCACGTCGCTCTGGAGGTCGTCGCGCAAACCCAGTGAAATCAACGGAAATTCCCTGACACAGGCTGAAATGACGAGCGGCATCAGGCGGCACGCCACGGTCGGACTGGCCGCGACGATTACCCGTCCACGCCGTTGTTGACCAAGATCCCGGATTTCGCGGAGCGCTTCATCGAGGTCCGACAGCAGCCGTGAGACGCTGCCGACGAGATTTGTGCCGACGTCGGTGAGTTGCACCTCGCGGGTAGTCCGGTCGACCAGCTTCAGCCCGATTTCCCCCTCGAGCTCCCGCACGCACCGGCTCACGGCCGACTGCGTCAAGCCGATTTCATCGCCAGCCCGGCTAAAGCTTTGCAGCCTGGCGACTTCAATAAATACGCGTAACTGACGCAACGTCACGTTGAGCGCTCGACTCATACATTTCCCTCATTAATTCATCCCATAGATGCAAATTGTAGATCAAAGCGAACGAAGAAAACGGTTCCATCGGCGGCACGCTGCGGTGCAGCAAAAATGCATTCGCGCACGCAGGATGGGCTTATTGCACTTGATTGGTGATTGTCCCGATTTCATTAACTGCACTTATAGCGTCTCATACGGCCCATGCTGGCACCGCGCCAGCCTACTGCCGCGAGGCTTTCCGACCGATCAATACACGCTTGGCACGGTTCTCGCATTTACTTGCGCAGAGGTCGGCGCCATTGCAGTTTTAAACGCAAATCGTCCGTCGCAATGTCTGCTCCGACCTTACCTGGGTTCGATCTTCGAATTCCGACCAGAGTGCGCGGCGCGGGGCAGCGCACCGGGGTTAGCTTCGCTGAGGTGAAACATGATGTTCGACGATTTAAGAGATAACGAGTGGGCGCTGGTAGAGGCCTTGTTTTGCGCAGAACCGGCACGTAGCGAACGGCGCGGCCGTCCGCGCGTGGAAGCACGCGCTGTCGTCAATGCCGTGTTGTGGGTCCTGTCCACGGGCGAAGGCTGGTCGAAGTTGCCGGGGCGCTACCCGTCGCCGCCGACTTGTCGTCGACGGTTCGACGAATGGCAGGCCGACGGTACGCTCGCCGAAATCGTGAAACGGCTGGGCAACAACGGTCGTGAGGTGTCGTTGCGTGGCCGGATCGGTTCCACTGCTGCGAAACCGCCCGCACCACCGAGCCGCGACCGTTTGCGTGGCGCATTCTGGACCAATCCGGAATCATGGCGCGCGCCGGTCAAGATGGCCTGACAGCTTGGTACAACGCGGTAAGCGGCACGTTCGGGCTGTATGGTCGATCGCTGCGCGGCCCACGCTTGACGACCAGCGCTGTTCGGCTAAATTTACGCGAAGCACCCGCGCGCAGGTTTCCTGCGCTTTATCCCGGCTCCCACCGATGCATTTCCTCGAGTGACGAGCCGTCGGTCTGCGCTCGCAGGCCATTTTAGTCAGTCAAAAATCTGCCGGCAGGCGCTCGCCTTTCGTTGATCGAAAGGGAGCGCATGGCGTGCAATGTCTCCATGCACACGAACGTTGGCGCCGCGCAAACATGCGCGCCGCGAAGACTTGGTGCGTCCAGTCGGAAAACGCGGGAAACAACTCTTTACCAATATTTACAGCATCCTTTCGCGCCCTGGCATAGCTTATGAAGCTGGCTACCGGACCAATACCGGTCCGAAGGGGAGTTTCCATCATGAAACCAATGTCACTGCTGGTGTGCGGCATTGTGCTTTCATCGCTGAGTGCGGCGATTACGGTGCACGCGGAGTCGTCAGCGGGCAACTTTGCGCTGCGCGCGAATGCCGCGAATATGCAAGCCAGTCCGCAGGACTGGAGGAAAGAACCTGTGCGTGACAGCGATATGACCGAAACCGCGCCGCGCGGGGATTTGCGGGGCGATATCGCGAGTAATGCGCGGGCACGGCCGGAATCAGATCACGGAAGTCGCCCGCGTAAGCATTAAGGAGCGTCGATGCAGCAAGTCACCGGCTAAGCGCATAAAGCCGCCGACATACGTCGCATTCAAACCGTATTCAGTCGATAGAGGACCCTTCCGGGAACCCTTGCGCATCGAGCCAGTCCGACGTTATGCCATGAGCGCAGCGTGACAGTAGTAGATCCGGTACGCCCGTATCCTCGTGATACGGGCTTTTTTTGTCGGAGTTTTTCCGCTGTCGTCGTGAGTATGCAGACGAGTGCGCAGACGAGTGCGCAGATTCACAGCCTCACTCATTCGACGCTGAACTCGTCGACGAAGAAATGGCGCTACCGCGGCCGCAACCGTTTGCCCAACGCTCAAGCACCGAAGCACGAGAGCGCTTCGGCGCGGAGTTTGGAAGGTCTTTAAGCGCGCGCTTCGGCCAGGGGTTCCTGAATGACGGCCGGAAAATAAGGTGCGGCGCGGTGCAGATCCCAGTCCATCGAACGCTCGTCGCGTGAGAGACGGGAGAATTCAAGTTTGCCACGCTCGGTCACTACCGCAATGTCCACGGGGGCGTGAAAACCGGGAGCGGGTGCTACGGTGCGCTGTCGGACCAACTCCAGCAGGCCCAGGTCGCGCAGATGGCTGAAAACGTTAGGGCGCCTTGCCCACGGAACTTGACGATACTGAGCTCGCCGGAGCGCTTCTAGTACGGCTTCGTTTGAATACGTGGTCATCTCGTTATATCTTCCAGTGCAGCCGTGACGGCGCCACATGGCAGTAACTGACTGCCAGCGGCACCGACTAAACGCGGCACGCCCCGAAACCAGTCAAAATGCCGACTTCGCGGCCCCTGACCGGAACTCGCAGCCGCCGCTTGCGCTAGGTGCTGCTTATTTCTGCTTACCGCTACTTATAATTCCGAGCGCCCGTTAAACGCGCACTACACAACGCGTCCCGCAGTTCCGGCGATGCATTCTCACGAATGCGATGACCACGAAGCGGATTATCTCGAAAACCTATACGTTACCTCAAACCAAATTGGTTCTTATAACTTTATTGCTGCTTTTCTTTGCACTATTCGCAGTTTGGCGACAACGCCGGCGCGCGGTCGTGCTTGTCTGCATCGTGCTCTTCTGGGCGCTGGGCGCGGGTTGGCTTTCTGCGCCGCTGCTTCACCTTGCGCAGCGCGGGTTCGAAACAAAGTCGACGCCGCAGGACGTGCATTTCGCATCGCGAACGACTTTTATCCTGCTGGGCGGCGGTACGCGTTACGACGCCGACAAACGCCTGGTTCCAAAACGTGATGCGTTCACGCGTATTGTTGTCACAGCCGAGCTGTATCGTGAGTGTCGGCGCGCGGGCGGCGCTTGCCGTGTCATCGTAAGCGGCGGCAATCCCCAGCATCATGAACAAGCTGAAGCCGACAACTACGCACCCTTCCTGCTCGCTCGCGGCGTGAACGCAAGCGATCTCGTGCTCGAAAACGAAAGCCTCAATACATACCAGAACGCTCGCAACGTCGCGAGCATCGTGCAGCCGGAGCGCGACGGAACCCTGGTGTTGATTACCTCTGCTTATCACATGCAACGGTCGTTGCTTGCCTTCAATGTTTTTGGCCTCGACACACAAGCGTTCACCAGCAATGTGCGGCGACCCGAGGCTACATTCTTTCCCCGCTCGCACGGTTTCATCGATGCTGAAACAGCCCTGCACGAACTGGTCGGCATCGTACGCTTTCGTGTGTACCGGAGCTTGGGGCTGTATTGAATCGAATCGACTTGGCACTACGGGTCACGTGTCAAGTTCGTTACTCATCTCGAAATTCAGTACTAGAAACCAATGCGCTTCGCCGGTATTATCGCCGGCTCAGTCAATCGACTGGCCGGGCTGATGCTCTGTTAGAGTCGAACCGCAGTGTCAGCGCTGAAATGTGACGGCACTGTAACTACATGTAACGATTCGCGGGCAGGATCGGTATTTGCTACGCAGCGTGTAATGTCTCGCTAATCGGGACAGGCCAACCCGGGTTCAACGAGTCTATGGAGGTAACAATGAAGAGAATGTCCCTGGCAGTCTTGTTTTCCCTGAGTGCAATGACCAGCGCAGCGTTTGCGCAATCCGATCAGGGCGTCACGATGAGCACGGATCCGGCCAAAATCTCGGATATCGAGCAGCGCGCGCAAGACCTGCAGTCACGCCAGTCGAACATGCAGACCGACATGCCGATGCACAAAAGCACCATGCATCACAAGAAGTCGGGCATGAAGCATTCGAAAGGCACGGCCGAATAAGCGGTCGGGTTTTTACGTCGCAACGACGCGCAAACGTTAGCCTTCTGGCAAGCCGTTCTGCGACAGGTTCGCCCAAAAAAGCCGGATATGACGCACGAGGCGTTGTATCCGGCTTTTGTTCGTTAGCGACGACTTCAGGCAACGATGCGTTCATCGGCGCGGCGTATGCTACATTCCGCGTCGATAAATTGAATCGCACTCGTGTGCGGAGGATCGTATGAGCAACATCCAGCTGGATATCGAATGGACCGAAGCAGCATCACGCAAGATTGAAAAGCTGATGCCGCGTAACGCCAAGGACAAGGACGCGTATCTCGCGCTGCCACCCGTGGAGTGCCTGCCCATGGAAGGCGACGTGCTGTTTCTCGGCCCGGACGGCAAACAACAGCCGTTTATCGTGGCCGAGCGCCAGTACCATCATGACGGCGACGCCGACTGGACCATCATCCTGATCCTCGACGTACCGCACGAGACTCATTAAGGGCTGGGCTGACGGCTTAGGGCTGGTCCCGGTCTGAGGCAGTGCCGCACGGACGCACTGGCGAGCGCGTGAGCTCCACTCACTGCTCAGAGCTTTGCCACCACGTTGATTTCACCGTGTTCGATCAGGTCCGGCAGTGTTTTGCCGAGCGCCTGGATGTGCGGTGTCTCATTGTGTTGCGCCAGCGCAGCCTCGCTTAGCCAGCGCTCGAAGAACACGAATCGGCGTGGCTCCTTGATGTCGCGATGCAGGTCATATTGCAGTGCCCCTGGTTCCTTGAGCGTCGGCGCCACGATGCCCTTCAGCGCTTCCTTGAGCTTGTCTTCGTTGCCCGGTTTGGCGACGAATGTTGCGACCACGGCGATTTCCGTCATGACTTGACTCCAGATTAAAGGATTAAGCATAACGTCGACGCTGCACGCTCGCTGAAACCGCTATTGAACGGACAAGAAAAAAGCCCGCGTTCCCTTTGGGGAGCGCGGGCAAAAGCCGTCGCCCTACGAGGATAGGCGACGGGGCCATCGAGATCCGCTTGGCCAGCGGACCGCAATTCGTTAAAGAAAATTGGTGACATAGTGCGGCGTGAAGCAGGACACCGCTTCGCGCAGGCACCACGCAGATTACATGCCACAGATGCAATGTAATCCCTATGCAGTTGATTCCTATAAGCTTTCCCGCACATAAAAAAGCAGAAACAACGCCCGAACCGAACAATGTAACTACTTGCTGTAACGTGACGCCAACATCATGAAAGCTAGCTTCCTGCCTTCAGAGGTCCTTCGCCCGAAGCGTAACGCGGCGAGCGCGTCACTCGCGCGCGTTACCGCGCATTTGATTGCAAAAGGCATTTTCAAATGCTTCAACTAAACACCGACGCATAAAAAAACCCGCCTGAACTTCAGGCGGGTTAGTCGCGGATTCGTCATTGCGCGCAGTCTTTTGCAGACATTCAGCTTACTGATGCAACGTGCTGCCTCAGTCTTCTGCCTCAGTCTCCTGAACCAGTCTGCAGAATGTCTGCGATGTGTTTAATGCAACTGGTCGTCGAGCAAGCCCATGATCTGGCGCGCTTGCGGCGAGGAATCAACTTCGCCCTTGCTGTCGATGATCGACACACGCGTCTGCGTCTCCGTCAGCGCCCGCACGTTGATCTCATAGTTCTTGGCCAGCTTCTCTTTCTTCCCGTGGAACACCTGGTTCCAGAAACCCTGCTCGGCCGACGTCATGTCCTTGGGGTCGACGTATCGGACGAAATAAATACCGCGGCCACGATCACGGTCGTCGACGGTGAAGTTTGTCCGATCGAGCGCCAGACCCACGCGCAGCCAGGCACGATCGTAGGGTTCCGGCAAGTTGATCTCGACCGAGCTTGCTTCAGGGACCACGTCTTCCTTGATCGGCGTCTGCGCCGCGAGAACGGCGTTCTGGGCCGCCCTCTGCGCTGACGTAGCAGACGTGGGTGAGCTCGCTGCCGCGGCCGCAGCCATGGCAGCGTCGGTCGCGCCCGTCTGGCCGCTAGCCTGACGCGCGTCGGCCAGTGCAAGGTTCGCCATCAGGCGCTTCAGGTATTCGCCTTCCAGGGCGGGATCGTTAGGCTTGGCCTGCCACTGGCTTTGATCGTTGTTGGTTCCCGTCAGCGCTTCGCGCATGCCCTTCTGGCTGATGAACACATATGTGCCGCCGTTCGGCGCTGCCTCGAGCCGGGTGCGGTACTTGTTGCGTTCGGCTGCAACGTACGAGTTGCCTGTTGCCATTGACAGCGTATTGCGAATCAGCCCGTCAGAGATCTGCGGATGGGTTTCGTTCCAGTCGGTTTCCATCACGCCCTTGTCACGCGCGTCCACGACAAGCAGAAAGCCCTGTTCCTGCCAGAAACGACGAATCTGCGGCCAGACCTGGTCTGGCGCTTTGGTGTCGATGACCAGCCAGCGCTCCGTACCGTCACGCTGAATGTGCATGCCCGACACGGGCGGGATGACCGTAGGCGCGCTCGGCGCGGCCTTCTGCACTTGCTGGAGGTCCGAGAGCGAAGCCTGCCCGCCCTGCGGCGGCAAAGAGCGCTGATCCCCCGTTTCGTCGAGCAGATTGGGCGGGACAGCGAGGGATGCTTGTTTTGACCGGGAATCGCTCTTGTAATTGATTGCATCGGGAGACGACGTACCGCATCCGGCAACAAGGCCCCCCACCATCAAGAGGGCTGCGACCTTCAAAGCCGGCTTGTTCACACGAAAATCTGTCATGTTTGGGAAATCCTTCCGCTACGCCACGGCGTTTTCCGTGGATCAACCAAGCATTTTACCGGTCCCACGCGCCGTCGTGCAAAAACAGTGCCCCCAAGGCTGAAACGTCCTGATGACGCGCGACGACTGGAATGCGCCCGGGCCTGCAATTCTCCACCCTGGAATTTGCACGGACATCGTGTGATCAAGGAGCCGGCGGAGACGTTTTTTGCACACGTTCGCCGCATCCGTTTCCGCCACGAGCCTTCCCTTCTTTCCTCGTCCGCCGAAAGCCAACTTCAATCTCGTAAATAGCCAACCCGATCGCCACGAAGACAATTTATGACATTCATTCTTGCTTTGTCCTAGCTTAATTTTCACAACCAACACATTGTTTAATAAGCACTTTTAACTAATTTTTGAGACGCGCCCAAAGACCCCACAAGACAATTCCTATTTCTATTTATTCAAGCATTCCTATCCTAAAATTAGTTCTCAAGAACAAGAACGGCCACGAGAACGGAGTAACACCATGCCTCACGTCAAGTTTCTCACCCCTCTTCGGGCAACCGCTGCCGCGCTGGTGATTGCGGCAAGCGGACCAACGCACGCACAACTTGGCACCACCGTCGCGATCGATGCATCTGGCACATCGAGTTCGTCCACCGTAGCCGACGCCACTGCTGCGGTATTGCATCAAGCCTCGAACAGCGCGGTGCGCTGGCAGGAATCGACCGACGCCAATCAGATTCGCGTGCGCCAGTACGTGTCTTCCTCGGGACAGGTCTATGCCGTCAGTTGGGACGGGCCCGCCATGCCCGATGTCGCAGCACTGCTCGGCACCTGGTTCGACCGGTATAGGCAAGAAGCGAGCGCGGCACTACCCAATGCGAGCGGGCTGCACTCATCACGGGTGAGCGGCAGTGATCTGATGGTGGAAACCGCAGTGCGCCTGCGCGACTTCAACGGCCGTGCTTGGCTCCCCAGCGCGTTGCCGGCCGGCGTCACGGCCGCAGACATTGAATAGGGGTGACCATGCGAAACCAGACTTGCGTACTTATCGCGGCGATCGTTGCCGTTAGCGCCACAATGTCCGGCTGCGGTGGCGGCGGCAGTAATGATTCAACCAGCGCGGCCGCATCGGGGGCAAGTTCCCCGACTGCCGCCAGTGCTCCGCTGGCATCTAGCGGAGCGCCCGCTGCCGGCACGTCTGCCGCAGCACCCGCCCAACCCGCGGCAACTGCGAGCGCGCCCGCCAACACGGTCGCTCAGTCGAGCACGCCCAACGTGGTGCCCATCACCGTTGCACAAATCGCGACCGGTACTCGCAACATGCTGCAAGCCAGCGTGACGATCTGCGTTCCGGGAACAAGCACGTGCCAGACGATCGACAATATCCAGGTGGATACGGGGTCGCAGGGATTACGTATCCTTGCTTCCGCGCTCGCGCCAACTTTGGTGCTGCCCTCAGTGACGGCCAGCGCGGGTTCGACCGCGGCAAGCTGCACCGTATTCGGCTCGGGTTACACATGGGGTTCGGTGCGTACTGCCGACGTGCGTATGGCCGGCCTGGTGGCAGCGGCGACATCGATCCAGGTCATCTCGGACCCGGCTATTCCGGCCGTGCCCACGGACTGCAGTAACTCGGGCCTGCCGATGCTGACCGCCACGGCCCTGCGAAGCAACGGCATTCTCGGCGTAGGCCCGTTTCGCGCGGACTGCGGCAGCGGCTGCGCCGTGACCGCGTTGCCACGCTGGTACTACGGCTGCGCGTCGGGCGCGTGCGAAGCCGCTACGCTGCCGGTTGGACAGCAGGTGACCAATCCGATAAGCCGATTCGCCACCGACAACAATGGCGTTGTCATCGAGCTTCCGGCGGTCGCAGCTGCTGGTGCAGCGAGTGTCACCGGCACCATGACGTTCGGAATCGGCTCACAGTCGAACAATCTGCTTGGCAGCGCTCAGGTCCTCCCGAGTAACTCGATGACAGGGTTTGTTTCGACCACCTTTCAAGGGCAAACCTACGGCACGAGTTTCATCGACAGCGGATCGAACGGCCTGTTCTTCCCACTGAGTTCCGTGCCGAGGTGCGGCTTCTGGTTCTGTCCAACCACCGAGCAAAGTTTGGCTGCAACCGTTGCCGGCAACAATGGCACGACGAGCAACGTCACGTTCACGATAGGCAACGCGACGTCGCTATTCGCAAGCGGCAACTACGCGCTCAGCAATCTGGCGGGACCAGCAAGCAACTACTTCGACTGGGGCCTGCCCTTCTTCTTCGGAAGGCGCGTCTTTACCGCGATCGAAGCGAGTGCAACGCCCGCGGGCAATGGTCCTTACTATGCGTTCTAGGCCCTGAGCATCTGCCGTGGCGGCGCCTGTCGCAGAGCCGCTGCGGCGTCAGTCGAAGGCTTCGTCGCGTCAGGACGATCGCTACGCCGCGCGGTCATCCTCATCAAAGATTTTTTGTGCCAGATGGAACGCCGAATTTGCTGCCGGCACCCCACAATAAATAGCGGTCTGGAGAAGCACTTCCTTGATTTCCTCGCGCGTCACGCCATTGTTTTTCGCTGCCCGCAAATGCAGCGCGAGTTCTTCGCTGCGGTTGAGCGCGACCATCATCGAAATGGTCAGGAGGCTGCGGGTATGGCGCGGCAAACCGGGGCGGGTCCAGATGTCGCCCCATGCGTACCGCGTAATCAGGTTCTGGAATTCGGTCGTGAGATCCGTACGGTTTTCGAGCGAGCGCGTGACGTGCGCATCGCCAAGCACCTCACGGCGTACGCTCAAGCCCGCTTCGTAACGTTCGTCTTCGGTCATGTCAGGCTCCCAGGAAATCGAGCAACGTTTTCGTGTAGACGTCGGCTTGCTCAATATTCGACAAGTGCGCGGCATCGAGTTCGACATAACGCGAGCCCGCAATGTATCCGGCCAGCTCGCGCCCTTGTGCGGCAGTCGTCGACTGGTCGTGCGTGCCCGAAATCACCAGCACCGGCGCCTTGATGGTTTTCGCTTCTTCACGTGAATCGGCGTCGCGGATCGCTTCGCAATTCGACGCATAACCTTCGCCCGAGGTGTGGCGGAACACGTCGCGAATACCCGACAGCAAAAGCGGCTGCGCCGCCATAAAGCCTGCCGTGAACCAACGCGGCAAGACTGCATCGGCCAGTGCAGGCATGCCACCTTCCTCGCGGGCCTTCGCCGCCCGGGGTGTCCATACTGCGTCCGAGCCGATCAGCGCCGCCGTATTCGACAGCACCACGCGCTCGAAGCGCTCCGGGTGGCGTGCAGCGAGCGCGATGCCGGTCAGCCCGCCCATTGAAAGGCCGCAATAGTGCGCGCGCTTGATACCGAGGGTGTCGAGCAAACCAATCACGTCGCCAACGAGCTGGTCCAGCGTGTACGGACCCTTGGGCGCGTCCGAACGGCCATGACCGCGCGTGTCGTAACGCAGCACGCGATAGTGCGCTGCGAGCGCTTCGACTTGCGCAGACCACATCGACACGTCAGCGCCGAGCGAATTCGACAGCACGAGCCAAGGTGCGTCGCTGCCGGCAGTGGCGTCGACGCGATAGAAGAGTTGAATACCGTTGACGGCGGCAAAAGGCATTACGGAAGACTCCTGGATGAATGTGAACGATGCAAAAGCAGCGCGGCATCGACAAATGCGTGCGCTTGACCCACGTAGTTCGCCGGATCGAGCAGGGCTTGCAGCTGGACAAGAGAGAGGTGTTGCGTGACATGTTCATCGTTGGCGAGCACGTCGTAAAGGGTCGCGCCGGTGGCCACGGCTTGCTTCGATGCATGTTCCACGAGCGTATGCGCGTCGAGCCTGCCAATTCTGTCACCGAGCGCGAGCATCACCGCTTCGCCGAGAATCAGTCCATGCGTGAGCTCCAGATTAGCTGCGAGCCGCCCGGCGTTCACTTCGATGTTCGACACGATCGCCGTGATCTGCGCGAGTGCGCCGCCCGTCAGGCGGGCAAGATCGGGCAGCGCTTCCCATTCTGCCTGCCAGCCGCCGAGCGCGCGTTCGTGCTCCTGAACCATTCCGCTGAACACGGTCGCGACCAGATTCGGCGCACGCATGGCGGCTGTTAAAACAGCAGCGCAGCCCACGGGATTGCGCTTGTGCGGCATTGTTGATGAACCGCCCTTGCCCGCCGCAGCCGGCTCGGCCAGTTCGCCGACTTCCGTTTGCATCTGCAGCGAGATATCGCGGGCGATTTTCCCAAGCGTACCAGTCAGGATGCCGAAACATGCCGCCGCTTCCGCTATGCGATCGCGTTGGGTATGCCACGGTAACGAAGGGTGTTGCAGGCCGAGGTCATCAGCAAGCGATTGGGCGACCAGCGGCGCCTTGTCCCTCAAGCTCGCTAACGTGCCCGCCGCGCCGCCGAATTGCAGCGCAAGCACGCGCGCACGGCACTGCGCAAGACGCTCGCGATGCCGCGTCAACGCATCGAGCCATTGGGCGAATTTAAGGCCGAGCGTGATCGGCAACGCCTGCTGAAGCCAGGTCCGGCCGATTGCCGGCGTTGTACGATATTTCTCCGCCTGAAGTGCGAGCGCCTGGCACGCGTCATTCAAACCGGCGCCCAACAAATCGAACGTGGTGCGCAGTTGCAAAACCGTGCCGGTATCGATAATGTCCTGGCTCGTCGCGCCCCAATGCACGTATTTGGCGGCGTCGGCGTCCTGGCTTTTGACTGCGGCGGTCAGTTGCTTCACCAGCGGAATCGCAAGATTGCCGCCGGATGCGGCACCGGCCATCAATGCGTCAGGATCAATCAGATCAGCGTTGCAAGCAGCCACGATCGCGTCGACCGAGCCCGAAGGAATCACGCCATGCAAAGCCGATGCCCGCGCGAGCGCCGCCTCGACGTCCAGCATCGACTGGACGGTCTGACGCGCGGACCACACAGCGTTCATCTCTCGTGTCCCGCAGATCAGGTCCGTCAGTCGTCCCGTCGCCGAAAATGTCGGCTCAGACATCACACACGCTCGATGGCGATCGCAATACCCTGACCCACGCCGATACACATCGTGCAAAGCGCAAAGCGTCCACCGGTCCGATGCAACTGATACGTTGCGCTCGTCACCAGGCGCGCGCCGCTCATGCCGAGCGGATGGCCGAGCGCGATTGCGCCGCCGTTCGGATTGACGCGGGGATCGTCGTCGGCAATACCGAGCATGCGCAGCACAGCCAATCCTTGCGATGCAAACGCCTCGTTCAGTTCGATCACATCGAATTGATCGATGGTCATGCCGAGGCGCGTCATCAGCTTTTGCGACGCCGGCGCCGGCCCGATCCCCATCACGCGCGGCGGCACGCCAGCGGTCGCAATGCCCAGGACGCGCGCACGCGGCACGAGGCCGAAACGCTTGGCGCTGTCTTCATCGGCGATGAGCAAAGCTGCCGCACCGTCGTTGACACCCGACGCATTGCCCGCCGTCACCGTGCCATCCGGACGCACCACGCCCTTCAATTTCGCGAGCGCTTCCATGCTCGTTTCACGCGGATGTTCGTCCTGCGAGATCAACACCGGATCGCCCTTTTTCTGTGCGATCGACACCGGCACGATCTCTTGCGCGAGCGTTCCGTCCTTCTGCGCGCGCGACGCTTTTTGCTGGCTGCGTACAGCAAACGCGTCCTGATCTTCGCGGCTCACCTTATAGTCGGTCGCAACGTTTTCGGCCGTCTCCGGCATCGAATCCACGCCATGAAGTTTCTTCATGAGCGGGTTGATGAAACGCCAGCCGATGGTCGTATCGAAGATCTCTGCCTGACGCGAGAACGCCGTGGTCGCCTTGCCCTGCACGAACGGCGCACGGCTCATGCTTTCCACGCCGCCCGCGATCATCAGCGCCGCTTCGCCCGACTTGATCGCCCGCGCGGCCACGCCGATTGCGTCCATGCCCGATCCGCACAAGCGGTTGATCGTCGAGCCGGGCACGCCGTCGGGCAAACCGGCCAGCAGCGCCGACATGCGCGCGACATTGCGGTTGTCTTCGCCCGCCTGGTTCGCGCAACCGAAAATCAGGTCGTCGACGGCGTTCCAGTCCACGTCCTTATTGCGCTCCATCAACGCGCGCAGCGGCACGGCGCCGAGGTCGTCGGCACGAACTGAGGACAGCGCGCCGCCGTAGCGGCCGACCGGCGTGCGAATCGCGTCGCAAATGAAAGCTTCTTTCATGCCCATCTCCTTGTCTACTCCTTGATTACGCGTCGAGCGCGGTAGCCGCTTCGAGCAGTTCAAACGTCAGCGGCACCTGCGCCAGTTTCTGCAATTCGTCGAACGACAGGCCTTCGATAATTTCCCGCACCACGAACCCATTCGGCGTCACATCGAACACACCGTGATCCGTGTACACGCGATTCACGCAATTCACACCCGTCACCGGATAGGAACATTCGGGCACCAGCTTGCTCTCGCCTTGCTTCGTCAGCAGTTCCATCATCACGTAGACCTTCTTCGCGCCGATCGCCAGATCCATCGCGCCGCCGACAGCAGGAATGGCATCCGGCGCGCCGGTATGCCAGTTCGCGAGATCGCCCTTGGCCGACACCTGGAACGCGCCCAGCACGCAGATGTCGAGGTGGCCGCCGCGCATCATCGCGAACGAATCGGCGTGGTGGAAATACGCGCCGCCGGTGAGCAGCGTCACGTGTTGTTTGCCGGCGTTGATCAGTTCGTCATCTTCCGCGCCCTTCTCCGGCGCCGGGCCCATGCCGAGCAGACCGTTTTCGCTATGCAGGAAGATTTCGCGATCCGCCGCGAGATGGTTGGCGACGAGCGTCGGCACACCGATGCCCAGGTTCACGTACGCGCCTTCCTGAATGTCACGGGCGACGCGTTGCGCCATTTCGTCACGAGTCAGTTTTTTCATGTCGATGTCCTTGCTTGATGCATTCGTTGTAGCGGCTGGGCAAGAAGCTAGCCTTGGAAGCTAGCCTTGGAACCTAGCCTTGGAACCTAGCCCTCGAAATCGCCGCATGCGCTGCTTGCACAAAAGCGGCCCCATTCAAGCCGCTTTCGCCGCTGCCAGCTCTGCCGCGTGCACCGCTTGCGGCACCTCGATCACGCGCTGAACGAAGATGCCCGGCGTCACGATGTCTTCCGGGTCCAGGCCGCCGAGCGGCACAACTTGCGAGACCTGCACGATGGCTGTCTTCGCTGCCATCGCCATGATTGGGCCGAAGTTGCGGGCCGTCTTGCGATACACCAGGTTGCCCCACCGATCGCCCTTGAACGCCTTGATCAACGCGAAATCGGCGTGCAGTGGGGCTTCGAGCACGTAATGCCGGCCATCGATAAAACGCGTCTCCTTGCCTTCCGCCAGCTTCGTGCCGTATGCCGTGGGCGTAAAAAATCCGCCGATACCCGCACCCGCCGCGCGAATGCGCTCAGCAAGGTTGCCTTGCGGCACGAGTTCGAGTTCGAGTTCGCCCGCGCGATACAAGCCGTCGAACACTTGCGAATCGCTCTGCCGCGGAAACGAACAGATGATCTTGCGCACGCGTTTCGCTTTCAACAGCGCCGCGAGGCCAGTCTCGCCGTTGCCCGCGTTGTTGTTCACGATCGTCAGTTCGCGCGCGCCCTGCTCGATCAGCGCATCGATCAGTTCTGACGGCATCCCCGCCGTGCCGAAACCGCCGATCATCACGGTCGCGCCGTCCTGAACATCCTTCACCGCCGAACTCAGCGAGTCGAAAATCTTGTTGATCATGCCGTCTCTTCCTTTCACGAGTGCCGAATGCATCGAAGCCGCATTGCAACTGAATCTAAGCGCGCCGGATGACTTGATTTTGACCGGCGTCGCTTGCATTTTTAAGTTCGCTGTGCGAACATCGATTCGTTTAGCGAACAAACGTATGGTATTCCCGCATTCGTTGCGCTGTCAATGAACCTCGGGTTTGTACCGATCTGCCCGCGATTTGCTCGACTCACAGGACCAAAACAGCGATGACCACGTCCCCTGCCGAAGCCGATCACCCTGATCCGGAGACACCCTCGCGGCCCGGCGATGCTTATGTGCAATCGTTCGCGCGGGGTTTATCGGTGATTCGCTCGTTCGATGCTACGCGTCCGGCGCAAACCTTGTCGGAGGTCGCCGCCGCGTCGGGGCTGACCCGCGCCGGCGCGCGCCGCATTCTGCTCACCCTTCAGGCGCTCGGTTACGTCGACGCCGACGGCCGCCATTTCACGCTGACCGCGAAAATCCTCGACCTTGGTTTTGCCTACCTGACATCAATGCCATTCTGGAATTTAGCCGAGCCAGTAATGGAGGAACTGGTGGGCCAAGTGCACGAGAGCTGTTCGGCCGCGGTGTTGAACGGCACGGAAATCGTATATGTGCTGCGCGTGCCCACGCATAAGATCATCACGATCAACCTGTCTATCGGCAGCCGCTTGCCCGCGTTTTGCACATCGCTCGGGCGCGTGCTGCTCGCCTCACTCGACGAAGACAAACTCGACGCCGTGCTGGACGCCAGTCCGCTGGAAGCCCGCACGCCGCGCACGCTTACCGATAAAA
Source organism: Caballeronia sordidicola (assembly GCF_002220365.1). Lineage (GTDB taxonomy): Bacteria > Pseudomonadota > Gammaproteobacteria > Burkholderiales > Burkholderiaceae > Caballeronia > Caballeronia sordidicola_C. Next base: position 32,808 of record NZ_MTHB01000076.1, on the reverse strand, counting down.
CCGCGCTGAAAGCCGCGCTGGCCGTGGTGCGCAAGCAAGGCTGGTCGATCGTCGACCAGGAACTGGAAGAAGGCCTGATTTCGATGTCCGCACCCATCCGCGACCGTCAGGGACGCGTGATCGCGGCGCTGAATATCAGCGGCAACGCGCAGCGCAAGAACGCGAAGCAGATGGTGAAGGCATTTCTCGACCCGCTGCTGGAAGCGGCCCAGCGTGTCTCTGAGATGGTCGCGAGACGAGGCTAGGCGGAGGCCGAGCGAACTATGTCGATGAAACCATGGCGATGAAACCGGGAGACCTCGCGCTACACGACCTCGATCTGAACCTGATCCCGTATCTGGTCGCGATCGAGGAGACGCGCAACGTGAGCCGCGCCGCCGAACGGCTTGGCGTGAGCCAGCCGCGTGTCAGCACGGCGCTTGGCCGATTGCGCGAGTATTTCAACGATCCTTTGTTCGTGCGGACATCGCGCGGCATGGAGCCGACGCCGCGTGCCCTTGCGCTTGTGCCCGTGGCTCGTGAGGCGCTGAACCGGATCGAGCGCGGGTTGCTCGACACCCAGCACTTCGACCCGGCGGTGACCACCGATACCTTCGCCATCGCGCTTTCAGATGTCGGTGAAATCGTGTTCTTGCCACGCCTGTTGCAGACCCTCGCGAGCGTCGCGCCACGGGCAAATCTGCGCTCTGTCTCGCTGAAACACGATCAGGTCGAGCGTGCCCTGGAAAGCGGTGACATCGATCTGGCCATCGGCTATTTTCCCGATCTCGCCGGCAACAATTTCTTCCAGCAGCGCCTCTTTTCGCATCGCTTCATCTGCCTGATGCGGCGAGATCACCCTTACTCGCGCGGCCCGCTGACGCTCGCGCAATATGTGGAATGCGGCCACGCGGTCGTGCGGGCCGAGGGACGCAGCCAGGAAGTGCTGGAAAACTTCCTTGACAAGAAACGTATCCGCCGCCGCGCCGTGCTCGAGACGCCGCACTTCATGTCCTTGCCGTTCATTCTGTCGCGCACCGACCTGATTGCGACGGTACCGCACGCCATCGGCTATGCGTACGTGGCTGAACATGCGTCCATCACGCTGGCCGAACCTCCGCTGCCCTTGCCGAACTTCGATCTGAAGCAGCATTGGCATCGCAAGTTTCACAACGATCCGCGCACCATGTGGCTGCGCGGCGTGGTCGCGTCGCTTTTCAACGATGAACTCGACGAGTGGCCCAAGCTTCCCGAACAACCTCGGCGCGACGGCAAACGCCGCTAAACTAAGCGCTTTGTTTCCTGCCAGGAAAGTGTCATGGATGCCGTGTCATGGATGCATTAACCAGTTTGCGAGTATTCCGCGATGTTGTCGAAGCCGGCAGCTTTGTCAAAGCTGCCGAGCGGCTGGATATTTCCACGGCAATGACCAGCAAGCACGTCGCCAATCTCGAGCGGCAACTGGGTGTTCGCTTGCTGAACAGGACCACGCGTCATCTGAGCCTGACGGAAGCCGGGAGTGTTTATTACGAGCAGTGCCGGGAAGCGCTGGATATTTTGCAAGCCGCAGAAGCCGCGGTCGGGTCGCAAACCGATCAGCCGCGAGGCGTGCTGAAGATCACGGCGCCGGGCTGGTTCGCGACCGCTAAGTTCGCCGATATCCTGGTTGCGTATCGGGCGCGTTATCCGGACGTACTGATCGATCTGCGGCTGGAAAACCGCTTCGTCGATCTGGTGGAAGAGGGTTATGACATGGCGTTGCGGGCAACCTCCGAACCGTCGCCTACGATGATCGTGCGACCGCTTTGCAAAGTGCCGTTCGTGCTCGTGGGTTCGCCGGACTATCTAAAGCGGCGGGGTTATCCGCAGCACCCCAGCGAGCTGGGCGAACGTCATGAGATCGTGCTGCCGACTTATACCAGTGTGGAGACGGTCGAGTTCTCCGGGCCGGATGGCGTGTTCGCGGTGAAAAACAGCGCCGTGCTCAAGACCAACGACAGCTCCATGATGCTGCAACTTGTGCGCGCTGGAATTGGCCTCGCCTACTTCCCCGAATGGATCGTGGCGCAAGAACTGGCCTCGGGCGCACTGACGCGCCTTTTCCCCGAGTACACGACGTTCGCACCGCGCGTGTACGCCGTCTACACAAGCCGCAAATACATGACGACCAAGGTGCGTACCTTCATCGATTTCATCTCGGCAGCACTCGCCGCCGATGATTCCGTCGATGGCTCCATGCCCCGTCCGATCGCGCCTGCTCGCTCGCGCGGATCCTCGCCCGTGCCTGGAAAACTAGGATAAATCGTATTCAAATCAAGTTACCGCTCGTGTGAAGATCGCGCCACTTGGCTCGTTCGATTCTCTGGAACCGACGACCGATGGCTTTTTTTTCCACTACCAAGACTACCGAGCGGGCGTGTGATGAATTTCCCCTGGTTTGCGTTGATCCTCAATTCCGTGCTGTTGGGGGCGTTTGTGTTTGTCTGCAACACGCTGAACACCGCGCGCCGTACGTCAATGTTGAACGGCGCGCTCATTTTCATTGGCTTCTGCTGCCTGGCGATGCTGCTGGATTTCACGCTGACGTTCGTTTTTGCCTCGGCCACCACGTCCGATCGTGAGCGATACATCGATCTATCATCGTTGTCCGCTTGTGGCGAACGCGCAGTGGCTTATGCAATTCCTTGCGCTGTTGCGGCTGTGATCGCTTTGAGATTTCGCTCAAGAAGTCGCAGTTCGGTCGAGCCATCAGTGACCATCCAGACGTCCGAGTACACACAGTCGGAACTGCGGTATTGAGTGCGGGCAGGGCATGCTGAGCCGAATCGCGGCGCTGCATTCCGGCATACGGCACAGTGGCGGAATGAACGCCATTTGCTCGATGGAAGAGTGAAACTGACGGGCTTTTGCTTCGAAGATGAGTCTGCAGGTTATAAAATTTAAGAGTCTCTGATATACTTTTCCTTCTTTCGGGGCGTAGCGCAGCCTGGTAGCGTACCTGCATGGGGTGCAGGGGGTCGCAAGTTCAAATCTTGTCGCCCCGACCAAGACAGCAGTAGGAAAATCAAGGACTTAGCTCTCACGGGCTAAGTCCTTTTTTCTTTGCTGCGTGCACTCCTCCACTCTGACGGAATGTGTATGAAGCAATTGGGTCATAGGCGCGCGGGACAGTCGGCAGACAGCACCGGTCGCGGTTATCAGGTCGCGGATATCAGGTCGCGGTCAAAGCGTCGATTCGAAAATCTTGCGAGAGGTCACCGGTCGGTGCTACGGCGCCGATCAAATCGCGCAGAGCGGTTAGCCGCGCTCTATCCTGAACCCGAAGTCCCGGACGCGCTAAAAAACTCTCTATATGAGTGGACCAATAGGTGCTGCGAATCAAGCGTGGACGTCGAACGAGTTCTTTTAGCGTCTTTTCCACCATGTCGATTTCTGCGCTTACCGACTTCATTGCGGTCTCCGGTCTAATAGGTAGCGCCCTGTATGACGACAAGAAATCGAAAAACTTTAGCCAAAGTGCGGCGCGAATCGCCATCGCACTTAAACCAGTCGACAGTTCGCCGCGGCGGTGTGAGGACATGATGATCTGGCTAGCCGATGCGGTGCTCGTGGTGCACGCGCTGATCGCTCTCTTCATCGTTGGCGGACTCGCGGCGATCTGGGTTGGCTCTGGCCTCGGTTGGGAATGGGTACACAGTTGGCTATTCCGACTGGCTCACCTGTTTGCGATCGGTTTAGTGTCGACCCTGTCGCTGTTGGGGTTGGCTTGCCCCCTGACTGTGCTGGAAGATTGGCTGCGTATTGGGTCGGTCGGGGGTCGGTCGGGGGTCGGTCGGCTCGGTTGAGGCGCAAGGTTTCATCCAGCGTTGGGTGAGCCGTCTGCTCTATTACGATGTGTCGACCTGGGTTTTCACTCTCGCATATCTGGTGTTTGCTCTGATGGCGCTACTGACTTGGCGCCTGGCGCCACCCCGACGACGCGAGTAACTCAAAGGCGCTTTGCCGCGCGATCCACAACGCTCCAGCCCTCCCGCCGACGATCGCGGCTGCCACGATGCGGCGCACAGCAGCCGTGCTGCAGGCGGACGCAACGCGTCGACCTGCCCGATTGCAGAGCAGACATTGATCGATGGAAGAAGCACGAAGAGAAGCGCTACGAGAAGCACCACGCGCGCCTACCGTCAAATCAGGCCCACGCCTGGATGTGGTTGACGACACCCTCGATAGCATCCAGACCCAGGCATCCTGTTCCGCCTGCCGTCCTTCGGCTTCGGCCGCTTCCCAACCTGCCATCAGGATTGCTCTTTATCCGTCATGCGTATTCGACGGCACACCGCGACGGCACACCGCGACAGCACACCGCGACGACGCACCGCTGAACATCCATCCGGCACCCTGATGCACTGTAATTCGGAACGACGATCAAAGCGCAAACAACTTCCCGCGATGAGGCTCGCGGTCTTCCACGCCTGCTAGCCGCAACGCGTGCCAGGCCATCGCGAAGTTGCTGGATATCACCGGCTTGCCGATCCTCTCTTCAAGCTCTGGAATCAGCTCGGCGATGCGCAAGCTCGTGCACGACACAAAAACAGCGTCCACGTCAGGATACTGTGCAAGGCGCTCGACGGCGGCTAGCAAGGAGGCCGCGTCTATGCGCGCCACTTCATTGTCGTTCGCATGTTCGAACGACACCATGCGCGTAATACCGACGCCGCGTGCCTCGATGTAGTCGCGCATATAGTCGTTGATCGAGCGCACATAGGGCGTCAACAGCCCGGCACGCTGAACACCTAGTGCGCTTAACGCGGCAAGCGCAGCGGTAATCGGCGTGGTGCACGCGACGCCCGGACGCGCTTCGTGGATGCACGCAAATACGTGGTCCTCGCCGATCACCATCGATGCCGACGTGCAGCCAAACGCCACGACATCGATCCGCTCCCCAGGACGTATCAGTGCGACCGCCGGCGCGATGCGCTCCTCCATTTCCGCCAGCCGTTCGGGCGTGATGTCGGGCGAGTTGAGCACGCGGCTTTCGTAGAACGCCACGCCGTCCTGCGTTAGCAGTCGGCGCCACTCGTGTTCGATCGTATGATCGGTAGCGAGCACCACGAGGCCAATGGCGGCCCGCCGACAGATGCCGTCGTCCAGCGCGAAATCGACCCTTACATACGGGTCGTCCTGCAATGGAATCGTGCTCATTTCGGTGTCATCCCTGTCATGTCGAGTTCAGGCTGGCGACCGGCCATGATGTCCACCAGCAGCTTCGCAGTGCCACACGACATCGTCCATCCCATGTGTCCGTGGCCGGTGTTCAAATACAAATTCCTGTGACGCGTGCGGCCAATCAACGGCGTCCCCTCGGGCGTCATCGGACGAAGACCTGCCCAGTACGACGGACTGTCATAGTCGGCACCATTCGGGAACAAGTCGCGTGCGGCCTGCAACATCTGCCTGAAGTCAGCGGGCGTGTGGCGAGTGTCATAACCAGCGAACTCGGCAGTCGCGGTAAAGCGCAGCCGTTGGCCAAAACGCGCCCATGCCACGAGATTGTTTTCATCGACACCGCCGAGCGTCGGCGGACGATGATTCGGCCCAATAGGAAACGTGGCGGAATAACCCTTTACCGGGTACACCGGTAGCCGATAGCCCAATGAACGCGCCACGATGGGCGACCACGAGCCGAGCGCGAGGACGAACTCGTCGCCGTGCACGAGTCCCGCCGGAGTACGCACTCCGGTCACCTGGTCGCCGGACGCCTCGATCGCGCTGATCGGAGCGTTAAATTCGAAACGGACGCCAAGGGATTCGCACACCGCCTTCAGGGCGCGGGTGAACAAGTGCGCATCGCCGCTTTCGTCAGTCGGGCAATAAATCGCGCCGGTGATCTTGTCACGCGCAGGCCCAAGCGCCGGCTCCCGCGCGACCACCTGCGCCGCATCGAGCGTTTCGAGCGGCAAACCGTTGTCCGCGAGGATCGACATGGTTTGCGTGCCTCGCGCGAACGCAGCTTCGTCGCGATAGAGATACAACAGGCCGCGGCTGATGCCGTCGTATTCCAGGTGTTCGGCCGCGGTGAGCTGCTGCAATTGACTCTGTGCGTAGCGGCAAAGCCTGACCTTGCGCGTGGTGTTCTGACGCGAGCGCTGCGCCGTGCAGTTTTGCAGGAACTGGAAGCACCAGATCCACATGCGAGGGTCTGCGTTGAGCTTGAGTCGCAGCGCCTGCCCGTCGACGAAGAGTGATTTCATCAGGATTTTCGGCGCGCGCGGAGACGCCCACGTATACGAATGTCCTGGTGCAACCAGACCGGCGTTGGCAAAGCTGGTCTCAAGCGCGACGCCTGGCTGACGATCGATCACCGTCACCTCGCGGCCCTCCTTCGCGAGGTAATAGGCGGCCGTGACGCCTGCGATTCCTCCCCCGAGCACAACGCTTTTCATGCGTAACTCCTCTGCCTATCTTTCAAACATACGATGTTCGCGACACTTTTGCATGGCCGTTTATACGCAGATACCCTATACGGCCCAAATGTGCGGCTAGACCTATCATGAAAGGAGTGCTTTCATGATAACGCGGCGATAAACACCGTAGTCAGGCGACTAATCCGGCCGGCTCTGACGTGGATGCGAACGTAAGTCTTCATTTGTTTTCTGACGCCACCGGCCAACCCGTGTGGCGGATCACCCGATCCCTTTCACAATAAGGAGTCACTAACATGATTGCTCAGAACAATGACACGTCCGGCGCTGATCGCGTCCTGCGGAAAACGACACTAGCGGCACTCTCCGCGCTGGCCGTGCTCGCCGGCATGGCCCCCAGTTTGGTGCAGGGCCAGGGCGACACGATCAAGATCGGCGTGCCTGTGCCGCTGTCGGGCAGCAGTGCCAACGCCGGAACTGACATCGTCAATGGCGCCAAGCTTGCAGCCGCCAAAATAAATTCAGCTGGCGGCGTTCTCGGCAAGCAGATCGAAATAGTGCCCGAGGACGATGCCTGCGATGCGCAAACAGCGGTGCAGGCAGCACAGAAACTGGTCGATGCAGGGGTTGTCGCGGTGGCCGGCGGTTATTGCTCCAGCGCGGCGCTACCGGAACTGACGACATTTCATCGCGCCGGGATCCCCTACGTACTGGACGCATCGACCAATCCCAAACTCACCGAAATGGGCTACGACAACGTGTTCCGCACGATCGGCCGTGACGACGAGCAGGGTCCGTTTGCAGCCAGTTTCATCAAGAACTCACTACATGCAAAGCGGGCAGCCGTGATCAACGACAACACGACCTATTCCAAAGGCCTGGCGGACAACACCGTGGAAGCGCTGAAAAAAGACGGTGTCGATGTCGTCTATGACGACGCGATCACGCCCGCTCAGATGGACTACTCGCCAACGCTGACCCGTGTCGCCGCACTCAAGCCGGACGTGATCTACTACACCGGCTATTTCTCCGAAGCGGGCTTGATAGTGAAGGAAGCGCGCCAACTCGGTCTGAAGATGACCTTGATGGGCGGGGACGCCACCAATGACCCCACGCTGATGAAAACAGCCGGCCCGGCGGCCAACGACATGATCATCACCACGGCGCCGCTGGCGCAGTTCCTGAGCGCCGCGCATGGCTATGTCGACGACTATATGAAGGCTTACGGGCAAGGCCCGGGCCCGTATTCAGTCTACGAATACGATGCCGTCGGGATCACGGCGAAAGCGATTGCGGACGCAAAATCGGCGACGCCCGCCGCGATCACGGCTGCCCTGCACAAGATCTCGAACTACGCGGGCGCGACCGGGACGATCGGCTTCAACCCGAAGGGTGACCGCAGCGTGGCGGTGTACATCACCATCATCGTTCGAGATGGCAATTTCGCGCCGTACCAGAGGCAGGACGCAAGCGGACACTGGATGACGATGAAGTAGCCGCGCGCCGCCCACCGCGCTTAAGCCATGATTAGGCCATGAGCACCTTCTTCCAGTTCGTGATCGAAGGGCTGACGATCGGCTCGTTCTATGCCCTCGTCGCCCTCGGCTACACGATGGTCTACGGGATTATCCGGCTGATCAACTTCGCTCACGGCGACTTGTTCATGGTCGGTGCGTTCATCGGCTGGACCGGTTTGACGGCGCTTGCTGCAGCGCACGTGCCGCTCGCTTTGGCGCTGATGATTACCCTCGTGGCTTCGATGGCGGTCACAGGGGCACTTGGCCTCGCGATCGAGCGAGTTGCGTACCAGCCACTGTTGCGCGCACCGCGCCTGTCGATTCTGATCACGGCACTCGGCGTCTCCCTGGCGCTTGAAAACGGCGTACTGCTGCTCTACGGCGCCGGTTTCAACACTTACCCCCACGTGCTCAGCCACGCAGGATTCGATGTCGACGGCGTGCAGATCACGTTCGCACAGATCGGCATTATCGTGGCCAGCTTCGCGTTGATGATCGCGTTGTATTTCTTCGTTTACCGTACGTTCGTCGGCACCGCGATGCGCGCGCTGGCGATCGACCAGGACGCGGCGCGTCTGATGGGCATCGATGTCGAGCGGCTGATCCAGCTGACCTTCTTCCTGGGCTCGGCGCTGGCTGCCGTCGCAGGCGTCATGGAAGGGCTTTACTACACGCAGATCAATTTCTTCATGGGTTTCGTGCTTGGGCTGCGCGCCTTCACCGCTGCGGTTCTCGGCGGCATCGGCAACATTCCGGGTGCGATGGCCGGCGGCATCCTGATCGGCCTGCTAGAGGCCTTCGGCGCCGGCTATGTCTCGTCACGGTGGACCGATGTGTTCGTGTTCGGCGTACTGATCGCCGTGCTCGTGATCAAACCGACCGGATTGTTCGGCGAACGCGTCGTCGAGAGAATGTAGCCATGAGCGCACTGCAGGCGTCATCGCGTTGGTCACGCCCTGCCGGCCTCGCGCTGCTTGCCGCTGCTGTGGCGCTGCCGGCCGTCGCCAGCAACTATATCGTCGATGTCGGCCTGACCATCGCGACCTATTCAATCCTGGGTCTCGGGCTGAACATCGTAGTAGGTTATGCAGGGCTGCTGGATCTGGGTTATGCAGCATTCTTTGCCATCGGCGCCTACACAACGGCGTTGCTGGAAACGCTGCTCCACTTCTCGTTCTGGGAAACGCTGCCTTTTAGCCTGGCGTTTGCCGGTGCCTCGGGCATTGTCATCGGCTACCCGACCCTGCGCCTGCGAAGCGACTATCTGGCGATCGTGACGCTAGGGTTCGGTGAGATCACGCGCATCGTTGCCACCAACCTGCGTATCACCGGCGGCCCGAACGGCATCTACGGCATCGATAGCCCAAGCCTGTTCGGTTACGAGATCAGCTCGCCGCGTGCGGTCTACGAACTGGGCATTGCGTTCTTCGTGCTCGTGCTCGTGTTCGCGATCCGGCTTGGCCAGTCGCGCCTCGGCCGCGCCTGGACCAGCATCCGTGAGGACGAGGACGCGGCCGAAGCCGTTGGCGTGCCGACACTGCGCGTCAAGCTGCTCGCCTACGTCATGGGCGCATTGATCGGCGGCTTCGGCGGTAGCTTGTTCGCCGCGCGCTTCGGGACCATCGACCCGACCGGCTTCACCTATCTGCAGTCCGTCACGATCCTGATCGTTGTCGTGCTCGGCGGCCGGGGCAGCATTCCTGGCGTGATCCTGGGTGCGGTCATCGTTGCCGGCCTGCCCGAAATGCTGCGTTTCCTCAACCTTTGGCGCATCTTCGCCTTTGCGATCGGCCTCGTGATCCTGATGCTGCTCCGGCCTCAAGGGCTGTGGCCGGCACCGCTGCGCCGCGTGGCGCTCCCGCACAAGGAGGCCGGCGGCGCGACAACACCGTTGCCCCGGGAGACTGTCACCGATGAAATCCTGCTCGATGTCAGCAACATGCAACGCCGCTTCGGCGGCGTACAGGCAGTCGGTGGTGTCAGTTTCACCGTGCGAAGTGGTGAAATTGTCAGCCTGATCGGCCCGAATGGCGCCGGCAAGACAACGGTGTTCAACTGCCTCACCGGCGTGATCCGCACGACCGGCGGTCAGGTTCTCTGGCGGGGCGCCTCACTGGTCGGCGGAGCGCCGCATCGCATTGTCCATCGCGGCATCGCGCGCACCTTCCAGGGCATCCGCCTGTTTGCCAACATGACGGCCATCGAGAATGTGCTGATCGGCATGGATCATCGGCTTCGGACGTGGCTCTGGGCCGAGCTGCTCGCGTGGCCCTCCGCGCGTACCGAGGCAGCGGATCATGCGGCAGAAGGCATGAGCTGGCTGGGCTTCGTCGGCCTGGGCGCACGTGCAGGCGTTCGCGCGGCCGACCTGCCCTATGGCGATCAACGCCGGCTGGAGATTGCCCGTGCCCTCGCCAGCAACCCGCGCCTGCTGCTGTTGGACGAGCCGGCGGCGGGGATGAACCCGACCGAGAAGCACGCGCTGATGGAGCTGATCCGGCGTATCCGGGATCTCGGCGTAACGGTGCTGCTGATCGAACACGACATGATGCTGGTGATGGGCGTGTCGGATCGGATTATCGTCATGGACCATGGCGTCATCATTGCCGAGGGACTGCCGTCCGAGATCCAGGCCAACCCGCGTGTGATCGACGCCTATCTCGGTACGGACGGAAAAGATGAGGCCGCCGACGATGCTGCCGGGGAGGCATCGCTATGGGACTCCTAGAAATCCGCGATCTGCATGTGAGCTATGGGAACGTAGAGGTTTTGCATGGCATATCCCTCGACGTGGGAGAAGGCGAGATCGTTGCATTGCTCGGCAGCAACGGGGCTGGAAAAACCACCACGCTACGGGCCGTTTCCGGCCTGATTCGCCCACGAGCGGGAGAGATCGTGATGGCCGGGCAGCCGCTGAATGCACTGCGGGCTCATCAGATCGTGGCGCTGGGGCTCGGTCACGTACCGGAAGGCCGACGCATGTTCGGCGCGCTGACGGTCGAGGAAAATCTGCAACTCGGCGGCTATCTGATCCGGCGCGACGCCGCCGTGATGGCGCAGCGGATGGACCGCGTCTATCAGACTTTTCCGCGGCTTGGTGAACGACGCAGTCAGTTGGCGGGGACGCTCAGCGGTGGCGAACAGCAGATGCTCGCGATTGCACGCGCCCTGATGCTGCGGCCGCGCATAATCGTACTGGACGAACCGTCCATGGGACTGGCGCCGAAACTGGTTCGCGTGATTTTCCGCATGATTGCCGACATCTGCAACGAAGGCACATCGATCCTCCTCGTCGAACAGAATGCACGTCAGGCGCTGCGCATCGCTCATCGGGCCTACGTGCTGGAAAGCGGCCGCATCGCGCTCGCCGGCGCAGCCCGGGATCTGGCGCAGGACAGCCGGGTCCGCGCCGCGTATCTCGGCGGCAGCGCAGCAACGACAAAGTGATCCGTGAATGGGCCGGAAGTCCACGATTCAAGGAGGGCGAGCCATGGGGAACAGATATGAACGCTCACGCATGTCGCGTTCGTTCACGTACAAAGGTGTCCAATACCATCCAGGAACACTGGTGGTTCTCGCCGTGCAATTGCTCTGCCTGAGTGCGTTCGCGTTTTCACCGGCCAGTGTCGATCACAACAAGTGGCTGTCTGCGGCAATCGCGTTCAGCCTGCTCTTTGGGCTGATCCTGTCGCTGGGTTTTTTTGGAACGTGGAATCAGTTCAGAGACGATATCGGCCTGTGGACGTTCCTCAACACGAACCCGGTCGAATCTGCCGTTGCGATCGCTACGGTGGGCGAAGTGCTCGCGATTTTGTTGATACCGCTAGGCTAAGGAGATGGACGCGATCGATTGTTCGCTTCATACAGATTGAACGGTGTGCCACCTGATCAATCCGCGTCTTTATACATAGTTATCCAAATCAATCAGCATGATTTTCACTCGCGAGGACATGGCAAACTTACCATCCGACTCCAGCATTCGTCGGCGCTCCTTGCGTACTTAGCGACTTTTCATCTGCCATGATATCTGTACCCTCAGTCCGTGCGCCCACCGCGCCAAACGTTTGCGCGCCCATGCCAAAACGATTTCTCTTTTCGACGAAACCGGCAGCTGAAAATTATCAGCGCGCAAAGAGAAATTTGCTGTACCGCACGCATCCAAATCCGCCCCCGCTGCGTATGAATTGATGGCTGACCGCATCGCTATATGAAGCGGCATCCATAACGTGTCCAGTCGGCGCAACGCGCTAGCAAACTATCCGTCTGGGCACACTGCTTCCAACACATATAAAAATTACCAGACAGCCGCGGATCGTTTTCATCGCCGACTGTTCTACTGAAATCGGGGTCACACACATGAGAAACAGTCAACAAAGTCGGACGCACAAAACAAGTCGGCCAGCTAACCTCAGCGCCAAATTCGACGTTCAGTTGTCGTTCGTACAAGCGATGACCGTGTCAAGGAACGCTTCGCATATTGCAAGCACGTTGTCCGCATCACGGCGTAACAACGCCCTCGCCGAAGCCATTGCTGAAGTCACGAAAGATCACGGTGATAAAGCCGTCGACGCGTTCCTGGACGCGTTGAAAGGCTGGTTCAATCAGCGCAATTATCAGGCTGCAGCCGAACTGGTCGACTACTTTCAAACGCACGGGTGCCTGCCGGAAATTGCGCAGCCCGCACCGCCGCGACGCCGGATCTCGCGTGTTACTTCGAAGGCGGATAGCGCGTGCTCGGCCAACGCCAAATGACATCGCCGCATCTGGCACCCTGGCTCGCCGCAGTGAGCCAATAAAAACGCCCGGGTATCGAATCCGATGACCGGGCGTATCGCTTCATCATTGCGACAACTCATGCTTAAAACCGTTTCAAACGATCAACGCAAAGCGGAATAAGCCGTCGGCGACAGAAAGTGATTTTCAATCCGCTCGACGATAGGCTGCTTCGCCTCGGTTTCGGCACGCTTCGCGATCCACTCGGCGTCGGCCTGGAACGCGTTCCACTTGGTTTCGCGCTCAGCCAGGCTTTCCCATTTCAGCAAGTAGGTCAGCGCGTGGTTGCTCGGACCGGCCAGCGTGGTCCAAAACCCGATGGGTTCGATTCCGTATTTCTTGAAAAAGCCGAGCGTAATGTTCGCGAACCGGTCGTTCAATGCGGGCAGACGACCCGGCGCGCAGTGATAAATACGCATTTCAACGATCATTTTTTCCTCATGGACATGGAGTAATGCAGCGATCAAATCCGCTGCGGTTGGAATTCGCCATGAGGCAATCGTACCGGCGTTTAGCGCTGCCCGCTTGTGGCCATGCAAAAATAGCCGGCCAGCTTAACGGATCAAGCTTGTTTGACGGTGACGGAATCCGTATCGAAATCCTCGGCATCGACGACATAACCCGACGGTTCCCACCGAATGGCCAGCTGCGCGATCAGCCCTGCAAGCGGCGCGACCGCGATGAGCCAGAAGACCTTGGTGCCAAGCGCGGCCGAGAGTACGGGGAACAAAATCAGCGAAACGGTAGAACTCGCGCGCATCAGCGTCTGATTGAAACCCACGCCGACACCACGCAACGACGTCGGATAACTGAGCGATGCAAACGTCATGCTGTGCGAACCCGGACCGAAGCGTTGCCCACGGAGGAAAACCGCGAGAAACCCGTTCGCAAGTGCGACCTGCGCGCCGCCCGCGGGACGGCCGGCCACCGCGAGCCCGATCAACGCCGCCAATTGGAACGCGTAGCCCAGTGCGGTCAGCTTCCACGCACCGACCTTCGGCACCGTTCGCACAGCAATCAATCCGCTCGCGAAAGCAAAACATAGATTCAACGCGAGCGAGGCGAGGATGGTAGTGAGCAACGACTGCGGCGCCACGATTGACGAGCTGCGAGACATGGGCCGCGCTACGGATGACGGGGCGCGCGAGGGCGGGCTGACGCGAACGCGACAGCGGGCTCGCGCGCAAAGGAAATGTTTGCGGGTGAAGCGAACGCGCCGGCGTGCAAAGTGGTGGCCGGAATGACGTCGCGGACCGACGCGTCAGAAGCGTCAGTCCGCGACGTCCTGCTGCCTAACGAGCTTGACTCGCCGGCAATTACGCCTGCAATTACGCCGGCAATTACGTCGGCAATTACGTCGGCAATTACGTCTGCAATTACGTCGGCATTGCCTTCGGCACGCCTTCCCGGATCTGATCCTCGGTCAGATCGCGGGTATGAGTTGCAAGCGACCAGCGATGGCCGAACGGATCTTCGATCTGGCCATAGCGGTCGCCCCAGAACATATCGGCGACGGGCATGGTGACCTTCGCACCGGCAGCGACGGCTTGCGCGAAGGCGGCATCCACGTCTTTCACATACAAATGCAGCGTGACGGGCGAGCCTTTCAGCGTCAGCGGTCCGCTATGGCCACAATTCGGGAATTCCTCAGCCAGCATCAGCGTCGAGTCCCCGATGCCCAGCATGGCGTGCATCACCGTGCCGTCCGGACCGGGTAAACGCATGTGCTCGACCGCGTTGAATGCTTTTTTGTAGAACTCGATGGCGTCGGATGCACCCTTGCAAACAAGGTGAGGTGTGATCGTATGCATCCCTTCCGGGATCGGTTTCACAGCTGAATTGGACATTGCTTGGCTCCTGGATGTGACAGGTTGACGAACTAACTGGAGAGACGGCACCGAACAGGCGCCCTCTTTCGATACGACGTGCGATCAGCCCGCAAATCGACACGTCCGGCAGACTTTTTTGTTCAAACCGGCGTTTGGTTGCCGAGGCAGGCGGCTGATAAGGCTATCCGGTGACCCCGCTGTTAATCAATGCGCACCCAGCCATTCGCCTTCGACGACGCCAGCACGGCATCCACAATCCGCGACGAGCGCCAACCGTCCTCGAACGTCGGCAAACCGTCGCGCGTTTCGCCGCGAATCACCGCGTAGGTGTCCGCCACGAACGCCTCGAAACATTGCGCATAGCCCTGCGCGTGACCTGCCGGCAAGGTGGCGAGGCGTCGCTGTTCAGCGCTTCCTCGCGACGGATCGCGCACCAGCAGCCGCGTGGAATCGCGCTGGCCGACCCACAGCCGCTCCGGATTTTCCTGATCGAAGACCAGGCTCGTCTTCGCGCCGTCGATCTCGAACCAGAGCCGGTTCTTGCGCCCCGCCGACACTTGGCTGACCGTCAGCGTTGTAAGCACGCCGTTCTTGGTGCGCAGTAAGGCACCGGCGACATCTTCCGTGCCCACCGCCTGGGTCGGGCCGCCCTTCTCTGCCGCGGTAAACGATTGCACCGACCCGGCCGGACGTTCGGCGACCGTTGTCTGCAAGGTCGCCACGACGGTATCAAAGCGCTCGCCACTGATCCATTCCACCAGATCGCACCAGTGTGACCCAATGTCCGCGAACGCCCGCGATGGACCACCCAGCGCGGCATCCACACGCCAGTTGGTGTCGTCGGCGCCCAGCAGCCAGTCCTGAAGATAACTGCCGTGGATCAGTTGCAGCGCGCCCACGCTGCCGTCCTGCACGAGCGCACGCGCTTCCCTGACCATCGGGTGATATCGATAAACGAACGGAACGGTCGCGATCCGACCCGACTTGCGCGCAGCGAGTGCCAGCGCTTCGGCCTCGTTGGCACTTGTCGCAAGCGGCTTTTCGCAAATGACGTGCTTACCAGCGTCGAGCGCAGCCATCGCGAGGGAAAAGTGGCTGGCGTTCGGCGTGCATACGTGAATCACCGAGACCGAGGGATCCGCCATCGCCTCTTGCGCCGATGCGTAACCCCGTTCGATCCCCAACCCGGCGGCCGCCTGCGCCGAGCGGTTTGCACTTGATGACGCAATGCCACGCACCGTTGCGCCGGCGAGCCGTATCGCTCGCGTGTGAACCTCGCCCATCATGCCCGCGCCGATGATCGCGACGCCCAATGTCTCCGCCATGCTGTGCTCCCTTCTCGTTTTCTCGAAGCACGATACCCACTGAGCGCAGATTGGAGCAATCAGGGGATTCGTGTCGTTACTGGTTATGTCCCCGTTTTGCGCTCTTCCGCCCCTGTTTTGCTTGTGTACACTCATGTTCCGGCGTCTTCCGGCGCGCACATATTTTCGCCGAATTTTCCCTAAAGTTTTTCCACCCGCTGCCGAAAGCCCATCTATGGACCACGAAATCAACCCGCCAGCCGACTCGAACGATCCGACCTTCCTGAGGGCGCGAGCGTTGAGTCTGAGCGTCGGCGCAATCCGGAAGGCGCAGGGGAAAAAATGCCCCGGCGATTTTCCGGTTGGCACGATTGAATGGCATGCGGTGGTTGAGGAGTTTGCAAATGATGTACTGAAGGCGATGCTTTCAGAACCGGATTTGCCGATCCTTGAATTCAAACGCGACAACGCCAGAAAATAGAGGCTCTGGACGAAGCTTAAAGCCCGTGAAACCGAGCGCACGCTCCCGCTCTGATCAAAAATGAAAAAAGGCGTCGCGGATTAATTGCGACGCCTTTTTGCTTGAGATTCTGCTTGATTCCAGCGGGGTGATTCCAGCGAATCTTCATCCCCCCAATAAATCGATCACTTGCAGAATGTCCTTACGCAATTGATCGACATCGACCGCGGCATTCACTTGGGAAACTGCACCGCTTTCCTGCGTGTCCTCGATATCGCCAGCCGAACCGTTCGGACGACCATGTGAATCGAGCCGATTGCGCGCGCCATTGATCGTGAAACCCTGTTCATAAAGCAATTCACGTATGCGGCGGATCAGCAGTACTTCGTGATGCTGATAATAGCGGCGATTGCCACGCCGCTTGACCGGCCTCAGTTGCGTGAACTCCTGTTCCCAGTAGCGCAGCACGTGCGGCTTGACGCCGCATAGCTCGCTGACCTCACCGATGGTGAAGTAGCGCTTGGCCGGAATCGGAGGCAGGACGACTTTTTCCATCGTCAATCAACCATCGTGGTGAATGTCGCGAATGGGGAAAATGTCGCTAGAAAGCGCTCGGGTAGCACAAGGCTAATGCCCGTCACTTCAGCGGCCGAAACTGTTTTCAGCACCGGCTTCGACCAGCGCTTTCAACTTCTGACTCGCATGAAACGTGACAACACGACGCGCCGCGATGGGAATGGCTTCCCCCGTTTTCGGATTACGTCCGGGACGCTGCGGTTTGTCGCGTAGCTGAAAGTTGCCAAAGCCGGATAGCTTGACACTGTCGCCGCTTTCAAGCGCGTCGCGAATGACCTCGAAAAATGCTTCCACCATGTCTTTGGCTTCGCGCTTATTCAACCCGACATGGTCAAATAGCATTTCGGCCAATTCGGCTTTTGTCAGCGTAGGCGTTTCTGCCGTTGCCGCACCGTTCGAAGTGGGAACATCTCGGATCATGGCGCTACGTTGCGCCGAAAGAAGGGCTTCGAAATCACTCGAGTTCATTTGGTTCATATCGAAAAAATGGCGTGCCGATGAAGACGGAGGGGGCCAACTGCAGGCTATCCGCGCAATCGCGCGCCATGTACTCGAGCCAAGCGTTCCACCAATGTTTTGATGGCCGTTTCGACCGTTTCGTCCTGAAGCGTCCCGCCAGTATCTTGCAACGTTACACGGAAGGCAAGGCTTTTCTCATGCGCGTCCAACCCACCGGAAGTGCTTGATTTTGGACGAAATTCGTCGAATAAAGCAACCCTGGTGACATGCTTGCAGGCGGGCTCGGAACGGGCACTTTCCAGCTCGTCTATGAGCGCCTGCACTTCTACCTTCTGGTCCACGACGATCGCAATATCACGGCGAACCGGCGGAAATTTGGATACGTCGGACGGCACCGGCAACGCGCGTTGCATCAATGCTTCAGATTCGATTTCGAACAAAACCGGTGCATGCGGCAAATCGTATTTCTGCATCCAGCGCGGGTGCAGGTCACCGATCCAGCCCACTGCCCGGCCGTCGACTTCGATCCGTGCGCTGCGTCCCGGATGCAGCGCCGGATGTTCCGCTTTCACGAAACGCGGCACGACCGGCGCGAACAGCGCTTCCACGTCGCCTTTTACGTCGAAGAAATCGACAGTGCGCGACGGTTTGGCTCCCCACTGCTCGTCGAACGCCGGACCGTAAGCCAGGCCGCCGATCATCTTCGGCTGATCGAAACCTTCAATGGCCAGTTCGCCTGCCTTGATCGCCGGATCGTGCAGGAACACACGGCCCGCTTCGAACACGCGAATCCGGTCCGCGCGCCGGTTCAGATTGTGACGCAGCACGCTGATCAGACTGCCGAACAACGTGGTGCGCATGACCGAAAGCTGGCTCGCGATCGGATTGAGCAGCCTTACAGGATTCGTGTTGCCGGCGAAATCCGCTTCCCATTCAGCATCGACGAAACTGAAATTCACCGTCTCCGCATAATCACGTGCGGCAACGGCGTGACGCAGCACGTGAATCGAACGCTTCGTCTCGTTGGTCGGACGCATCTCGCTGGTCGCAACCGGCGGACGCGCCGGAATCCTCTCGAAGCCGTAAATGCGCGCGACTTCCTCGATCAGATCTTCTTCAATCTCGATGTCGAACCGATACGGCGGCGGCGTGACCGCGAACGTGTCGCCATCGTGCGTGAACGTCAGGCCAAGTCGCGTGAAAATCTGCGCAATTTCCTCTGCACCGATAACCACCCCGATGATCCGGTTGGCCCGCGATACACGCATGCTCACCGGCTCGCGGGTCGGTACGTTGAGCGTCTGGTCGTCTACAGGACCGGCGTTACCGCCGCAAATATCGAGGATCAGTTTGGAAACACGCTCGATATGCTCGACGGTCGTCGAATAATCCACGCCGCGCTCGAAACGATGCGCCGCGTCCGTGGAAAAGTTGTACTTGCGCGCGCGGCCACGAATGCTGTCCGGCCACCAGAACGCGGCTTCCAGGTAAATGTTGGTTGTTTCGAGCGACACGGCGGTGCTGTCGCCGCCCATGATCCCGGCGAGGCTTTCGACGTGGCGATCGTCGGCGATCACACCGACGGTTTCATCGAGTTCCACCGTATTGCCGTTCAGCAGTTTGAGCGTCTCGCCCGTCTTTCCCCAGCGCACTTCAATACCGCCGTGGATCTTGTCGAGATCGAACACGTGCGTCGGCCGGCCGAGTTCAAGCATTACGTAATTCGAGATATCGACGAGCGCGGAGATGCTGCGCTGTCCCGAACGCTCGAGACGCTCGACCATCCAGTGCGGCGTTTTCGCGTGCGCGTTCACACCGCGAATCACGCGGCCAGAGAAGCGTCCGCACAGATCGGGCGCCAGAACCTTGACCGGCAATACTTCATTGATAGTGACGGCAACCGGCGGCATCTCGAGCGCATGCAACGGTGCGCCTGTGATAGCGGCGGTTTCCCGCGCCACGCCGAACACCGACAAACAATCGGCTTTGTTCGGCGTGAGCTTGATCTCGAAAACGGTGTCGTCGAGGTTGAGCGTCTGGCGAATGTCCTGGCCAATCGGGGTATCGGCGGCCAGGATCAGCAAGCCGCTGTGATCTTCCGACAGCTTCAGTTCGCGTGCCGAGCACAACATGCCCTGGCTTTCCACGCCGCGCAGCTTGGACAACTTGATCGCGAACGGCGCACCGCCCGCTTCGGCCGGCGGCAGTTCGGCGCCGACCAGTGCGACCGGCACCTTGATTCCCGGCGACACGTTCGGCGCGCCGCACACAATGGTCAGCGTCTCGCCGGTGCCGGCGTCAACCTGACACACGTTGAGCTTGTCGGCGTTTGGGTGCTTCGCCACTTCAAGCACCTGCCCGACGACGATCTTCGTGGTCGGCGGCGCGACGGGCGCGAGGCCTTCCACTTCGAGACCCGCCATGGTCAGCGCGTGCGAGAGTTCATCGGTCGAGAGCTTGGGATCGACGAAAGTTCTAAGCCAGGATTCCGGGAATTGCATGTGTGTCTAGGTTCGAAATGAGGTTCGACATAAGTCGTGTCTGCGTCTGGACGTAACTGTCCCGACAACGGCTCGCAACAACGTGCGCAACGTACGTCAGGCAAATTGCTCGAGGAAACGCAGATCGTTTTCGAAGAACAGGCGCAGGTCCTGCACGCCATAGCGCAGCATCGTCAGGCGCTCGAGGCCACTGCCGAATGCAAAGCCGATATACCGTTCCGGGTCGAGTCCCATGTTGCGGATCACGTTCGGATGAACTTGCCCCGAACCCGAGATCTCGAGCCATTTACCGGCGTTCTTGCCGTGCTCGAACATCATGTCGATTTCGGCGGACGGCTCGGTAAACGGAAAATACGACGGCCGGAAGCGCACGAGAATGTCGTCACGCTCGAAGAATTTCTTCAGGAAATCAGAGTACACGCCCTTCAGGTCGGCAAAGCTGATGTTCTCGTCGATCCACAAGCCCTCGACTTGATTGAACATTGGCGAATGCGTGGCGTCGCTATCCACCCGATACGTCCGGCCCGGCACGATCACCTTGATCGGCGGTTTGTTCATGCGCGCATAGCGCACCTGCATCGGGCTGGTGTGCGTGCGCAGCAGCAGTTGCCGGCCATCCGCATCTTTGCCGTCGATATAAAACGTGTCCTGCATCGAACGCGCCGGATGATTTTCCGGGCTGTTCAGCGCAGTGAAGTTGTACCAGTCGGTTTCGATCTCGGGGCCATCGGCCACATCGAAACCAATCGTGCTGAAAATCTGTTCCACGCGTTCCCACGTGCGCATCACCGGATGCAGGCTGCCGGCGCCGAGACCGCGGCCGGGCAACGTGACATCGATCGATTCAGAAGCCAGCCGCTGATTCAGCAACACGTCCGCCAGCGCCTGACGGCGCGCGTTCAGCGCTGCTTCCACCTGCTGCTTCACCGCATTGATGCGTGCGCCTTCAGTCTTGCGGGCTTCAGGATCGAGTTTGCCCAAGCCTTTCAGCAGATCCGTGAGCACCCCGGACTTACCAAGAAAGCGGGCCTTTTCATTTTCGAGCGTAGCCGCATCAGCGGCGTTTTCGAAGGCATTTCGCGCGTCGGCGACAATCTGGTCCAGATCCATTGATCCCATCATTTCAGCGTCAAAGTTCTTCTGATCGTTCCCGGGCCGATGTTTGCGCGACCTCAGCATCTTCGCGCTTCAACCCATCTTCACCGGCTTCACCAACAAAAACGGGGCTCGACAAGAGCCCCGTTTTTTAGTTGTTCCGCCGTCCGGTTAGAGACAACGCAGCAACGAACCACGCAGTACCGATCTTGCTAACAAGCTCGATCAGGCTGCAACGGCGGCTTTTACCTGCTTGACGATCGCAGCAAAAGCAGCCTTGTCGAACACAGCCATGTCGGCCAGCACCTTGCGGTCGAGTTCGATCGAAGCCTTCTTCAGGCCGTTGATGAACACGCTGTACGTCATGTCGTGCTGACGCACCGCCGCGTTGATACGCGTGATCCACAACGCACGGAACACACGCTTCTTGTTGCGGCGATCGCGATAGGCATATTGCCCGGCGCGCATGACCGCTTGCTTGGCGATGCGATAGACGTTATTGCGACGGCCGCGGTAACCCTTGGCCAGCTTGATAATCTTCTTGTGACGGGCCCGTGCGGTAACCCCACGTTTGACTCTAGGCATAATGCGCTCCTGTGAGTGTCAGTTAAGGGTTAAGCGAACGGCAACATTGCGCGCACGGAATTCATATCTGCATGATGAACTTCCGTGGAACCGCGCAAATGGCGTTTGACCTTGGTGGTCTTCTTGGTAAGAATGTGACGCTTGAAGGCTTGACCACGCTTGATGGTACCGCCCGGACGCACCACGAAGCGCTTTGCAGCACTCTTCTTGGTCTTCATCTTCGGCATGAAACTACTCCAGTTTATTAGATGGATATGGGTGTGCGGTCGATCCATTCAATCCTGACCCGCCCTTCGAAACCCACATACCACTTATGAGCGGGAGGCTTTTGACAGCCACCGCCTTTTCATGAGCGCCGCCATTATCCGGCGAAGCCCCGAAACCTGCTCAAACGATGCCGCGCAGACCTTAAAGCCCAAGGCCGCGCGATCCATCGAACGATTCTTTCTATTACTTCTTTTTCTTCGGGGCCATGACCATGATCATCTGGCGCCCTTCCATCTTCGGCATTTGCTCGACCTGACCGTGCTCTTCGAGATCGGTCTTCAACCGCTCGAGCACGCGCATGCCGATTTCCTGGTGAGCCATTTCCCGACCGCGAAAACGCAACGTGATTTTCGTCTTGTCGCCATCTTCGAGGAAGCGCGTGAGGTTACGCAGTTTCACGTTGTAGTCACCGTCGTCGGTGCCCGGCCGGAATTTGACTTCCTTGACCTGAACGATCTTCTGCTTGAGTTTCGCCTCGTGCTGCTTCTTGGCTTCCGAGTACTTGAACTTGCCGTAATCCATCAACCGGGCAACAGGCGGGACAGCCTGAGGCGCGATTTCGACGAGATCCACGTCCTGTTGCTCAGACATGCGGAAAGCATCGGCAAGCTTCACGATTCCTAGCGGCTCATTGTCCACTCCGACCAGGCGCAATTCAGGTGCCGTGATTTCCCCGTTGATGCGATGTGCAGACTTATCAGTAGCGATGTTACGTTTCCTCTAAAAATCTAAAAAAACTAGCCGCGCTGCGAGTGGGCTTACTTGTACGCCTGCACGTCCTGCTGCAGACGCTCAAGGAATGCATCGAGGGGCATTACGCCAGCATCGATACCGCCACGAGCACGCACGGCTACGGTTTGTGCCTCACGCTCCTTGTCCCCGACAACCAGCAAATACGGGACCTTCTGCAACGTGTGCTCTCGTATTTTATAGCTAATCTTCTCGTTGCGCAAATCGCTCTCTACTCTAAGCCCTTGTTTTTGCAACGATTGGGTCACTTGCAGTGCATATTCAGCCTGACTTTCAGCGATATTCAGGACCACAGCCTGCACCGGCGCGAGCCACGGCGGCATTGCACCAGCATGGTGCTCGATCAGAATTCCGAGAAAACGCTCCATGGAACCGACGATTGCACGGTGCAACATTACCGGTCGCTTGCGACTGTTGTCTTCTGCCACATATTCAGCGCCCAAGCGCTCCGGCAGCACCATGTCGAGCTGCAGCGTGCCGCATTGCCATGACCGGCCGAGCGCGTCCTTGATGTGGTATTCGATCTTCGGACCGTAGAACGCACCCTCGCCCGGCAATTCTTCCCACGTGAGACCGCACGCCGTCAGCGCGTCGCGCAGGCCCTGCTCCGCCCGGTCCCAGGTTTCGTCGGTACCGGCACGGGCGTCGGGACGCAGCGACAACTTGATGTCGATGTGATCGAAGCCGAAATCCTTGTAGATGCTCATCGCGAGCGTATTGAACGCAATGGACTCCTCGATGAACTGGTCTTCCGTGCAGAAAATGTGAGCGTCGTCCTGGACGAAACCACGCACGCGCATCAGGCCATGCAACGCGCCCGATGCTTCATTGCGATGACACGAGCCAAATTCCGCGTAACGCAGCGGCAGATCGCGATATGAACGCAAGCCATGGTTGAACACCTGCACATGACCAGGGCAGTTCATCGGCTTGATCGCGTAATCGCGCTTTTCCGACTCCGTCGTGAACATATTTTCACGATAGTTCTGCCAGTGACCCGACGCTTCCCACAGCGAGCGGTCCATGATCATCGGCGTCTTGATTTCGAGATAACCGACTTCGCTCAGGCGGCGGCGGATGTATTGTTCGACTTGTTGCCAGATCGCCCAGCCCTTAGGGTGCCAGAACACCATGCCCGGCGCTTCTTCCTGCAGATGGAAGAGGTCGAGTTGCTTCGCGAGCTTGCGGTGATCGCGCTTCTCGGCTTCCTCGAGCATGTGCAGATACGCTTCCTGGTCTTCCTTCTTCGTCCAGGCCGTGCCGTAGATACGCTGCAACTGTTCGTTCTTCGAGTCGCCGCGCCAGTAGGCGCCCGCGACCTTCATCAGCTTGAAGACCTTCAGCTTGCCGGTAGACGGCACGTGCGGGCCGCGGCACAGATCCGTAAAACTGCCGTGCGAGTACAGCTTGATGTCGTCCGTGGACGGGATCGATTCGATGATCTCCGCCTTATACTTTTCGCCGATGCTCTTGAAGTAGTCGACCGCTTCGCCGCGCGTCACAACTCGGCGCGACACCGGCTCGTCCTTCTTCGCGATTTCGGCCATGCGCTTTTCGATCTTCTCGAGATCTTCAGGCGTAAAGGGACGGCTGTATGCGAAGTCGTAGTAGAAGCCGTTTTCGATCACCGGGCCGATCGTCACTTGCGCATCCGGATACAGATCCTTGACCGCGTAGGCGAGCAAATGCGCCGTGGAGTGGCGAATGATGTCGAGACCGTCAGCGTCTTTTTCAGTAACGATGGCGAGCGACGCGTCATGATCGATCAGCGTGGACGTATCGACGAGCTCGCCGTCGAGCTTGCCGCCCAGCGCAGCCTTCGCGAGTCCCGCGCCAATAGATGCAGCGACTTCCGCAACCGTGACGGCGTGGTCGTACTGTCGAACCGACCCGTCGGGCAAACGTATCGAAACCATTTCGTTCTCCAAGACGCCGGCGGCCGACGCCCAATTTCATTCAACAATGCCTTGCAAACGCCAAGTCAACCGCGCGAAGGCAAAAAAAAATGCGGCCCCACATTTTGAGGGGCCGCATTCACTTTTCCTACAACTGCAAAGGCGAAAGTGGTCCTCGACTAGCGTCGCTCCGAAGTTGTTTCGGTCAACGTTCGCGGTGCCATCTTATTCATTTGCCTTTCGCGCCAAGACGCTTGCTGCAGTTTTGAAAATCCAGCGCGAACCGGATTTCCACTTTCGTTGGTAGGCTCGATTGGACTCGAACCAACGACCCCCACCATGTCAAGGTGGTGCTCTAACCAGCTGAGCTACGAGCCTGAAGAAGCGAAATTATATGGAGCGTTTTGAATCTTGGCAAGTGCTTTCATGCGATGACACTGCAGATATTCGTCGATACGTTTAAGAAGCATCGACAATGCGCTTCAAATTCAACGCCTTATCAACCCGCCAAGCGCACGAGCCGTGCATGCATTTTCTTCCTGCGTGCGACTTCAGGCCCGTCGCGACGCGCTCGTCACGCCCTGCACGTCGCTCAGCAACGAGCACGCGCGCTGAATTTGTGCGGCACTCGACACCTCGACAGTAAATTGCATGTACGCGACGTTGCGCCGACTCTGCGTCTTCACGCCGGTCACGTTCATCTTCTCGCGTGCAAAGACTTCAGAGATATCGCGCAGCAAGCCTTGCCGATCGTTCGATTCCACGGCGAGATCGACCGGATACACCGACGATCCGCGTCCACTCATTACGTCAGCGGACCACGCGGTCTCAAGCACACGTTCGGGTGAACGTTCGGCCATGCGCTGGAAGGTCGCGCAGTCGCTGCGGTGAATCGACATCCCCTTGCCACGCGTGACAAAGCCCGCGATGCGATCCGGCGGAGCCGGACGGCAACACCGCGCCAGTTGCGTCAGCAACGCGTCCACGCCGACGACCAGCACGCCGGTAGACGCGCCTTGCGCCACGCTTTGCCCGCTGCTGCGTTTCTCGAATTGCGCCGGCGCTTCGGGCTCGGGTTCCGGCGGCGGTGTATCGTGCAGCGCCTGCTCGATGTTGCGCAGGCTGAACTCTTCCTTGGCGACGACCGCGTACAGGTCTTCAGGCGTCTTGAAACCGAGCTTCGATGCCAACTGATCGAGGTTGACGGACGTCTTGCCCTCACGCTGCAGCGTCTTTTCAACAAGCGTGCGCCCGTTCGCGATATTTTCCTCGGAATCGACCGCGTTGAACCACGCGCGCACCTTTTGCCGAGCCCGTGGACTGTGCAAATAACCGAGCAACGGATTGAGCCAGTCGCGCGACGGCCCGCCCTCCTTCACCGCCACGATCTCGACCGTCTGGCCGTTCTGCAGCGGCGTGTTGAGCGGCACCATGGCCCCGTCGACACGAGCGCCGCGGCAACGGTGCCCAAGCTCGCTGTGCAGGTGATATGCGAAGTCGACGGCGGTCGAGCCTTGCGGCATGGCGATCACGCGTGCCTGCGGCGTAAGCACGTAGATGTGGTCGTCGTCGAGCGTGGCCTCGCGCAAATGCTGCCGGGGCTGTGCGCCGGGCTCATCGCCCTCGGAGACGTCTTCTTTCCACGCCAGCAGTTGGCGCAACCACGCGATCTTTTCGTCGTATTTTTCAGCGGCCGTGACTTGTCCACCGTACGCACGCACGCCGGCTTCCTTATAGCGCCAGTGGGCCGCTACGCCATATTCGGCAAAACCGTGCATTTCCTGCGTGCGGATCTGGACTTCGAATGCTCGCCCGTCGTCGCCTACCACGACGGTATGCAGCGACCGGTATCCATTCGCTTTCGGCCGTGAAATGTAGTCGTCGAACTCCCGTGGCACCGGCTGCCACAAGTTATGGACGATACCGAGCACGGTGTAGCAATCCTTGATGTCGTCGACGATCACGCGAAACGCGCGCACGTCATTCACCTCGGAAAAATCCAGCTCCTTGCCGCGCATCTTTTTCCAGATGCTGTAGATGTGCTTCGGCCGGCCGCTCACTTCCGCCCGGATATTCGCGGTGGCCAACTCCTTCTGCAAGCGTGCGATCGCGTCGGTCACATACGCTTCGCGCTCGACACGCTTTTCGTCAAGCAACTTGGCAATGCGCTTGTAGGTGGGTGGTTCCTCGAAGCGAAACGCGAGGTCCTCCAGTTCCCACTTCAATTGCCAGATGCCCAGCCGGTTCGCGAGCGGCGCGTAGATCTCGAGTGTTTCACGCGGCACGTCGGGCGAAGGCTCGAGCTTGTTCGCAGCGTAGTAGCGCAAAGACTGCAGCCGCGACGCCAGCCGGATCAACACCACGCGGATATCCTGCGCGAACGCGAGCAGCATCTTGCGCAGCGCTTCGACCTGGGCACGACGCGCCGCTTGCGCTTCACGGCCCGTTTCCGGCAACGTTGCCTGCGTGGCCCGCGAACTGACCGAACCCAGCCGCCACAGCTTGCGAACGTCCGCGACCAAGCCTTGCACTTCTGTGCCAAAACGTTCACTGATGACACGCTCGGGGTCATCAATATGCGGCGCAATTGCAAACAGCGCCGCCGCCACGATGGCTGCTGGATCGACGTTCAACGTTTGCATGATCCGCGCCGTGCCGGCAGCGTGCTCGAACAGCAACTCCCCGCTGGTCAACCGGACCTCTCCCGCGTGTTCGCGTACGAACGCGAGCGCGTCGTCGAAGGACGGCTCGGGTATCGGCGCTGGAGGAACGGCGGTATCAGGCATACGAATTAATCTGGTGCTCGAAATGTTCCCGGCTTAGCTGCGCACGGCCGCCACGATCACCACTTCCACGAGGCATGCCGGATTGGCAAGCTTCGATTCCACGGTGGCGCGCGGCGGCGCATTGCCTTCGGCAACCCACATGTCCCACGCTGCGTTCATGGCGGCGAAATTGGCCATGTCGGAGAGATAGATCTGGACCGACAACAGCTGCGTCTTGTCGCTGCCGGCCTCTTCAAGCAAACGGTCGATATGGCCAAGCACTTCGCGGGTCTGGCCCGTGATGTCCTGGTCAGTGTCTTCGGCGATCTGGCCGGCAAGATAAATGGTGCCGTTGTGGATCGCGATTTCCGAAAGACGCGCGCCAACGTGATGACGAATGACTGCCATGAGTGTTCCTGAGAGTGAATAGTCAAAAAAACCGTGCGAAGCTCAATATTATGCCTCGGACGTTTCTGTACCGAGGAAGAACTCGTACGCGATCGCAATCTGATCAGGCGCCAGAAACGCCGGCGCATGACCCACGCCCGCGATCTCCTTGGCCGTCACGGCCTGCCCGCTCGCGACCATTTTTTTGACGGTCTCGCGCGACAGCAAGTCCGAATGTTCACCCCGAACAACCAGCACCGGATGTTGGATTGCCGCCAGCGAATGCCACAGGATCGCCTCGCCGCGCGAAGCCGCATTCGCGTCCGCCGTGGCAAACGGGACCGCGATCTTCGGGTCGTACCGATACCCCCAGCGGCCCTCGCGCTCCTGCATCAACGGCGTGTTGATCGCGCGCCATTCATCGGCCGTCAGTGGCCCGAACGACGCAGCGAGCTGCGCCGCGTCGTCGATGCCCTCTTGCAGCGTGGCGAAGGTGCCTCCTCGGCCAAGATAGGCGCCGATGCGCACGAGCGCCACGGGTTCAATATGTGGCCCGACGTCGTTGAGTAGCATTTTCCGGATGGGCGAATTCGGCAGTCCAGCGAGTCCGAGGCCGATCAGCCCGCCCATGGACGTCCCAAACCAATCCACCGTTTCCACGTTCAGCCGTGCAATGAGCGCGACCATGTCACCTACGTACTGCGGCACCCCGTAATGCTTCGGATCGACCAGCCAGTCCGACAACCCTCTGCCTGCAACGTCCGGACACACCACCCGATATTCGCCAGCGAATGCCTTCGCCACCTCGTCGAAATCCCGGCCGGAGCGCGTCAGCCCATGCACGCACACGAGCACGCGCGGGTTCGCCGGATCACCCCATTCGGTATAAGCCATGCGATGCAGGCCCGACGGGCTGATGCACTGCACATGGCGCTGGCGTGGCGTGGGAACAAACGAAGGTGCAGCTTCGACGATAGACGCGGACATAAGGTTTTCCTCTGTGCGATGGCGCTGCGGTATGCGAACAACTCAACCGAAATCGATTGTAAACGCTTTGCCGGGTGCGCTTCGGCGCGATGCCGCAGCGTTAGCCCAACGGCCTGTACAAAGGCGCGATATCCACTCAAAACACGGACCACACGCCCCTTTACGACCCGCCCGGCCTCTGGCAAACGCCGCGAGGCAAAATAAAAGACCGTTCCGACTCACGTCGGAACGGTCCGTTTCAGCCGGAAAAGCAAACCGGCGCCGATGCAGAAAACCTTACTTGACGCCGCTCACATCCAACGGTGCGCCGGTTTTCTGCTGAATCTCTTCCACACTGACGCCCGGCGCCAGTTCGACGAGCTTCAGCCCCGCGTCGGTGACATCGATCACGCCAAGATCCGTAATGATGCGGTCGACCACGGCCACCCCCGTCAGCGGCAACGTACACGCTTCGAGAATCTTGTGCTGGTCGCCCTTCGCCACGTGTTCCATCAACACGATCACGCGCTTCACGCCCGCGACCAGATCCATCGCACCGCCCATGCCCTTGATCATCTTCCCGGGGATCATCCAGTTGGCCAGGTCACCCGTCTTGCTGATCTGCATGGCGCCAAGGATGGCCAGGTTCACGTGGCCTCCACGAATCATCGCGAACGAATCCGCCGACGAAAAAATCGACGATCCCGGCAGCGTGGTCACCGTTTGCTTGCCGGCGTTGATCAGGTCGGCATCGACTTCTTCTTCCGTCGGCGACGGCCCGATGCCAAGCAAGCCATTCTCCGATTGCAGCCACACCTCCATACCTTGCGGCACGAAGTTCGCCACCAGCGTGGGCAAGCCAATGCCCAGGTTCACGTAAAAGCCGTCCTGCAATTCCTTGCCCGCCCGCGCGGCCATTTGGTTCCGGTCCCATGCCATGATCAGTCTCCTTTTGCGCGCACGACGCGTTGTTCAATGCGTTTTTCCGGATGTGCGTTCAGCACGATGCGCTGCACGAAGATGCCCGGCGTGTGAATGGCGTCGGGATCGAGGGCGCCCGTTTCCACGATTTCCTCCACTTCGACCACCGTGATCTTGCCGGCCATGGCGCACATCGGATTGAAGTTGCGGGCCGTGCGGCGATAAATCAAATTGCCTGATTTATCCGCTTTCCACGCCTTCACGAGCGCCACGTCAGCGGTGAGCGAATGTTCGAGCACATAGTGGTTGTCGCCGAATTGACGCGTTTCCTTGCCGTCCGCGATCACCGTGCCATAACCCGTGTTGGTGAAGAACGCCGGAATGCCCGAACCGCCCGCGCGCAGCTTTTCGGCCAGCGTGCCTTGCGGCGTGAATTCAAGCTCGAGTTCGCCGGCCAGATACTGGCGTTCGAATTCCTTGTTTTCGCCGACGTACGACGAAATCATTTTCTTGACCTGACGGGTTTCGAGCAGCAGCCCAAGTCCGAAGCCGTCAACGCCCGCGTTGTTGCTGATGCACGTAATGCCCTGGACGCCCGTGTCGCGCAATGCCGCGATCAGCGCCTCGGGAATGCCGCACAGGCCAAAACCACCGACGGCAAACGTCTGCCCGTCCTTCACGATGCCATCGAGCGCGTCTTTCGCGCTGGGATAGACCTTGTTCATCTGTTTGTCCCTTCCTGATCTGGATGAAATCCGTTTATTTAAGCCGTCTGCGCGACCGGTTTGCATGGCGCGAGACGACTTTCTCACGTGGCAAAAGAGTACGACGCCGGATCGATCCGGCACAATACGCAAAAATACATAAGGAATTGCCGTACTGCACGGCGATGCAATAGCTAAACGCGGGCTAAACCCGACACGTGCGAGCCAAATGCGTCAACTGGATTACCAAACAGCGTTTCATCTTGCGCCAGTCGGACTGGTGTTGTCACGGGAACGGATCATCGAAGACTGCAATGAGCAGCTCTGCGCGATTTTCGGCGCGGCGCCGCAGGCTTTGCTCGGCCAATCGTTCCAGGTGCTGTATCCGTCGCCGGTGGAGTTCAAGCGGATCGGCGAGCGCATCGCCGCCTTGATGCAGCGCCGGGGCAGTTACGCCGACGACCGCATCATGAAACGCGCAAACGGAGAATTGTTCTGGTGCCACGTGACCGGGCGCTCGCTCGACCTGAGCGCGCCGCACGCAGCCGGCGTATGGACCTTCGAGGATCTGAGCGCAACCCGCCGGGTTGCCATTGAGCTCACGCCCCGCGAACGAGAAATCGCCGCGCAGCTCGTCACCGGCAAGACCAGCAAGCAGATCGGCCGCGCGCTGGATATCAGCTCGCGGACCGTCGATATCTACCGGTCGCGGCTCATGCGCAAATACGACACGGGCAACGCGACCGAGTTGCTGCAGCGGCTGCTGGGAGACTAGGCGCCTGTTTTGATGCCCACTGCGGCCGTTTCAATGGCATGGCGCAGCAGGTCGGGAATCTGCACCGATTTCGCCGCCGCGTAGTCGATCCAAACGCATTTCGCCGTGCCGCGGGCGTAGAGCGCGGTGGGGTCGTCGGCACGAAACAGCTCGAAACGCGTGTCGAAACTGCTGCGGCCCGGCGGCCCCACGAACATGCTGCCGATGACATCGCCGGGATAGTGGAGCTGCCTCAGGAATTCCATCGACGCATTCACGATCACCGGTCCCTGCCCTTCAACGTTGGCACCGGCAATGGCCAGTTGCCGGAACCACGAAATCCGCACTTCCTCCATGAAACGGAAGTAGACCGTGTTGTTCACGTGGCCGAATGCGTCCATGTCGCCCCATCGTAGCGGCATGGACAGATCAATGACGCGATGAAAACCGGCCGGCGCTGGCGTTGTTGGGCTCGCCTGCTCAAGAACCTGGCTCATAGGCCAAACCCGTCGTCGGCAGCGATCACCGAGCCGTTGATGAACTGCGATTCGTCGGCGGCAAGCAGCAGCAGCAAGCCATCCAGGTCTTCAGGCGTACCCACGCGGCGACGCGGCAGCATGGCCAGCAGCTTTTGGCCCGCCTCGCTTTTCCAGTGATGGTGATTGAGTTCGGTATCGATATAACCCGGACAAATCGCATTCACATTGATACCGTGACGGCCCCACTCCTGCGCCATCGCCTTCGTCATATGAATGACGGCGGCCTTGCTCATGGAGTAAATGCCGATCTGCGGCAAGGTCTTGAGCCCCGCCATGGACGCGATGTTGATGATCCGGTAACCCGGCTTGACCGTGCCGTTGCCGCGCATGATCATCCGTTTCGCCACTTCCTGCGCGACAAAAAACGCGCCGCGCGTGTTGGTATCGAAAACAAAGTCGAAGTCCGACGGCGTCACGTCCGTCAGCTTTTGCTGGGTGGACACACCCGAATTGTTCACGAGGATGTCGATCGTGCCGGCCTCCGTCTCCGCGTGCGCGACGGCCGCCTTGATGCTTTGGTAATCAGTCACGTCGAGCGACACGACGTGCGCCGCGCCCCCGGACGCCTCGATCTCGGCGCGCAGTTCCTTCAGGCGCTCGGTGCGCCGGCTTGCCAGCACGACCCGTGCGCCCGCCTGCGACAGCACTTGCGCAAAGCGCTTGCCAAGTCCGCTGGAGGCGCCGGTGATCAGCGCGCATTTGCCTTCCAGATTGATCGAACGGCCCATTGTTTTTCCTTGGTTGAAAGCGATTGAGATGCCCGGATTCGAACCGGCCTGACGCCGTTCGCCCCAAATAAGCATCGAATCGACACAGCCGATATGCTATCCTAAAATAATACGGTCGTGCTAATTTCAGGATCGTCGGTTGCACCCTGCGAAGGGTTCCCTGACAATACGCGATCCCCAAAAAAAGCATTCTAACGTTAGACAGGAGCATTGGATGACCCCGGAGAGTCTCATCGAGCAGTACGGTCCCCGTGAATCCATGGAGTACGACGTCGTGATCGTGGGCGGCGGTCCTGCGGGGCTATCGGCGGCTATCCGGCTGAAGCAGCTCGCGCAGGAAAAAGGCGTGGAGCTGGGTGTCTGCGTGCTGGAGAAAGGCTCCGAGATCGGTGCGCACATCCTTTCGGGCGCCGTGATGGACCCGCGGGGTTTAAGCGAATTGCTCCCCGACTGGAAGACCCAGGGCGCACCGCTCGATGTGGAAGTCACCGAGGACCGTTTCCTGTTCTTGTCGAAGGACAGCGCAAAACAGGTGCCGAACTGGCTGCTTCCGGATAACTTCAAGAACCACGGTAACTATGTCGTGAGCCTGGCGAACGTCACGCGCTGGCTGGGGCAACAGGCTGAAGCGCTGG
>NZ_MTHB01000217.1 GCF_002220365.1 Caballeronia sordidicola | reverse complement strand
CTGGTGGGTTGGCGACGTGGTTGCGCCGAGCACACTAATTTGGTGGTTGGTTGTTCGCGGATAGCGCGGGGTGAACCTTGGGCAGGTTCAGTCACTGGTGGCGAAGCGTGTCAGAACCCGTGTACGGAGAAGGAGGGGTTCACACATCCGTGGCTCTGGCGAGCACCGTGCTTTTGGGGCACCTATGAATGGAAACTGCACGCTGTGGACACTTAGGGTAGCGTGGTTTGAAAGCGTTTTCTTTGCTTCGTTTCTTTGTCGCTTTGGACAAAGAAATGACGTGCCGCCACGCACAGTGGCTAATAGTGCTAAAGAAATAAGCCAACTCAGGCAGACCGCTAACACTAACAGCAGCAACCCGGCATCAACCCCAACCGCTACCCCCTAAAAACCCCAAAAACCCCATCCACCGGCGCGAGCGAAATGAGCTTTCTCTATAAAGGCAGTCCCGAACGCGGAGCCCAATGGGCGCGGCTCTTTGCCCAAAAAGCCCCTGACATGCCCTTCCACGTGTGGCCAGAAACCGGCGATCCCGCGAAGGTCCGCTACCTCGCCGCCTGGCAACCACCCGAAGACCCCGCCCGTACCCTACCGAACCTCGAAGTCGTGTTCTCGGTCGGTGCAGGCGTCGATCAATTCGACCTCTCCGGCGTGCCCGGCCACATCCCGGTCGTCCGCATGATCGAACCCGGCATCGTTGAAGGAATGGTCGAATACGTCACCCACGCCGTGCTCACCATTCACCGCGACCTCATCGACTACCATCTGCAGCAACAACACCAAACCTGGAACCCCCTGCCAGTACGCGCAGCGTCATCCCGACGCATCGGCGTACTCGGCCTAGGCGTACTGGGCACCGCCGTGCTCGAACGGCTGAAACTGTTCGGCTTTGCCTGCGCCGGCTGGAGCCGCTCAGGCCGGGAAATTGAAGGCGTCGAATGCTACGCCGGTGCCAGCACACTCGACTCGTTCCTCGCCCGCACCGACATCCTGATCTGCCTGCTCCCCCTCACCGACGCTACCCGCAGCGTGCTGAACACCGCGCTATTCAACAAGCTGCCGCGCGGCGCGTCGCTGATTCAAACCGGCCGCGGCCCGCATCTCAATCAGGACGACCTGCTCACTGCACTCGCGAGCGGCCAGCTACAAAACGCCATCCTCGACGTCACCAATCCCGAACCCCTGCCGCCAACGCATCCGCTATGGACTCACCCGCACGTTCGAATCACGCCGCATATCGCCAGCGAAACACGGCCGGACAGCGCCGTGGAAGTCGTGCTCGAGAATCTGCGACGCCATCGCGAAGGTCTGCCGATGATCGGCCAGATCGATCGCAGCCGCGGCTACTGAATTTGCCCCCTCACCACGGCAAATCACGGCAAATGACCGTTTTTACGCGCCCGCGGCAGAAAATGCTGCGGGCGCGCTGCAAAACGCGGCATTCGCGCTATTTCACGAATTGTTTAGGGCGTCGGGTCCCTACCCTCCTTCTCTAGTATGGAACGGTCATCAGCCCCTTTCCGCGACGAGAAAAATCCCCATGTCGATTCAATCGCTCATCGAAGCCGACCGTAAGCATCTGATTCATCCGGTCATCAACTACCGTGCCCACGAAGCCCGCGGCGTCACCGTCCTCGACTCCGCCAGCGGCGCATTCCTGCGCGACGCCGAAGGCAACGAACTCCTCGACGCCTTCTCCGGTCTCTGGTGCGTCAACGTAGGCTACGGCCAGCAAAGTATCGTGAAAGTAGCCGCCGAACAAATGGCCCGCCTGCCCTACGCCACCAGCTATTTCCACTTCGGCAACGCACCCGCGATCGAACTGGCCGAGAAACTGGTCGAGCTGTCACCCGCCTCGCTGCAGCACGTGTATTTC
Organism: Caballeronia sordidicola; assembly: GCF_002220365.1. Taxonomy (GTDB): domain Bacteria; phylum Pseudomonadota; class Gammaproteobacteria; order Burkholderiales; family Burkholderiaceae; genus Caballeronia; species Caballeronia sordidicola_C. The sequence goes on along the minus strand of NZ_MTHB01000217.1, from coordinate 12,231 downwards.
ACGCTGGGCGGATCGGACGCGGTCGACTCCGCGCTGCGTTTCATCACGCACTACTTCAACGCGACCGGCCGGCCGTCGAAGAAACACATCATCGCGCTCGAACGCGGTTATCACGGGTCATCGTCGGTCGGCGCGGGACTGACCGCACTGCCCGCGTTCCATCGGAACTTCGATGTGCCGTTGCCTAACCAGCATCACATCCCGTCGCCGTATGCGTATCGCAACAATTTCGCCGACGATGCCGCGCTCATCGCCGCCTCCGTCGCCGCACTGGAAACGAAGGTCGCGGCACTCGGGGCGGATAACGTCGCGGCGTTCTTCTGTGAGCCGATCCAGGGCTCGGGCGGCGTGATCGTGCCGCCGTTCGGCTGGCTGAAAGCCATGCGCGAAGCGTGCCGCAAGCTCGACATCCTGTTCGTCGCCGATGAAGTCATCACGGGTTTCGGCCGTACCGGCCCGCTGTTCGCCTGCCAGGCCGAAGACGTCGAGCCGGACCTGATGACGGTCGCGAAGGGCCTGACGGCCGGTTACGCACCCATGGGCGCGGTATTGATGTCGGACGCCGTGTACCAGGGCATCGCAAACGGCGACGCCGCCGCGATCGTCGGTCATGGTCATACGTATTCGGCGCACCCGGTCAGCGCGGCCATCGGCCTCGAAGTGCTGCGCCTTTATCACGAAGGTGGCCTGCTCGCGAACGGCGTTCGTCATGCCGAGCGTTTCGCACGCGGCCTCGACGCACTGCTGGCGCATCCGCTGGTCGGCGATTCACGTCATCGCGGATTGCTGGGCGCGCTCGAACTCGTCTCCGATAAAGACACCCGGCAGGGCTTCGACGCAGCGCTTAATTTGTCCGACCGGATCACGGCAGCCGCGTACCGGAATCGTCTGGTGTTCCGCGCTTTCGGCGACAACATCCTGGGTTTTGCGCCGGCTCTCAGCTACACGGAAGGCGAGTTCGACCTGATGTTCGAGCGCCTCGAGAAGACGCTCGACGACGTGCTCGCCGAACCCGAAGTCCGCGCCGCGCTGAAGCTGAACAAGGCCTCGGGCGGAGCCAGAGCAGGCGTCAAAGTCGAGATGAAGGCCCACGTAGCTGCGTGATAAGATCAAACGGCAAGATCAAACGGCAAAGTTCGAATGGCACTGTTGAGACGATCCCACGCAACTGGAGAGACACCCTGACGATGAGCAGCGAAGGCAAGCTTGACCGCATAGATCTGCGCATCCTTTCGCAATTGCAGAAGAAAGGCCGCATCACGAATGTCGAGCTGGCCGACGCGGTCGGGCTCTCGCCGAGCCCATGCCTGATCCGCGTGAAGCGGCTGGAGAAGGCGGGGTATATCGTCGGATATGGCGCGCAGATCCAGTTGGAAAAGCTCGGCGACATACAGATTGTCTTCACTGAAGTTACGCTTGCCGATCATCGCCGCGAGGACTTCATCAAGTTCGTCGCGGCGATCAAGGACGTGGATGAAATCGTGGAGTGCCATCTGGCAAGCGGCGGATACGACTACTTGCTCAAGTTCGTCACACGCAGCGTCAGTCACTACCAAAGCATTATTGAAGGCTTGCTCGAACGCGATATCGGCATTGAGAAGTACTTCAGCTTCATCATCATCAAGTCGGCGTTCGTGAAGAATCACTATCCGCTCGAAAGCCTGTTTTCACAGAATCACAGTTAGCGAATTTGCTAACCTTAGGCAAGTGGCCGGTTCCATTGCGCGAACTCGTCGGTGAGAAAGTCCACGCACACCCGCACTTTCGCCGAAGCAGCCAGCCGCGCCGGGTACACCGCCCAGACGTTGGCCGGTTGCGTAACGTCGGGCAGCACTTGCAGTAACTGGCCGCTCTCAAGCAACGGGCGAACGTCCCACAGCGAGCGCAGTACGATCCCGCGCCCGGCCAGCGCCCATTGCACCGCGACCTCGCCATGATTCGTCGACAACGGCCCGGTCACCTTGATCGAAACCGGTTCGCCACGCACATGCAAGCGCCACAAACCGAACGGATGATCGCGCTCCTTGATCGCCAGGCACGCATGGCTCGCGAGATCTGCCAGTTGCTTCGGCGCGCCATGACGTTCGACATAGTCCGGCGATGCGCACAGCACACGATGATTCGACGCCAGCCGCTTGGCAATCAAATGCGCCGCGATCTCGTCACCAATCCGGATATCCAGGTCGAAACCTTCCCCCGCCACATCCACCAACCGGTCGAACAGATCCAGGCGCACACTCAATTGCGGATGTTGATCGGACAGACGTGCCAGCGCGGGCGCCACGATATGCCGTCCAAAACCAAAACTGCTGGAAATGCGCAGCGTGCCGCGCGGAATGCGGCGCGTGGTGGACACGTCTTCCACGAGGTGATCGACGTCATCGAGGATTTTTTCCGCCCACGCGTAGACGCGTTCGCCCGCCTCGGTAATGGCGACCCGGCGCGTGGAGCGATGCAGCAGGCGCGTGCCGAGGTCGGTTTCGAGCACGCTTACGCGCTTGCTGACGTACGCCGCCGAGACCGACAGGACCTCCGCGGCCGCGCTGAAGCTGGATTTGCGGGCGACCGTGCAGAAGACGCGGAGATCATCGAGGTTCGGGGAAGAAGTGACATTCATTATTCACGCTTCGTGCACAGTGGCTTAACCAAAACGCTGATTTTAAGCCTTGTAGAGCGGAATAAAATAATAGCCACAGGCTGGTGATCCTTACGCGTATAAACCCTTAACAGGACCCCGAACATGACCAAGACCTACAAAATCGCAATCATTCCCGGCGATGGCATCGGCACGGAAGTAATGCCCGAAGCCATCCGCGTCCTTGACGCCGCCACGAAACGCTTTGGCATTTCCATTGAATACAAGCACATTGAATGGGCAAGCTGCGAGTACTACGCAAAGCACGGCCAGATGATGCCGGACGACTGGAAAGCGCAACTGCAGGACTGCAACGCCATCCTCTTCGGCGCAGTCGGCTGGCCCGACACCGTCCCCGATCACATCTCGCTGTGGGGCTCGCTCCTTAAATTCCGCCGCGAATTCGACCAGTACATCAACCTGCGCCCCGCGCGTTTGTTCGAAGGCGTGCCGTCGCCGCTCGCGAACCGCAAAGCCGGGGACATCGACTTCTGGATCGTGCGCGAAAACACCGAAGGCGAATATTCGTCGGTGGGCGGCGTGATGTTCGAAGGCACGGACCGCGAGTTCGTCTTGCAAGAATCCGTGTTCACACGCCACGGCAGCGAACGCGTGCTGAAATTCGCATTCGATCTCGCTCAACGCCGCGAGAAGAAAAAGATCACCGTGGCCACGAAGAGCAATGGCATTGCCATCAGCATGCCGTGGTGGGACCAGCGCGCCGCCGAAGTGGCGGCGCTCTATCCGGACGTGAAGTGGGACAAGCAACACATCGACATCCTGTGCGCCCGCTTCGTGCTCAATCCGGACCGCTTCGACGTAGTGGTCGCGACCAATCTTTTCGGCGACATCCTTTCCGACCTCGGCCCGGCGTGCACCGGCACCATCGGTCTCGCGCCTTCGGGCAACCTGAACCCCGAGCGCAAATTCCCCTCGCTGTTTGAACCCGTGCATGGATCGGCGCCGGACATTGCGGGCAAGAATATGGCGAACCCGGTCGCCATGATCTGGTCGGCGGCCATGATGCTCGAGTTTGTCGGCGACTTCAAAGGCCCGGAACGCGAGGCGCACGATGCAATCCTTGCGGCAATCGAGGCAACGCTCAAGGAAGGGCCCCGCACCGGCGACCTCGGCGGAAAAGCAAGCACGACGGAAGTCGGCCAGGCGATTGCCGCGCGGCTGGCTTGAACTAGCAAGCCCGAAGCATCGCGCTTAACCAAGTTGGCTTAAACCAGGAGCATGGACCATGACACGCCAGTTCGAACTGAAGGAGTTGATCCGCCCGGACAATTTCATCGATGGCCAATGGCGCGCGGCGGCTGACGGCGCGCGCTTCGCCGTCACCGATCCGGCCACCGGCACAATCATTACGCAAGTCGCCGACAGCGGCCCCGCCGACGCACGCGCCGCCACCGATGCCGCCGCTCGCGCGCTGCCCGCATGGCGCGACTTGCTGCCGAAGGAACGCGCGACGATCCTGCATAAATGGAACGCGCTGATCCTCGCGAATCAGGACGCGCTCGGCGCGCTGATCTCGCTGGAACAGGGCAAGCCGCTAGCCGAAGGCCGGGGCGAAGTAGCGTATGGCGCGTCGTACGTCGCCTGGTTCGCCGACGAAGCCACGCGCATCTACGGCGACATCATTCCGCAGCAGCAACACGGCAAGCGCATGACGGCGGTGAAGGAACCCATCGGCATTGTCGCGGCCATCACGCCGTGGAATTTCCCGCTCGCCATGATCGCGCGCAAGATCGCACCGGCGCTCGCGGCCGGTTGCACGGTCGTCGCGAAGCCTGCTGAAGACACGCCCCTGACCGCCTCCGCACTGGTGCTGTTGGCGCACGAAGCCGGCGTACCGGCGGGCGTGCTGAACCTCATCACGGCCTCGCGGGATCACGCGGTGGCGACCGTTGCGGACTGGCTCGAGGACTCGCGCGTACGCAAGATCACGTTCACCGGATCGACGCCGGTGGGCAAGTATCTGGCGCGTGAATCGGCGGGGACGCTCAAGAAGTTATCGCTGGAACTGGGTGGCAATGCGCCGTTCATTGTCTTCGACGACGCCGACCTCGACGCCGCCGTCACGGGCCTTCTCGCCTCCAAGTTCCGCAATGGCGGACAGACCTGCGTGTGCCCGAACCGCGTGTATGTACAAGCCGGTGTGTACGACAAATTCGCCGACATGCTGAGCCGCCGCGTATCCGAATTGAAGGTCGCGCCCGCTACCGACCCCGACGCGCAGATCGGTCCGATGATCAACATCCGCGCAATCGACAAGATCGCGCGCCACGTAGATGACGCCCTCGCGCACGGTGCGCGCGTGCTCGCCGGCGGCCGGCGCCTGCCTGAACTCGGCCCGCATTACTACGCCCCGACCGTGCTCGCCGATGCCACCCACGAGATGCTCCTGTGCGGCGAAGAGACCTTCGGACCCGTCGCGGCGCTATTTCGTTTTGACGATGAAGCAGAAGCCATCGAGGCAGCCAACAACACGCCGTTCGGCCTCGCTTCGTATTTCTATAGCCAGGATGTGCGACGTATTGACCGTGTGTCGCGAGCGCTGCAAGCGGGCATTGTGGGTATCAACGAAGGCGCGCTGGCCAGCGAAGCAGCGCCCTTTGGCGGCGTGAAAGAATCAGGCTATGGCCGCGAAGGATCGAAGTACGGCCTCGACGACTACCTTTCCATCAAGTACCTGTGTCAGGGGAATCTCGCTTGACATTTTCCCCTACCTAAAGGAAGGGAATTCCCACTTCAAAGAATGCGACCCAACATCATCTCAAAGAGACATGGGACTTACGCTTTCTCCATGGGCTGACACCGCCAGCCCGGCGGCCAAAACATTACGCGCAGCGTTGATGTCGCGATCGTGGATCGACCCGCATTCCGGGCATGTCCATGCACGCGTCTCCAACGACATTTTGGCGATGGTATGCCCGCAGTCACTGCATCGCTTGCTGGATGGATACCAGCGGTCGATACCGATCAGCGTACGCCCATACCACTGCGCTTTGTACTCTAATTGCCGCCTAAACTCGGACCAGCCTGCATCGCTCATCGACTTCGACAGGCGACGGTTCTTCTGCATGTTCTTGACGGACAGGCTTTCAATGGCGATCACTTGGTTTTCGTTGATCAACCGGGTCGAAAGTTTGTGCAGGAAGTCCCTACGGGAGTCTGTCGTCCTGGCATGCATGCGTGCGACTTTGACCCTTGCCTTCTTGCGATTGGCAGAGCCCCTTTGCTTCTTGGCGAGGCGCCGCGCCAACTTTGCGAGCTTCGCCTCGTTCTTGCGGAACACATTCGGCGCGGCAATCTTCTCGCCGTTCGAAAGAATGGCGAAATGGGCAAGCCCTAAGTCGATGCCGATCTGTCCAGCAGCGACCGGGCGCGCGCTCACTACGTCGTCGCAGAGCATTGAGACGTGGTGTCGGCCCGCCGTGTCCTTCGACACGGTGACTGTCGTTAGCTTCGCGCCTTTGGGGATCGCGCGTGACCAGCGGATCGCAAGCGGCTCTTTCATTTTCGCCAGTTTGAGCGCCGCACCGTCCCATCTGAAAGCACTCGTCGTGTATTCGGCTGACTGCGGACCATCCTTGCGCCTGAAATTTGGATATTTCGCCCGCTGGGCGAAAAAATTAGTGAACGCAGTTTGCAGATGCCGAAGCGCCTGCTGTACCGGAACCGAACTCACTTCGTTTAACCAGCCATATTCTTCGGTCTTTTTGAGTACCGTCAACGCAGCGGAGCTCTCGTGATAACCCATACGTTCCTGCCGCTCATACCACGCCTCTGTGCGCTGCCGGAGCATGTGGTTATAAGCAAAGCGCGCGCATCCAAACGTCCGCGCAAGAATAACTTTCTGCTCGGGCGTTGGGTAGAACCGGAATCGGTATGCGCGCTTAATTTTCATTCACCAGACCATACCATTGGTATGTTTGAGGCTGTCAAGCGGAGCACGGAAGCGACGTCAAAACCGTTCCCTTCCAACTCATCCTGACGGCCGTAATTTCTCGGAGACACTTATGAGCACGCCGGCTGAAAACTATCCGATCGAGGTCACGTTCCCCGATATCTCGGTGCATGCCGAGTCCGAGTCGGGCATTCCGTATGTGCACACGTTTGACTCCGGAACGCCGGGACCACACGTGATGATCAACGCGCTCACGCACGGTAATGAAGTGTGCGGAGCGATTGTGGTCGACGCGTTGCTGCGCCTGAAATTGCGGCCACGACGCGGCCGCCTGACGCTTTCGTTCGCGAACGTCGCGGCGTATGCGAGCTTCGATCCGTCGAAGCCCGACGCCGCCCGTTTCGTCGATCAGGACTTCAACCGCGTGTGGACCAGCAAGGTGCTCGACGACACATCGCGTACGTCCAGCGAGCTCGCACGGGCTCGCGAGATGCGTCCGGTCATCGATACGGTAGATGCCCTGCTCGACCTCCATTCGATGCACGAACGCAGCAAGCCGCTGATTGTCGCGGGTCCGCTGGACAAGGGGATCGACTTGTCGTTGCGGCTCGGCACGCCTGCCACGGTGATCTGCGATGAGGGTCATCCCGAAGGCCGCCGGATGCGCGATTACGAAGGTTTCGGCGACGCCGCCAGCCCGAAGAACGCGTTGCTGATCGAATGCGGACAGCATTGGGAACGCAGCGCTGTCACCGTCGCCCGCGATACGACCGCGCGCTTCCTGCTGCTATCCGGCGTGATCGATAGGGAAGACTTACCCGGCGACTGGCTTAGCCCCCTGCCGCAAACCATGCATGTTGTACGTGTGACGCAACCGGTGGTGGCACAAAGCATGGATTTTCGCTTTGCCGCGCCTTACACGGGCCTGGAAATTTTCCCCGAAGCGGGCAGCCTGATCGGCTGGTCGAACGGTGAGCCGATCCACACGCCTTACGATGACTGCATGCTGGTGATGCCGTCGCTTCGGCAATTACGTCCGGGCGTGACCGTCGTGCGGCTGGGGAAAATCGAGCGAACCGTAGAGCGGGATAGCGCGGCCTGACATCACGCTTCGCATATAACGAATCAATAAGGTCCACATGAAGGTTCAGCAAATCAAGCAGAGCGTCAGCCTGCAAAATCTCGAGGATTGGGGCACCGCCGGCTTGCCCGGCACGACGCCGATCAAAGTCTCGGGCGTGCAACGCGTGATCGAAGGCGCCGACGCAATTGATAACGGTATTTTCGAATGTACGGCGAGGACGTACCGGCGCTCGGTGAAGCAGGCGGAAGTGATGCATTTCCTGGCCGGGCGCGGGCGCTTTACGGCCGACGGCGAAGACACGATTCACTTTACCAGCGGCGACACGCTGTTCTTCGAAGCGAATACCGAAGGGCTGTGGGAAGTGGAAGAAGCCATGCGCAAGGTGTATGTGATTTTTTAGTCCTTGCAACACCCGGGCGATGCGCAGCCTGGCACAAGCAACGTGATCCAATACGGCCACCAGTGAATCGCGGCCGTATTGGAGCGCTGTTTCATCGCCCCATCGCGCGCGACGGTCCCGTCCAATGCGTCCAAATTCAGGCACCCTGTCTTTGCGCAACCCTTCGCACGCGCCCCCGCATGGCAATTCTTTCCTCATACGTTAATTTGCGGCTCTGAGCGCCGCGTCGCCATTTATTTAAACGCGACCCGGATACCCCGATCCTCAATCTTCGGGTGTCACGAAAATTGCTGCCTGTGTCGTTAAGCTCAAGCGAGCTTCGCGTGGTCACGGTTTTGCGTTGACCGATTTTTTTCGGATCAGGTATTCACTTTTACGGGGCAGACTATGGACGTCCAGATGTCGGAAGAGCAGATTCGCACGCTTGCGTTCCATCTTTGGGAACAAGACGGTAGTCCTGACGGACGCGCGGACGAGTATTGGGGGAAAGCACGGCAGCAGTTGGGTCTTGGAGATGCGGCGCACGATGAAAGGCCGGCGGATGCGACCGGGACGGAGACTGAAACAGCAGGATTTGGCGAAGAACCCGAGGCGACGTCGGACCGCCCGCTGGCTGAATAAAAGCCGATACGCCGGCCGACTCTGTTTTGAGTTCGTGCGAGGCCAAGTGACGCAAGGCAGACATTGTTTTGTACGCACGCATGGCGCTAATCGAGCCGCAACACCTTCGGAAAGCAGTACACCACGTCTGCATCGCGGGGCACCGCATCGCTGTTCGCGTGGCTGTTCTTGAAACGTATCCGCCTTGTGAGCCCCTTGTGGCCCCTTGTTAGCCGCTAACCGATCACACCATCCGCACCTCGCGCGGTGATGTCGTGTGACCCTTTGGCCCTGGCCTGAAAAACATCGATTGCGGTTAAACCCTAAGAGTCGGTAGACCCTGCCGCACGCGATCGTCTCAATCAAACGCAAGCCAATTGCGCTCGCGCTTGCGCGCCCTCAATACTGTTGCCCTAAACATACGCTTAATGCGAGCCAAGCCCAGCCAGCGCGGGTTTGTGCCGCCGCATTGGTAACACTACCGATGTCCCGAACCCTGCGGTTGGCGCTTACTGGAAGAACACGAACTTCGGCTGTCTCGTGGTTAGTCACGAGATAGCGCCATTGCGCGAACGTCTACCCGGGCACGCCGTTGTTTTCGCCGATAACTAAACGAAGTGGTGTTCAACATGAAGACGTTCAATCATCTCAATGCCTCGACCTCGTCGCCGGCAGTAAGCCGCAGCACGGTATCCAAGGCAGCAGCCAAAACCGAAAAGCAGTGCTCCTCCTATGTGTCGATGCTCCAGGCGCCCATGACCGTTCTCGCCTGCAATGTGTCCGACCGATCCGACATCACCGCCATTGCAATACTTGGGTATAACTAGCGCGTTGTTGCGCGGGTGTTCTTCCGAAACTGCAAGGAGCGGACCGCATCGACTTGATCGATGCGAGCAACGACCATCTCGGTCGATGGTCTAGCCCAGTTCGCAGTCCTAGTTCGCCTCATCAACGCGCTGTGACGCCGTACCCGCTGCCACTGAGCTGCCTCCATGTTCGCCGTTTTCCGATGCAGGCGCATCGTTGCTCTCTTGCACGCGTTGTTCGACCCCATCTATCTCATCGGGATAATGAATTTGCTTGCAAGCGGGCTGGTAGACCGCACACTTGAACGGAACGAGTTTCGCGCGCACTTCGGCATCAGTGACGGAACCGTTGCTGGTTTGGGCAAGCAACACGGCTGTTCGAGGTTAAAATTGCACACCCTGATCCAGCATTAATGATCGAATAATCTCTTTCACACGATGAAAAACTATGATCGACTGGACATGCAAAACCGCAGTTGCAAGCTAGGACTAAAAAACAAAACCTACGGATCTAGCCATATCATTCACCATCAATTACATCTCCTTCCTCTTTAACCGACGGCAGCCCAGGAATATACGGTCGCCGTTTCATCTGAGATCAACAGGGCTTGCTCCCGACGATTTTGCACCAGCGCGCCGTAAAGGTACCAACAGACGGCTGATTAGAGGGAAGAACGTGGAATTTCTCAGGCTATTTCCCGCTGCAAATCTCCCAGTCGACAGAATCGCCTTCTTTTCTATGACACCGCTTGATTATCGCAAGCGGCTTCGGTTTGAATTAATGATCCGTTTCACTAATTCCATCTGCCTCGGAATAGGGAATTATTCATGAGAAGCTGAATTTTCAGGATTTCCTCCATCGGCGAGGAAATTCGCCGACTGCAGCAACCTCAAAATCGTATTTTGCTTAATTTTATTGTTGTTGCGACCCTTATCGTATGTAATTTCGACATCGATGCAATATTTTTTATTACCAAGTAGAAAAACGTACGACACCGAGCGATTCGAGAAATTTTTCTTACTTCTTTGAATAAAGTCTTGTATCCCTACATACATGTCACCATGACCGACCGGATAGTATTCCATCGGTCGAGTTCTCAAGATCTCATAGCCCATAGCCCTTGCATCGGAAGAAAGTGTCTCTCCCTTATATGAAATATGACCATCCAACAATGCAAAATTCAAGTCTTTTAGTCGAGATTGTATTGAAACATACTTGACATCCAAAACAATATCGGAAAGATTTATGACGTCATCGAACGATTTTTCAAACGGCAAAGCGCTGGATTTATTTTTCCGCACCACGGAAATTCGACATGCGATTTTATCATTGGGATCTGTCCATCCTACAACGTCGCGTAATTCTAAATCTGGTGGCACAGCGAATGTGACAGGACAACTATTATTCGCATAAGTGCGTTCTTTGGCTGCTATTGGGTTGGAGACAACGGTTAGGAGCGCAAGTAAATAGGTAGCTCGCAAACACGCAGAGCATAACTTGACTTTTGACATTACACGCTCTCCGTAATCGCATCAAAATCGATCGATATAATAGTCATATCTCCAAAAACGTTCAGCGCATGGTTAAAACATTGTTTTCGAATATAGAAATGATTTAATCCCGGATTTATTCGTTTTGTCACTTCTGCGATATCTCCCTCAGAAGCACCGCGATCGGCCCAGTAATTAATTCCTTGCTCTCCGTTAGCGATAAGTTTTTTCTTGCTATCATAAATATATTTCTGTTTGCTTGCCCAGTAATAGCCTGAGGCGTCGCAAGTGCTGAAGCCGTCATTCTGCAAAACTAAGGAACTCGCGTCCCCTAAAAAATCCCGCGCACAAAATTTCCCATATCCTGCGTAAGAATATCTACCTGTCAGCTGAATTAATCCCCTTCCTTTAAATCGCCTTCCATCTCCTCGCATACTATTTCCCAGCTTCTCACCTTGATCTGTACGCGGTTCATATTTTTCAAAGTAATCGTCATCTCCGGCCTCTACCATTGCTCGCCATCTACCTGTCTCAGCGGCGACCTGACCGAAAAGATGCGCGCGACGTAAGGCGGTCACAATTCCGTATTTCCGCATCATTTTGTTTATATATAGTGCGATATCACTTGGGCGCACTGAGTTCCCAGCACTAAGTCGATCGATAACGGTCTGCCACGTTAATTCGTCTTCTTGATTACCTTTTTCATTTCGAATACTCTTTTTCGTCGCGCGTACAAGTTCACGTTTGCTCAACCAACCGCATCTCTTAAACTGGGCCACGAAGCTAAGAGGATGAAAATGCCAAACCTTCGTCGGCAGCCCCGTCTTATCCCAAAACTGAAAGCCCTCGACAAACTCGATGAACTTCTGAAGACCATCCGGATTTCCCGCGTAATGTTCACCAACCTCAATCAACCGATCGAAGCGCTTATGGTTAGTGCTCTTGTCCCATTCAGTCGGCGCCTCGCAAATCAATCCTCGCAGCTTCTGACGCACGTCTTCGTGGTCGCGCAAATACGCGGCTAGCCGATCTTGATCCGCACCTGCCTTCGGTGCATCAGCGCTATTCGCTTCCTGAAGTAGATCGAGAATGACCTTTGCGTCACATAAGCCATCGTCGGACAAGGCACCCGCGCCTTCGCTGACCTTCGTCCAGCCCATGAACCACGGAAAGTCGGCGTCAGACAGCTTATGAATTCGAGCGTCGCTCAGATTAACGTAACCCGTCTGCTGCGCAGCGAAGGAAACCGATTGCCAGTTCGCGGACTTATCAGCAGGCAGTCGATCCTTGTCAGGCCCAATC
>NZ_MTHB01000253.1 GCF_002220365.1 Caballeronia sordidicola | reverse complement strand
ACCGTCCAACCCGATCTTTCAATCGCTGCGTGGTACGGCGTTAAGCCATGACAGTCTGCAATATTTGCTGGACAAGCATCTCGCGGTAGCGCGCCTTCAATGCCCCTCACTCATCAGTAAGAAAGTAACGCCGCACAGTTTGAGACATTCATTGGCGATGAATTTGCTGCACCATGGCGCAGATCGCGTCGTGATCGCCCTCTGGCTCGGTCACGAATCGGTGGAAACCACTGCCATTTATTTCCAGGCGGATATGCAACTAAAAGAACAGGCGCTGGCGAAGGCCGCGACCACCGATGTGCAAGCACCGCGTTTCCGTCCCAATGATCACCTGCTGGCCTTCTTGAAGACCCTCTGATTATTCCGTATTGGCGCGGCTCCCAGGCCGGGTATTCTCCGGGGATTGCAGGCCCCGGAGATCGATATGCGGAATAATCCGGGACTCGGAATAATGCCTCATGTCGTGCAGACGCGGGCCGTGACTGTCGGATGCGCCGCGCAAGCCGATCTGTCGCGACAGCGCATAGAAAGCGCGGTGAATCTGAGCGCTGTCCATCCGGTTGCCCCAGCTCGAAACGAACAGGTAGGAAGATACCGGCCGCCCCACCCAATGATGTTCGCGTCGTGCAATATAGTCTGCAAGTTCCTTGCAAGTCGAGGCATGCAAAGGAACGAATCTCGACTTGCCTAGCTTCGCTCCACGGATCGTCAATATCCCCGCTGTTAGATCGACGTCCTGCAGTTTGAGATTGCGCGCTTCGCCCAGACGCATGCCTGATACGCTCAGTAATCCGAATAGACAATGATAGGTCCACGGCAGTAGAGCTCCCCGTTCATAGCGGTATGGCATCTGGAGCGCAGCCCGCAATAGTGCGCGAATCTCGCCGGTCGAATATAAATACGGTCGGGCTCGCTTAGGTTGAAACGGCAACAAACCCGGCGCTGGTATCTCGGTGCGAAGATCGGTCGCACTGCGATGGCGCGCAAAATCGCGCACGAAACCCAATCGTCGCGCCCATTGCGCGGGTTGGACATCCGATGGTTGTCGAGCCCAGGCGAGAGCCAACGCCTGAGTGACGTAGGAAGCACGATGTCGCTCCATGAACACGACGAAATCTGACAGCGCCTTGCCTGCCTCCTTCAGCTTAAATCCCAGGTTGCGCCTCAGATCAAGGTAATCCTGAACGGCTTGGCGAAGCGTGTTCATCGTACACCTCCCGGCCACGGCAATGCGAGTGTGCGCAATGCCTTGACGTCTACCTTCGAATAGATCTTTGTAGTCTGTGGATGACGATGACCCAACACCTCGCCGATCTCGCTGAGCGAGGCTCCATGGCTCAACATCTGGGTGGCCAGGCCATGGCGGAACTGATGGGCACCCAACGTGGGCGCGTCGATGCCAGCGCGCTGAAGCGAATGCCGGACGAGGGAGCCGACGCCAGATTGTCCACGAAAGCCTGTGATGGGGGCCTTTGCACGTAAAAACACGCGGCGACTGGCGCTATGAGGACGCCCGTGCCGCAAATATGCGGCAATTGCCTTGCCGACATCCACGGGTAAGGGCAGCTCGCTGCGTTGCCCACTCTTGCCGCGCACGCTCAATTGGCCGGAGCCCCAGTCGATATCATCGAGTTCGAGAAAAGCCACAGCACCAGAGCGTAACCCTAGTCGCGCGAGCAAGAGCAAGATGGCGTAGTCGCGACGCCCGACTGCAGTCCGTCGATCGATGCTAGCCAGCAACTGTCGCGTCTGGTCAGCAGAAATCGCACGAGGAATTGACGGCATCGACCAGTTGGCGACGACCGGAACGGCGGCAGCCAAATCCAGCGTAACGTCGCCGCTATAGCGCACGTAGCGTAGAAAAGATCGCAGTGCTGTGGTCATGAGCTTAGCTCGCCTCAAATGCAAATGTGGCGCGCGGATCTGCACAAAGCTCACGACATCTAAGGCACGTAGTCGCGATAACGTGACCTTCCCGTCACCGAAACAATGGTGGAGAAAATCGCGGATGAATGGCACGTAATTAATGATCGTTGTTTCAGCGAGAGCCTGAGCGTCGCGCAAGTACTCTGCGTATGCCTGCGCGCAGATCTCAGCCGGCGGCACCCGACGTGCGACTATCTTGTCGCAAGGTATCACGCCCTCACTGCGCATAAAATCAATGACATGCCTGAGCGCAGATCGATCCCCAAGGTAAGGTTGAACATGGCGGGCGCGATACCGCAAATACCGTATTGCGTGGTCGTAGCAGATGTCCTTTACACCGACACCTGTCTGTTTAAGCCATTGACTAAAGCATGCCGCGATTCGGACCTGCTGCTTCATGGACTGCGCACTGTATCCCTGAGCGCTGATCGCATTCGCAAAGGCTACCAAATGAGCTGCGAGCGGGCCTTCAGGTGCTCGCGAGAGAATGACCTGATCATGAATGGTGTACTTCACGATGAACTCCTTCCCCGACGAGGGGAGCGGGTGAAAGGAGTCAAGATTATCTCTATCCGACGACACGCATTTACCTAGAAAAACAGCACATCGCGCGGCTACAAGACATAATCAGGAAGGGTAGATAGTGACGAACCAGGTGCGGTGAGATGCGTCGTCCCTTGAGTCCCGCGCAATCAGTTGCCGCAGCCTGGTGGGCGAGGTTAAGGCGATCGGTTATTCCGGTTCGCGTCATCGGTCCGCCTGAACGATTTGGGAAGAGCCACTGTCCGGGTGAAGCGCCAATCTGCCGAAGCCAGAGCCGAATCTGGCTTGCGGTGCTGCGCCAGAGCGGGACCACACGTTCTTTGCGGCCCTTGCCGTGAAGACGAACGGAAGGGCGTCGATCCAGATCGACGTCGCCAACGCGTAAGCGATCCAGCGCCACGGACCGGTTTCATGGTCGGCCCAGATCGCGTCGAATGCCTGACGCACGTTCGGACCGTCAAGCACCGAGATGAACCGCTGCCAGTCGAACGCCATCTCCTGCCTACCGACCCGGAACTTGACCGTGCCGGGGCCAAGCGTCTCGGAAATGGCGACGAATGCCTGGCGCAGGTCGAGCGGGTTTATATCGAAGGGAGAAACGAGGTCCTTGCCGTAGGGCTGCGCGTCTTCGAACTGCACGAGGAACTGCACGTGCGACCCAAGGCGGATATCCGCGCGAAGGTCGAGCCGTTGCAGAAGGTAAGTGTCGTCGTGCGACGGGCCGAGGCCGAACAACGGCGTGTCGTTCATCTCAACGCGCTCGCGCAGGATCGCGCCGAGCGAGATATACGCGTCGGGATTGCCGAAAAGCGGAATGTATTTCAGCGAATCGAGCGGCGTCTTATGGACGCACGGATTGGCCAGCACGCCCCAGTTTTCTTGCCACGGTTGAACATCACGGCTGGACGCGCGCACGACGAACCCGGCGCGGCGGTAGTGCCGGTCCCAGTGTCGTCGGCGCTGCCCGTCGCGGTATCGGCGGCGAAGGCCGGCAGCGACGCCGCCAGCCCCGTGCTGATCAGCAACGTGCGAACAGCGCGCAACGCCGTGTAACGGCGCGAGCGCGCATTCAATGCAGTCACCTTACTGGCCATCGTGGATTTCAGCAATGTAGCCGCCCGGAAACTCCACGACCGCCGTCTTGCCCGACGCGGTAGCGTATGCCGGATATACGACTTTGGCACCGGCCGCTTGCGCACGTTCGAGCGTCTGGGCCAGATCGGCCACGCCATAGCCCGTGGTCTCACGCCCGAACGGGAACGGCAGCTTGCCGTCGGTGACGAACACCACCATGCTGCCGAATCCCGATTTGATGCGGATCTCGCGGATCATTTCACCCGGACGACCGATCACGCCGGCGTCCGCACGCGGGTTGTCGGAGACCACCTTGCCGTGCGAGAAGTGCATCCAGCGACGCACGAAGTTGTTGGCCTCGTAGCGCGACACATACACGCGGTTATCGGGCACGCTTTGCAGCGGCGCGTAATTCGGCGCCTTCGTGTGCCAGTAGAGTTGCATGGTCAGGCCACCCGGCCACTGGATAATTGCGTCCTTGCCGATCGGGTCATTGAACGTGTCGACGAGAACATCTGCGCCCGCAGCACGCGCGGCCTTCACGGCCAAATCCATGTCGCTGACCAGGTAGCCGGTGCGCTCATCGCCAAACGGATACGGAATCGGCGTTTCGAACCCGAACACCGACAACATGCCGACCGGCGTCTGCACGTATTGCGATGCAGTCTTGCTCGGCGTGGGCGTCACGGTGAATACGGCTTTCGGTGACGGCTTGCCGCCGAACGTCGCGATAAAAGCGCTCACGAATGCGTCGAGATCGGCGGATGCCACGTACACATGCGTGGTGTCGTACTGCGGCCCGACTGAGACATCCGCGCGTTTCGCGGCAAGCACTTTCTCGCTCGCGGATGTCTCGGGCAACTTCGCATCGGCGAATGCAGACGATATGGGCGTCAACCCTGGCGTAAACCCGATCAGCATGGCCGAGCAGAACACTGCGAGATGACGGAACCGATGAAGCGACGTGGACATAGTGTTACCCGTAGAGTTAGTAATGTTCGAAAACTGGAAAACCGGCCTTTGCCGACTGAAACGGAGCGAAACGACCAGCGCCGCATGCTCTCGGCTCACGCGCGCCGACCTTCTTTCCATGCGAGAAACAGCAGCACGGCCACGGGTCCGGCAATCGCGAAGAACGACACCCGGACATAAACCAGCGCACCAAGAATCGCCCCGGCCGCAAAACCGAGCATGGCTGCCAGCGTCCATTTGAGGCGCTCGTGAACCTGTTGCCCATGACCGCTCGCACTGCCCCGGTGGATGAGTTCGATCACATCCAGTACGACCTGCGTCACGTTGCCGGTCATCACCGTGTTCGGCAGGCCTGTGACCTGCAACAGGCGGCCGCGTGCGTTCTGTACGCCCATCGCCATGGTGCCGAGCACGCCGCACATAAGCACGACGGATGCGCTCGGATCCGTGACCGGCGAAGCAATCAGACCGGTCACCAGAAACGCCATCAGCAGCGCCGCCTGAAGCAGGTACAGCGCGCGGGCGGCTTCTGCGGCGTGGTTGCGCTCCATGAACTTGAACATCATGCTGCTCAACGCAATCCCCGCGATGAACGCCGGAAACGCCAGCAACTTGAGCAACACGCCTTGCCCGACCCCTGCCGCTTGCGCGCCGATCAGCACGAAGTTTCCCGTAACATGCGCAGTGAAGAGCCCGAACAACGCGACGAATCCCACCGTGTCCACATATCCGGCGATCAGCGCGAGCAGCGTGTCTTCGTGCTTAATCACGTGCGATTCCCCGGCAAACGGAAATAGATGCAGGCGGCATCATCCGCGCTTGTCGGCGGCGTTGTTGGCACCCGGGGCCACCGGTCTCTGCGGCGCCGCGGCGTTCACTTGACCCGCGACCTGCACGGTTTGCGTTTGCGCGAAAAATTGCGCCTTGACGACCGGTATCGCGTGCTCGCCCAGTACCATGCCGAGGAGACCAGCCAGCGCGATCAATGGCGGCGCCGGCGACTGCACCTTCAGCAGCCAGTAAAGGATCCCGACGCCGAAGCCGACTCCCAATGAAATGATGTAGCCCATTCTCAATGTCCTTTCAATAACCGCGTGCATGTCAATTCGGCCAGTCCGATCCAAGCACTAGTCCACAAAAATTCAGTCGCCGGTAGTTCGGGTCCCATCGATCGAGAACGTCGGCATAAACCGTTCCGAAGGTAGTCTCCGGCCAATGCTCCAGCTCGCGCGCATAAGCTTCGCTGATCTTTTTCTTGAAACCCGGTTCGCGCGGAGAGGCCTGCACACCCTCGTCGCGCTGTTGCGCGGTGAACTCGTCGTAGCGCGCCACGCAGATCCATCTGCACGCCCGCGCTGAGCAACGCGACCATTGGCGGCCGAGACTTGGGAATGGCCGGCGTCATATGCAACGCAACGGCTTCCGAGACAGCATCGATATCGCGCTCGTTCACCGGATACGCCCACAGGAATTCGCGCGCAGCATTCGCGCCGTCAATCTCAAACCGGTAAGGCGAAGACTGGTGTCGCGCATCGAGTCTTGCGTTATGAAACAACGCGCCTATATACAGCATCTCCGCATCGAACGTGAGTTGCTCGCGATACCCGGTCAGCGCGCCGAACAGGTAGGACCGGAACGCGTAGTGGTACATCGACTCGGACTCCGTTCCCCGGATTTGCTCGGTCGCTGCGCGCGCCATCACACCGTCAGCAATCTCAACTCCCGCAATGGTTTTGTTCATGTCTGTTCCTGCGTCTCAGGCATCCTCAACCTCCGACCGTCCAGTGCAGCGTAGCGAAACTTATCCGTAAAGACCTTGGCGAATCCTTAAAAAAACTTAAAGCGAAGTGTCTTAAGAGCGTCTGCGCGCCCCGTTCAATGCGCTAGCGCATGAAATCGCCGCACACCGTCGCGAATCCATTGCAGCAGACCGCCGGACGTCTCGTCCTCACGCACAGGCGACGCCAGCAGCAACTCTTCGGTCGCATGGTGTTCCGACAGCAGCCGGCACATCTCCCTCGCGACCTCGGGACGCCGCGTGAGGATTGGCGTCAGCGCGGCCTTGTCGAGCCGGAAAACAGTGGCGCGTGTCAGCGCCCGCATGGTCACGTTGGTCCGCACGCCCGCGAGGATACCCGACTGCCCGATGGAATCGCCGGGTGCAAGGCGCCGCAACGCGACATCGACGCCATTCTTCGCGACGCTCACCTGCGCGACGCCCCGGGCGAGAATATGCAACTCGTGGCCGGTCTCGTCAGCGGCGGCGTAAACAGTGTCGCCTGCGTCGAACTCGTGCTGGGTCAGTTGCGCTTCCAGTTCCGATATTTCGGCGTCATCGAGCGTCTGGAAAATTATCACACTGCGCAACAGCCGGTGTTTTTCATCCGCGTTTTCGGTCACGGATTCGGCCACCGAGAGCGAGCGCAGCGCGACTCCACGCGACAGCAAATGCCGGTGCGCCAAATCAAAGAGGTCGTTGCGCACATCGATCTTCTTGCTGAGGGCATCGACGTAACAGACGATCTCGTATTCGATCGCATCATCGCTCGCGCGCCGCACGCTCACGATTGGCCGGGGATCCGTAAGAACCGCGTCGGAACTGGCCGCGGCGTTGGCGAGCGCATTGAGTACGAGCGCGGGCCGGATCGAGGGCGTGATCGACAACACGACACTGATGCCATGCGTGTGCGACGGCTCATTCGCATTGACGATATTGGTCCGCGCCGCCACGCTATTCGGAATCACGACGATATTGCCCTGCCCGTTCAGCAAGCTCGTCGCCCGCCAGTTGCTCTCGACAACCTTGCCTTCCACTTCGCCTATCGTAATCCAGTCGCCCAGTCGAAACGGCTGCGTCGCATTTAGGACGATGCCGGAAAACACGTCGTTGAGTGTGCTCTGGATTGCTAGGCCGAGTACCACCGCAAGCGCTCCCGAGGTTGCCAGCAAGCCGCGCACGGGCAGTTGCAACACGAACGCGATCGCGCCAACCGCGGCGGCGAGGAAGATCAGCGCGCCGAGCACGTCCTGGAACAGACGCTCCTTATGCCACGACTCAGGCAGCACCGCGCGATCGAGCACCACCGTGACGAGGCGCGCGCCCTGCAGCCACCACACCAGTTCCAGTAGCTGCGCAAGCATATGGCGCAACGGTTCGTCGGGCCACGGTGCTGCGCGCAGCGGATTCATGCCCGAACTGAACAGCACATAGCTCGACAAGCCGAACATGAGCGCCCGAAAAGCGAGGCGCGCCTGCTCGATTTTCCGGTCCATGAAGCGCCACGCAAGGAAGTCTAGAACCAGGATAGCGATGCCGTAGAGCACCCCATCGGTCAGGGTCGGCATGATGATCCTCGCTTGCCTCGCGGCACGAGTCGGTGCAACACGAACCGGCGCACGTCAGAACGCGAAACAGCTACAACCCAGCGCGCCCCAGAAGCCGTTTGAATCACTGACCGGCACGTTCTTGCGCCATGCCCAGCCGTGCGCATGCGCATGCACGCCACATAGGTTGACGCAGCCATCGACGCACGCCACTGCCGTCGGCTTGTAACGGCTGTAACCGCCGAACTCGGCGACTGGAGACCACGACGGGCTCACCGGCAGATCGGGCGGTGCGAGCGACGCGAATTCATCGTCGGCGTAGACAATCTTGCCGCCAACTACCGTCATTGCCGAGGTGAGGAACTTGATGCGGCTTTCATCGATGGAAAAATAATCTTCGCTGAGTACCGCGAAGTCGGCGAAATGGCCGGGCACCAGCGCGCCTTTGCGCTCCTCTTCGTTCGAGAACCACGCACTGCCCACCGTGTAGCGGCGCAGTGCCTCCATCCGGTCCAGCTTGTTTTCGACTGAATACATCGCAGTGCCGCCAACCGTCTTGCCCGACACCATCCAGTATAGCGACACGAACGGGTTGAAACTCGCGACGCGCGTGGCGTCCGTGCCGGCGCCGACGGGAAGGCCAGCGTCCAGCATGTGGCGGATCGGTGGCGTGCGCTTGACGGCCTCTTCACCGTATTGCTGAATGAAGTACTCGCCCTGAAATGCCATCCGATGCTGGATCGCAATGCCGCCGCCGAGTGCGCGTACCCGCTCGATATTCTCCTGCGTGATGGTCTCGCAATGGTCGAAGAACCAGCGCAAGCCGTTGAACGGAATGTCGGCGTTCACGCGTTCGAATACATTCAGGAAGCGTTCGATCGACTCGTTGTAGGTTGCGTGCAGACGGAACGGCCAGCGGTTCGCCACCAACAGCCGGACGACGGCTTCGAGCTCCGCTTCGAGCGTGTCCGGGAGATCGGGCCGCGGTTCCAAAAAGTCTTCGAAATCGGCGGCCGAGAACACCAACATTTCGCCGGCGCCGTTCACGCGCAGGAAATCGTCGCCCTCGCCGGGCTTCGTCATCTTCACCCATTTCGCGAAATCCTCGATTTCCTTCTTCGCGTTTTGCGTGAACAGGTTGTACGCAATGCGCACGGTAAGCTCGCTGTTCTTTGCCAGGTCCATGATGACGGCGTAGTCGTCGGGATAAGCCTGATAACCGCCGCCTGCATCGATCGCGCTTGTCACACCGAGCCGGTTCAGCTCGCGCATGAAGTGGCGCGTAGAGTTGCGCTGATCTTCCAGCGCGAGCTTCGGACCTTTGGCGAGCGTCGCGTAGAGCAATCCTGCGTTTGGCCGTGCGATCAGCATGCCGGTCGGATTTCCGCGTTTGTCGCGCTGGATCTCGCCGCCGGGAGGATTCGGCGTGTCTTTGGTGTAGCCCACGGCGCGCAGCGCCGCTGCGTTCAATAGCGCGCTGTCGTAGAGGTGCAGGATGAAAACCGGCGTATCCGGTGCGATGGCATTAACTTCATCGAGCGTCGGTCCGCGCCGCTCGGCAAACTGGAATTCGTTCCAACCACCCACCACGCGCACCCATTGCGGCGCAGGCGTGCGGGCCACCTGCTTGCGCAGCATCTCGAGCGCATCAGCCAGCGACGGCACGCCGTCCCAGCGCAATTCCATGTTGAAGTTGAGTCCGCCTCGAATGATGTGCAGATGCGAGTCGTTAAGACCAGGAATGACCGTCCGGCCCTTGAGGTCGATTTGCCGCGTTCCTTCTTTCACGTGACGCATCACGGCATCGCGTGGCCCCGAAGCGATAATGCGGCCATCGGCGACCGCAATCGCATCGGCGAACGAGCGTTTGTCGTCCTGCGTGGCAATTTTGCCGTTGAAAAACACGACATCGGCGGGCGTCGGCGCGGAAGTATTGGAAGTCATGGTGATCCTCACAGGGAGCGCTCCGCTGTTCACGCGCGGAACTGTTCATGGGAAGCGGCCGCTCGTCGCGTTTGCCTCCATAAAGCATTTAGTAACAGGTTGTGGCCGGCATGTAGAATTCAGGATACCGATGCACCGGCCCCGAATCCCGCTGCATTCACCGGCACGTTCGTGCAGATGCAAGCTCAATAGATCCGAGGCAGACGCGACCCGCATAGTCTTCGAGTCGCCCCGGCTCGCCGGACGACGCAATGCGGCTACTTACTTCTTGGCAGGCACCGCTGCCAGAATTTCGTGCGGCTGCGTCGTACGCTGGGGAGCCTTGTGCACCATCGTGTAGGCATAGTCCACCCCCATCCCATACGCACCCGAATGCTCTTTGGCGATCTTCATGACTGCGTCGTAGGTCTCCTTGTGCGCCCAATCGCGTTGCCATTCGAGCAGCACCTGTTGCCAGGTCACAGGTACCACGCCGGCCTGGATCATGCGTAGCATCGCGAAGTCATGCGCTTCTTTCGTCGTGCCGCCCGACGCGTCGGCGACCATGTAAATTTCGTAGTCGCCTTCGTCCATGGCACACAACGAAAAGGTGTTGTTGCACACCTCGGTCCACAGGCCTGCCACCACCACCTTTTTCCGACCATTGGCGGCAAGCGAG
>NZ_MTHB01000275.1 GCF_002220365.1 Caballeronia sordidicola | reverse complement strand
GCGGCGGCCGCGCCTGCCGCCGTCGGGTCGGCGATCAGCAGCGCGGCCGAGCAGAATTCGGTCGAGGTATCGAGGGCGAGCAAAACGGTACGTGTCATGGCAGCTATTGTAATGCGTGACGTAACGTGAGCCGTGGTAACGCTTGACCCGTTAGGCGGCGAGCGCCGCGCGGATAATGCCCGCTCGTGCCGGATCGGGCCCTGAGCCCGGGGAATTCTGGAAGAAACCCTCGACAAGCTTGCGCAACCGGCTTGCTATGATCGATGGTCCTCAATCAGCATGTCCGGAGAATCGAATGAGCGGAACCAACGAACTCGACGCGCAATTTGCGCTTGCCCAGGCGGACGTCAAGGAATTGTCCGAACGTCCGGGTAATTTGACGCTGCTGCGCCTCTACGCGCTCTACAAGCAAGCGAGCCTGGGCGATGTGCAGGGCGACAAGCCGGGTTTCGCCGACATCGCGGGCAAATACAAATACGACGCGTGGGGCGCACTCGCGGGCACGCCGCAGGACACCGCAAAGCAGCAATATATCGGGCTGGTGGAATCGCTGAAAAGCGGCGCCTCGGCGTGAAACCCGGGCGGGCCAGCGCGGGGCGCCGTCTGAGCGGCCGCTATTTGAGTGCCTCTCGGCGCTTTATCAAAAGATAGGCGAGATGGACCATGCAACCGTGTAGGCAAATTCCCCTCCCCCGCAAAACTGCACTTTGAATCAAACTGTCTTAAAATCTGGCGCAGCGCAACAATTGCCGCTATACTGTTGCCTGCGCTTCACTGTAACCGGGTGAATTGATGGTTTTAGTCGATTCATTAGCTGATTCAACCCGCGCAGCGCGGCGCCTCGTAGCGTTTTGCTCCAATCCAGTTTAGAAACTGTCCCCTCCCTGCTAGGCCTTTCGCGGCCGATCATGCATCAGGCTGACGACAACGCCACCTCGGCCTGTCGAATCCGATACAGCTTCTAACGAAAAGCTCGCCTTTATTGTTGCGAGCTGCCCCCGTTTTTCGATTTGCTCGCTGCTTCTTTGCTCGCTGAATCTGACGACTTGGGTATGCCGATTGGCGCCACACGCCTTATTCCCCGTTTCAAGGAAAGACATGACTTCGAGCAACACCCATAGCCCGCTGGACTCCATCGCTGCACTGGCACTCGGCGAAGACGCACCCGCCGCGCCGGCAGCATCTGTTTCGCCTGCTATCCCCGCCCCTATTTCTTCAGTTGCGCCCGTCGCCGCTGCTATCGCTGTGCAGACTGGCCCGAGCTTCGAGTCGCTCGGTCTGTCGCCTGAGATCATTGTTGCGTTGACGGCCTCGGGCTATCAAGTGCCGACGCCGGTTCAGCAGCGCGCGATTCCCGCAGCGCTCGCCGGCCGCGACTTGCTGGTCTCCAGCCCGACCGGTTCGGGCAAGACCGCAGCATTTATGCTGCCGGCTATCGAACGTTTCTCGCAGCTCGAAAAGGCGAAGGCGCAAGCACCGCGTGAGCCGCATGACCCGAACGCCCGCCCGGCCCGCCGCACCCAGCCGGTCGCTCGTCCGACCATGCTGGTCCTGACGCCGACCCGCGAACTCGCAATGCAAGTTACCGCTGCTGCAACCACGTACGGCAAGCACCTGCGCCGGCTGCGCACGGTCAGCATTCTCGGCGGTGTCGCGTATGGCCAGCAATTGATGCTGCTCGCGAAGAACCCGGAAATCCTGGTCGCTACGCCGGGCCGCTTGCTCGATCACCTGGAACGCGGCCGTATTGACCTGTCGCAACTGCAAATCCTCGTGCTCGACGAAGCCGACCGCATGCTGGACATGGGTTTCATCGACGATATCGAAACTATTGTTGCTGCTACGCCCGCTACGCGCCAGACGCTGCTGTTCTCGGCAACCATCGACGGCAAGATCAGCTCGCTGACCGGCCGCCTGTTGAAGAACCCGGAACGCATCGACATCATTCAAAAGCTCGAAGCGCAGAACAACATCGCGCAAACCGTGCATTACGTCGATGACCGCGATCACAAGGATCGTCTGCTCGACCATCTGTTGCGCGATGCCGGCCTGGATCAAGCCATTGTGTTCACGGCAACCAAGAACGACGCTGACCAACTGGCTATCCGTTTGTCGGACGCAGGTTTTGAATCGGCTGCCCTGCACGGCGATCTGCCGCAAGGCGCGCGTAACCGCACGATTCGTGCACTGCGCGAGCGCAAAGTGCGCGTGCTGGTCGCAACCGATGTCGCCGCTCGCGGCATTGACATCCCCGGCATCACGCATGTGTTCAACTACGATCTGCCGAAGTTTGCGGAAGATTATGTTCACCGTATCGGTCGTACCGGCCGTGCTGGCCGTACGGGCACGGCGATCAGCCTCGTGCATCACGCTGAACAAGGGGCGCTTAAGCGCATCGAGCGTTTCGTTCGCGTGCCGCTGAATGTGAGCGTGATTGTTGGCTTTGAACCGCGTCGTTCGGCTCCGGCCGGCGGTGGCGGTGGTCGTCCGGGCTTTGGCGGCCGTGGCCGTCCGGGCGGTGGCGCTGGTGCAGGTGGCGCAGGTCGTCGCTTCGGTAGCGGCGGTGCTGGCAACGGTGGAACGGCTAAGCCGGGCGGCTGGGGCAACAAGCCGGCAAGCGCTGGTGCTCGCGATTCGCGCGACGGTGGCTCGCGTGACGGCTATCGCAGCGGCGGCGGTTCGCGTGACGGTGGCTCGGGCTTCGGTGGCGGTTCGCGCGACGGTTATGCAGCACGTCGCAACGATGGCCCGCGCGCTCCGCGTCGTGGCAGCTAAGTCGTAAAGAGTGCGGCGCGCGTTTCTTGCGTGCCAGCAAAAAGAAAACCGATGCTTCGTGCGTCGGTTTTTTTTCGTCCACGCCCTGAATTTCACAATGTGGAAAGACTTTCTGTGGCACGAAATTGTTGGTGCATGGCACAAGTTTCGTCATCTCAGCATAGGAAAGACAATTTTATATTGTGAAATATCAATTTCAATCCATTGATTTAAAACGAGAATTTATATTCCAAAACTTCGCTAAACGACTGGCTCCGCGACTCTCCTTTCCCTAGACTCTTATATAAGAGTTGGGCAACCAGAAGCACCAAGACTTTTCGATTGCTCAACCAGACGACCAACCATTAGTCATTAGTCAGGTAATCAAAGGAGAAACGCCATGTCGCGCCAACAACAAGCTCAGGAACTCCAGAAGCAATGGGACACGGATTCGCGCTGGAAGGGCATCAAGCGAAGCTACACCGCCGACGACGTCGTGCGGCTGCGCGGTTCGGTGCCGGTCGAGCACACGCTGGCGAAACGGGGTGCGGAGAAGCTGTGGGCATCGATTCATGAAGAGCCGTTCGTCAACGCCCTCGGCGCACTGACCGGCAATCAGGCCATGCAACAGGTCAAGGCCGGTTTGAAAGCGATCTACTTGTCCGGTTGGCAAGTGGCGGGAGACGCGAACGTTGCCGGCGAGATGTATCCGGATCAATCGCTGTATCCGGCGAATTCGGTGCCGCTGGTGGTCAAGCGCATCAACAACACGCTCACGCGTGCCGATCAGATCCAGTGGTCCGAAGGCAAGAATCCCGGCGATGAAGGGTATCTCGACTTCTTCCAGCCGATCGTGGCGGACGCTGAGGCTGGTTTCGGCGGCGTGCTGAACGCGTTCGAACTGATGAAGGCGATGATCGAAGCCGGCGCCGCAGGCGTGCACTTCGAAGATCAGTTGGCATCGGTGAAGAAATGTGGGCACATGGGCGGCAAGGTGCTGGTGCCGACGCGCGAAAACGTTGCGAAACTCACGGCCGCGCGTCTTGCGGCTGACGTTTCCGGTACGCGGACCATTCTGCTCGCCCGCACCGACGCGGAAGCGGCGGATCTGGTGACATCGGATGTCGATGAAAACGACCGGCCGTTCCTGACCGGCGAGCGTACGGTGGAAGGTTTCTTCCGCACGAAGCCGGGCCTGGAACAAGCCGTGTCGCGTGGCCTCGCCTACGCGCCGTATGCCGACATGATCTGGTGCGAGACGGGCAAGCCGGATCTGGCGTACGCGAAGAAGTTTGCCGAAGCGATTCATCGCGAATTCCCGGGCAAGCTGCTCTCGTACAACTGCTCGCCGTCGTTCAACTGGAAGAAGAACCTGGACGACGCGACTATCGCCAAATTCCAGAAAGAGCTTGGCTCGATGGGCTATAAGTTCCAGTTCATCACGCTGGCCGGTTTCCATGCGCTGAATTACTCGATGTTCAACCTCGCGCACGGCTATGCACGCAACCAGATGAGCGCGTTCGTCGAGATGCAGGAAGCGGAGTTCGCAGCGGCTGAGAAGGGTTTCACCGCAGTGAAGCATCAGCGTGAAGTGGGAACAGGCTACTTCGATGCAGTGACGCAGGCTGTTGAAAAGGACGCATCGACGACCGCGTTGCACGGTTCGACCGAAGATGAGCAGTTCTTCGAGGAGAAAGTCGCCTAATCCCGCAAAAAGTAGTCGAATAGAGTGGGCAAAAAAGCACGCGACCTAAGGTCCGCGTGCTTTTTTATTGCTTCAATACTAGTAACTCTACAGTTCGTTTCCAGACTTGATTCCCGGATTCTCATTTGTCCGCTTCATAAGCGTGGGGCACGCTTCGTCCCACTTTCAGAAACACGCTTGACGCGCGTCAATCGCGTGCCAAATCGAGCTTCGTAATATGCCGCAATCGTCCACGAAACCTCAAAAAATCTATCGATAAACAATCACTGGAATCTTCGTGTGGGTCAGCACCCGTTGAGTCTCGCTGCCGATCAGCAAACTCCCCAACCCCCTCCTCCCATGCGACGCCATGAAAATCACATCGCAGCCGTCCCGCTCCGCAATATCGATAATGCCGATATAAGGCGCGGATTCAACGCTGGTGACGCAATTGCAGGAAACGCTCGCGGCGGCAGCGGCCTTTTCGACAGCGCCAAGATGCTCCCGTGCTTCGCGCTCGGCGCGCGCGTGAAAATCTCCGGGCGGCTCGACGGCAACATCGGCGAAAGGCGAATACGGGTAAAGCGGCAAGCACGCATAAGCCGTAAGCCGCGCACCCACCGACTGGGCAAGATCGATCGCCCCATCAATAGCCTTCTGTGAAAGGGCCGATCCATCAGTCGGAACAAGAATGTGCTTGAACATGGTCGACTCCTTGGCAATGGCTATCGTGCACTTTCATTGTACTAACTGAATCGAAGCCATCGGCCGCAATTCAGCCCCAGGAATTCAGCTCCAGCAATTCAGCCCCATGAAGTCAGCCCCAGAAAGTCAGCCCCAATAACCAGGCGCGCCGAACGTGTGTTTGAGCAGGTCGAGGAACAATCGCACTCTTAGCGGCAAATGCCGACGCTGCGGAAACACGGCGTGAATCCCGATAGGCGGTGCGGCGAACGCATCGAGCACGCTGACAAGCCGCCCTTCTGCGATGTCATCACCGACTTCCCACCACGAGCGCCACGCCAGCCCATATCCGGCGAGACACCACTCGTGCAGCACCGCGCCGTCCGAGCATTCCATCGTGCCGGAAACGCGCATCTGAACGACCTTGCCATCCTTCTGAAACACCCAGCCGCGCTGCTGATTCGAGCTCGCCCCAAGCGGCAAGCAGTTGTGCTGCGCGAGCGCGTCGAGATCGGCGGGCGCGCCGCGCACGCGCAAATATTCCGGCGACGCCACGCAAACCCGGCGGTTCTCACCCAGCTTCAACGACACCAGCGACGAATCCGGCAGCTCGCCAAGCCGCACCGCGCAATCGAAGCCTTCGTTGACCAGGTCGACCATGCGGTCCGTCAGATCGAGCGTGATCGATACATCCGGATGCATCGAGGTAAAAACGGGGACGAGCGCGGCAACGTGGCGCCTTCCGAAACCCGCCGGAGCAGACACCCGCAAATGCCCGCTTGCCTTCACCCCGCCGGCCGACACGCTCGCCTCCGCGCTCTGCATGTCATGAATCACCCGCTGGCAATCCTCCAGAAATGCCGATCCTTCGAAGGTCAGCGTCAGCCGGCGCGTGGTGCGCACGAGCAGCTTCACGCCGAGCCGCTCTTCCAGCGCATCCAGCCGTCGGCCGATCACGGCCGGTGCAACGCCTTCGGCTAGTGCCGCGGCAGACAGGCTTCCCTTCGCGACGACCGCCACGAACGTTTCTATTTGCTTGAAGCGGTCCATGCGCGGCGTTTATTCGGATGTCGGGCGACTAGATTAGGCGTGAAAAAGTCAAAGATCAAGTGATCTGCATGCATCTTCCGGTCGTTCCGACGCACTAATAGAATCATCAACGACCAATTCATGGAGCGCCAGCCATGTCACCGACATCGATTTCGCCTCCTCGCGCTGTCATCTTCGACGCCTACGGCACGCTGTTCGACGTGCACTCGGTCGTGGCGGCCGCCGAGCAGTTATTCCCCGGCCACGGCGACGCGCTCTCGCAGTTGTGGCGCCAAAAGCAGATCGAATACACGCAGCTGCGCACGCTCTCGGACCCCGCCGGTGCCCGATACGAGCCGTTCTGGGCAATCACGCTCGACGCGCTGCGCTACGCCGCCACTCGCCTGAAGCTGGAACAGGCACTCACTCCGGCTGCAGAAAAGCGCCTGATGGACGAATACGCCTGCCTGGCGGCGTTTCCCGACACCGTCACCGCGCTGAAAACGCTACGCAAACGCACAGATTTGAAGCTGGCGATCTTGTCGAACGGCAATCCGCAGATGCTGGACATTGCGGTGAAAAGCGCCGGCATGTCAGGTCTCTTCGATCACGTCCTCTCTGTAGACGCCGTGCGGGCCTACAAACCCGCGCACGCCGCCTACTCACTCGGAACCCAAGCGATCGGCGTGGCGGCCTCGGAGATCGTGTTTGTATCGTCGAACGGCTGGGACGTGACGGGCGCGACGTGGTTTGGCTACACCACTTTCTGGCTCAACCGCATGGCGATGCCCGCAGAACAACTCGGCGTCATGCCACGCGGCACCGGACGCGATATGACCGGTCTGCTTGCTTTCATCGATGCAGGGTGCCCCCAGCATCAGCATGCGGCGCCATTTGATCTTTCAAAGCGCATGCCCCGCAGTCCCAACAACTAGCCGACTCATCGATTCAACCAGCACGCAAAACCGTCTGACCGACCAAGGAGATGTAGAACATGGCGAACACGCTGACCCACATGCCGCAGGGCATGACCATCACGGCTGAGATCAAACCCGGCTACGAGACCATCTTGACGCCCGGAGCGCTTGAGCTGGTAGCAACGCTGCATCGCGCATTCGAGCCGCGTCGGCAGGCGTTGCTCAAGGCGCGCGCCGAACGCACAAAGCGGCTGGACGCAGGCGAACGGCCGGATTTTCTCAGCGAAACGCAATCCATCCGCGACGCCGACTGGACCATCGCAACGTTGCCGAAGGCGCTCGAATGCCGCCGTGTGGAGATTACCGGACCGGTCGAGCGCAAGATGATCATCAACGCGCTGAACTCCGGCGCGGATTCGTACATGACCGACTTCGAGGATTCGAACACGCCGAACTGGGACAACCAGCTGACCGGTCATATCAATCTGAAGGAAGCGGTGCGCGGCACGATTTCGCTTGAACAGAACGGCAAGTCATACAAGCTCAACGATAAAACCGCGACGCTGATCGTGCGTCCGCGCGGCTGGCATCTGGACGAAAAACACGTGAGCGTGGATGGTCAGCGTGTGTCGGGCGGTATCTTCGATTTCGCGCTGTTCCTGTTCCACAACGCGAAGGAGCAACTGGCTCGCGGCGCGGGTCCCTACTTCTATCTGCCGAAGCTGGAAAGCCATCTCGAAGCGCGCCTGTGGAACGAAATCTTCGTGGCGGCCCAAGAGATGGTGGGCGTGCCGCGCGGATCGATTCGCGCGACGGTCCTGATCGAAACCATCCTGGCCGCGTTCGAAATGGATGAGATTCTGTACGAGTTGCGCGAGCATTCGTCGGGACTGAACGCCGGCCGCTGGGACTATATTTTTTCCGCGATCAAGAAATTCAAGAACGACGCCAATTTCTGCCTCGCCGATCGCGCAAAGATCACGATGACCGTGCCGTTCATGCGCGCCTACGCCCTGCAATTGCTGAAGACGTGTCACCGGCGCAATGCCCCCGCTATTGGCGGCATGAGTGCGTTGATTCCGATCAAGGGCGACGCTGATGCCAACGACAAAGCCATGGGCGGCGTGCGTTCGGACAAGGCGCGCGATGCGAGCGACGGTTACGACGGCGGATGGGTAGCCCATCCGGGCCTCGTGCCGATCGCGATGGAAGAGTTCGTGAAAGTGCTCGGCGGCGAGCCGAACCAGATCGCGAAGCAACGCGAGGATGTGCAGGTCACAGCAACCGATCTGCTCGATTTCCGTCCCGAAGATCCCATCACCGAAAACGGCGTGCGCGGCAATATCAACGTGGGCATTCACTATCTGGGTTCGTGGCTCGCGGGCAATGGTTGCGTCCCGATCCACAACCTGATGGAAGATGCGGCGACCGCGGAAATTTCGCGCTCGCAAGTGTGGCAGTGGATTCGCTCACCGAAAGGCAAACTGGACGATGGCCGCAAAGTGACCGCCGAGATGGTTCGCGCCTTCACGCAGGAAGAATTGGTGAAGGTGAAAGAAGTAGTTGCCGGCGACACCGCGCCGTACGACCGGGCAGCGACTATTTTCGAAGCGATGTCGACATCGGATACGTTTGCGGAGTTTTTGACGTTGCCGCTTTACGAAGAGATTTAACGCTTAACCTCTTAATCTCTTGACGCCGGTCGTCCATAGAACAAGCCGCCCTGGAAATTCAGGGCGGCCTTTTTTATCGGTGTTGATCAATCACGGCCGTGCTCGTCTTGATCGTCGATACATAACCCAATCGCCGTTATCGATACGCGGCAGACCCTCCACCGCCTCCTCGCCGACCGGATAAACCAGGCAATCGATATCCTGCGCGCGCCCGTCTACGTGAACCGTCACCTGTAACCGCTCACTGCGGTACAAGCCGATGACACCCGGCACGATCTCTTCGATTTCATCGAGCACGGGCACGAGTGTTTCATCGATTCGATAGATATCGCCATGCACCGGCCCCGCCGCGCAATCGAGCACGAGTCCCGGGTAAGCGTCGAAGTCGTACAGCCGTCCATTGATATGACCCGAGCCGATCAGTGTCGGCGCGGCGATCCCGTTACGCTCTGCTGCAAGGCGAATGTCATTGCTCTCACCCGCTCTAAGCGTGCCGTAGACGAATACATGTTGCATGCGTTCCATCCCATCCATGAAGATTCAGCGCATTATGCCAAGCGCATAAAACAGGTGTTACGTCGGGATGGCTTGGCCCAAGGAAACACGTCCGGCGCCCGACTTCAAAGCCAATCGCGCGCGATGCCTTTAATATCATGGTGGAGGAGCGCTTAAAAACCATGTTCACGCCCACCGAACAGCCGCTGCAACCCGAAGAAGTCGAGCATCTCGACATTCCCGCCGAGTCGTCGCCTACGCGCGCGCATCCGATTCGCGTTCGTTCGCGGCCCGTGTCGGCCGGCGTCCGGATTGCGCGGCACACGCATGCGTGGGCACAGGTCGCGTGCACGACACGCGGCGTGCTGCGAATCGCAGCGGAAGGGTCGACGTGGATGGTGCCGCCGTCGCGGGCAATCTGGGTCCCGCCGAACGTGACACATGAAGTGGTGATCGTGGAAGACGCGTTTCTGCGGACCTTGTATATAGACGCGAGCGTAGTGCCACCGGGACTGGATGCGTGCCGCGTGGTGGAAGTGTCGCCGCTACTGCGCGAGGTGGCTGTTGCGCTGGACGATCGCACGATATCAAGCGAGCGTGAACGGCTGCTCGGCACACTTGCACTCGATGAAATCACGCGCTCACGCCCGCTGCCGCTCTCCATCCCGATGCCCACCGACAAACGCCTGCTGGCATTATGCGAAGCCGTCCTCGCAGACCCTGCTTCCGCCGATTCGCTCGAGCACTGGGCGACGCTCGCGGGTGCAAGCACCCGCACGATCGCACGCCTGTTTCGACGTGAACTCGGCGTCAGTTTTTCACAATGGCGTCAGCAAGCAGTGCTGGCGCGCGCGATTCCATTACTGAGCCAGGGCCGGCCGCTCTCACAAGTTGCGTTGCTGCTCGGCTACCAAAGCCAGAGCGCCTTTTCCGCGATGTTCAGACGCGCGTTCGGCGAAAGTCCGCGAGCATTTTTTGTTCGCGACGGCGAGCCGCGAGAGGATAGTGAGAGCAGCACGTCGAGCAAGCGTTAAAACGCTAAACGCCGCGCACCATATGCCGGATCGCGCCGAATTGTGCGAGCCGCGATCCCGCGGTCTTATAACCCATGCGGATATAAAGCCGAGCAGCGGGGTTATCGACGAATACGCGCAACTGCGTCTCCGTTAGTCCGCGTGCGCGTGCCCATCGGTGCGCGGTATCGAGGAGAAACGTTCCCGCGCCCGTCCGGCGCCACCCTTCCACCACTTGTACGTCGCGGATGTGCAGCGACTGATCTTCTTGCGTCACGCGCATCACGCCAATAGCCTGACCGTCGCACTCGAGCACGAAATTTTCGGACTCGCGCCAGCTACCCAAAAAAAGATCGCTTCGCCACACGAGATTGTGGCGGCGGTAGTAGCCGTTCATGTTGTTGCGCGTGAGCGCCTCGGCGAACGAAAAATCGTCCATTGACGCCAGGCGTAACTGAAACGGCGAGAGAGCTTCGGTGGGATCGAGCATTGCGCGATGAAAGCACTGAATCAAGTCATCAACACTAAGTCAGCCGGCGCGCGCTGGCAATGGAGAGTTTTACGAGCGCGCCGGTTCGATGTCATACACGCCACACGTTCAACAAGATGCAACGGGATGCTTGTACGAAGAATAGCGGGTGGAACCGAAAGCGGAAACCGAAAAGGACAGCGGAAAGGACAGCGGAAAGAGCACGAAGGGAAGGAAGCGGAAGCAGGAAAAAGCAGGACGAAAAAACGCGGGATACAAAAACGCGGACGAAAAAAATCCAGCTTAAGCTGGATTTTCTTTTACAACTTGTTGGCGGAGCGGACGGGACTCGAACCCGCGACCCCCGGCGTGACAGGCCGGTATTCTAACCAACTGAACTACCGCTCCACTTCTTTTCATCAGTTCGTGAGGTTGGTTGACTCATCAAACTCGCAGCGCTTCTGGCAACCGCCGATGTTTTGGCGTCCCCAAGGGGATTCGAACCCCTGTACTCACCGTGAAAGGGTGATGTCCTAGGCCTCTAGACGATGGGGACATAAACTTTTCAGTGAATGTCTTTTACTCTTTTCGCTTAATCTTGACTTGGTTCTGATTAACTCCGATTAACACTTTCTTAATCGTTTGAATCTTATTAATCAGTTTCTTGTCAGTCAGTAGCGAAGAACGACATTATAAACAGCTTTGTGATTCTTGTGAAGCTTTTTTTCCGATGCTCTGGCGCTTTAAAAAGCTTCATTTCTGTTCTGTGGTGGAGGTAAGCGGGATCGAACCGCTGACCTCTTGCATGCCATGCAAGCGCTCTCCCAGCTGAGCTATACCCCCCTTGCAGAACAGAAACGAGATTCTAAAGGGCACTTTTGAAGTTGTAAATACCTTTTAGCCCAGCGTCTGAAAATAGTTCGTCCTTAGGGTGCGAACTTGGCGCGCAAACCGGACACCGTTCGCGACGATACAACGTCCTCATGTTCAGGCAATGCCCTTGTCGAGCCGGGTCAGCACCGTCTCACGGCCGAACAGCATCAGCACCGCATCAATGGACGGTGTGTGGGTGGTCCCCGCGACCAGCAGGCGCACCGGCATGGCGAGATGCGGCATCTTGAGCTTGTGGCTCGTCAGCGTGGCCTTGAACGCCGCGGAGATGGCTTCCTTGCTCCACTCCACTTCGCTCAGTGCCTGGCGCAAGTCAGCGAGCGCAGGACGCACGGTTTCGGTGACATGCTGCGCGAGCGCAGCGGGGTCGATCACGGGCTCCTGATAGAACATGGCGGCGTTATCGGCGATTTCCTTTACCGTCGATGCGCGGTCCTTCAGCAAGCCGATCACGAGCTCGAGCGGCGGCCCTTGCTCGATCATGGCGGAGTCGATACCCAGGTCCGCCAGGAATGGTTTCGCCAGCGTTTCCAGCCGTGCGTTGTCAGCTTCCTTGATGTAGTGCGCGTTCAGCCAGTTCAACCGGTCCGGATCGTATTGCGCCGGCGACTTACCTAGATGGTCCAGGTCGAACCATTCGACGAACTGTTCACCCGAGAAAATCTCCGCGTCGCCATGCGACCAGCCAAGCCTGGCCAGATAGTTCATCACGGCTTCCGGCAGATAACCGCTATCGCGATAACCCATCACGCTCATCGCGCCGTGGCGCTTGCTCATCTTCTCGCCCTGCTCGTTGAGCACGGTCGGCAGGTGGGCGTACACCGGCACTTCGCCGCCCAGCGCGCGCAGGATGTTGATCTGGCGCGGCGTGTTGTTCACGTGGTCGTCGCCGCGAATCACGTGGGTGATCTTCATGTCGAGGTCGTCCACGACCACGCAGAAGTTATAGGTCGGCGTGCCGTCCGGGCGAGCGATAACGAGGTCATCGAGTTCGTCGTTCGAGATTTCGATCGTGCCCTTCACCGCGTCGTCCCAGCTCACTACGCCGCCGAGCGGATTGCGAAAGCGAATGACCGGCGACACCCCTTGCGGAATGGGCGGCAGCACCTTGCCCTCTTCCGGGCGCCACGTGCCGTCGTAACGCGGCTTTTCATTGGCCTCGCGCTGGCGTTCACGCAATGCGTCGAGTTCTTCCGTCGACATATAGCAGTGGTAGGCCAGGCCCTGGTCGAGCATCTGCTTGAGCACTTCGCGATAGCGGTCCATGCGCTGCATCTGGTAGATCGGACCTTCGTCGTAGTCCAGGCCGAGCCATGCCATGCCTTCAAGGATGGCGTCGACGGACGCGTCGGTCGAGCGCTCCAGGTCGGTGTCCTCGATGCGTAACACGAAAACGCCCTTCATCTTGCGCGCGAACGCCCACGGATAAAGCGCGGAGCGAATGTTGCCGAGGTGGATGAAGCCTGTGGGGCTCGGAGCGAAACGGGTACGGACTTGGGTCATGTGCGGTGTGCTCGATAGCTCAAATGCGTTTGCTGGCACGGGAGGAGCCATGCAAGCGATATATCGGGGACCGGCTTCGGCGCGTCTCTTCTGGACGAACTTGGCGAGCGGTCAAAACGAGGGTGAATTATACCCGCCGGGGGCTTTTGACCTGCTTTCGGGGGTCGTCATGTTTTATTATGTGCGCCGTCACTGAACGGCTTGACCAGACAGCCAACCAAGCTGGCTGAGCAGCGTCCATGCCCCACGCTCCACCTGTTACCCGCTGCATCGCAGGAGAACTCCTTGAAAACTTCGCCGCCCCCGCTTTCGTCGCTGCCTCAGTTGTCGCGACGCGCGTTCGCTCTTGGCTGCGCCTCAGCCGTGCTCACGGCGTGCACCACGACGACCAGCTCCACCACCGCGCTTACGTCACCCGCGCCGCCCGCGTCGTCAGTACCGGCCACCAGCACGCTCCAGCGGCCCGTGCGGATCGGCCTTGCACTGGGCGGCGGCGCGGCTCGGGGCTTTGCGCACATCGGTGTAATCAAGGCGCTCGAAGCGCGCAACCTGACGGTGGACCTGCTGAGCGGCACGAGCGCGGGCTCGGTGATCGCGGCGTTATCGGCATCGGGGATGAGCGGCATTGCCATCAACAAGCTCGCGCTGACCATGGACGAAGCGTCGATCAGCGACTGGGCGATGCCCTTTCGCACGCGCGGTTTCCTGCAAGGCGTCGCGCTGCAGAATTACCTGAACAAGACACTCGATAACCGGCCGATCGAGAAGATGGCGAAACCGCTCGGCATCGTCGCGACTGATCTGAAGACAGGCCAGCCAATCTTGTTCCAGCGGGGCAATACCGGCATTGCCGTGCGCGCGTCGTGCAGCGTGCCGTCCATCTTCGAGCCAGTGAAAATCGGCGGTCATGAGTACGTGGATGGCGGCCTGGTGAGCCCGGTGCCGGCGGCGTTCGCGCGCAAGATGGGCGCGGACTTTGTGATCGCGGTGGATATTTCGGCACGCCCTGAGACAGGGTTGACGCAAAGCTCCTTCGACGTCCTGATGCAGACCTTCACGATCATGGGCCAGACCATCAAGGCTTATGAACTCGACAAATACGCGGACTTCGTCATCCGCCCCAACCTTGCCGCCATGAGCGGCAGCGACTTCGGCCAGCGCAACGCGGCGATCCTGGCCGGCGAGGAAGCGGTCGCAAAGATCTGGCCGGAACTGCAGCGGCAAATGGCGGCGAAGGGCGCTACCGTTTGATTGGACGGCAGCGCCTGCCCTTGTAGAACCAAGCGGCTTAGCGCAACGCCTTGACGCGTGCCGCCGTTACGTCCCCCGGCTGGCCGCCCCAACTCGAGCGCAGGTAGTTGGCGAGGTGCGCGAGTTCATCGTCGCTGAGCGTGGCGGCAAATCCCGGCATTGCCTGCATGCTTTCCGTTCCGGCGAACTCGGCGGCATCCACGCCATCGAGCATCGCAACGATCAGGTTATGGGAATCGGCCTGTCGCAGCGTCGAGCTCCCTTGCATCGATACTGCGACGTGAGGCTTGCCCTCCCCCTCGCGCCCATGACATCCCGCGCACACAGCGACATAGCTCGCCCGGCCGGCAGCGACTTGCGCGGCGTCGGCGGACCCTGGTTGAACCGGCGTGGGCGCAAGCGGTGCATCGCCGAGCAGATAGGTCGACAGCGCACGCAGATCGCCGGGGCTCAGGTACTGGGTGCTCAGCATCACTACCGGATGCATCTCGCCGAACGCAGAACCCTGGCGGCTGATTCCCGTTGCAAAAAATGCCTGCAAGTCGGCGCTGGTCCAGCCGCGCGCGGCAAGCCCCGCGGGCGTGATATCCGGCGGCACGACACGACCTAGCATCGAGCCTTGCAACGCCTTCGCACCGTTCAACTGCCCAAACGCACCACGCGGTGTGTGGCATTCGGCACAGTGGCCTAGCGCATTCGCGAGATATCGTCCGCGGGTCCAGTCAGCCGAGCTTCCCGCCGATGCATCCGGCAACGCGTCCTTGAGGAACAGCATGTTCCAGAACATCACGGCAATCCGCACGTTGAATGGAAACTTCAGGTCAGGCTCCCGATTCGGCACGGCGGCAGGCTTTTGCGCCATCAGATACGCATAGATGGCGTCGCTGTCGACGCGGGACATCGTCCGGTAAGACGTGTAAGGCATCGCCGGATAGAGCTGCTTGTCGGGCGCTACGCCGTCGTGCAAGGTCTTGTAGAACTGCGCAGCACTCCACTTTCCGATGCCATGCACCGCGTCCGGCGTAATGTTCGTGCCATAAAAGGTGCCGAACGGCGACCCGAGTTTCACACCACCGGCAAACGGCGCGCCGCCGGGGATCGTGTGGCAGGCGGCACAGTCGGCCGCTTTTGCAAGATAACTGCCGCGCACGATCTGCTCGGCGGCCGTTTCATGCGCGGGGGCTGCAGTTTCAACGGGACGTTCGTTGCAAGCGGACAGAGCGGCGACGCATAGTGCAAGCGCGCCGAGGCGAAAGGAAATTGTCCGGTTCATGCGGAATCCTTGACAAGTCCAGGCGTGTTCAGCACAACGTCCCTGACCGCCTCGTAATAGCGCACGTAGCCCGTGCAGCGGCAGATGTGGTCGTCGAGTGCGTTCGTAATCTCCTGCTCCACTGAAGCCCTGGCAATCGGCTCGCGCTTTAGCCGCTCGATCAGCACCGTCGCCGCATTGACGAATCCCGGCGTGCAGTACCCGCACTGAAAGCTGAAGTGTTCGAGGAATTTCTGCTGCACCGGCGAGAGTTCGACCACCTCGCCCTGCTCGTTGCGTTTGGCGTGGCCTTCAATGGTCCTCACCTTTTTGCCGTCGAAGAAATGCGCACCCGTAATGCACGTGCGCACTTCTTCGCTCGATCCGTCCGGCTTGTCGAGTATCACCACGCACGCATGGCAGACGCCCTGCCCGCAGCCAAGCCGCGAGCCGGTCAAGCCCACGTACTCATGCAGGAAATCGATCATCATGAGGCCGTCGGGGGCCGGGATCGGGCCCATGGCGGCACCGTTGATCGTCAGCGAAATGGGCTTCATCCGGATCAAGGGTTGATGCATGAGCGGTGTCGGTGTTGGGTTGGCAGCAGTCATGCGAGCGCCTCCTGAATATTTTGCGGTTTCACCGGCAAGTCGTTGAACCGATGCCCGATGGCGTGCGCGATACCGTTGACGATGGCGCCGACGACCGGAATCATCACCACCTCCGCAATGCCCTTCGGCGGATCGGTCTCGGACAGCGGCGGCAGCACTTCGCCGGTCTGCGCCCAGACAGCGACGTCACTTGCGCGCGGCACGTGATAGCGGTTGAAG
The DNA here is from genome assembly GCF_002220365.1 of Caballeronia sordidicola. GTDB lineage: Bacteria > Pseudomonadota > Gammaproteobacteria > Burkholderiales > Burkholderiaceae > Caballeronia > Caballeronia sordidicola_C. The sequence goes on along the minus strand of NZ_MTHB01000275.1, from coordinate 131,346 downwards.
TTCCAGGTGCCGTTGCCGGGACCTTCTTCGTAGAGCGGTAGATATTCGTGCAGCGCATGTCCAATACCCATCGCCAGTCCGCCTTGCAGCTGACCTGAGACGAGCTGCGGCGAAAGCATGTTGCCGCACTCCATGATCGAATGATGCGAAAGCAGGCTGACGCGGCCGCTGGCTTCGTTCACCGCGAGTTCGACGAGCGTTCCAACCGCGCTGTAGTAGGTGACCGCGGCGTTGTTGCGACTGACCGGCGCGATGAACACACGCTTGCGATCGAGGGCGCGGTAAGCGGGCTGGACCGGTGCAGCTTTGGCCTTGTTGGCGTCAGTCTTGCCCGCACCGTGAAGTAGAGACAAGCCGTCTATAGGCAGACGCTCGGTCACACCATCAATGTCGAATTCCGCTTCGCTCCATTGCCATCGGTTGAACACATGCACGACCGCGCCCGTGACGAGCCCGAGGTCATGCGCTTTACTCGCGAGTTGTTGGAGCGTCAACGGCTCGAGACCTGCAGCCGTCAGCTTGCCCTCCACCCAGCGTGCATCTTCTCGACGCACGACGAGAGGCGCAGATTGACCACCGCCTATGCCGCTGCTCCATAACGCCATCGCGGCTGGCCACACACCGTGCGTGAAGACCACGCGTGCGGCTTCCTGCGTGCTATGCGTGAAATAGAAAGCGGAATTCGTCGCACTCGATGGCGATATCAACCCCGGCGACCAGCGCGGATTAGCCGACAGTCTGTCCTGCTCGCCCTGCGACATCATGTATGGATCGCCACTGGTCACGACCGGCAGCTCGGGCCAGTCGATCATCGCCATGCGTACCTCGGCGGCCGGCTTGCCGAGCCACTTCGCGCAGGCGATTGCTTGCGATGTAGACACGCCCGTGCCAATCTCAGCGGCCGTATGATGCAACGTGATCTTGCCGTCGGCCGCGATTTCAACCTTCGCGAACGACGCCTCCGCACCCGTGCCAAAGTCTTTCTGCACACACGCGAAACCCACGCCATAGCGGTTCCCGGGATGCGCCAGCTCATACTCCGCTTTCTTCTGCGCCCGCCCGGTCCAGAGCGGGTGAACCTTCGCTTTCTGCAGGACTTCATCTACTCGAATCGCGCCGGCGGGAATCGCGCCCTGAGTATTTTTCATGCCCGAGCGCAGCGCGTTCTTCAGCCGAAGATCGATAGCATCGAGTCCAAGCTGCGTCGCAATTTCATCGATCAGCATCTCGGTCGCGGCCATCGTCTGCAGTGTGCCGTAACCTCGCGCGGAGCCCGCGTCGATCGCGCGTGAAGCGATCGCCACGCCGGTCAGGTCGCTCTTCGGGAAGTAGTAGATCGACTGCGCAGCGGACGCCCCCACCATGGCCACCGACGGCGAAAAGTTGCAGCGCCCGCCGCCATCGACTTCCAGCTCGGCCTTGAACGACTGCAGGAGGTTCGTTTTTTTATCAATCGCAATTCGATAACGCATCTTCGATGCATGGCGTTTTATCGATGTCTGGAATTGCTCATAGCGGTCAAATGCAAGACGTACCGGACGGCCGTCGCCATACATGGCCGCCACCAGTCCGTAGAACGGAACCGTGAAATGGTCCTTCGACCCGTAGCCAACCGTATAGACCGGATGCAAAAACAACTTTTTCACCGGGGAGCGGCACTTCGCCGCCATGCCGGCCGCGCTCTCTGCCACCTCATGCGGCCCCTGCGTCGGCACGACCATGTGCAGCGATTGCGTCTCCGCGTCGTACCAGCAGTTCGTGTTGTCGGGCTCGAGCGCGGCGGTATCGATCGATTGCGTACTGTAGTTGCGCTCCAGCACTAACCAGTTCGCAGGCGGATGATCGAGTTCACCCTGCATGTTTTGCGCATGGAACATGCCCTGCTCGTCGAGCTTGCCGTCTTGCCGCCCCGCCGTCCATACAGGCTCGTGCTTGCGCATCGCGCTTGGGAACAGCATGCTGTCCTTCAAGCTCGAGAACGTGTCCTCGTCATAGGCCGTCGCACCGCCGACGCGCACAAAGCGGAACGTACCCCACGGATCGCGTTCAAGCGGTCCGGTCTGCTCGCCGTAGCGGATGATTTCGTCGCGGAACTGGAGCTTGTCTTTGGCGAACCGGAAGCGCGCGAAATCGTGGTAGATCAGCATGGCCACGGCCTGGCCTAGATACGCCGGCGTCTTGCCCGGGGGCAGCAGCATGTCGTCACCATAGAAGGCGGGAAATGCAAGACCGTCGCGGGCAAGCTCCGCGGCCGTGACAATCCGGTCCGGCTGAAGGTCGGTGCCGAGCAAGCTCAGGTCGAAACCCTCATACACCCGGTCAGCCTGCGTCGTTCGCAACATGAATGCGTGCGATTGCTGGCTCGGCCAGTGCGGCATGTCGGCCGCGCGCACGTCTCTTGCAAATACCTTCGAGCCGGTGACCTTCGCGATCCCATCGATACGAAACTTCGCGCTGCCGCTTGCTGTATCCCACTGAATCGGCGTCAGGATTTTTTCTTCAAATAGCGCAGCGAATGCGCGACTGCCGAGCGGCGCAATAATGACGGTCAGTCCCGCGATTGCACTCGCCTTCAGAAAACCACGACGCGATCGGTCGAGTTCTCTCATAGTCCTCTCCTTGAATGATCGGCTGAGAGCCTCAAGCCACACTGCTTCGGGTTTCGGTTTTTATTTTGCATTCCGAAATAATTAACATGTTCATATAACCGCTCGATCCGGTGCGTTATGAAGACGCAAGACGACGACGCAAGACGACGATGAGACACCTGAGTATCTCCGATCGTAATCGCACTTCAGGTTCTTGAACGTGCAAGGATTTGCACCAGCCTGTTTCAACGTTTGGCTGGCTTTTTCAGGCTTTGCCTTGAACAGAATTCCTGTCGCTGCGCAGCGTTCTGCACTGCCCGGGAAAAGCGGGCGATTGTACGTGCGATGCTTGCCTGCAAGCAGCAATCGGCATGTCAAGTTTTGTGCTTGGCGGGGATTGGCCTTGCGAGTGGAAATCCGTTGTGATTTACGGCGTCAACGTCACTCGGAAGCATCCGAATGTGCCCGGGTTTAGATCGGGTCTCAGTCGAGACACGCGGTCGGTTGCGGGAATTTGAAGCGGCAGGGTGGCGATGTGGCGAAGATCAACCACCAGAAATGCGCATAATCCGTACAGAAACGACAAAAGCCCGCCCTTTTTTAAAGGGCAGGCTTTTCTAGACCAGACCGTTTTCAGCAACCGGTCAGATGAGTGACGACGACTTAGTTGTCGTTGTTACCAATCGTGGCGCTGACACGCTGACGTAGATCGACGCCGTCAATCGGGAAGGTCGCTTCAACACGCCGAGCGCCCGTGTAGCGCTTTTCCCAATAGCTGTTGTCCATGTCGTCCACACGGATCGTGCTACCCGTGGACGGCGAGTGAACAAACTTGTTGTCGCCGATATAAATCCCGACATGCGAGAACGAGCGACGCATTGTGTTGAAAAACACAAGGTCACCCGGCTTCAGCTCGCTCACGCGAACTTTCTCGCCAACCCGGCTCATCTCTTCCGCACGCCGCGGCAACGTCATGCCCAACGTGTCCTGGAACACGTAGCGCACGAAACCGCTGCAATCGAGGCCGGAATCCGGCGTATTGCCGCCCCAGCGATAGCGCACGCCGATCATATTGAGCGCGCCGACGACTACGTCGCCCGCCTTGCTCGCCATGCCGGATAGAAAAGAACGCGTGCCGCTGGATGGGTTGGTTGTCACATTGGCAGCGACATTGCCGGAGTCGGCAACAGGATAAATGTCGTTAGCTGCTTTGGTCGACGCGGAGATGCCATTGCTGGCATTTTGGCTTGAATTGTTGACTTCGTCGGCGAACGCACCGGAAGTCGCTGTCATCATCAGGCCGATCAACATGCTGGCTGCTGCTCGCGCGCATGTTTGAGTCAAAGTTAATTGCTGCATCGGTCGGTAGTTTTGGGTGAAAAAGTCTGATAAATCAGAGTCCTGCGGAAAAGTTGGCTTGATACTAGCCAGATATTATTTACATGTCAAAAGGCATAGAAAAAAACAATTGAGATACGCACCTAATTGGTGAAAATTAGGCCGCGATCGCGGCTTTCAGTAACTTTCTTGTGTATTCGTGGGACGGCGTGGCAAAAATATTCTCCACATCACCGGTTTCCACAACAGTTCCGTTCTGCATCACTACAACCCTATGCGCCATCGCGCCAATGACCTCGAGGTCATGGCTGATGAACACGTAGCCCAGGTTGTACTTCTTTTGTATATCGGCGAGCAGACGCAAAACTTGATACTGAATTGACACATCAAGCGCGCTGGTGGGTTCATCGAGGATCAGGATGCGCGGTTCGAGCACCAGCGCGCGGGCGATCGCAATGCGTTGCCGCTGACCGCCGGAGAACTCGTGCGGGTATCGATTCAACGCAGTACGGTCTATTCCGACTTCGCGCAGAACGGCCACCACCTTGGCGTGCCGCGCGGCTGCGTCGAGTTCCGGACGATGCAAACCCAGCCCCTCGCCAACTATCCGTTCAATTGTTTGACGTGGCGACAGCGAGCTATATGGATCCTGAAACACCACCTGCATATTTGATCGCAAAACGGTTTTTTCGCGGCCACGATAGTCGCCGAGCAAGCGCCCTTGAAACTCCACCTTCCCGTGCGACGTGCGCTGCAAACCTAGCAGCGCCATCGCCAAAGTGGACTTCCCCGACCCCGACTCACCGACAATACCCAGCGTTTCACCCTGCCGCACCGTCACCGACACCCGATCCACCGCCTTGAACGCGCCGCGCCGGAACCAGCCACCCACCCCTGGCGTCTTCGTGGCGAATTCCACGGAGACCTCTTGCGCGTCGAGCAATACGGGCGACAGCGGCAGCACGGGCAACACCGTGCGAGCCGGCCGGCTCGCAAGCAAACGTACCGTATAAGGATGCTGCGGCGACCCGAATATGTCCTGCACCGTACCGCTTTCCACCAGCACACCGTGCTCCATTACCGCCACGCGCTGCGCGAATTTACGCACGAGATTGAGATCGTGCGTGATCAGCAGCACGGCCATGCCGCGCGAAGCGGCTTCGTCACGTTGCAACTCCAGCAGCAATTCCACGATCTGCGCGCGGATGGTCACGTCGAGCGCGGTCGTGGGTTCGTCGGCGAGCAGCAGACGCGGCCGGCACGCCAGCGCCATGGCGATCATCGCGCGCTGGCGTTGTCCGCCCGAGAGCTGATGCGCGTATCGGTCGACGCGTTTTTCCGGCTCCGTGATCCCCGTGCGCGCGAGCAGGTCGATCGCTCGCCGACGGGCATCGCGAGCGGACACGCCATCGTGCAACTGGATGGTCTCCGAAATCTGGTCGCCGATGGTGTACAGCGGGTTGAGCGCAGTCATCGGCTCCTGGAAGATCATCGCGATGTCAGAACCCCTCAGCTTGCGCATCGCGGGTTCGCTTTTGGTGAGCAACTCCTGGCCGTCCAGGCGAATCGATCCGCTCAGCTCTGCATCCTGCAAAAGCCGCAGGATGGATAACGCCGTCACGCTTTTGCCCGATCCTGATTCGCCGACCAGCGCCACGCGTTCGCCGGCTTCGATCTTGAGGCTCACACCATCGACGGCCATGGTTTCGCCAAAGCGCACCCGCAAATCGGTGATTTCCAGCAATGGCGCGCTCATTGACCGCCTCCGGCTTTCACCGCGTCCGAGATACGCGTGTCCAGCGCGTTACGCAGCGCATCGCCCATGAACGTAAGCAACAACAAGGTCGCGACCAGCACGCCGAAGGTAGACAGCGAGATCCACCACGCGTCGAGATTCGCCTTGCCTTGCGCGAGCAATTCTCCCAGGGACGGCGTGGGCGGTGGCACGCCCAGGCCGAGGAAATCGAGGCTCGTCAGCGCAAGGATCGCCCCGCTCATGCGAAACGGCAGGAAGGTGATAACGGGCGTGAGGCTATTCGGCAGGATGTGCCGCCAGATGATCTGGGCGTTCGACAATCCCATCGCCCGCGCCGCCCGCACGTAATCCTGCGTGCGGTTGCGCAGGAATTCGGCGCGCACATAGTCCGATAATCCGATCCACCCGAACAACGACAACAGCACGACGAGCAGCACCAGGCTCGGTTCAAAGATAGACGCAAAGATGATCAGCAGATACAACTCGGGCAACGCACTCCAGATTTCGATCAGACGCTGTCCGGTAAGGTCCGTGCGACCACCAAAGTAGCCTTGCACCGCACCGGCCAGCAGCCCGAGCACGGTTCCTATCGCCGTCAGGACCAGCGCGAAGATGACCGAGACGCGAAAGCCATAGAGCAATCGGGCGAACACATCGCGGCCCCGATCGTCGGTGCCGAGCCAGTTTTCACGCGACGGCGGCGCCGGGTTCGAGGCCTTGGAAAAATAGTTGAGCGTGTCGTAATAATAGTGGTTCGGCGGATAAACGGCGAAGTTGCTGCCCTCGCTGAAACGATCACGAATATAGGGATCGAGGTAATCGGCGGGCGTCGGAAAATCGCCGCCGAACGTGGTCTCGGCGTACGTCTTGACCAGGGGGAAATACAGATTCCCCTGATAACGGACGACCAATGGTTTGTCATTCGACCACAGCGGTCCCGCGAGACTGATCGCAAACGCGATGACAAAAATCACCAGGCTCCAGTAGCCGAGGCGGTTGCGTTTGAAACGTTGCCAGACACGTTGTCCCGGCGTAATCGACACAGGCACGCTAAGCGGCTGGGCGTCGCTGTCTTGCGGCGTACGGAGCAGGGAACGGTTCAACTCAACGCTCCAGTTGTTCGAATTGAATGCGCGGATCGACCCAGACATAACAAAGGTCGGAGATCAGCTTGGTGGCAAGTCCGATCAGCGTGAAAAGATACAGCGTACCGAGCACGACCGGATAATCACGCCGCACGACGGACTCGTAGGAAAGCAGGCCGAGGCCATCGAGTGAAAAAAGCGTTTCTATCAGCAAACTTCCCGTAAAGAACGCCCCGATGAACGCGCCCGGAAAGCCCACGATCAGTGGCAACAACGCGTTGCGGAACACGTGCTTCCACAGGACCCTTCTCTCCGACAACCCCTTGGCCCGCGCCGTCAGCACATATTGCTTGCGGATTTCGTCGAGGAACGCGTTCTTGGTCAGCATGGTGACGACTGCGAAGCTGCCAACCACCGACGCAATGATGGGCAACGTGATATGCCACAAGTAGTCGGCTATCTTCCCGCCGAGGCTCAACGTTGCCCAGTTGTCCGACGTGAGGTTGCGAAGCGGAAACAGTTGCCAGAACGACCCGCCGCCGAACAGCACGAGGAGCAGCACACCGAGCACGAAGCCGGGAATGGCGAAGCCGACGAGCACGAGCAGGCTGGTGGTGAAATCGAAGGTGGAACCGTTGCGCACCGCCTTCGCGATCCCGAGCGGCACCGAGATCAGGTAAGTCAGAAAGAACGTCCACACGCCAATGCTGATCGACACCGGCAGCTTCGACACAATCAGCGACCATACGCTTTGATGGCGAAAATAGCTGTCGCCGAGATCGAAACGGGCGAAGCGTCCGAGCATCAGCCAGTAGCGTTCGAGCGGCGGTTTATCGAAGCCGTAGAGCGCGCGAAGTTGCGCAACTTGCTGCGCATCCACGCCCGTGTGCATGCGCATGCCGAAGCTCGTGCCTTGCTGGCCACGCCGTAGTTCGTGCACGGCTTGTTCAACCGGTCCGCCCGGCACGAACTGGATCACGGCGAACGTGAGCGTGAGGACGCCGAGCAAGGTCGGGATCATCAGCAAGATACGTTTGAGGATGTAGCTCCACATGGGCGCGGTCCGCTTGAGTGATTAAGTGCGTGGATTTACTTTGCTGCGGCTGCGGCCGACGCGAAGCTGGACGCGGCGGCTGGCGGATTGAACCACCATGTCGATGTGATCCAGTCTTCGGCGACGTAATACAGCGGCAAGGTCGCCGGGTAAGCGAGCGTGTTTCGATACGCCACCCTATGCGACGCCGTGTACCAATGCGGGATTACATAGTAGCCGTGCATCAGGACCCGGTCGAGCGCGTGGGTGGCATCGAGGAGTTGATCGCGTGTCTGGGCGCCGAGCAAGGTATGCACGATCGAATCCACTGCCGGCGACTTCAACCCGTTCATGTTATCCGAGCCCTGCTGATCCGCGGACTTGCTGCCAAAACGCGAATCCTGCTCGGTTCCCGGAATCTGCACGTCGGGCATGCGCAGACTGGTCATGTCGAAGTCGAAGGCGTCCAGCCGCTTCTGGATCAATGCAAAGTCCACCGTCCGGAAATTCGCGACAATCCCGAGCTTCTGCAAGTTGCGCTGGTAGGTGGCAACGACCGGTTCCATCGACGACCCGCTGGCCGAGTCATCGAGAATCTCGAAGACGAACGGCTGGCCCTTCGCGTTGCGCAACGCGCCGTCCCTATACGTCCAGCCCGCGTCGGCCAGCAGCTCGCGTGCCTTGATCAGGTTTGCGCGCAGTGAGCCGGGTGGATCCGTGTCCGGCTGCTTCACCATGTCGCCGAACACAGCGGGATCGAGTTGCGCACGTAACGGCGAGAGGATCGCGAGTTCGCCCCCGCCCGGCTTGCCCGTCGCTTGCAGATCGGTGTTTGCAAAGAAGCTGTCGGTGCGCGTGTACTGGTTGAAAAACAGTTGCCGGTTCAGCCACTGGAAGTCGAATGCAAGATCGAGCGCCTGGCGCACGCGCACATCCTGGAAAATCGGACGGCGCAGGTTGATGAAAAAGCCCTGCATGCCGGTGCCGTTGTGGTTGCGGAATTCGCGCTTGATGAGTTCGCCGTTGTCAAAGCGTTTGCCGATGTCGCGGCGCACCCAGTTGCGCGCAACATATTCGACCAGCGCGTCATATTCGCCGGCCTTGAACGCCTCGAGCCGCGCCACGCCGTCTGAATACAGCTTGTACGTAATGCGTTCGAAGTTGAACGTTCCCACGCGCACCGGCAACGCGTTGCCCCAATAGGCCGGGTCGCGCTTGAAGGTGATCGTGCGGCCGTTGTCATATTGTTCGATGAGATATGGACCGCTTGCTATCGGCTTCTGAAACGCGAGTTGATCGAAGGGAACGTGGCTGCCGTCGGGCTTCATGCCCCACTTGTGCGAAAACACCGGAATCGCGCCCGCGATAAACGGCATCTCCCGCGTACGCTCCTTGAAGTCAAAGCGAATGGTGAGCGGATCAAGCATGACCGCGCGCGAAATCTGGCCGAAATACACCGCATATTGCGGCGCGGCCTGCGGGCTTTTCAGCGTGTCGAACGAGTACTTGACGTCTTCGGCGGTGACCGAATCGCCATTCGAAAAGCGCGCTTTGGGATTGATGTGAAACGTGACGGAGAGGCCGTCGGGCGCAATGCTGATGTCGTCGGCGAGAAGACCATACGCCGTCGATACCTCGTCAAGGCTGCCCGTTGTCAAACTCTCAAACATATAACCGAGCCCGGGCGCGGGGTTGCCACGCTGCGTGAACGGGTTGAATTTGTCGAAGCTCGTGAGCCGGTTCGGATTCGCCAGGACAAGCGTGCCGCCGCGGGGCGCGTCCGGATTGACGTAGTTGAAGTGCTTGAAATCAGCGGGATATTTCGGCTCGCCATACTGCGCGATGGCATACACGGCTAATGCCGCTTTCGGTACCGCGAGCCCGCCAAAACCGATCAGCAAGCTGCCAAGCAGAAGACCGAGGACCCGTCGGGAGCCAGTCGCCATGAGTGCCTTTATAAGTACCAGTGAAACGATGATCGGAAAACGGCCTGCCGTTCAAAGCCCGCTCCGGGCTCACTCTCGGCGCCCCAAGCGCTGCGCGCCTCAAGCGACATGAGGCGATGTGAGAGAATTCTACTAAAACCACTGTCCCGGGCATTGTAACGACGTGCGCACGGCTTGCGCGCGCTCAGTCCGGTGCATGTGCGATATCGACTTCTTAAGGAGCATTCATGGGATTTCTCGCTGGAAAACGGATTTTGCTGACGGGCTTGTTGTCGAACCGCTCGATCGCCTATGGCATCGCAGCGGCTTGCAAGCGCGAAGGCGCCGAACTCGCCTTCACCTATGTGGGGGACCGATTCAAGGATCGCATTACCGAGTTCGCGACCGAATTCGGCAGCGATCTCGTGTTTCCGTGCGACGTGGGTAGCGACGAGGACATTGACGCCCTCTTCGTCTCGCTGAAAGAACGCTGGGACACGCTCGACGGTCTCGTGCATTCCATCGGCTTTGCGCCCCGCGAAGCGATCGCGGGCAATTTCCTCGACGGCATGACGCGTGAAAACTTCCGCATCGCCCATGACATTTCCGCGTACAGCTTCCCGGCCCTCGCCAAGGCTGCGCAATCCATGCTGTCCCCCGATGCCTCGTTGCTCACGCTGAGCTACCTCGGCGCCGAACGCGCGATCCCGAACTACAACACGATGGGTCTGGCGAAGGCTTCGCTTGAAGCCAGCGTGCGTTATCTGGCTGTGGCGCTTGGAGACAAGGGTGTGCGCGTGAACGGCATCTCGGCGGGTCCGATCAAGACGTTGGCAGCCAGCGGCATCAAGGGCTTTGGCAAGATTCTCGAGTTCGTCGAAAACAACGCGCCGATGCGGCGCAATGTAACCATCGATCAGGTCGGCAATGTGGCGGCGTTTTTGTTGTCCGATCTGGCGGGCGGCGTGAGCGCCGAGATCATCCACGTTGATAGCGGCTTCAATGCCGTGGTCGGCGGAATGGCGCCGCAGGCGGTCTCGGAGTAATACTGCGATAACAGCGGTTGCTTTCCATCCGCCGATAAAGTCAAAAAGCCGTCCCGCTTGCGCGGGACGGCTTTTTTAATGCGTCTGGCCAAGGCGTTTAATTACGATAGCCATTGTGGCCACCGTTCCCGCCATGGTTGTAGTTTCCACCGCCGCCGTGGTTGTAATTCCCACCGTGGCCGCCATATCCCGGGCCGCCATGCCCATAGTTTGGACGGCCGCCATTGTGCCGATACCACTCGTCACGCCCCCAATAGCGGCGACCATCGTAGTAACGATTTCCATACCAGCCGATCACGATGCCCGGCTGCACATAGACAGGAGCCGGTTGATAAATGACCGGCGGCGGCGGTGGCGCATAGTAAGGCTGCGGCGCGACATAAACCGGAGCAGGAATACCGATGTTGATCCCCAACCGCACTTGTGCGTGGGCAATTCCGGACAGGGTTGCAAGGCACAGACCGGCAACGCCAGTCAGGATCCGGATGCTATTTAACTTATTCATGTAAGGCGCGCCTCTAGCCGTCATTGTTCAGGTGGAAGCGAATATAGCGGATCGCCCTCAATCCGGTACTTCGACTTTGTAAGTTGTTCTTCGGCGCAGGGGTATCGTCTGCTGAAAGCTTACTCTTTGTTACATCATGCAAAACTGCGAATCGGGCGGCGTTCGATGAAAACGGGTGGCGCTGGAAAAACAAAGGCCACCCGGCTTTCGCCGGATGGCCTTCGGGCCAGCTTCCTGACGGACGCGGTATTGTGCGGCCCGGTTTAGTAGCCGCGATGATCGTAATGACCGCCGTGACCGTGATAGCGGTACCAATCGTCACGATTCCAGTAACGGCGACCGTCCCAATAACGATCGCCATGCCAGCCGATCACCACGACCGGAGCAGCAGCATACACCGGCGGGGGCGACGCGTAGACGACGGGCGGCGGCGGCGGCGCGTAGACCGGCTGCGGTGCAACGTACACTGGCGCGGGGATGCCAACATTGATACCAACACGCACTTGGGCCATCGCCGCGCCCGACATCCCGAGCGCCCCGATAGCAATCGCACCAGCAAAAATAGAAGTCTTCAGTTTGTTGTTCATTTGAGTGCACCTCAACGGGTAGGTTCGTTGAGTAAATCTTAGCGGAACGGATCGCCCTAAATGTTTCAAGTTGGTAACTCCGAATTACGACTGCCAACAGGGTGTGACACAACATTTCTTTTAGCTGAGTGTCCTCTCCCGCCACGATGCTCGCTGGATTCGAGCGCGCCGCAAGCGGTTTCAGGTGCGCTGATAGAATCGGGCTAGCAAAAGCATTTATCGTTCGTATCGTTCAACAATCGCCGGAGCCCGGGTGGCGTTCGCAACGTGCCAGGTGACGGTTGAGTTGTTTGCCTCCCGCCAGGCTTGCCCGCGTTTGGGCTTCTGATTTATCTATGCATATCCGCCATCGCCTCGCCGTAATCTGCGGCACCACCCTTGTCTTCCTGCTGACGCTTGTCGCGAACGAATGGATTTTCAGGCACTCGGAGTTCGTGCGCGGAGTCAACTGGATCTACCTGCCTGCCGGCATACGCCTGCTGTGCACGCTGTTATTCGGCGCGCTGGGTGCGATTGGGATACTCATCGCGTCGTGGATCAGTTGTTTCTTTTATTATTTTCCGAATGATCCAGTTCGCGCGGCATTCGGCGGCATTATCTCGGCACTCGCGCCTTATCTTGTGTATCTCCTCGCCACGCGCAAACTTGGACTCAGTGAGTCACTCGCGAATCTCACGGCCGGTCGTCTGTTAGTCCTGATCCTGCTCTACTCGATCGCGGGCCCGGCAATGCAGCAAGCGTGGTGTGCGTTGAGCGGCGATACCGTGAATGCCGGCGTACGTTTTATCGTGATGTTCATAGGCGACCTGACCGGTACGCTCATGATTATCTACACGCTCAAGCTGGGTCTTTGGTTTATCACGCGCATGCATGTGTCGATGCATCGGGCATCACGCCCTCGTTGAGCACACGGAGTGGCGGCGTGTCAGTCGGCCCGTACGGTTCTAGCGGTTTTGTAAAGACAGATTAAGCCATCGCCTTAACCAGATGCAAGTGGTTTGGGTCGTGCGCGTATTGAGTGCGCAAGCGCATCGTCACTGCCGCTTCGCGATGCATGTGTGAATCCGCCTGGTTTGTTCGATCGGCTACGTTGCCCTGCTCCCGGCCGCAGGGCAACGCGCTCTTTTTTTAATTTCTCTCAGGTCCAGGTGCGCGTCACTTTCTGGCGTCGATACACACCCCGCTTTCGTGAATCGTATCATTTAATTATCAAGCTGATAAGGGTTTGGAAGCCGGTTTACTGGCAATGCTATGATTCACAGATGCATTTCAAGTCCGCCGCCATGGCAAAAAAACACCTCGTGGATACCTATTTTCGCTTCCTGAACCTCGCTCAGGCGGTTCAGGCGTTGCCGTCTTTCCCGAAACTCGACGCTGCCGAAGAACGGCTGCTCGAGGCGCTGACAGCGGCCTGGCACGCGGGGCGTACGCTGAGCGTAACCGAGACGATGGCGCTATCGGTCGCAGGCGCGCCGGCGACGGTGCACCGCAAACTCGCGCGGCTAAGACAGGAAGGACTGGTCTCGGTCGACGAATCGAGCACGGATCTGAGGTCCAAGACGGTCGTGCCCACGCGCAAGGCGCTCGACTATTTCGAGAAGCTGGCAGCCTGTCTCGAGGAAGCCAAGCAGAAGTAGATACGCACGCGTACGCACAAGGTAGCGGGCCCGCGTTGAATTGCGAGCGGGTCGAACGCTTGATTCGGCTACGACCCGCAAGCAAGCACGATTTAAATCCCACCTGATGCATGCAGCCGCGAAACGCCTGCTCGCGAGTGAGACAATTGGCGAATTTTGGAGAGGCACACCATGATCGACGGCCTGGTTTCCGGACGTCTCTACGGCACGGCGCAAGTGCGTACGGGTCAGCACGGCACGCACTTCGTGACATGCCGGGTTCGCGCCTCGGCCGGCGACGGCGAGAGTCTGTTCGTGAATGTGATCGCCTTCGACGACACCGTCAAGGACGCGCTCCAGGCGCTCGATGACGGCGACAGCGTATCGCTTGCCGGCGCACTCACGCCGAAGACCTGGACGGACAAGCAAGGTAACGCGAAACCAGCGCTGGACATGGTCGTGCACGCCGTGCTCACGGCCTATCATGTGCAGCGCAAACGCCGCGCTGTACGCGGTGAAGCGGGACAAACGGACCTGCAAGGCCCCGACGATCTGGACGACGACGAAGTCTGAGTGTGCTCGGGCGCTCACGCAGCCTTGGGCGGCCAGGCGAAGCGCCCTGTTCGATCGAACAAAAACAAGGCTGCCGACTCCATTACCGGTTCAACGCCTGAATCAGCGGATGATCGCAGTAGATCCGGTTCTCATAAACCTGGCCATCGCTGTGACGCACGCAGTCCACGCCCTCGAAGCGCAGCGGCACATCGCCGTGCGTCCCCGTGGCGATCCATCGGATGAAGACTGTATCGCCGCGACTCGCGTGGTCGGCGACTTCCAGCCTGAAATCCGGAACGCGGCGCAACAGTTCATGCAGCGGCCGCACATAGGCCTCCACGCCCTTCAACGGCGCGTGCAAACCCGGCCAATATCCTTCGATATCCGCCGCCAGTTCATCGGTCGGCCGGCTGAAATCCGGCGCGGCCCAGAACGCGGCGTACTTTTCCACGCACCATGCCGGGCCCATCAGCTTACTGTCGAGAAAACCCGTAATGCCGGCAAACCGACCATCGATCGAAAATTCGCCGATGTCCGTCCCACTGGCCAGTTGCCGGCCCGTGGCATCGATCAGGCGCCAACTGAAGCGGACCATCGCGCCCGTCGCATCAATTCCGCCAACCCGCTCGAACGTCAACCCAGGCATTTGCGCCTGAAATGCGCCGATCATCTCGGCGAATCCGTTCGGGCCGGTGCTGCTCATCATCGGGTCGGTGTAGCGCGCGCCGTCGAGTAAAACCAGCTCCGCCAGAGCGTTCCGACGCGGCGAATCCGTCTCGTTCCACGTATCGATATAACGACCCACCAGAACATCATGCTCAGTCATGATTCTCTCCTTCGATAGTCTTCAAGGCTATGGCGACACCGGATTAGCGCGGCCTGGAAGCAATCATCGGGACACGCATGTCGTGCGTCGATTACCTGACAGGTAATGGAGCTGCGTGCGGCGGTTTGATAAGGTACGCCCATGAACACACTGACTGCGACGGCTGTTGGTATCGGCCCAATGATCAAGCACTGGCGCGAACGACGGCGCATGAGCCAGCTTTATCTGGCCAGCGAAGCGGAGATTTCGAGCCGGCATCTGAGTTTTATCGAAACGGGGCGAGCCGCGCCGAGCCGCGCGATGGTACTGCGACTTGCGGAGTATCTTGAGGTGCCGCTGCGTGAACGTAACGAGTTGCTGAACGCGGCAGGATTCGCGCCGGTGTTCCAGGAGCGCTCACTCACTGACCAATCGATGCAGCCCGCGCGGACCGCAGTCGAACAGATCTTGAAGGGGCACGAGCCGTATCCGGCGCTGGCTATCGACCGGCATTGGAACCTCGTGTCGGCGAATGGCGCGGTGGCTGCGCTTATCGCCGATGCTGATCCGTCGTTGCTTGAACCGCCGGTGAACGTGTTGCGGTTGAGTCTGCATCCGCGAGGATTGGCGTCGAAGATTGTGAATCTCGCGCAGTGGCGCGGACATTTGCTGGAACGGCTGGAGCGTCAGATCGCTCTCACAGCTGATCCTCAACTGAGTGCGCTGCGCGATGAGTTCAAGCGTTATCCGGGGGGATCCGGTCGGGATGACGCGGGGGAATCTTCTATCGTGATTCCGTTCGTGTTGAGCACGGCTGCGGGACAGTTATCATTCATCAGTACAACGATGATGTTCGGTACGCCGATCGATATCACGTTGTCGGAGTTGGCGATCGAGCTGTTTTTCCCGGCGGATGAAGCGACCGCGGCAGCGTTCAGTCGTTGAGGTGTCCCGACGCAATCCCGCTTCGCAAGTCAACCTGACAGTTAGACCAGGGCCGGCAAAACATGCTCGCGCAGCAGCGAGCCAGGATGTGAGGGATTATGTTGAATCGTCGCTCGCCAGGTGCCATACCTTTCGTCCCGAAAAACAAAAACCCCGTAAGTCGTTAGACCTACGGGGCTTTGCATTCTTCTGGCGGAGACGGAGGGATTCGAACCCTCGATCCAGGTTTTAGCCCAGATGCTCCCTTAGCAGGGGAGTACCTTCAACCTCTCGGCCACGTCTCCTGCACTTTCTGTCACGCGGGAGTCAGCGCGACGAAGCCAAGATGATAGCGGGTTAGCCGCCGCGGGTCAATTTCATGAGACAAAATTTTTCGTCTCGTGAATTGCATCGAACAACGCTTTGCAGCTTATTTCGATTACAGCCCAAAAACACACTGCAAGCTGTCACACCCACGCCGTTTCCCGCCTGTCGTTCAGCCGCGATCGAGTTCGAACACCTTATGCAACGCGCGCACGGCAAGCTCGGTATATTTTTCGTCGATAAGCACCGAGATCTTGATCTCCGATGTCGAGATCATCTGGATATTGATGCCCTCTTCTGCCAGCGTACGGAACATCGTGCTCGCGATACCCACATGCGAGCGCATGCCCACGCCAACCACGGACACCTTCGACACCTTCGGATCGCCCCGCACCTGCTCGGCCTTCACGTGGTCCTTGACCTGGTTCGTCAGGATCTCCATGGATTGCGCATAATCGCCGCGGCCAACCGTGAACGTGAAGTCGGTCTTACCGTCCACGCTCGTGTTCTGGATGATCATGTCGATGTCGATATTCGCATCGGCCACCGGCCCGAGGATCTGGTACGCAATGCCCGGCTTGTCGGGCACGCCCATCACGGCAATACGCGCTTCGTCGCGCTGAAATGCGATGCCCGAGATAACAGCTTTTTCCATGGTCTCGTCTTCTTCAAAAGTAATCAGGGTGCCCGAGCGCATTTCGGTTTCGAGCGGAATCAACGGGTCCGTCAGGCTCGACAACACGCGCGTCTTGACCTGATATTTACCGGCGAATTCCACCGAACGGATCTGCAGCACCTTCGACCCGAGGCTCGCCATTTCCAACATCTCTTCGAACGTCACGCGATCCAGTCGGCGCGCTTCTTCGACCACGCGCGGGTCCGTGGTGTAGACACCATCGACATCGGTATAAATCAGGCATTCGTCCGCTTTCAACGCCGCCGCAATCGCGACCGCCGACGTGTCCGAACCACCGCGTCCCAGCGTGGCAATATGCCCGTCGGGATCGACACCCTGGAAGCCCGTGACCACCACGACCTTGCCTGCGTCGAGATCGGCGAGCACGCGCGTGCCGTCAATGTCGCTGATGCGTGCTTTCGTGAACGCGCTGTCGGTCTTGATCGGCACTTGCCAGCCGGCATAGCTGACCGCTTCCAGACCTTCCGCTTGCAACGCAATCGCGAGCAGGCCGACGCTGACTTGCTCGCCGGTTGAGGCGATCATGTCGAGTTCGCGCGGATCGGGGTGTGCGGTGATTTCGCGCGCGAGGCCGAGCAGGCGGTTCGTTTCGCCGGACATGGCCGACGGGACGACGACCATCTTGTGGCCGGCCTTGTGCCATTTCGCGACGCGCTTGGCGACGTTCTTGATGCGCTCGACCGAGCCCATCGAAGTGCCGCCGTATTTATGTACGATGAGTGCCATTGTCGTTTTGAACAGGAGGAAAAGCCGCGCTGGCGCGCCGTTTGATGCGCCGCGTACTGCACGACTGCACGTGTTTCACGTATTGCATCAGAAGCCGGCTTGAAGAAACACAAGCAAACTCTGGATCGGTGCGATCGACGACTTAAGCGTGACGACGAAGCGCGGTAGCCGCACGCGCGAGGTTGGCTCACGCGCAAAAGGCAAAAAAGGCAATTCAGGCGGCTAAAAACGCGTCTTCTGGACGGAAAAGCTGCTTGAAAAGCGTTGCGGGAAACCGGTAAACGTACCCGATCGAGGCCCAAAACACAAGCCGGAACGGGCGATTCGACGCTTTTGCGGGCTGTTTTCAGGCCGTTCGCAAGAAAAGTTGACCGGGATTTTGTCGCCGCGCATGAACCACTGAAAAATCGGGGCAGACTGAGTTTCGCGTGCCAGGACCGCCGCATATACAGTGCGTGAGCGCATCGGCTAGTCGTTCAGGCAATCATTAGGTCCGGATGCCACTCGATCCGCCTATACGTAAGCTCGCCGCCCTCACCGCTGACTTCGACGCATGCCCGATTGACACCAATGGACGGCACGAACAGCAAGATTTCGCCAAGAAACACCAGCGGGACGTCGCGTTTCCAACCCGGCACGCCGCGCTCTTGAAACAGGTTTTTCAAAGTCCGGCCGGGCCCATCCGCACTCAAACGCAAGCGTTCGCCGCCCGCGCGCGAACGCGCGCAAAGCGGCGCGGCGCGCAGCGTGGCTTCGGACACCGCGTCCTCATCGCCCCGTGCAGCGGCTTTGAACACGAACGTCCCGCGCCAATGCGGCAGGCGCCAGATACTTTCGCCGTCCCAGTTCAACACGCTCGCCATACGCGCGGGATTTGCGCCATCGTCGAGATCGGCGGGGTCCGCGCTATCGCCCTTTTCCCAAAAGATCGCGTCGCGATACGCCCGCAGGCAAGACCCCGCGTGATCGATGCGCAACGCGTGGCCGTCCCGCGAAACCGCGGCGTCGCGCAATTGCCGCAGCACCTCCCCAATCCGCGCCGCCGATGCCGCTTGCAGCCCGAGCGAGCGCATCCAGTAACGCAGCAAGTTGATCGCCCGCTCATCGTCGAAAGCGAGTACCGCTGACAAGGCCAGCGCACCCTCATCGTCACCTTGCGCCGATGTCATATCAATGCGTGCGAGTTCATCGAGCAACCTTTGCGCCGATGCTGCATGCGACGCGGTCCGCGCAAGCGCATCGCGAAATCCGGGAAAATGCACAGCGAGTGCCGGCAGCACGTCATGACGCAGCGCGTTACGGGCATAGCGGGTATCGGCGTTGGATTCGTCGTCGATCCAGCGCAGATCGCGCTCATGCGCGTAATGCTCGAGTTGCGCACGCAACAGATGCAATAACGGCCGCACGCGCGGCGTGGAGGCACCGTCGGCGCGTTGCGGCGCCATTGCGGCAAGGCCGGCCACACCCGCCCCGCGCAGCAATTGCAGCAACACGGTTTCCGCCTGATCGTCGGCATGATGCGCAAGCCAAAGCGCGCTTGCGCCCTGCTCGGCGCACAGCGCGTCGAGCGCGCGATAACGCGCATCCCGTGCCGCCGCCTCCAGACTCTCGCCGCCTTCGCGCACCACGTCGACCTGACGCGACGCGAACCTGACACCCAGCGCTTGCGCGAACGCGTGACAATGCGCAGCCCAGGCATCGGCATTCGGACTCAATCCGTGATGAATATGCAGCGCAATCACGCGTGATGACCCCACGCATCGAACTGCTGCATCGAGCAGCGCGGTCGAATCGAGACCGCCACTGAGCGCGACGGCGATGCAAGTTTGAGCAGAGGCCGACACATCGACGAACGCCGCGCGCACCGCATCGATCACGAGGCGGCTGGCGGGAGTGTCAGTGTTGGAGGTCACGGGAGTCGGCTTGTTAAGTTGCCTTCGAGGCAGCCTGTCACGGCACACTGCACGGAGGAACCCCGGGAACCATGGTCGCGGCGGTCAAGCTTCACGCACCCGGCAGGTTTTCCTTGAATTTTCCGTACGCCATCAGCTTGTCGAAGCGGCGCGCGCGCACGTCTAGCGCATTCATGCCGTGGAATTGGCGCAGCGTATCGGATAGTGCACGGCGCAGCAATGCAGCCATGCCTTTCGGATCGCGATGCGCGCCGCCCAGCGGCTCGTTGACGATCTTGTCGATCAGTCCCAACGCCTTAAGACGGTGAGCCGTCAAACCCAGCGCTTCGGCTGCTTCCGGCGCCTTCGCCGCGCTCTTCCACAAAATGGATGCACAGCCCTCGGGCGAAATCACCGAATACGTTGAGAATTGCAGCATCAGCACGCTGTCAGCAACGGCAATAGCCAGCGCGCCGCCCGAACCGCCTTCGCCGATGATGGTTGCCACAATCGGCGTTTTCAGTTCGGCCATCACATACAGATTACGACCGATTGCTTCCGACTGCCCACGCTCCTCTGCCCCGATACCAGGGTACGCGCCCGGGGTGTCGATGAACGTGAAGATAGGCAAGCCGAATTTCTCCGCAAGCCGCATGAGCCGCTCAGCCTTGCGATACCCCTCCGGGCGCGGCATGCCGAAATTGCGCGCTGCGCGCTCTTTCGTGTCGCGGCCCTTCTGCTGGCCGATCACCATGCAGGGCTGGCCGTTGAATCGTGCCAGACCGCCGACAATAGCCAGGTCGTCCGCATAAGAGCGGTCGCCGTGGAGTTCGTGGAAGTCGGTGAAAAGCTCGTTCACGTAGTCGAGCGTATAGGGGCGCTGCGGATGGCGCGCGATCTGCGACACCTGCCAGGGAGTCAGGTTGGCATAGAGATCTTTGGTGAGTTGCTGGCTCTTCTTCGACAGCCGCTCGATTTCTTCCGAAATATCGACAGCGGAATCGTCCTGAACGAAGCGTAATTCTTCGATCTTCGCTTCGAGTTCAGCGATCGGCTGTTCGAAATCCAGAAACGTGGTCTTCATATGTTCGAATCCTAAAGCATCGGGCAGCGCGTATTCTAACCGCGCCGGCCTCACTAATTTTCGGGTCGCAACTATCAATTATAAGATATCGATAGTCCGCTGGCTGCGACCGGCAATTTTAGTGATCGGCGGGGACGGGGTAAAGGCTGCGCCACATGTACCAGGTCGCGACGGTGCGCCACGGTTCCCAGTTGGCCGCGACTTCGCGCGCTTCACTGCGCGTCACGGGTTCGCCGCTGAAATAGTTGACGCTGATGGCCTGGATCAGGCCGAGATCATCGAGCGGCAGAACGTCCGGGCGCGACAAGTTGAAGATCAGGAACATTTCCGCCGTCCACCGGCCGATGCCGCGAATCTGCGTCAACTCCGAGATCACGGCTTCATCTTCCATCGATGTCCAGCTGTCCACGTGCAACGCGCCCGAAACGAAATGCTGCGCGACGTCGAGGATGTATTCGGACTTGCGCTTCGATAACCCGCACGACTGCAGCTTCGCCGGCCCCACCTTGATGAACTGCTGCGGCGCGAGCGTCGGGCACGTGCCCTCAACGCGTTTCCAAATGGCCTGCGCGGCCGTCACGGAAATTTGCTGGCCGACCACCGAACGCGCAAGCGTGGTGAACGGATCGTCGCGATTGATCAGATGCACCGGGCCGAACTTCGGAATCAGTTTCTTGAGAATACGGTCGCGCTTGACCAGGTCAGCGCACGCCTTGTCCCAATACTCGGGGCGAGCCGCTTGCGCCGACAAGCCAGGCGTCTGCACCGGCACGGTTTTCTCGGCCGTGATCGCACGCGACTTGCGGACAATCTCGCCGTCGTTCTGCGGAGCACGGACGAGCGCCTGCGTTGCGTCGCCGCTGATCTCGGTCTCATCGGCTTTCACGTCGAGCACGCCATGGGCGCCGCTGCTCACCTTCTTCAGCGACACCTTGGCTGACCCTGAAGGCGCAGTTGCCCGCACCGTCTTGCGTGCATGAACGAGACCGTTCGTTTTAGCAACGCCGTCATGGACCACGCCATTGACCGCACGTTTCTTCGATGCCGTCTTGCGTTCTCCGTCGTGGCCAGCACCATTGGCGAGCTTCGCCTCGGGCGTCGACACCTTCGACGTTTTCACCTGCGCGCGCCGCGCGACCTTGCTTGGCGGCGCTGCGATACTACCGGACGCGGCTCGTTTAGCCGGCGCCTTTCTGGCCGTTGCCATCATGCCTCCTACCTGGCGAGTCGATCAAAGGGAACGAGAGGCGCTCAAGCGCGACGCCATTCGGTCAACCCACCCGGTTTGTCTTCAAGTGCAATCCCGGCTTCGAGCAATTCGGCGCGAATCCGGTCTGCTTCGGCATAGTTCTTTGCCTGCTTCGCAGCAACGCGAGCGGCGATCTTCATGTCTATATCGGCAGGCGTGAGGTTTTCTGCACCCTCTTGACCAACCATATCTCGAGCGCTGCGCGGTGTGTCCTGAAGAAACGCACGCGGCTCACGTTGCAACAACCCGAGCACAGCGGCCAGTCCCCTCAATTGACGTGCGAGCACTGTGTCCTGCGAACGATTCACTTCGCTCGCCAATTCAAACAACACGGCGATCGCAACCGGCGTGTTGAAATCATCGTTCATCGCCGCGCGAAAACGTTGCGCATGCGCTTCGTTCCAATCGAGCGGCGCAACATCCGGGCTCACGTCTTTCAACGCTGTATACAAACGCGTGAGCGCCCCACGCGCATCTTCTATATGAACGTCGCTGTAATTGAGCGGCGAACGATAGTGTGCCCTTGCAATAAAAAAACGCACGACTTCCGCATCGAATTTTTCGAGGACTTCGCGGATGGTAAAGAAGTTGCCCAGCGACTTCGACATCTTTTCGCTGTCGATCTGCACGAAGCCGTTATGCATCCAGTAGTTCACGAACTGAATGCCCGTTGCAGCCTCGCTCTGCGCAATTTCATTCTCATGGTGCGGAAACTGCAGGTCCTGACCGCCGCCGTGAATGTCAAAACGATCGCCCAGCAAGGTGCAGCCCATGGCCGAACATTCGATATGCCAGCCCGGCCGGCCGCGTCCCCATGCCGAGTCCCAGCCGGTGTCCGGCGGCTCCCCTTCCTTCGCGCGCTTCCATAATACGAAGTCGAGCGGATCTTGCTTGGCGTCGTTTGCAGCCACACGCTCGCCCGCGCGCAGGTCTTCGATCGACTTGCCCGACAGCTTGCCGTAGCCCTCGAACTTGCGCACCGCATAGTTCACGTCGCCGTCTTTCCCCTGGTACGCGTAACCGTTCTGCACGAGCGTCTGGATCATGCCCAGCATCTGCGGCACGAAGTCGGTCGCACGGGGTTCGAGGTCGGGACGGGCCACGCCGAGCGCATCGAGGTCGTCATACATGGCCTGGATGAATCGCCCCGTCAGCGCCTTGATCGACTCGCCGTTTTCCACCGCGCGACGAATGATCTTGTCGTCGATGTCTGTGATGTTGCGCACATAAGTCACGTTGTATCCGAGCGTGCGAAGCCAGCGCTGGACAATATCGAACACGATCATCATGCGTGCGTGCCCGACATGACAATAGTCATACACCGTGATTCCGCAAACATACATGCGCACTTCTCCAGCACGGAGCGGCACAAAAGGTTGCTTGTCACGCGCGAGCGTGTTGTAGATGCGCAATGAGTTCATAGGCGATGGTGCGTGGGCCGGGACATCCGTGTTCGACTGCTGGCTAATGTTGTGACGGCTGTTGTGACGGCTTGTGCGGTTGTGACGGCGTGCTGCAGGTCAGCGTTCGTTCGCAATCGTTTCCGGCTGCCGATATCAATGGTGACAACGGTGCTTTGTGCACTGCTGCGACCCATGCTACAGGTAGCCGTGAGACGACAGCAACATCGAGAACGACAATGAGACCAGCAACGAAAACGACGTCGACGCGAACATCAGCGATATGACACGTTCCAGCAAGTTTTAGCACGTTCAACATGTTTGACCCGGCCCGGCTTCGAACTTGAAGCGCTGGGAACCGTGCGCGCCATCAAGAGAAACATGACGGTCACGCTGCGATCAAAACGGAGGCGGCCGCGAGTGGCGTAAAGACTGTCTGGACGTTCGGCGGAACGTTGCAGACGTTTTGTTAGAATGGGTCGGAGTATAACATCCAGACCAGAGCCTATGAAACCTTCAAGCGGCCGCGCATCAAGCGTTGCCAAGCTAGCGGCGACCGCCCTTGCAACCGTCACATTCGGACTTGGCGCGACTTTTTTGCCAGTTGCGCCGGTGCTCGCACAAGTCTCCACCGCCACCGCGGACGACACGCCCGCCATTGACCTGGCTATTGCGCAGAAGCAATGGCCAAGCGCGCTCGCGCAACTCGACGCACGCCTGAAGACCAATCCGCGCGACGTGCAGGCGAAGTTCAAGCGTGCGACCGTACTCGCGCGCTTGAACCGGGACGACGAAGCCATTGCCGCGTTCACCGAGCTCACCCAGGCCTACCCCGAACTGCCCGAGCCCTATAACAATCTTGCCGCGCTCTACGCCAAGAAGGGCCGCTACGACGAAGCACGCGTAGCCCTCGAAACAGCGACGAAGGCAAATCCGAGTTACGCGCTGGCGTTCGAAAATCTCGGCGATCTGTATTTGCGGCTCGCGAGCGAATCGTACAAGCGGGCGCAAGCGCTCGGATCGAAGAGTCCGTTGACGGCGCAACGTGTGGGCGACATCCAGAAGATCGTGTCGCCGCCGCCGCGACGTCGTCCGGAAGCCGCGGCTGCAGCGGCCGCGTCGGGTGCCTCGCATGTGTCCGCCGGTTCGGCGCCGGTGGCGGCGTCCTCGGCAACGGCCGCGTCTTCGTCGAGTACAACCTCTAATGACTGGACGGCGCCGGTGTCGGGCACCACGTCGGACACTACGTCCAACGACATGTCGTCGCCGCTTTACTCGCCGTTCGCCGGACCCAGCGTGCCGCTTTCGACCACGCCTTACTTCGCGCCCACGAATCCATAATTCGATGATCCGGCAGGATCGAACGTTCAGTCGGCCACGGACCTGGATGTTTGAACGTTCGACAAGTCTTCACCCGTAGCTGCTCCAACCAGAGGATCGATTACTCATGAAAAGTTTGTTGTTGGCGCTCGGCAGCGCTGCACTCATTGCCCAGGCGCCCGCCTTCGCTCAGTCGTCGCAGACTGCTGCTCACCCGACCGTACTGCTCAAGACCTCGCAAGGCGACATCAAGGTTGAGCTGTATCCTGAGAAGGCGCCGAAAAGCGTCGCCAACTTTCTCGACTATGTAAAGTCCGGCCAGTACAACGGCACGATTTTTCATCGCGTGATTCCGGGCTTCATGATTCAGGGCGGCGGATACACCACCAGCTTCGTCGAAAAACCCACCCGCGCGCCCATTCCGCTTGAAAGCAAGAACGGGCTGAAGAACGCGACCGGCACGCTCGCCATGGCGCGCACGAGCGATCCGGATTCGGCCACCTCGCAGTTCTTCATCAACACGGTCGACAACACCGGCCTCGATTACCCCAATGGCGACGGCAACGGTTATGCCGTGTTCGGCAAGGTGGTCGCGGGCATGGACGTAGTGAAGAAGATCGAAGGCACGCCGACTACGACGCGCGGCCCAATGGGCGATGTGCCGCAAACGAACGTCGTGATCCAGTCGGCTAGCGTCGTCGGGAAGTAAGCTGGGACATCAACCTGGAAGCAAGTATCAAAACCCAGGTCGGGAACAAGTCGTAGCCGCTCGCCTTCGTGGCGAGCACGCTTGAAGCAGGCATACGCCGTGCGCATCGCGTATTGCTCCATCTACTCTTGAAAAGGAAAGGAACTCATCATGGTCGAACTGCATACGAATCACGGCATCATCAAGATCGAGCTGAACACTGAGAAGGCTCCCAAGTCGGTCGAAAACTTTCTGAACTACGTAAAGAAAGGTCACTACGACAACACGGTGTTCCATCGCGTGATCGACGGCTTCATGATCCAAGGCGGCGGTTTCGAACCGGGCATGAAGCAAAAGCCGACGGACGCACCTATCGACAACGAAGCGAACAACGGCCTGAAGAACGAGCACGGTTCCGTCGCCATGGCGCGTACCAACGACCCGCATTCGGCCACCGCGCAGTTCTTCATCAACGTCGGTGACAACGAGTTCCTGAACCACTCGTCGCCGTCGCCGCAAGGCTGGGGTTACGCGGTGTTCGGCAAGGTCGTGGAAGGCCTCGATATCGTCGACAAGATCCGCAAGGTCAAGACGGGCTCGAAGGGCTTTCATCAGGACGTGCCGGTGGATGACGTCGTGATCGAAAAGGCTGTCGTCGCCGGGGAATGATCGACTCGATGCACAGCGTGATCGGAACAGAAAAAGCCGAAACAGCGGGCGCGAAAGATACAGCGCGCCCGCTGTTTTTCATTTCCGATCTCCATTTGAGCGACGCCATTGCGCACACGGTGGCGGCGTTCGAGCATTTCATCGAAGTGACGGCAAACGATGCCGACTCGGTGTTCATCCTCGGCGACCTGTTCGAATTCTGGGTCGGCGACGATGTGCTGGATGAATCGGTGCCCGGGCCACGCGCCGCGTTCGCGAGGCGCATGACGGCGTTGATGCATACCTTGTCCGACCGCGGTATTGCGTTGTACGTGATGCACGGCAACCGCGATTTCCTGCTCGGCAAGCGTTTCATGCGGGCCGCCGGGGCACTGCCGATGCCCGATCCATTCGTTATCACGGCGTTCGGCACGCGCATCGTGGTGGCGCATGGCGACGCGCTCTGCACCGCCGACCCCGCGTATCAGCGCTTTCGCCGGTTTGCGCGTAACCCGGTTGCGCAACAACTTTTCTTGAGCTTGCCGTTGAAGCTGCGCTTATCGATTGCGGAGCGCATGCGCTCGACCAGCGAAGACGGAAGGATGCGTCCGGCGCAGGCGAAATATGACGTGACGCGCGAAGCGGTGGCGCAGTTGTTCGCGAGCACCGGCACCCACACGATGATCCACGGCCATACGCATTTGCCCGCGCATCATCGGGAAACCGATGGCGTTCGCTGGGTCATGCCGGATTGGGAACTGGATCACGGCGAGCCACGCGGCGGATATCTGCGCGTGGACGCCGAAGGTATTCGGGCGTTGCCGCTGGAGTGAACTCAAACGGCCGGTTTCTTTCGTGCCAATGCCCGATGGAAACCCGCCCTTGCTTTCAGCGCCGTGCTACTTCGCCTTTCATTGCATCGGAAAGACGCTTCAGATCGATGAACGCGGCGTTCTCGACGCCGCTGATCGCATCTATGCGCGTGCCTAGTTTCTCAAGCGCCGCAACAATTTCGTCCACGCGATGCGCTTGCGTAGACGCGTGATCGATCAGGCCGTGGATGGCAAGCGACATGGGATCGTCGGCGTTCGGCGTGATGCCGTATGCGCAGAACGCCGCGCGCTCAGGCACGCCGGACTCTTTTTGCGCGGGTTTGACGGCTGCCGGCATGACCACGCGCGCCGGATTGCCCACCGCCGTTCCGCCCGCCGGAACCGACTTCACCACGACCGCGTTCGAACCAATCTTCGCTTGCGCACCAACCGTGAACCCGCCGAGCACTTTCGCGCCCGCCCCGACAATCACGCCGCGCTCAAGCGTTGGATGCCGCTTCGCGCCCCGCGCGAGCGACGTGCCGCCAAGCGTTACGCCTTGATAGATCGTGCAGTCATCGCCAATTTCCGCTGTTTCGCCGACCACCACGCCCATACCGTGATCGATGAACACCCGCCGTCCAAGCGTCGCGCCGGGATGGATCTCGATGCCCGTCATGAAACGCGCGAACTGTGAGACAAATCGAGCGAGCCAGCGCCAGCCCTCGCACCAGCAGGCGTGCGCAATCCGGTGCAGGACGACAGCATGAAAGCCCGGATAACACGTCACGATTTCCCAGGCGCTGCGGGCGGCCGGATCGCGCTCGCGGATGGCGGCGATGTCTTCGCGGAGTCGATTAAACATGGCAGTAGCTCTGTGGGTGACCAGGGTGCCGACTCTCGGAAGCGCGGCTCAGCACGGATTCGGGAATCGATAGTTCAATTTCCGCAGATTGTAGGGCGAGCCGTGAAAGTTCGCTGCGATGCCCCCGCTGGCAAAGCGGTCAGGGGTTGGTGTGTCGGCGTTGATGACCGGATGCGCGAGCGGCGAAACGCGGGCGGTGCGCGACTTGTCTTCGCCTTTGCCTGGTGGCATAAAACTACTGCCTCCCTACGATTTTGACGCGCTTAAGATCTTCCTATTGCTTGATCTTCAGAAGAATATGCTTGGCTATACCCCGCAGAATGTTCACCTCCTCGTGCTCCAGTCCCGAGCGTGAAAAAAGCCGTCGCAGCCGCGACATCAGTTTCTTCGGGTTGGCCGGGTCGAGGAAATCGAGTGTGACTAACGCCTGTTCCAGATGCGTGTACATCCCTTCTATCTCGTCGCTGGACGCGCTTGGGGCAGACGTTGCAGCGCCCGCCGTCGCGAAAATGGCTGGCATTGCGTCCGCGTGACCGAGTAGCGCGAGCCGCAGCTCGTAGGCCAGAACCTGAACCGCCTGCGCCAGATTCAGCGAGCTATAGGCGGGATTCGCCGGAATGTGCGCGAGCGCGCTGCAGCGTTCTACGTCGGCATTCGACAAGCCCACGCGCTCGTTACCGAACACCAGCGCAATGGCGCCCGAATTTCCGCCGCGCCCCTGCCCCACGAACTCGCAGGCTTTCTCTGCAGCGGCGCGCGGCGCCATCTGCGGCGGCCCATATTCCCGCGAACGCGCCGTCAACGCGATCGACCAATGCACGCCCGTCAGGGCATCGGCGAGTGTTTCGACAACTTGCGCCGACGCGAGCACGTCGTCGGCGCCGCTCGCCATCGCGATCGCTTCCGGCTCGCACGTGACGAACGCGATTTTTGGCGCGACGACGACCAGCCGGGAAAATCCCATCGTCTTGAGCGCGCGCGCCGCCGCGCCGACATTGCCGGGATGGCTCGGCTCGACCAGCACGAAGCGGGTTGACGCAAAAGCGTCGTCTGGGCGATCCGGGGAGTGTGATGAGGGGTTCAGGTCCAAGGGGAAACACTTGCCGGAAGGTTGAAAGAAACGTCATGGTATCGCCGCGCGGCCCATCCGGCGACCTATCCGACGACTTATCCGGCGACATAAGCTGCTCGCACGCCACGCGCCGGCGGCCGACTCGGGTAAAATAGCCCGTTCGCGCGTGTCCGCTGTTGCAAGTCGCTGTAATCCGGCGCTATTGCAGTTCAAAGAAGGCACGCGCCCCGCTCTTCTTCAATTCGTTGCCGTCGACACACGTCGTTTTTGCCCGCTGGCTGGGGCAGTTTTCCGTTCGGGGTTGAGACTTCACGCGCGTGCGTGGAGCGCAGCCGCCGGCCAAAGGACTATTTTCATGCATCCGATGCTCAATATTGCTGTCAAGGCCGCTCGCCGCGCCGGACAGATCATCAATCGCGCGTCGCTGGACCTGGACCGCATCCAGGTCAGCAAAAAACAGCATAACGACTTCGTGACGGAAGTCGACAAGGCTTCCGAGGCAGCGATTATCGAAACGCTGACCACCGCCTATCCGAAGCACTCCATCCTCGCTGAGGAATCCGGCGTGCAGGACAAAGACTCGGAGTTCCAGTGGATCATCGATCCGCTCGACGGCACGACCAACTTCATCCACGGATTCCAGTATTACTGCGTCTCCATCGCGCTGGCCCACAAGGGCATCATCACGCAAGCGGTGGTGTACGACCCCACTCGCAACGACCTTTTCACTGCGTCGCGCGGCAGCGGCGCTTATCTGAACGAGCGGCGCATTCGCGTGGCAAAACTGGATCGCCTCGGCGACGCGCTCGTCGGCACGGGTTTCCCGTTCCGCGACGGCGCGGGGCTTGACGCATATTGCAAGCTCTTCTCGCAGATGACCGAAGCCTGTGCCGGCTTGCGTCGCCCCGGCGCCGCCGCGCTGGATCTCGCGAATGTGGCCGCAGGCCGGCTCGATGCGTTCTTCGAGCAAGGCATCAACGCATGGGACGTGGCGGCGGGCAGCCTGCTGATCACCGAAGCGGGCGGTCTGGTGGGTAACTACACCGGTGAATCGGATTTCTTGCACAAGAGCGAGATCGTGGCGGGCAATCCGAAGGTCTACGCGCAGATGATCAAGATCCTCGATCCCTTCACCACCACGCGCCAAAGCGCCTAGGGGTTGAAAAAGCGGTTGAAAAACGATTGAAAAAGGCGGCTGCGGCCGCCTTTTTTGTTTGAGCAGGCGGAGCCCCATTCCGTACGCGGTGTCGCAGCGGCTTCGGCCTGGCTTTCGTACGCTTGCCGAAACGCGCTGCGGGCGTCCGAAAGCCTGACGCTCCCCGCGCATTTCTGCGCGCCGCCGCCGGCTCCGCTAAAGTGTCCTGCTCGCCGTTCGCGGTATTCCTCCCCCTTTCTGCCGCCGTTCCTCTCCGTCTAATGAAAAAAGGCTTCTATACGATCATTGCAGCGCAGTTCGTTTCGTCGCTCGCCGACAACGCGCTGCTGATCGCCGCCATAGCGATGCTTTCGGTGATGCATTCCGCGTCGTGGGTCACGCCGCTGTTGCAGATTTTCTTCACGGTATCGTATGTGCTGCTCGCGCCGTTCGTGGGTGCATTCTCCGATTCCATCCAGAAACGCTATGTCATGTTCGTCTCCAACGCGCTGAAGGCCGGTGGCTGCGCGCTGATGATCCTTGGCGTGCACCCCATGATCGCTTACGGCGTGGTCGGTCTCGGCGCCGCCGCGTATTCCCCAGCGAAATACGGCATCCTCACCGAGCTTTTGCCGCCCGAAAAGCTCATCCCGGCCAACGCGTGGCTTGAATCGGCAACAGTTGGATCGACGATTCTCGGCACGGTGATCGGCGGTGCGCTGGTCAGCCAGTACGTGCAGCACTTCATTGGCGGCGCACATTTCGTGCTGATCCGCTCGGCCGCAGACGCCGCCATGTTCGCCGTCATGATCGTCTATGCCGCGGCCGCGGTGATCAATATCGGCATTCCGGATACCGGCGCGCGATACCCTAACCGGCTGAAGGAACCGTCAAAGCTCGTCGGCGATTTCATCCATGCATTCAAGGTGTTATGGAGCGACAAGCTGGCGCAGATCGCGTTGTGGGTCACCACCTTGCTGTGGGGCGCGGCGGTTACCTTGCAACTGTTGGTACTCAAATGGGCGGCGGCGAACCTGGGTTTGTCGTTATCAAAAGCAGCGGTGCTGCAGGGTGTGACGGGGCTCGGTATTGCGATCGGCGCAAGTGCCGCCGCCGCGTGGGTGCCGTTGCGCAGTTCGCTCAAGGTCCTGCCGATCGGCGTGGTGACGGGTGCTGTGGCTGTCGGCATGGCGTTCTACAACAAGGACCTGTTTCCGTCGGGTTCAGGCGTGCATATCGGCCCGCTGTTTGTTCCACTTTATATTTTGGGCGCGTATCCGCTGATGATTCTGCTGGGTGCGCTGTCGGGCTTTTTCATCGTGCCGATGAATGCCATCCTGCAGCATCGCGGTGCGACGCTGCTGTCCGCCGGGGCATCCATCGCGGTTCAGAATTTCAACCAGAACCTCGCCGTTTTGTCGATGCTCGGCGCGTACGCGCTTCTGCTGACGACCAACCTGCCCGTGGAATGGATTATTGTGGTGTTCGGCGTCTTTATCTGCGTGATGATGTGGCTTGCCATGCGGCGCCATGCGCGCAATGAGCGGACGGTGGATCTGGGCGCGTTGGTTGAAGAATGACGGTGTGATCAGAGTGCGGGAATGAAATCTGCTGCATGCATTGTTCGGCCGGCAAACGAGGCGCGCTTCGCGGAGTGCTGGGTTGAAACGCGGATTGCGCGGGTTGAATTAAACAAACGACACGTCAAAGGAGCTGCAAATGGGTCTGTTCACACGTTCCACACTCGATAGCAACATCAATGGCGCGGCCAAAGTGGGCCATCGCGCGGTTCAGGGCGCAAGCGACGCGGTCGATACCGCGAGCACGCAGTTGCGCGGCCTGCTCGACGATCTCGACAGTTCAATCCGCGATGCGAAGGACATCGACGTGGACAAGCTGCGCAAAGACTTGCAGGCCAAGCTGAAAACGGCGCGTGCCCAGTTCGACGGATCGTCTTCGGCCATTGCCGGACGGTTGAACGACGCCGCCGGTTACGCCGACGAATTCGTGCACGACAAACCGTGGCATACGCTCGGCGCGGTGGCAGGACTCGCGCTGCTGGTCGGATTTCTGGCGGGACGATCCTGATCGGTATTGCGTTAAATTCGATGATCGATCTGAGGTAAAGCAAAAACGCCGGCATGCCGGCGTTTTTGCTTTTGGGCGTACGCCTTTTAACGGCCTCATAGTCGACGAAAAATTACTTCCGGCAAGCGTTAGCCATCCAGTCAGGGTTACCGCGTTGACCCAAGGCGGTAGGCTCATGTCCTGGCACTTCAGCGTTCGAACGACCACACGCCGGCAACACTTCAATACGTCCAATACTTGATCGGTCGCCCGTGGAAGCTGTCAACAACAATTTGCATGGTTAAGTAAAAAATTTATTTCTTCACACGTCGTAGTTTGACAGGCGAAGAATCCCCAACCAGCGTACGCTCCTGACGTCAGCACAGTAGGACTTCTATGGGGCATTGGAAGTCAAGCCCTTTGGTGATCTGTTTTCCGTGGGTCAGTCACCTCCATGTGAGGGTGCTGAGAGTTGCCCACGGCCGACCAGCGGGTCGCCTGTCACGACCACGACGCTGGCCGGCGGTGGACAACTCGCACAGCAAAGGATTTCTGATTCAAGTTCGGAATCCTTCTTATAAATAAAAACTTCAACACGAATCAGGTCGGAGTGTCTGATGTCCGGGTAACCGCCCCGGACCAACTTCTATCCGTGCCGGCGCCAGGCCGGTCACCTCATACCGCATGCGCAGAGCGCTGGAACCACTCCGTTACCGACGCGCCCCATCTAAAACTACGCTTGCCCGACGGGCAAGCCTCTTACTGTCCGGGCGCGTCGACCCTCAAGCCGTGTCATCGATCATCATTCGCCGCTCAGGTTGCAATCGTGTTGCTGCCGGGTGGCTTAAGTGTTGCCCCGAGCGGAATCTCGCCCTGTTCCAGATAGCGCCACAAGGCGATCGACAGACGACGCGCAAGCGCCACTATGCCGATGCGTCGCACGCGCTTGCCGCCTCCCGCGAAGCGCTCTTTGAACCACTGACTCAGCTGGCTGGCCGGCTGGAAGCGCAGCCAGCTCCACGCGAGTTCCACCATCAGCCATCGCGCCCGTTTGTTGCCGGCCTTGCTGGTGCCCTGTTCGACTTCGCTGGTGCCGCTTGCGTAAGGCGTGGGCGCCAGGCCCAGGCAGCCGGCGACTTCACGGCGGTTGTGAAACTGCCGCCAGCCGAACAGTTCCTTGACCAGGGTCCACGCACTTCCGGTGCCGATACCCGCAAGCCTCGACAGCACCGCGATCGCGGGTTGCGCACCGCTGTGGACCTGACGCTCCTGCAGCGTCTCAAGCGTCCTGATCTGCTTGGCAACAAGCGACAGCCGCTCGAACTCGCGTTCAATCTCGGAGCGCAAACCTTGTAACAGCTGCCCGGCCTGCTGAGCCCACCAGTGCGCCCATGCGCGCCCACCGATGCGCTCGACCCGCAAGTTGTGCAACACCAGCAGCGAACGGATCCGGTTGCTGTGGGCGGTGCGCTCTTGCCGCAGACGCCCGAGTTCCCGATGCACGCGCCGCTCATCCTCCTGCTCGGGCGTTGGGATCCTCGCGACCGCCCACACCCGCCGTTCACCCGCGTGGTAGCGCATCAGCATCGACAGCAGCTTGTCGCTGTCGAGCCGATCCGTCTTCGCACGGCGTGCCCGCCGGTTCACTTCGATACTGGCCGGGTCAACTACGAGGTTGGTGACCCCTTGTCCGCTCAGCCAGCGGTGCAGCCAGAAGCCGTCTCGCCCGGCCTCATAGCAACTGCACACGGGAGCATCAGCGCCTAGATGGCAGCGGGCTTTGGCTTTCGCGATCGCGGTCACGACCGCCGCCGTATCGCCGGCCACCACCGTACACCGGCTCGGCGCGCGCACACCGTCGCCCAGTGACAGCTTCCAGCTCTTATCGCCCAATTCGAAGGCGACGTACAGCCGCCCGATGATCGTTGTATGTTGCCCTTGAAGGGCCGTGACAGGCGCATCCATTTCCGTGCTCCTTTCGAAAAACGGGTATCCGAATCCTCCGTTTTACTCCAAGGGGCTTACTCTCGCTGACCTTCCATAGTATCTAATGAAAGCGATAACCCAACCAAAGACAGCGCAAATTTTTGACCGGATCAACGCGCTCCAGGCAACAACTTCGCACTACTTCAACTCATCGCAATTGACGCCTCTCGTGTGCGAATGGCGGGAGATCAAGAGCGAGATCGATTCATTGATGAAGGTGGACGCATGCGCTGCCTGGGAAGCAGCCGGCGCATGGAAAGGTCTCGCTGGAGACGTGGCAGGAACTGAAATCGCTTTTGCGAACAGCGTTCGACTGGGAAACTCGGGGTCAAACCGCGAAAACTGGATGATAAACCGGTTAAATCTAGGCAGGTTTTCAGTCGCGCAGACTCTTTATGCGGCTATAGGAAATCCGGAAACAGGTTACTTCACACTGCTGCTCGAGGCCGGCTCTATAAGGCGGGCGCGATTGCGCAAGCAGCCTCGTTCATCGAGAGGGCTAGAGAGATGCGCATCAAATGGGACGAGAATCAAGTTGAGGAAGTCATGCAGGCTAACGCCATTCTTCGTCATGCCGGAATGTCGGATCAGCAGATTGGGCGGCAGCTCGACGTAGCAGGCGTCGTCCTTCGGCGCCATGAAATCCCGCCGAACGGATCAGTGCTCGTAACGTCCGCGGACGATTTTTTCAGCGGCGTCACTTATTCTTTCGCGGTCCCCGTGGGGGCCAAAAAAGCGTTCGACATGAACGTGGAATTAGCGAGGGAAGAAGACAAAGCGGGCATCAACAAGAACGTCGCGTTCGACGTCGTCTTTGAAGCGGCGGCATCTTGAGTTCCACGCCCCGAGAACTGGTCGACTGCGCTGCTGAGTTGCTGAAGCAGGCCTTAGGCGAGCCGCAGTATCGCGCGGTTGCAGTCGCGCGTACTACGGCGCATTTCATGCTGCCAATGCGTTTCACAATGCCCTTCCCGCGCCAGGATCGGTGGGCACCGCGCGAGGACGCCATCAGCAGTTGATCGCGCAGTTAGCCAATCCGACCTGCAGCAAACAAATTGACAACTATTTTGTCTCCCAGGCGCTCAGTAAAAAACTCCGTCCACTGATCGATGCCCGCGTGAAAGCCGACTATCTGATCCATTCCGAGGTAAGCCTCGCGCTTGCGACGGCTACGGCAATTGGCGCCGAAGCGATAGTACAAAGGGTAATGTGACTCATGGCACAACGCCGCCGTTTCGACGAGCATCCCTTCCTTGGCGCTGCCGGCGGACCCGACCTGCGGGTCCGGGTCCTGGCTGAGCGATCATGATCGGTTTTGCACGAGGTCCCCGATAAAACAAAAACGCCGGCACATCCGGCGTTTTTGCTCGTCTGGACGTCATTTTGTAATGGGTCCCCGGTATTGGCTGCACAACTGGAAATTGCGCCCGGTCCCACGTTAGCCATTCTGCCGACATTCCCACGGCGAGCCGACGCGGTACACTCGTGCCCTTAGGACTTTCGCACATTCACGCACGCAAGATGGGTACGCATATCTCCGTTTCGTCTACCGCTCAAGACTTGGGCCCCGCCGCGCAGGAACCCGGCGCCGCTGTCGATCTGTCGCACCATACCCCCATGATGCAGCAGTATCTGCGCATCAAAGGAGAGCACCCCGGCACGCTCGTGTTTTACCGGATGGGCGACTTCTACGAGCTATTCTTCGACGACGCCGTCAAAGCTTCGCGCCTGCTCGATTTAACGCTCACACAACGCGGGGCGTCAGGCGGAAACCCGATCAAGATGGCCGGCATCCCCCATCATTCGTGCGAGCAATACCTGGCGAAGC
Organism: Caballeronia sordidicola; assembly: GCF_002220365.1. Classification (GTDB taxonomy): domain Bacteria; phylum Pseudomonadota; class Gammaproteobacteria; order Burkholderiales; family Burkholderiaceae; genus Caballeronia; species Caballeronia sordidicola_C. The sequence goes on along the minus strand of NZ_MTHB01000275.1, from coordinate 95,790 downwards.
TCGTGAAACTTGGCGAATCCGTCGCTATTTGCGAGCAGATCGGCGATCCGGCGACATCGAAGGGACCGGTCGAGCGCAAGGTCGTGCGCGTAGTCACACCAGGAACGCTGACTGATGCCGCGCTTCTCTCGGACAAAAACGACGTCTTCCTGCTCGCGCTCTGCCCAGCGCATAACCGCCGAGGCGTGGTCACGAGCGTCGGCCTGGCGTGGCTGAACCTGGCGAGCGGCGCATTGCGCCTCGCCGAAGTCGCGCCCAACCAATTGAGCGCGGCGCTCGAGCGCATTCGCCCGGCGGAAACGCTGATCGCCGACTCGTTTTCTACGACCAACGCGCCGTTTGAAGTGCCGAACGTAGGGGCGACAACAAGTGCGCCCGCGTGGCATTTCGATATCGACTCGGGCACGCAACGTCTGCGTGAGCAACTCGATGTCGCCAGCCTCGACGGCTTCGGTGCGCACTCGCTGACCTGCGCGTGCGGCGCCGCTGGCGCGCTGCTGCTGTACGCGGCCGCCACCCAGGGCCAGCAGCTACGGCACGTGCGCAGCCTGAAGGTGGAGTACGAGTCGGAGTACATCGGCCTCGACCCGGCCACGCGGCGTAATCTCGAACTGACGGAGACCCTGCGCGGCACGGAATCTCCCACCTTGTGCTCACTGCTGGACACGTGCTGCACGACCATGGGCAGCCGTCTGCTGCGGCATTGGCTGCATCATCCGCCGCGCGACTTCACTATCGCGCAAAGCCGGCAGCGTGCAATTGGCGCATTGCTCGACGCACCCGCAACCGCGAGTCTGGACGGTTTGCGCGCAGCTTTGCGGCAGATTTCGGACATCGAACGGATTACGGGAAGGCTGGCGCTGCTGTCGGCCCGGCCACGCGATCTCTCCAGCCTGCGCGATACCTTCGCGGCACTCCCCCAACTGCGCGAACGGCTTGCTGCCGTGAAGATGAATGCGGCATCGCTTGAACGTATCGATGTATCGCTTGAGCCACCGCCGGAATGCCTCGCGTTGCTGACCCGCGCAATCGCGGCCGAACCCGCGGCGCTGATTCGCGACGGTGGTGTGATCGCGCGCGGTTACGACACGGACTTGGACGAGCTTCGCGACATCTCCGAGAACTGCGACCAATTCCTGATCGACCTGGAAACGCGCGAGCGCACGCGAACGGGTATCGCGAACCTGCGGGTCGAGTACAACAAGGTGCACGGCTTTTATATCGAGGTTACGCGCGGCCAGACGGACAAGGTTCCCGATGACTACCGCCGTCGCCAGACACTGAAAAACGCCGAGCGTTACATCACGCCGGAGTTGAAGACCTTCGAAGACAAGGCGCTGTCCGCACAGGACCGGGCGCTGGCCCGTGAGCGTTTGCTTTACGACGCACTGCTCCAAACGCTGCTGCCGCACATTGGCGATTGCCAGCGCGTAGCGGCTGCGCTTGCCGAACTCGACCTGCTTGGCGCGTTCGCGGAACGGGCGCTCGCGCTCGACTGGATCGCCCCGGCATTCGCGGGCGACGCAGGCATCGATATCGAGCAAGGGCGGCATCCGGTGGTGGAAGCGCAGGTGGAGCAGTTCATCGCCAACGACTGCTGCCTGAATACCGAGCGCAAGCTACTGCTGATCACCGGGCCAAACATGGGCGGTAAGTCCACGTTCATGCGACAGACCGCGTTGATCGCACTACTGGCTTATGTAGGCAGCTATGTGCCCGCGAAACGCGCATGCTTTGGACCCATCGACCGGATCTTCACGCGTATCGGCGCCGCCGACGACCTCGCCGGCGGCCGATCCACATTCATGGTCGAGATGACGGAAGCGGCGGCTATTCTCAACGACGCCACGCCGTCGAGCCTGGTGCTCATGGACGAGATCGGCCGCGGGACGTCCACCTTCGACGGTCTCGCGCTCGCATGGGCTATCGCGCGGCATCTGCTCTCGCATAACGGCTGCCATACGTTGTTCGCCACGCATTATTTTGAACTGACGCAGCTGCCGGCGGAATTTGCTCAAGCAGCAAACGTGCATTTGTCGGCGGTCGAACACGATCACGGCATTGTGTTCCTGCACGCGGTGAGCGAAGGACCGGCGAACCAGAGCTACGGCTTGCAGGTCGCGCAACTGGCAGGCGTACCGCCGGCTGTTATCAAGGCTGCAAGGAAACACCTGGCTCATCTGGAGCAGCAGTCGATCGGCCAGCCGTCGCCGCAATTCGATCTGTTCGCCGCGCCTGTTGTTGAGATGCCTGACTCCCGCGAACGTGACGAACCGGTCGAAGCGCAGCCGCACCCCGCGCTGGACCGGCTGCGCGCAATCGATCCAAACGAATTGCGCCCACGTGACGCACTCGATCTGCTCTACGAACTACATGAGCTGGCGTCGAACGCTCCGGATGCGTCGCGCTAAGGCGGAGTTTGCCGCCGACTGGCCGGGCGCGCGACGCATGGTGCGCACCCGCGTCGTCGTTACTTGCTTAAGCGCCCTCTTCCTCTTGGCCGGAAGACCGCAGCGCGCCCAAGCTGAAGCGCCGCCGCTCGCGCCGCTTACGCCACTGACATTTGCAATCGCGTCGAATGTACTCGACAAGCCCGCAGGAGAAACTGCGCTCCAGCATCTGCTCGAAGCCATCGGACAAGAACGGAACACGTCGTTTGTCGTCTACGACGGCGACCTCAAGGGCGAAACGGAACCGTGCCGTGATTCGCTGTATGACACACGTCAGCAAATCTTCAATAGCTCCCGCAAACCGGTCGTCCTGCTCCCCGGCGGCAGCGACTGGGCATCTTGCGGTCTCGCGCAAGCGGGCAGTTACGATCCGGTCGAGCGACTGGATTTCATCCGCCAGTTGTTCTTTGGCGACTCAAGTTCGCTCGGGCAGGCGCCCATGAACGTGATCCGTGAAAGCGATGTCGCGCGCTTTCGGCCGTTCCGCGAAAATGTCAGATGGCAAACCGACGGTGTTGCGTTCATTGGCTTGAACGCGCCCGCGCCGAACAATCACTATTTGAGCGCGGGTGGGCGCAACGGAGAATTCGAGGACCGCTCTGTCGCCAACGCATTCTGGCTGGAACATGCAGTTGAAACCGCGAGACGTTCGGAGATGCGCGCGGTCGTCGTGATCCTGCAGGGGAACCCCGACTTCGCGCGTTACGAGCGTCGCGATCGTTTCGCGTGGCTGCACTTTGCTCGCGGCGACACGCCGCGAGATGGTTTCCTCGAACTCAAGCGCAGCCTTGTCAAAGCCGCCGAATTGTTTCGCGGACCCGTGATCGTGATCCACATGTCCGATACGCCGATACCCAAGGGCTTTCGCATCGACCAGCCGCTGCGCAACGACAAAGGCACCGTGGTGGCCAATCTGACGCGCATCGAGATCGGGTTGAAGAAACCGCAGTCGCAATGGCTGGAAGTGGAGTCCGATTTCGCATGGCGGCCGCCCTTTCGCGTGCGCGTACGCGACGTAATCGTGCGGCCGGTGGCACCCGGCCAGGCATCCGCCCCTGCCGTGTCCGCGTCTTCGTCGATACCATCGTCGGCACCTGCCCCTTCGTCTGCTTCATCGCCCTATCCGTCGCCCTATTCGTCGCCCTCCTCGCCTTCTTCGATACCCGGCGTTGAAAACGAGACCCCTGGGCCTTCATCGTTTTTCCAGCAGATGCAGCCAGTGCAACCCTCGCAGCAAATGCAACACTCCGCGCGGGTGCTTCAACCGGACACTGGCACGCCCGCGTCTTCAGCGCCGCCGACGCTGAACTTGAACTCGCCCGCGAACCTGCCGCCGATCCTGCCAATGCCGGCGAGTCCTGCGAGCAGTGCATCGGGTACAGGCACGGGCCAATAAACCCGCCCACGAATCAACCGGCGCGAAATGAAACAAGGCGCAGCAACCTGCCTGCGCCTTGTTTCACATCGCTTGACTCAACCCCTGCACACGCCTCAATGCAAGGTCGGGCCAGCGTCCTTGCCCGGCTCTTCGTCGTCCTCGTCGAGGACTTCAAGACCGTCGAGACCATGCGCGTGCTGATGTTCCTTCTCGTCCTCGGTGGCTTCGCGGACCTCCTGCACGTTCAGCGCGAAACGCAGAGCCATACCCGCTAGCGGATGATTGCCGTCGAGCACGACTTTATCTTCCGCCACATCGGTGACCGTGTAGATCAGCGAATCGAGTTCGTCCTCGCCGTCTTCCGGGGTACCTTCAAACTGCATGCCGACTTCGAGCGGTTCTGGAAACCGGCCGCGCGCCTCGACTTTCACGAGATCGGGATCGTACTCACCGAACGCATCCTGCGGTTCGAGTTGCAACTGGGTTTGATAGCCTGCTTCCTGACCGTCGAGTGCTTCCTCGATCTTGGGGAACGTGCCATCATAGCCGCCGTGCAGATAGACCATCGGCTCGTCGCTTTCCTCGATCAGATTGCCATGAGCGTCCGAGAGCTTATAGGCTACTGATACGACGGTGTCTTTTGCGATTTTCATTGGATTCTCCAAGATACAAGCCTCAATTATACGATGCCAGCGCGGTCCCCTAACGTTCCCTCCCGTCCTTTCGCGGTGCCGCTTCCCGACGAACCTGCAACCCTGCTCGGTAACCTCACGCCTGCGCAATTCATGCGCCGGTACTGGCAGAAAAAGCCGCTCCTGATCCGTCAGGCGATTCCTGACATTCAAGCGCCGCTAACCCGCGACGAACTGTTCGAACTCGCCGATAGCGAAGACGCAGAATCGCGCCTCATCACGCATTTTCGCAAGTCCTGGGCAATGGAGCACGGGCCTTTTGCGCCCGATGAATTGCCATCTGTGAAAAAGCGTGACTGGACATTACTCGTGCAAGGGGTGAACCTGCACGACGACCGTGCCCGCGCGCTGCTCGACCGCTTCCGTTTCATCCCTGACGCCCGCGTCGACGATCTCATGATTTCGTACGCCACCGACGGCGGCGGCGTGGGCGCGCATTTCGATTCCTATGACGTCTTCCTGCTTCAGGTGCACGGCAAACGGCGCTGGCGCTTCGGCGCGCAGCGCGATCTCTCGCTAAAAGAGGGGTTGCCGTTGAAAGTTTTACAGCACTTCGAAGCGGAAGAGGAGTGGGTGCTGGAACCGGGCGACATGCTTTATTTGCCGCCTCACATCGCCCATGACGGCGTCGCTGAAGGTGAATGTATGACCGCCTCAATCGGCTTCAGGGCGCCTTCTGCAAGCGAACTGTCAGGCCAATTCCTCTATCACCTCGCGGAGCGGCTGGACGACGCCCACAGCGCTGGTGCGAAGAGCGCCAAGGGTGTCCAGCGCTACCGTGACCCGGCTCAGCCGGCGGTCAGCCACCCGGCATTGCTGCCACCGCTCATGATCGAGCGGGTTGGCGCGATCCTTGCGAACATTGAATGGGATGAGAAGGACGTTGCTTCGTTTCTCGGAACGTACCTGAGCGAACCGAAGCCGAATGTCGTATTTGATCCGCCGCACCGCCCTTTGAATGAGAATCGGTTTATCGAACGCGCGAAACAGTCTGGTTTGAAGCTCGATAAAAAGACCGTGCTGCTTTATGACAAGCACGCTTATTTTATGAATGGCGAGCCGGATTTAATGTCGGGAAAGCTCAGGAAATGGCTTCCTGAACTCGCCGACAAACGTTATTTGGAGGGGAAACGCTTTGTAACACTCTCAGGCGATTCGTCAATGACAGTGCTACTACACGAGTGGTATTGTGCGGGCTGGATACAAGTCGACGCAAACGCCTAGTGTTTGGCCTGTCTTGCTGTTCCGTGGGTTGAAATGTATGAGAAAGACAACGTATTGGCCCCGCATTTATCGACGGTCGATACGAAAGTGCATATAATTTCCGCCCAAGCCGTAGGAAGTCTCACAGACATACATAATGTGAGTCCACAACGGCCCGGGTCGGTGTTGGAGCACACATTACCGGTACTTTGCGCTGTTGCTTACCTTTAACCATAAAAGGACGTGATCATGAAGAAATCTCTCCTCGTAGCATCCCTGTTGGCTGCTGTTGCTCTTGCTGCATGCAACAAGTCTAGCGATACGGCTGCTCCGGGCGCTGCTAGCGATACCTCGGCTGCTTCGGCACCTGCTGCTGCTGCTTCGGATTCTGCAGCTGCTGCTAGCGACGCAGCTTCGAGCGCTACGGCTGCTGCAAGCGACGCAACTGCGGCTGCTGCATCGGCAACCGACGCAGCTTCTGCAGCTGCTCCTGCTTCGGGCGCAAGCCAGTAAGCACCTAGTCAGGGGCCTAGTTTTCCGCTCTTTTTAGCTGGATCATTTAGTTGAAAACGAAGCCTCCGCAATAAGCCTCGCAGGAAGTCATTCTGGGAGGCTTATGAAAAAACCGGCCCTCGGGCCGGTTTTTTTACGTCTGCTGGTTCTTGATGTGAATACGCGGATTTGCCTAAATGCGGCGTGATGCAGCGCTTGGTGCAGCGCTTATAGGGAAACGTAGACTGATTTCATAACGACAGCCAGTCGAAGCCGTCGGCTTGCGTAGCGACCACGATATCGGCCGGAGTGCCGCCCAGCACGGCGGCGAGCGCTGCCTGGGCCAACTCGGGCAGGTTGTTCTCCCGACTCAGATGAGCGGCCACCAGATGACGCAGCTTCGATCGATCGAGCGCTGCGAGAATCCCTGCTGCGGCGTCGTTGTTCAGGTGTCCATGCATTCCGCCAATGCGCGCCTTGAGCGACGCCGGATAGCGGCTTGTCGCGAGCATCCCGACATCGTGATTCGATTCGAGTACCAAAGCATCGCAACCGCTCAATACATTCGTGATGTGGGCAGTAGCGCCCCCGACATCCGTCAGGACGCCCAAACGGCTCGCGCCGTCCGAGAACACGTACTGGAGAGGCTCGCGTGCGTCGTGGGGCACAGTGTAAGGGAGCACTTCCAGGTCCCCTACCATCACGCTCTCGTCGCCCCAGAGCACACGAAGGTCGACCGGCGCGTCATCGGCGCCGACTGCGCGTGCGGTGCCCCAACTCATGTGCAGCGGAATAGACCATTTGCGCGCCAGCGTCAGCGCGCCGCCAATGTGATCCGCATGCTCATGCGTGATAAGAATGGCGTCGATCTGGTCTGCCCGCACGTCGAGCCGCGCCAGGCGCCGCTCGACTTCCTTCGCGGAAAATCCACAATCCAGCAGCACGCGCGTGCTGGTCGTGCCGCTGACCGACTCGACCAGCAACGCATTGCCTTCGCTGCCGCTGCCGAGACTGGCAAAACGCATCGGCGAAAACCTAGTTCAACTGCGCGTGCAACAACGCGACAATTCGCTGCGCGTCGGTCGATGTATCCACTTGGCCGTTGGCGTCGACCACGGCAATCTGCGTGATCGTGTCGGCCTTCGGACGTACGTTGACCATGAACTCGCGCGCTGGCTTGGGCGTGCCGCCGCCAAAGAACTTGCCGAGCAAACCGTCCTTTTTCAACTCCTGCATGGAGTCCGAGAAGCGAACGTAATACAGGCCCTTCGCGCGATCCCGGTTGTCGACGGTAAAGTTGGTCCGGTCGAGTGCCAGGCCTACACGCAGCCAAGCGCTGTCGAATGGCTCGGAGAGATCGAGGGTGGACGAACCACCCGTCGGATCTACCGTGGCCGTTGCAGTCGCCGGACGTGCATCGGTCAACAGTTGCTTCGCCTGCGCGTCGGTGAGGCCGAACTTCTCCATCAGCTTCGCAAGAAACGCGGCTTCAAGTGCGGGATTGCGCGGCCGCTCGACCCATTTCGACGAGGTCTTGTCCTGACCCGTCAGCATTTCTTCCATCGCACTGTGGCTGATGGAGATGTCGGTGGAACCGCTCGCACCGCGCTCGACCAGCGTACGGAACTGATCGCGCGTACCCGATGAATAGGCGAAGTCGACCAGCTTGCCAATGCTCTTCCTGAACCAGTCGTCCGGAATGTTCGCGCGATTTTCAGCCCAGTCGGTCGTCATGATGCCGGTAGCAGCGGCATCAGTCTTGAGCGTGAAACCGTTCTCTTCCCAGAACTCCTGCAACTGCGGCCAGAGCTGATCGGGGGAACGGCCATCGACGACTAGCCAGCGGCGATCGCCGTCACGCTCCACGTGCATGCCGAACGGATCCTGCGGGCTCGGCACGCCTACTGTTGCATTGCCTGCGGGCGTAAGCGCGCGCGGAGCAGCGCCGCCAAGCGTATTCAGCTTGGGCGGTGCGGCATAGCGCTGGCTGATGTCCCCTGTGCTCAGGTCCGATGGGACGGTCAGCGTAGGCGCCGTTTCAGCACCCTTGTAATTGACCCGATCCGGCGCGAGCCAGTCGTTCAAAGTGTCACAACCGGCAAGCGAGATCAGCGTGCCGATTCCAAGCGACAGCACGCTCAGGGTGCGAGCGTGATTGAATAAGGCGGAACGTTTCATGAGGTCCTTCGTGATGCTGAATGCGCGTTGCCTGGAAGCTAAGCCGGGAACGGGTCGATGAACGACAGGTTGATGACACTCGCTGGCTGGCCAAATGGTAATAAGGCCGAAACCACTGCATTTGCAGTGGGGCGCGTGTTTTAAAGGCGCCCCGCCGCCGGCCGTCAGGCCAGAAGTCCTGTTTCGCGCAACGCGTCGCGTACGGCGTCGTGATAGCGCGCGTCGAGCGGCGTCAGCGGAAGGCGAATCCCGCTTTCCATGCGCCCAAGCGCAGCAAGCGCCCACTTCGCGGGGATCGGATTCGACTCGCAAAACATCTGCTTGTGAAGCGACAGCAAGCTGAGGTGAATCTTGCGCGCGGTGATCGCGTCGCCCGCAAGCGCCGCGCGGCAGAGTTCGCTCATTGCTCTTGGCGCGACGTTCGCGGTCACCGAAATATTGCCGTGGCCACCGAGCAGCATCAACGCGATCGCGGTCGGATCGTCACCGCTGTAAATCGCAAAATGCGCCGGCGCGTACTTGATCAGGTTTGCCGCACGGTCGATATTGCCCGTTGCCTCTTTCACGCCCACGATGCCCGGCACGTCGGCGAGACGCAGCACGGTGTCGTGGTTCATGTCGGCGACGGTGCGGCCCGGAACGTTATACAGGATGACGGGCAGGTCGACGGATTCGGCGATTCGGCGGAAGTGCTGGTACATGCCTTCTTGCGTCGGCTTGTTGTAGTAAGGAACTACTTGCAGCGTCGCGTCGGCGCCCACTTCCTTGGCCGCTTTTGCCAACTCTACCGCTTCGGACGTGGAGTTGCCCCCCGCGCCGGCGATAATCGGAAAGCGCTTGGCCGTGTGTTCGACAGCGGTTTTCACCATCAGGATGTGTTCGTCCACTGACAGCGTGGCCGATTCGCCGCTGGTGCCGACCACGACGAGGCCGTTCGTACCCTCTTCAACATGCCAGTCGATCAGTTTTCGAAACGCCGGCAGATCGAGACTACCGTCCTCGTGCATCGGGGTGACGATGGCAGGAATGCTGCCGCGGATCTGGATGCCGCCGTGTGTTCCGTTTGTCATGAAACGCTATGAAATTGGTCGGTAAACCGCGATTGTAGCGGATTAGCCCTGCAGTACGTAACGAACGGGACCTGCCGCATTGTTACGTTCCGTAAGGCCTGTTGGCATGGGCCGCAACGGGGCGGCAGCGACGATGCGCTGCACGCAGGATGCGCGCGGCACGTTGATAAATCCATCCTGATAAGCGATGACGCGCAACCGGCCCCGCACGGCGTCGAGCAGTTCGCCAGGATTGAGCAGGAAGTCCGGATTCGACGGCTTGCCAAAACGCTCGTTGCCCGCCGCGAAGGTCTCGTACAGCAGGACGCCGCCTGGCGCGAGGGCATCGAATAAAAGGGGAAATAAGGGACGATGAAGGTAATTCGTCACCAGGACCGCGGCGAATTTCTCATCCTCCCGCAGTGGCCAGCTTGCGTTTTCCAGATCGGCGCAACGCGTGCTCACATGCTGCACGGCAGCGAGGTTCGCCAAGGCGATTTCATCGCGATCCAGCGCCAGCACCGGATGCCCGCGTAACGCGAAATGACGCGCATGTCGGCCATTACCCGATGCAACGTCGAGCACCGCGCCGCCCTGCTCCACCAGATGCGACCATTTCTCGATCCATGCACTGGCGGTGGTGGGTGGCGTGGGCGGCGTAGGTGACTGCGTAGCTGACTGTTCAGGCGCTGACATCGCGTTTCATCAGTTATACGAGAGGCCCATCGCGTCGCGGACGTCGCGCATGGTCTCCACCGCGAACTTGCGCGCCTTGTCGCAACCGTCAGCCACGATCGCGCGCAACAGCGACGGATCGTCCATGTATTTCTGCGCGCGTTCCAGCATGGGTTGCTGCTCGCGCAAAATGCCTTCGATCACCGGCTGCTTGCATTCGAGGCAGCCAATTCCCGCGCTGCGGCAGTTCGTCTGCACCCACTTGTGCGTGGTTTCGTCGGTATAGACCTGATGCAGTTGCCACACCGGGCATTTGTCCGGATCGCCTGGATCGGTGCGGCGAACCCGCGCCGGATCGGTCGGCATGGTGCGCACTTTCTTCGTGATGGTCTCGGCGTCTTCACGCAGGCCGATGGTGTTGCCATACGACTTCGACATTTTCGCGCCATCGAGTCCCGGCATGCGTGACGCTTCGGTCAGCAGCGCCTGCGGCTCGACCAGGATGATCTTGCGAGCGCCTTCCAGATAACCAAACAGCCGTTCGCGATCGTTCATGGACAGACTCTGCGATTCCTGCAACATCGCCCGCGCCTGTTCGAGCGCTTCGTCGTCGCCTTCCTGCTGATACGCGACTCGAAGCTCGTGATAAAGCTTCGCGCGTTTGCCGCCGAGTTTCTTCGCGGCATCGAGCGCCTTCTCTTCGAAATCCGCCTCACGCCCGTACAGATAATTGAAACGCCGCGCGATCTCGCGCGTCATTTCCACGTGCGGCACCTGATCCTCGCCGACCGGCACGAGCGACGCGCGATACAACAAAATGTCAGCGGCCATCAGCACCGGATAACCTAGAAAACCGTACGTCGTCAGATCCTTTTCCTTCAGCTTCTCGATCTGCTCCTTGTAGGTCGGCACGCGTTCGAGCCAGCCAAGCGGCGTGCTCATGCCGAGCAGCAGCGCAAGCTCGGCGTGTTCCGGCACGCGGCTCTGGATGAAGAGCGTGGCTTGCGCCGGATCGATGCCGGACGCGAGCCAGTCGATCAGCACTTCCCAGACGTTCTTCTCGATGACTTCAGGCGTTTCGTAGTGGGTCGTCAGCGCATGCCAGTCGACGACCGCGAAGAAGCACGGGTACTCGGACTGCAGCCGCACCCAATTCTTGAGCACGCCGTGATAGTGGCCTAGATGCAGCGAGCCGGTCGGCCGCATGCCGGAGAAGATACGGTCAGGGAACATGGATTTATTGTAAAAGCGAGGCAAGGGGATTCAGGACGGCCGACACCGCGACATACCCGGCGCTCACCAGCGGCCCGAGCCAGAAACGCGTCAAAGTGCCGGTCATGACAAGCGCCATCACGATGAAAAAACCATAAGGTTCAAGCCGCGACAGCATGATCGACGCGCGCACGGGCAGCAGCGCCATCAGTACGCGTCCACCGTCGAGCGGCGGCAAGGGAAAAAGATTGAGCACGCCGAGCACAAGGTTCACGCCAACGCCGGCCGCAGCCATGCGCGTAAAAAACGGTTCGCTGACGTTAAACGATGCCAGCAGCACCGCGACCACACCCCAGATGAGCGCCTGGACGAAATTGCTGGCCGGTCCGGCAGCCGCAACCCACAAGCTGCCCCAGCGCGGATTACGCAGGTTGCCGAAAGCGACCGGCACCGGCTTCGCATAACCGAACATGAACGCGCCGCTGGTGACGAAATAAAGGATCAGCGGAATAGCGAGCGTGCCGACGGGGTCAATGTGGCGCATTGGATTGAGCGACACGCGGCCAAGCACGTAAGCTGTGTTGTCACCCAGCAGGCGGGCCGCATAACCATGGGCGGCCTCATGCAGCGTGATCGCGAAGATCACGGGGAGCGCGTAGACCGCAATGGTTTGTATCAGGGAGGAATCCATAGCTCGCTATTGTATCAAGCAGTTGTGGCGCCACTCGTTGGCGGACGGTTTGGCGTTCGCCCAGGGGCGATGGGGCGCGAGCGTCGAGACAATGAGTTCGCGCCCGGCGCTATTCGCCTGAACGCAACCTCACTGCCTACTCACTGCCTATTGTGTCATCGTGCGGGGTTTTCAGGCGTTTTCAGCGGTAAGGCCGAATGGCTCCAGACTGCCTCGGCCGGGTCGCACCAGCACAGGTTCATCTCCGGTCAGGTCAATCACGGTGGAAGGTTCCATCGCGCATGCCCCGGCGTCGATGACCAGGTCGATCTGTTTTTCCAGCCGCTGGCGAATCTCTTCGGCGTCGTTGAGTGGATGGGTGTCGGGCGGCAGGATCAGCGTCGAGCCGAGCAACGGCTGACCCAGCGCTTCGAGCAACGCGAGCGTGATCGCGTGATTCGGCACGCGCAGGCCGATCGTCTTTCGCGATGGGTGCGACAGGCGCCGGGGCACTTCCTTCGTCGCCTGCAGCACGAACACATAGGGGCCGGGCGTAACCGATTTAATCAGACGATAGTTACGGTTATCGACAACCGCAAAATTCGACAATTCCGATAAGTCGCGTACCAGCAGCGAGAGCAGTTGTTTCTCGTCAAGTCCGCGAATGCGGCGGATTCGTTCAACGGCGTTCTTGTCGTCGAGATGACACGCGAGCGCGTAGCTGGAATCGGTCGGCAACGCGACAATGCCGCCGTCGTTGATGATCTGTACCGCCTGGTTGATCAGGCGCGGCTGCGGATTGTCAGGATGAATTCGAAAGAATTGAGACATGACCAGATGACGTAGATGGGTTGTCCAGAGTTGCCTGCAAGCCGGCGCTGAACCGCCTGGCGCACACGTTGCATTTTTATGTATTGCGCATCGGGCATGCCGCCCGCGGCTTCACACCGGATTCAAGCTGCGGGATTCAAGCTCCGTCCAAGCCGAATATCAGCTAAAAAGCGCCGGGCGGCTCCCATGTGAACACGCGAGAATACCCGCAAATGCATGACGTTGCGCGACAAACAGAAGTGGATGCACGCAAGGAACGTGCGCAGCGTTTAAAGCGTCTCAACGCGCGGCCGGACTATGAACCGGCGCGAGCCCCCCGTTTAAACCAGGCATTCCCACACGGGCTTGAGATCGGCAGGAAGTGGCGGCAACTGGCCGAGATCAATACGCCCCTCGCCTGCCGCATGGAAATCCGAACCGCGCGATGCGAGAAAGCCGTAGCGCCGGGCGACTTCCGCATATTCGCGATACTGGTCCGGCGTATGGCTACCGGTCACGACTTCAATTGCGCGGCCGCCGAGCTGGATGAATTCATCGAAAAACGCGGCGAATTCGACCTGCGAGAAATCATAACGACCCGGATGCGCAACGACCGCTTCGCCGCCCGCCGCCTTGATCCACTTGATGGCGTCGGCCAGTTTGGACCAGCGATGACCGACATAACCCGGCTTGCCGTCGCCGAGATATTTCGAGAAGACGTCCGAGGTTGATTCCGCGTAGCCTTTTTCGACCAGATAGCGTGCGAAATGCGTACGCGAGATCATGGCGGGATCATTCACATAGTGCAGCGCGCCTTCGTAGGCGTCCGGGATGCCGATGTCAGCGAGTGCTTCGCCTATCGCCTCACCGCGCGCCTGGCGGCCGCTGCGCGTGGCTGCCAGGCCGTCGATCAGCGCCTGGTTTTCAGCATCCACGTTCAGCCCGACGATATGCACCGTCCGCCCCGCCCACGTCACCGAAATCTCCACCCCGCCCAGATACCCCATGCCGAGCGCTTGCGCAGCTTGCCGCGCCTCGCGCTGGCCGCCAAGCTGATCGTGGTCGGTGAGCGCCCACAGCGTCACACCGCCCGCGTGAGCCCGCGCGGCAACCTCGGCTGGAGCGAGTTGGCCGTCAGAAACGGTGGAGTGGCAATGCAGGTCGGCGTTCATCATGGAATGTCTTGAAATTATTAGTCATTCTACTGCAACGCGTCAAACAGGTTCTAGCGCCGACCGATCGTTCGATTGCACGATGCGCACCCCCGGGTTCAAGCGCAAAACGCCTCGATCAGCGCCGCCACCCGTTCAGGCTGGTCGTGATGAAGCATATGGCCGGCGTTGTCGACGATCTCCTCGCGCCAGTCGCTGAAAGCCTTGAAACGCTGCTTGAATTCGTCGATTGGAACATCGCCGGCGATCATCGCGAGGGTGGGCGAAGCCAGCGCTTCGACGTGCAGGACTTTCGCCTGAACCTTCGACCAGACGGCCATCACTTCGTCCAGCCGGTACAGCAACGGTCCGCGCATTTTGTGCGCGGGATCGGCGAGCAGATGAAAACGGCCGCTATCGTCGGGCTCAGCCCAGTGCTGGGCCAAGAACCGTGCTTTCGCCAGTGGCAGGCGCGAATTCGTGCGAATCAGCCGCTGGGCGACATCATCGAGCGTGGCGTACGTGTTGAGCGTGGGCGGAGCGCGCAAATCGTCCAGCCATTGCCCGAGCCGCGAGGGCGAACGCTCCGCTCGGGCGGCTGCCATGCCGAATCCCTCGAGATCGACCACCCGCCTCACCCGCTCCGGCCGCACGCCCGCGTACAGGCAAACAACGTTCGCGCCCATGCTGTGGCCGACCAGGTTCACCGGCTCTGCGCGCAGCGACCCGGACGCGTAGTGGTCAAGCAGCGCATCCAGATCCGCCAGATAGTCCTGAAACCAGTAATGGCCGCTCTTGCCCCGCGCGACGGGCCAGTCCGACAAGCCAAACCCCCGCGCATCAGGCGCGATCACCTGCCAGTCGTCGGCGAGAGCATCGACGACAAATTGAAACGATGCCGAAATATCCATCCACCCATGCAGCATGAACAGTATGGGCGCGCCGGGCGATCCCCATCGGCGCACGTGCAACCGCGTGCCACGCGTGGTGACGAATTCAGAAACAGGCGTTTTGAGAGGGGTCATCGGGAAATCGGGGAATTTTGAACGGAATCTATGTCGTCCAGACCCGCGAGCGCGCGTAATTCGGCTTCGTCGAAACCGGCGTCGCGGCGCGCTTCGAAGTTGAACGGACCGCGTAGCTTGGGCGCGTGATATTGCTCGGCGAGTTGCGCGTAGGCGGCATGCGGATCGGCCCCGGACTCGCTGCACAGGTGCCGGAACCAATGATTGCCAATCAGCACGTGGCCGATTTCATCATGGAGAATCACGTCGAGAATGGCCGCCGATGCGTGATCGCCCGCTTGCGCGAGGCGGCGGCGAATGGGCGGGGAAGCGTCCAGTCCGCGCGCCTCCAGCGTGCGCGGCACGAGCGCCATCCGTGCAAGCACGTCGCCACGCGTGCGTTGCGCCATCTCCCAAAGGCCGTCGTGCGCGGGAAAATCGCCGTATTGATGACCGAATTCCGCCAGACGCGTGCTCAGCAATGAAAAGTGGCGCGACTCCTCGGCGGCGACCTTGAACCAGTCGCGATAAAACGCGTCGGGCATTGAAGGGAAACGCCAGACGGCATCGAGCGCCAGGTTGATCGCGTTGAACTCGATATGCGCCAGCGCGTGCAGCAACACCGCACGCCCCGCGTCCGACTGCATGCTGCGGCGTTTCAGCGATGACGGCGCGACCAGTTCCGGCGTCGCCGGGCGGCCGGGAAGATCGAGTGGATCGGGAATGTGAGCTGTGGTGTCGAGCGTGGTCTCCCCCGACAGCAACCGCTCGTAGAACCGCTGGGCAGCGCTTGCCTTGGTGGCAGGATCGCGCTCCCGGAGTAACGCGAGCGCGGTCGGACGGACGCTGGTAGAGGCGCAATAATCGAGCTGTTCGGACATGATTGCGGGGTACTTTCGGTTACTTATGCGGTGCTTATAAACGGTAATGGCTGATGGGCGACGCCGCAGGGCGCGTCGTCGCCCGGGCGGCCCGGTTCAGAACCCGTCGATCAGGCCTGTAAAAAGCAGGAGCGCACGTCGCCTTGGCGCAACCGGCTAAAATAGCACTTTCCGCGGAAGATTTTTGGTTTGAGGCGCGCTCGGGCCGCAGTCTATAGCATCGGCAATACTGGCCTGGATTCGCTTGAGATTGAAATCTCGACCGATTTCGTCCAATTGGACCAGCCACACCCGCGCTCTCCGGCGGGTCGGCCAGTCCGCGCATCATGGCTCAAGTCAAGCCCTCATAGGAGACATAGTGGCAATCTATAAGCTCGGCGGTGCTGCCCCGACCATCCACGAAAGCGTATTTGTCGCTGATACGGCGACCATCATCGGCCGTGTGACGCTGGAAGAAAACTCAAGCGTCTGGTTCGGCGCCGCCCTGCGCGGCGACAACGAGCCCATCGTGCTCGGCCGGGGCAGCAATATCCAGGAAGGTGCGGTGCTGCATACCGACCCCGGTTATCCGCTGACCATTGAAGCCAACGTGACGATCGGCCATCAGGCCATGCTGCACGGCTGCACGATCAAGGAAGGTGCACTGATCGGAATTCAGGCCGTGGTCTTGAATGGAGCGGTAATCGGCCGCAACTGCCTGGTTGGCGCGGGCGCCGTGGTGACCGAAGGTAAAACCTTCCCAGACAATACCCTGATCCTCGGTGCACCCGCGAAAGCCGTGCGCGAGCTCACGGAAGCGGATATTGCCCAGATGCAGGCGGGGACGCGTGGTTACGCGGACCGCCGCGAATTTTACAAGGCGCAACTCGTGCGGATCGGCTGAACGCCGGTCGACACGCATTACGCCGTCGATCAAAGGACCCAAGCGTGGTTAACGACCAGCTGCAAAAATTCATGTTCAACGCGGCGCCGGTGCGCGGCGAGATTGTCTCGCTGCGTGACACCTGGCAGGAAGTGCTCACGCGCCGCTCGTACCCCACGCCCGTGCGCAACGTGCTCGGCGAAATGATGGCGGCGTGCGCCTTGCTGTCGGCGAATCTCAAGTTCGACGGCACGCTCATCATGCAGATTTACGGCGACGGGCCGGTGACGATGCTTGTCGTGCAGTGCAATTCCGACTTGTCGCTCCGGGCAACCGCCAAGCTGGCTGAATCCATTGAAGGCGCGAGCGAAGCACCCGTGCCAATCACGGACGACATGACGCTCCCCGACCTGCTCAACCGCAACGGCCAGGGCCGCTGCGTGATCACGCTCGATCCGCGCGACAAGAAGCCCGGGCAGCAGGCTTATCAGGGAATCGTACCGTTGAGCGGCGAGCATGGGCCGCTCGCGTCAATGGCAGAAGTGCTTGAACACTATATGCACCACTCGGAACAGCTCGATACGCGCATGTGGCTTGCCGCGAACACCGAGCGTGCCGTAGGCATGCTGCTGCAAAAGCTCCCCGGCGATGGCGGTATCGTTCCGCATCCAGGCGAACACGACGCCGATACATGGCAGCGCGTATGCCATCTCGGCGGCACGCTATCGAACGAAGAGTTGCTGAAGGAAGAACCGGAAGTGGTGTTCAAGCGGCTCTTCTGGCAGGAAAACGTACAGCATTTCGAGCCGGCGCAAGCGCGTTTCGAATGCACGTGTTCGCGCGAGAAAGTAGGCGGGATGCTCAAGATGCTGGGGCGCGGCGAAGTGGACAGCGTGGTTGAAGAACGCGGCAGCGTGGAGGTGCACTGCGAGTTCTGCAACCAGCGCTACGAGTTCGATCCCGTGGACGTGGCACAACTTTTTGTGGCTGGAGAACTCTCACAAGGTGTGAGTCCGGCGCCAGATCAACGGCACTGAAATCAACTGCGCTCTCTGTAACAAGAGGTCGCAGGAGGGCTCGCTGCTGTCCCGCGGCGTGGCATGATCCGTTTTCGCTTAGTGTCCGGCCCGCTGGAGGTCGAAATGAAACCCTTGGGATGGTTATCGAAGAAACTGACTGTAGCGTTGTCCGCCGCGACACTGCTCACTCTCAGCGGCTGCATGATGGACCCGCCTGGGCCCTCGCCTATTTATAGCCGCTTGCCGGCCGCGCAGAATCAGGCGCCGCAGCCACTTTCGCAGGCCGAGCAGCAGCGCTATAACCAGATTGACCGGCAAGTGCTGGCTGAGCAGCAGCAGGCAATGGCTGCAGAGGCGGCCGCCCAAGCCTACTCGCAGTACTATCGCCCGCCGGTTACCGTGTACGGCGGATATTCGAGCGGTGGCTGGGGTAACCGCTGGGGAACGGGCTTTGGCTACGGATACCCGGGATATTATTGGTAGCGCCTTGAGCCCACGTGGTTAGCGGCGCCGCGGCAGCGCCCAAGAAAAAAGCTGTTTCAACTCACGTTGAAACAGCTTTTTCTACATCCTTTGCGAGTCGATTATTGCGATTGCTTCGATTCACGAACCTGCGCTAACCGCCCTGTTTCTTCTTGGCCGCGTCCATCTTATCCTTCGTCGCTTGCCGTTCGAATGCCCTGCGCTCCTCCTTCGAACGCGATACCGGATTAGGCACTACGCGCAGCGGCGCGGCGGACACTTGCCCGCGCGTGGAGGCACTCGATTGCGCGTTGACCGAGTTGGCGGGAGCCGGCGAATTCGGCGAGACAAACTGCACGAAGACCTCGCTGTCCTTCATCATCCCCATCTCGTAACGCGCACGTTCTTCAACGGCCGATGTGCCGTTCTGCAAGTCCGCCACTTCACCCTGCACGCGTTCGTTACGCAGTTTCAGGTCGGCGTTTTTCTTTGTCTGGTTGACTAGTTGCTGCTGCAGTTCGTGGACACGTAACCAGCCGCCGTGTCCCCACCACAGCGGATACTGGATCATCGCCAGCAGCAGGATCAGAACAAAGGTGACAATCCGCATTTAAGAGGCGAGAAAAACGCTAGCACTGCAACTGTATTTGGCGCTGCCCCGGATTCAAAAGAACACGAGGCAGCGGACTGAATAAATCGGCGACCGTCCGGACTATCTAACGTCCCAATCCAGCCGAAGCTTTAGCGCAGATTGTAAAACGCGGATTTACCCGGATAACTCGCGATATCGCCGAGATCTTCTTCAATGCGCAGCAACTGGTTGTACTTCGATACCCGGTCACTACGCGACAACGAACCCGTCTTGATCTGGCCAGCATTCAAACCAACAGCAATATCCGCAATCGTCGAATCTTCCGTTTCGCCCGAACGATGCGAGATGACCGCAGTGTAACCCGCGCGCTTCGCCATTTCGATTGCTGCAAAGGTTTCCGTCAACGTACCGATCTGGTTGATCTTGATCAGGATCGAATTGGCGATGCCCTTGTCGATGCCTTCCTTCAGGATGCGCGTGTTCGTCACGAAGAGGTCGTCACCTACGAGCTGGATCTTCTTGCCGAGTTTATCGGTGAGAATCTTCCAGCCGTCCCAGTCGCTTTCGTGCATGCCGTCTTCGATCGAAACGATCGGGAATTTATCGGCGAGTGTGGCGAGGTAATCCGTGAATTCCGCCGACGACAACTGCAAACCCTCACCTGCGAGCTGATATTTGCCGTCGTGGTAGAACTCGCTTGCCGCGCAGTCCAGGGCAAGCAGGACGTCTTCGCCCGCACGGTAACCCGCCTTTTCGATCGCCTGGACAATGGTGGACAGGCACTCGTCGTTGCTGCCGAAGTTCGGCGCAAAACCGCCTTCGTCACCCACGGCCGTGCTCATACCGCGATCGCTCAGGATTTTCTTCAGCGCGTGGAACACTTCGGCGCCGCAACGCAGTGCTTCGCGGAAGGTCGGCTGGCTGACCGGGACAATCATGAACTCCTGGATGTCCAGGCTGTTGTTCGCGTGCGCGCCGCCGTTCACGATGTTCATCATGGGAACAGGCAATTGCATGGCGCCCGAGCCGCCGAAGTAGCGATACAGCGGCAAGCCGGCTTCTTCAGCTGCAGCCTTCGCCACGGCCATTGACACAGCCAGCATGGCGTTCGCGCCCAGGCGCGACTTGTTGTCGGTGCCGTCGAGTTCGAGCAGGGTCTTGTCAAGAAAGGCTTGTTCCGACGCATCGAGGCCCATGATGGCTTCGGAGATCTCGGTATTGATGTGTTCGACTGCCTTCAGCACGCCCTTGCCGCCGTAGCGGCCGGCTTCGCCGTCGCGCAATTCGATCGCTTCGCGCGATCCGGTGGATGCGCCCGACGGCACCGCGGCGCGGCCCATCGTGCCCGACTCCAGCAGGACGTCACATTCGACGGTGGGATTGCCTCGCGAGTCGAGAATCTCGCGACCGATGATATCTACGATAGCACTCATGGTTTCCTCAAGAAATGACGGTGAATCAGGTCAGACAGCAGGTCGGTTTTTAACATCCCGCCGGTGCGCGAACGCCCGGCTTGAGAGGCCTTCTACGACCATCATGTTCAGTTCTGCTGCGCCCGCTCGCACGTGGCGCGCCGCTTCGTATTGAGCGGAGTGATTCCATCTTTTGGCCGTCTCGAAGTCAGCGAATGGTGTCAGCGAAATCAAGTACGACCGATGGCGGGCTCGCGGATCCTTCAAACGCCTCGCTCCGTCCGCTGCGCACCAGAAACTTACCACCGTATGCTTCAATCGCGTGCATCGATAACGGCTGATAGGCGGTGAATTTATCGGGGTCAGTAGGATTCGCGCATGGAGACTTAACCCTTCGCCATGACACGCCCCTGCCGATACGTCGCGGATGGAAGCTTAAGCGAACGCCTGCGCTGAAATACAGGCAGCGTCCGCAGCGTCCTTAACTGAAATCGTCCTCGAGAAACGGCCCGCGCTTCACGGCCCGATCTAGCGCAACGAGTGTCTCCAGCAGTGCTTCCATTCTGTGCAGCGGTACGGCGTTCGGCCCGTCGGACTTCGCGTTCGCCGGGTCCGGATGCGTCTCCATGAACACGCCCGCAACGCCTGTTGCAATCGCGGCGCGTGCCAGCACCGGGACAAACTCGCGCTGACCGCCGGAACTCGTGCCCTGCCCGCCCGGCAACTGGACGGAATGCGTGGCATCGAAGACGACGGGTGCGTTGGTTTCCCGCATGATCGCGAGCGAGCGCATGTCCGAAACCAGATTGTTATAACCAAATGACACGCCGCGTTCGCACGCCATGAAACGGTCGTCGGACAAGCCGGCTTCGCGGGCAGCATCGCGGGCTTTATCGATCACGTTCTTCATGTCGTGCGGCGCGAGAAACTGGCCCTTCTTGATGTTGACCGGCTTCCCCGAACGCGCGCACGCGTGGATGAAGTCAGTTTGGCGGCACAGGAACGCGGGCGTTTGCAGCACGTCCACAACCGACGCAACTGCTTCAATCTCATGCTCAGAATGAACATCAGTGAGAACCGGCAGGCCGAGTTGCTTCTTCACTTCGCCGAGAATTCGCAGGCCTTCGTCCATGCCTAGCCCGCGGAACGACTTGCCGGAACTACGATTGGCCTTGTCGTACGACGATTTGTAGATGAACGGCACGCCGACTTTCGCGCAAATTTCCTTGAGGCGGCCGGCCACGTCGATGGTCATTTGCTCCGACTCGACCACGCACGTACCCGCGATCAGGAAAAACGGCTGGTCGAGACCCACTTCGAAATCACACAGCTTCATGCTTGCGCTCCGACGGAAACCGCCACGGCCGGTGCGGGTGCGTGTTCAGCAGCAGTGCCCGCCTGCCCGTTCGCCTTCAGCGCCAGATGATGCGCGCGAGCCGCTTCGACGAATTCCTTGAACAACGGATGGCCATCGCGTGGCGACGATGTGAATTCCGGATGGAACTGCACGCCGACGAACCACGGATGCATGGCTTCCGGCAGCTCCATCATTTCCGGCAGATCTTCACTTGGCGTGCGCGCGCTGATCACCAGGCCGCCCGCTTCCAGTTGCGGCACGAAGCGGTTGTTCACTTCATACCGGTGCCTATGGCGCTCGTTCACATCCGTACCGTAGATGCGTGCTGCCATGGTGCCCGGCTTGATCGGACATTTTTGTGAACCCAGGCGCATCGTGCCGCCCAAATCCGATTCTTCCGTACGCTTTTCAACGCGGCCTGCGCGGTCATACCATTCGGTAATGAGCGCAACAACCGGGTTGGTCGTCGACGAATCGAATTCCGTGCTGTTCGCATCCGACAGGCCGGCAACGTCGCGAGCGAATTCGATCACCGCGAGCTGCATGCCGAGGCAAATGCCCAGGTACGGCGTCTTCGATTCACGTGCGTAACGAATCGCCTTGATCTTGCCTTCTGTCCCACGCGCACCGAAACCACCCGGCACGAGCACGGCGTCGAGATGCTTCAGACCGGCTACGCCGTCTGTTTCGATCTGCTCGGAATCGATGTACTCGATGTTGACCTTCGTCGACGTATGAATGGACGCGTGCTTGAGCGCCTCGATCAGCGACTTGTACGACTCGGTCAGTTCCACATACTTGCCGACCATACCGATAGTGACTTCGTTCTGCGGGTTCTCAAGCTTCTTGACGAGCCCGGCCCACATGCTGAGGTCGGCGGGTTTCGCCGTGAGCTTGAGCTCTTCGCAAATGATGTTGTCCAAGCCCTGGTCGTGCAACATCTGTGGAATCTTGTAGATGCTGTCCACGTCCCACACTGAAATGACCGCGTCTTCAGGCACATTGGAGAACAGCGAAATCTTCGCGCGTTCGTCGCCGGGAATCGGACGATCCGCACGGCACAGCAGCACGTGCGGCGAGATACCGATTTCGCGCAGTTTCTGCACGCTATGCTGCGTGGGCTTCGTCTTGAGCTCACCCGCCGTCGCGATGTACGGCACAAGCGTCAGGTGCACGAAACACGCGCTGTTACGGCCGAGCCGCAGACTCATCTGGCGAGCGGCTTCCAGGAACGGCAGCGATTCGATGTCACCCACCGTCCCGCCAATTTCGACGATTGCCACGTCAGGCTCGCCGCACGTGGCCGCGGCCGCGCCACGTTGCAGGAACGCCTGGATTTCGTTGGTGATATGCGGAATGACCTGAACCGTCTTGCCAAGATATTCGCCTCGGCGTTCCTTGCGGATCACCGACTCGTAGATCTGACCGGTCGTGAAGTTATTGGCCTTGCGCATCTTCGTGCTGATGAAGCGCTCGTAATGGCCTAAGTCGAGGTCCGTTTCCGCACCGTCTTCCGTCACGAACACTTCCCCGTGCTGAAACGGGCTCATCGTGCCGGGGTCGACGTTGATGTAGGGATCGAGCTTTAAGAGGGTGACTTTCAGACCGCGCGATTCGAGGATCGCTGCGAGGGAAGCGGCGGCAATACCCTTGCCGAGGGAAGACACTACGCCGCCGGTGACGAATACATATTTGGTCATCGCTAGGTGCTCGCGGGAAAAACGGATTATACCCGAAAGGCGCCCCATAACCCAGAGCGGGAGGGGCCCGATTTACCGCGAGCGGCGAGTTTCGATCGCGCGTTTATTGGCGGCCTGAATGGGGTTTAAAGGCGTCCCGCCGTGGTATGCGCTACTGATATGCGTTACGCCCGTAGCCCATTAAGCGTGCGCTGCAACGCGCGCGCTGTTTCCACCGGGTGTTCCATTGGGAACAAATGACTGCCCTCGATCCATTCGAAATGCCCGCCCACAATACGCCGCGTCATATCCAGCCCCACGTGGCGGACTTCCTTCGAATGCGTCCCCGCAAGAAATCCGACCGGCACCGGCACGCCATGCGCGACCCGCGCACCCAGGGTGCGTGGCAACGTCTTGTAGATGCGGAATTCCACCTCGCGGTCGAAAGCGAGCTTGCGCTGGCGGTTACGGGCGCCGGCCGCTTCATCGATACCGCCGATGCCGCCTTCGATGCCGCCTCCGTTACCCGCCGCCGGAATCGCGAAGTCGATGTAATCCGACAGCATCCGCTCGTCCCAGCGGGCGAATGCGGATTTCACGTGAAAGTGACGCCACGCATCTTCACGGCTCGCCCAGTGCGTGCGTCGATTTTTAGTGGCGGCGGCAGGCGAGAGCCGAGTGTCGAGCCCCGTCCACTGCGATAAACGTAGCACACTGCTGCGCCAGCCGGCGATCACCGGCGAATCCAGCATCACGAC
This sequence comes from Caballeronia sordidicola, assembly GCF_002220365.1. Lineage (GTDB taxonomy): Bacteria > Pseudomonadota > Gammaproteobacteria > Burkholderiales > Burkholderiaceae > Caballeronia > Caballeronia sordidicola_C. The sequence goes on along the minus strand of NZ_MTHB01000275.1, from coordinate 71,804 downwards.
GCCCTTCACCCATTGGGGCCGCTTGAGTGCCGCCATCAGCGAGAGATAACCACCCAGCGAATGCCCGACCAGCCACACTTTCGCATCGGCTGGACGTCTGGCGTCGATGTCTTCGAGCAGTTGATCCACCAGATGCGGCCAGTCGCGCGTAACGGGAAAACGCGGATCGTGACCAAACCGTTCGACGGCGCGAATCTCATAGTCGTCGGCGAGTTCGGCGAAGATCGTCCGGTATGTCGATGCCGGAAACCCGTTCGCGTGCGAAAAATGCAGGATGTCTTTCAAGCGGCGTGCCCTCCCTTTTTACAACGTCTCTTTCCAGCGTCTCATTTGCAACTTTCGATTCACCGTCCCATCCAGTAGCGCGCATGAGTCTGCCTGAAACGTTCGACGGACACCTGCGCCGACACTTCCATACGCGCCGCACCGTCTTCGTCGCTGCGCGATAACTCGATATGGCGTAATCGATACCGCTCGAAAACCGTCGGATGCGGGTGATTAAATCGGTTGCGGTAGCCTACCTGAAATACCGCGATGCGCGGCCTCACGGCGTCGAGGAAAGGCTCGGTAGACGAGGTCTTGCTGCCGTGATGCGGCACGATCAGCACATCCGCCTGAAGCCAGGCGGGCTCACGTTGACCGAGTTGCAACAATTGACGTTCGACGTCGGCCTCGATGTCGGCGGCTAGCAGCGCCGAGCGCCCCGCCGCGCTGGTTACTTTCAGCACGCATGAGGTGGCGTTCGGTTTGCTCGCGAGCGGCCCGGCCTGCGGCCACAGCACGTCGAACACCACGCCGTCCCACTGCCAGCGCTGCCCCGCGACGCAGCGCAACAAAGCGCTGCCGCGATCCTGCGCCGTTTTCCACAACGGTTCGCGTGGCTGCAGCGACGCCACGAATTGCCGGACCTGAATGCTCTCGAGCACCGCGGGCGCGCCGCCCGAGTGATCGGAATCCGAGTGGCTGATCATCAGCGTATCGAGCGTGGAGAGGCCGTGGGCGAATAGATACGGCACGACAAGACGCTCGCCCGCGTGCGTGGATTCGGGGCCCGGACCCGCATCGAAGAGCAAGGTGTGATGCGTAGTTTCGATGACGATGGAAGACCCTTGGCCAATGTCGAGCGCCGTCACGCGAAATGTGCCGTCCGTAGGCGCTTGAGAGACAGGAAACGCCAGCGGCAACCAGGTGAGCGGCGCGGCGAACCGCAGCGGCCAGCCGCGCGGTGCGAGCGCCCATAGCACGCCAAACGCTGCTGCCGTCAGAGCAAAACCATCCGGCTGCGGCAAACGCCAGAGCGTCCATGCGGATCCCGACAGGTGGGCGAGCGCGTCGAACATTGGGGTCAGCATGCTATGCGCCGCGCGGTAGGCGAAGCCATCGAGTGGTGCGGGCAACAACACGGCCACCAGCACGGTCGGCGTCACGAGGAAGCTGATCCAGGGAATCGCGAACGCATTGGCAAGCGGCCCCAGCAGTGGGATCTGGAAGAACCAGTATGCGGTGAGCGGTGCGAGTCCGAGCGTTATGGCGTACTGCACGCGCGCACTGGACGCGATCCCGCGGCCGATGCGCCGTGCCGTAGGTCTGAGCCACGCCAACGAGCGAACGCGGATTCGCCCAATCAGGTCGCCAAGCCGATCGCGGATGTGGCGGCGTGGTTGACTTCCAGCTTTATCGGCGGGTTCGCTCGCGGCAGGATCTTCATCTGCCTGATCGTCTGCCTGATCGTCTGCCTGATCGTCTGCCTGATCGTCTGCCTGATCGTCTGCCGGAGGCGCCGCGAACTCCTCCGCGAACCCGACCGATGCCCGCCGTCCGCGCGATGCGATTGCAAACAGGATGGCCGCCACCGCACAGAACGACAACCAGAATCCCGCCGCTGTCACCGCCCACGGATCGGCAAGCAGAACAAGCCCCAGTGCCCACGCGAGCACGAGCGAAGACGCCGGCCGGCGGCCGCTCAGCACCGCCAGCGCAACGAAGCACAGCATCCACATCGATCGTTGCGCTGGAACGTTGAATCCCGCGAGCGCCGCATAAAAGGCGGCTAATGCCGCCGCACCGCCTGCTGCCGCTTTCTGCGCCGATACGATCAGCGGCGCGGGCAACCCGCGCCAGCGCAAGCGCCGCCATAACCCGCCGCTCAATAGCGCTGCGAGCCCCGCGACAAAGCCAATATGCAGCCCGGAAATTGCCACCAGATGACTCGTCCCGGTCGCACGCAGCAAGGTCCAGTCGGTGTCGCTGACCACGTCCTGGGCGCCTGTTGCCAACGCTACGACAATGCCTTGATGCGCGGCGCCGTCGAGTGCGGTTGAAACCCGCTCGCGCAACCGAGCACGCCAACGATCGATAGTGAGCGCGAAACCGTGTGCATCCGTCGGCAAACGCCGAGCCGCGCCCGGCACGGAAACGTAACCGGTCGCACGAATGTTGCGAGCGAGCAGCGCCGCTTCAGTATCGCGGCCACGAAAATTGGCATTGCCATGCGGACGTTTCAATCGGGTGACAAGCGTCCAGCGTTGACCAGCCCAGAGAGACGGCGGCGGTGCGGCGGCAGGACCGCGTTTTGACGCATCCACCGCCATCCACGACAGTTGTACGACGCGCGGAAAGTTCGGCAACGCCACATCGTTCGATTCGACTTCAAACAGGAACCGCGTGCTGTCCGCGCCTTGCATGGGCAGTCCGCGCACGAATCCGGTCAACTCGATGTTGCGGTTCTCGAACGCCACGGGCAATGCGCGTTGCAATCGCGTGTCTGCCCGCCAGGCGGCGTAACCGAAGCCAATAACCAATGCAGCCGCAATCAGCGATACCGCGCGAAACCGCGGAAAACAAAACGCGAGCGCGCAGGCAAGCCCGAGCAGGAGCAAAAGTGCCCACCAAACAAGGGCGCCGGGCAACACAGCCTGCTGCTGCAAGCACGCGATTCCCAATGCAAAGCCGATCAAGATACCCCGCACGCCCGCTCCTCAAAAACTCGACGCGAGCGCAGAGGCATCGAAGGAAAGAACTGCCCTTCAATGCCTGCGAGCGAACGAATACGAAGAACTGATTATGCGGAGATACGGGAAAGGCGCGGCAGCGCGGCATGCGCGTTAGCCGTTGTGCCTAAGGAAAGCGTCTCTTCGTCAATACCGCGCAATTCTGCAAGTACCCGCGCGATGCCAGGCACCTGATCCGGCGTGTTGCGATGCTTGTAGAGCCATGAAGGCGCAATATCGGGCGCATCGGTTTCGAGCACGATCGCGTCCAGCGGTAATTCTGCAGCGAGACGTCGAATCTGGCGGGCGCGCTCGAACGTTAGATTGCCGCCAAAACCCAGGCGCATGCCATGCGCGATGAACGCTTCGGCCTGCTGAAAACTGCCATTGAACGCATGCGCAATACCGAGTTTGACGGAGAATACGCGCAGGCCCTTGAGCACCTTGTCTTGCGACTTACGCACATGGCAGATCACTGGCAACTCAAACTCGCGTGCGAGCTTGAGTTGCTCGTAATAGAAGAAGGTTTGGCGCGCATCGTCGAGGCCAGGTACAAAATAGTCCAGCCCAATCTCGCCTATACCCACAAACCTCGGGTCGTCCATACTCGCGGCAATCTGCTCGCGCAACACGTGCAGATCGTCCTCCTGTGCACGCGGCGTGAACAACGGGTGAATGCCGAGCGCATAAGCACCACCATCAATGCGATGCGCAAGCTCACGCACGCGGTCGAAATTCTGGCGCTCCACGCCCGGAATCACGATCCGCGAGACACCCTTTTTCAATGCGGACGCGGCAACGTCATCGCGGTCGGCATCGAACTCGGATGCATCGAGATGGCAGTGCGTGTCGATCCACATACAGCGCCTCCAGCATTCCAGCGATCATGCGGAAATTAAACAGGAACGACCGGTTCCTCGAACAATACGCCGTCACGCAAGCGCATGATGCGGTCGCAGCGCGCGGCGAGATCGGGATCATGCGTGACGATCACGAAGCTCGTTTCAAACGTCTGGGACAACTCCAGCATCAGGTTGAACACCGTGTCCGCAGTGGCGCCGTCCAGATTGCCGGTCGGTTCATCGGCAAGCACGCATGCCGGGCGCGTGACCAGCGCACGTGCAATCGCCACGCGCTGACGCTCGCCGCCCGACAATTCGCCCGGCCGATGTTTAGCCCGATGGCCAATCCCCACGCGTTCGAGCACGCCCATGGCCTCTTTGCGTGCGTCCACTTCGCTCATGCGGCGAATGCGCAGCGGCATCGCGACGTTATCGAGCGCAGTGAATTCCGCCAGCAAATGATGAAACTGATACACGAAACCGAGCGCACGATTGCGCAGTTCGTTGCGTTCGCGTTCACGCAATGCGGTGAACGGTTTGCCCAGCAGTGAAACCTTGCCGGCGCTGGGTTCATCGAGACCGCCGAGCACGTGCAGCAGCGTGCTTTTACCCGATCCCGATGCGCCGACGATCGCCAGTTTCTCGCCGCGCCGAACCTGCAATTCTGCGTTGTCGAGCACTTGCACGTTGAAGCCGCCCTGCACGAACGTCTTCGAAATCGCCGATGCTTCGAGCACGATGTTGCTGTTGTTATCACTCATAGCGCAGTGCCTCCGCCGGGCGAACCTTCGCGCCGCGCCAGCTCGGATAGAGCGTCGCGAGCGATGACAATCCGAATGCAATAAGGCCGATCCGCGCGACGTCGGCGGGGACGAGCTCAGACGGCAATTCGCTGATGAAATACACCGATGGCGGCAGGAACTGCACGCCAAGCAGATGCTCGATCATGGGCACGAGCCACGGAATGCTCCACGCGATGAGACACCCCAGCGACACGCCGAGCGCCGTGCCGATAAAGCCGATCGTCACGCCCTGGATCACGAAGATCTTCATGATCGAGCCGGGTTGCGCGCCAAGCGTGCGCAGGATGGCGATGTCCGCTTGCTTGTCGGTTACGGTCATCACCAGCGACGACACCAGGTTGAACGCCGCCACCGCAATAATCAGCGTCAAGATGATAAACATCATGCGTTTTTCGATCTGCACGGCCGAGAACCAGGTCTTGTTCTGCTGCGTCCAGTCGCGGATATAGAGATCGCCGGAGAGCGTTCGCGACAGTTGCCGCGCGACTTCCGGCGCCCGCTGCATGTCCTTCAGCTTCAGGCGCACGCCCGTGGGCGCCGGCAGCCGGAACAGCGCCTGGGCGTCGGCGATGGAAATCAGCGCCAGCGTGGAGTCGTATTCGTAGTGCCCCGACTCGAACACGCCGACCACGGTGAACTGCTTGAGCCGCGGCAGCATGCCCGCCGGCGTGATCGTGCCTTCGGGCGCGACCAGCGTGATCTTGTCGCCCGTGCTCACGCCGAGATTGGTCGCCAGATCCGCGCCCAGCACAATGCCGAAACTGCCTGGCACGAGATCAGTGAGCTTGCCGCCCCGCATCTCCTTGCCGATATCCGACACTTCCGGTTCCAGCGACGGCTCCACGCCTCGCAACGCCACGCCGCTGACCGCACCTTGACGCGTCAGCAGCGCCTGGGCGTCCACGTAGGGCGCCGCGCCGATCACTTCCGGATTCTTGCGCGCTTCCTGCGCGGTCAGTTGCCAGTTGGGCATGGACCCGGTCGGCGAAAATATTTCGACGTGCGCGAGCACGGACAACATGCGATCGCGAACCTCTTTCTGGAAGCCGTTCATTACTGAGAGCACCACGATCAGCGCCGCGACGCCAAGCGCGATACCTGCCATTGATACCAGCGCGATAAACGAGATGAAACCGTTGCCGGTGGTGCGTTTGCCGGCGCGGGTATAGCGCCAGCCGATCTGCCATTCGTAGGGAAGTTTCAAGCGATTCCTTTCAGCGTTCTAACGTTCTTCGATCTTTACATTGCGCATTCGGCGCACGGCCGGAACCTTGCGACTTGGCGCCGTTTTTCTAACCTGATCCTGTCAATCCGGGGTGGCAATAACAACGCCTTTTCAATCCTTACCGCATCAATCTGGCGCGAGCCGGACGTACCGATCCGTCTGCGATCAAACGCGAAGTTTGCCACACAATCCTTAGCCACTCCTTTAGCCCGGATGACGTGGCGGAGGGAAAAACGACGGCTCAAGCCACCATGCTGGCCATTCGGACGATTTCCCACGCCCACGCTGCAGCTCATACTCGCTTGGCTCACCCACACGGCACTATCCCCTTAAAAACTCAGCCTCAGCCGCTGCGACGGTTCACAGTCGTAACCATTGACGTATTACGCAAAACGTAATACGATGAACATAATGATACAAACGTTCCGATGCAAGGACACGCAAGCACTTTACGAAGGCGGAACACCGAAACGGTTTCGGGCAATCGCTGATGTCGCGATCAGAAGGCTCACGGCACTGGACGCCGCGGTGGAAATACGTGACCTGAAATCGCCGCCCGGCAACCGGCTGGAATCCCTTTCGGGTGACCGGCGCGGTCAGCTCAGCGTCCGGATTAACGGCCAATGGCGCGTTTGTTTCAAATGGACAACGAAGGGTCCTGTCGACGTCGAAATCATCGACTATCACTGAATAGGGAAGCATATGTCCAAGAACGGCATGCGTCCGGTTCATCCGGGCGAGGTCTTGCGGGAAGATTATCTGGTCCCGCTTGAAATGAGCGTGAACGCCTTGGCTATGGCGTTGAACGTACCCGCTACGCGGTTACATGAAATCGTGAAGGAACGGCGCGGCGTCACGGCCGACACAGCCTATCGCCTTGCACGCTACTTCGACTCAACACCCGAGTTCTGGCTGAATCTCCAAGCCATGTATGACCTGAAAACGTTGCCAACGCGCAGTGAAATCGATCGCAAGGTTGAACCTCGTGAGTTGTCGCGTACGTGATGCGTCAAGCCGGGGGCATTAAGGGGAAATGTGCTGCGCCAGGACACCGGGTCTCGTCGCAAAGCCCTGGGCCAAGGCCTTCGAGGTTGCGTTAGCGAACTTATCCGCGAGCGATGGAACCCGTGCCGGCGTACACACGCACCTTTACGCTTCAGTCCAGCCTCAGCGTTGACGCGGTCCAGGATCGACTTTCCGTGTCCGACAGCTATCCACGCATTACTTACTACTTTTTGCGCATATTAGTAACGTATAGCACGCGAGGCAAATGGCAAGCACCCGGAAAACACCGGGTTCTTTGCCCTACAATGCGCAGCATCATGCCCACGCCCAAGCTCCCAGACATTCACCTTCTCTTGCCGTTCGCGCTGCCATCGGCGGCCGACGCCGCATCCGCGCTGCACAAGCTGGATCGCCCCGCGCTCGACCGGCTGCTCGCCCGCGCGACGCTCAATGAGCGTGTGATCGGCGACGATTTCCAGCGCACGCTGCCGAACGAGCGCTGGATCGCGCGGCAGTTCGGCGCGGTGAGCGAAGCACCCGGACAGGCCGCCGACGAAGCGCCGCTCGCGCCCTATATGTTGCTCGCCGACGGCGGAACGCCCGGCGACACCGTCTGGGCATGCGTCGAACCCGTGCACGTGCGGATTGCGCGTGATCACCTGGTGCTGATCGATCCGGCGACACTCGGCATGGACGATGAAGAGGGCCGCATCTTATTCGATGTCGTCAAGCCGTTAATAGAAGACCTAGGGTTGACCATTCAGGCACCGCGACCGGCACGCTGGTACGTCGCCGGGCCGAATCTCGGCACGCTGGCGGGCGCATCGCCGTTGCGGGCGAGCGGGCGCAACATTGAAATCTGGTTGCCGCACGAAGCGGGCACCGGCGAACGCTCGCGTGCGTGGATGAAGCTGCAGAACGAAGTGCAGATGGCGTGGTTCGAGCATCCGCTTAACGAAGCACGTGAAGCGCGTGGCTTGCCCGCGATCAACTCGATCTGGCTGCACGCGCAAGGCACGCTTCGCAGCGTGACGAGCCCGTTCGCACAGGTAATGTCGAACGCGCCGGCCACGCGCGGCCTCGCGCTCGCCGCCAATATCACGCCGCAAGCGCCGCCGGAATCTTTCGCCGCTTTTATGGCTTCAACAATGACCAGCGACGGCCGCGCGCTTGTCGAACTCGACCCGTTTTCCGCGCCGTTCATCGAGCAGGATTGGGCGCGCTGGAACGACGCGCTCGGCACGCTGGAGCGCGACTGGTTTGCGCCCGCCTTGGCCGCATTGGAAAACGGAACGCTCGGCACGTTGCGCCTCACGTTGTGCAGCGACACCGGCTCCGTGTCGCTCACCGTCACGCGCCGCGCGTTGCGCAAATTCTGGCGGCGGCGTCCGATTGCGGCGCTGCTTATCGAATGACGAAGCAAATGAACGAAGCGAATAAGTGGATCGAATGAAACGAATCATCACCGGCCTGTCCGCATGACCCGGATCGTCACCCGCGCCCCGTCTCCCGCCGATGCCGCCGCCCTCGTACGGCATGGCGTTCATCCCGTCATTGCACGCCTGTACGCGTCGCGCGGCGTGTGTTCCCCGGAAGAGATCGAGACCGAACTCAAGAAATTGCACGCACCCGTCGGGCTGAAAGGTTGCGATGAAGCCGCCGCCGTTCTCGCCGACGCGCTCGCGGCGAAACGCCGCATGCTGGTCGTCGCCGACTACGATTGCGATGGCGCCACCGCATGCGCCGTTGCCGTGCGCGGCTTGCGGATGTTCGGCGCGCAGATCGATTACCTGGTGCCGAACCGGTTCGAATACGGTTATGGCCTGACGCCTGAAATCGTCGCGCTGGCCGCGAGCCGCGCGGGCGGGAAGCCGGATCTGCTGATCACCGTGGACAACGGCATTGCAAGCGTGGACGGCGTCGAGGCCGCGAATGCGTTGGGTATCGATGTGCTGGTGACCGACCACCATCTACCCGGCGATGTTCTGCCGCCTGCGCGTGCGATCGTGAATCCCAACCAGCCAGGCTGCACGTTTGAGAGCAAGTGCATCGCGGGCGTGGGCGTGATTTTCTACGTGCTGCTCGCGTTGCGCGCCGAGTTGCGTCGTCGCAATGCATTCACCACCGACGCGCCTGAACCGCGTCTGGACGGCCTGCTCGATCTGGTGGCGCTCGGCACGGTCGCCGACGTCGTGAAGCTCGATCCGAACAACCGCATTCTGGTCGCGCAGGGCCTGAAACGGATTCGCGCAGGACGGATGCAACCGGGCATCGCGGCGCTGTTTCGGGCGGCGGCGCGCGATGCACGCGCCGCGTCGGGATTCGATCTCGGTTTTGCGCTGGGCCCGCGGCTGAATGCAGCGGGACGGTTATCGGATATGTCGCTCGGAATTGAATGCCTGATCACCGATGACATCGGCCGTGCATGGGAATTGGCGCAACAACTGGATTCGATTAATCGCGAGCGGCGGGAGATCGAAGCCGGCATGCAGGAGCAGGCGCTCGAGGAACTGGCGAGTATCGATCCCGCAGATTCCGCCACCTTGACGCTGTTTAATCCGGCGTGGCATCAGGGCGTGATCGGGATTGTCGCAGGGCGGCTGAAGGAGAAGTTTCACCGGCCGTCGTTCACGTTTGCTCATGCCGATGACAGCGGAGTTTTATCGAAGGGATCGGGGCGCTCGATTCCAGGATTTCATCTGCGTGATGCCGTCGATCTGATTTCGAAGCGCGAGCCCGGGATGATCGTGAAATTCGGCGGCCACGCGATGGCGGCCGGGATGACGATTGTTACCGCTGACATTGCGCGGTTCACCGCGGCGTTTGAAGCCGTCGGACGCGAGTGGTTGACGTCGGACGCGTTGTCGCGGGTGGTCGAAACCGACGGCGAGCTCGAGGACGCTTATTTTACGCCGCAGTTTGTTGAATTGATCGACGGCGCGGTGTGGGGACAAGGTTTTCCGGCGCCTGTGTTTTCCGGGGAGTTTGAAGTGGCGTCCCAGGCGCTCGTCAAGGACAAGCATTTGAAGCTGCAATTGCGGCGCGGTCAGCAACGGTTCAACGCCATCTGGTTTAACCACACGGAAACGCTGCCGACGCGCACCGTCGTGGCCTACCGGCTGGTTTCCGATACCTGGAATGGCGTCGCGCGGGTACAGATGATCGTGGAGCATGCGGTTGGGTGAGCGGACGTAGGGGTGACCCCAAGCGGCAGCCAAGGCGCTCGGGCAGCCACCGGCCCCCATGCCTCGCCAATGCTCCCCTCTCGCTAAGCTATAATTTCGCTCTTAGCCAAAAAACCTGAAAATGATCAAATGGAAGCGGAACGTCTAAACGCAATCGAGAACCTCCTCGCCGACCTGCGCCGTCGCGCTGGCGAGCTCCGGGGGTATCTTTGACTACGACGCCAAGGCCCTGCGTCTGGACGAAGTCAACCGGGTACTAGAAGACCCGAACGTCTGGAACGACTCGAAAAACGCCCAAGCCCTGGGCCGCGAGAAAAAGCTGCTGGACACCGTCGTCACGACCATCACGGACCTCGATAACGATCTTCGCGACACGCAAGATCTCTTCGACATGGCCCGCGAAGAAAACGACGAAGACACACTCGTCTCATGCGAAGTGGACACGGCAGCGCTCGAAAAACGCGTTGAAGACATGGAATTCCGCCGGATGTTCTCGAACCCGGCCGACCCAAACAACTGCTTTATCGATATCCAGGCCGGCGCAGGCGGCACGGAAGCGTGCGACTGGGCAGCAATGCTGATGCGCCAGTACCTTCGCTACTGCGAGCGCAAAGGTTTCAAGACTGAAGTTCTCGAAGAATCCGACGGTGACGTTGCCGGTATCAAGAGCGCGACCATCAAGGTCGAGGGCGAATACGCCTACGGCTTCCTGCGCACGGAAACGGGCGTTCACCGCCTCGTGCGCAAATCGCCCTTCGATTCATCGGGCGGACGCCATACGTCGTTTTCATCGATCTTCGTGTATCCGGAAGTCGACGATTCCATCGAAATCGATATCAATCCGGCCGATATTCGCACCGACACGTATCGCGCATCCGGAGCCGGCGGACAGCACATCAACAAGACCGATTCGGCCGTGCGCCTGACTCACGCACCCACGGGAATCGTCGTGCAGTGCCAGAACGATCGATCGCAACACCGCAACCGCGCCGAAGCCATGCAAATGCTGAAAGCGAAGCTGTACGAGTTCGAAATGCGCAAGCGCCAGGTCGAGAAAGACAACCTGGAAAACAGCAAGACCGATGTGGGCTGGGGTCACCAGATACGCTCGTACGTGCTCGACAACAGCCGCATCAAGGACTTGCGCACGAACGTGGAAATTAGCAACACGAAAGCCGTGCTGGACGGCGACCTGGACGACTTCATCGGCGCAAGTCTTAAACAGGGCGTATAAGCAAAAGTCGAGCAACAGTCGAGCAACAGTCGAGCAGACGTCGAGCACACGGCGCGGCTTCAGCAACACGCCGCCGCGCCAACCGCATCGTTTCGACGGCGCTTCATTCATGGCAATCCATCGCAGCATTGCATCGCTAATATTTGCGACCATCCGTGTGGCCTGTGTTCCTGCGCTAGGTTTCAACGTTTAGGTTCACGCAGCTAATGCGAACAGCACGCAAACAACCTGGATGCAGCATCAGGCCCACGACCAAGCCGCATTCATCGCACTCAAAGCCAAACACATCATGACCGAACTGACTCAGCCGGACGCCGCTCCCGAACCGGAAGAAAACCAGATCCTCGCCGAGCGTCGCGACAAACTCCGTGCGCTGCGCGAGCTTGGAATCGCGTATCCGAACGATTTCCGCCCGACGCACCAAGCCGCCGCGCTGCAATCAGACTACGCCGATAAAGACAAAGACGCGCTCGAAGCCGAACCGCTGCAAGTCGCGGTCGCAGGCCGGATGAGGTTGAAACGCGTGATGGGCAAGGCGAGTTTCGCAACGGTGCAAGACGGCAGCGGCCAGATCCAGTTCTTCATCACGCCCGCCGACGTCGGCCAGGAAGTCTACGACGCGTTCAAGAAGTGGGACTTGGGCGACATCATCGCGACGAAGGGTGTGCTGTTCCGCACGAACAAGGGCGAGTTGTCGGTTCGTTGCACGGAACTGCGCCTGCTGACCAAAGCGCTGCGCCCTCTTCCCGATAAATTCCACGGCCTCGCCGATCAGGAAATGCGCTATCGCCAGCGTTATGTCGACCTGATCGTGACGCCGGAAACGCGTCAGACGTTTATTGCGCGCACGAAAGCGTTCGCGTCGATCCGCAGCTTCATGGCGAAGGCGGATTTCATGGAAGTGGAAACGCCGATGCTGCACCCGATTCCCGGGGGCGCCACCGCGAAGCCGTTCGTCACGCATCACAACGCGCTCGATATGCAGATGTTCCTGCGTATCGCGCCGGAACTGTATTTGAAGCGGCTGGTGGTCGGCGGCTTCGAACGCGTGTTCGAAATCAACCGCAATTTCCGTAACGAAGGCGTGTCGCCGCGACACAACCCTGAGTTCACGATGATGGAGTTTTACGCCGCATACACGGATTACACGTGGATGATGGACTTCACCGAAGCGCTGATCCGTCAGGCGGCCGTCGATGCGCGTGGCAACGCGAACATCGTCTATCAAGGGCGTGAACTGGATTTGTCGAAGCCGTTCCATCGGCTGACGATCTGCGAAGCGATCCAGAAATACGCGCCGCAATACACCAACGAACAACTCGCCGATGCCGCGTTCCTGCGCACTGAGTTGAAGAAGTTCGGTGTCGATGCATCGCAGCCGCAGTTCTTGAACGCGGGCGTCGGTTCGTTGCAACTTGCGTTGTTCGAGGAAACGGCCGAATCGCAATTGTGGGAGCCAACGTTTATTGTCGACTATCCGCTGGAAGTCTCGCCGCTGGCGCGAGCATCCGATACGGCTCCAGGCATCACGGAACGCTTCGAACTGTTCATTGTGGGCCGCGAAATCGCGAACGGCTTCTCAGAGTTGAACGATCCGGAAGATCAGGCAGCGCGGTTCCAGAAACAGGTCGACCAGAAAGATGCCGGCGACGAGGAAGCCATGTTCTACGACGCCGACTACATTCGTGCGCTGGAGTACGGCATGCCGCCCACAGGCGGCTGCGGAATCGGTATCGACCGGCTGGTCATGCTGCTGACCGATAGCCCGAGCATCCGCGACGTCATCCTGTTTCCCCATCTGCGCCGCGAAGACTGACGAGTGTTATTAGCCGTGCGATACCGGGATGGTTTGTAAAAAAGGCGCGAAAGCGCCTTTTTTTTGTACCGAAGAACGTCAGGTTTTGTAACTTTCGGTAAAAGCCGCCGGCCAAGGCTACCGCTCGACGCGGATCTGACCTGGAAAACCCTTATAAAACAAGGCTCCCCAGCACAATGTCATTCCGGTGCGTTTCTTGCATCTGATGGATGCCTGAAAACGTTACAAATTGATAAACCTTACGCTTCAGATTGCTCGACACTGCTCTCGTGAGCAAGCAACGTCACGAACAACGTCACACCGGGTAACGCCACACTCTGCCTTGAGACGGAGGTCCAAAAATGGATAACAGCAACAACAACATGACCACATCGAATTCACCGAATCCCGACGCCCCGCGTCAACGCAAAATTCATCCACTGGTGGCAACCGCCGCGGGCGCGGTGATCATTGCTAGTCTTGCTGCCACGGCAGCGGTCACTGGACTGTTCCCGAAAGCGTCGAGCACCTCGCCGACCAACGACCAGACCCAGGCCGCGCAAGTTGCGACGCAACCTGCCGTGGCGCAACCAGCTGAGCCTACTGCTGCCCAGCAACAGCAGGCGCAGCAGGACCAGCTTGCTCAGCAGCAAGCTCAACAGCGAGCAGCAGCCCAAGCCGCCCAGCAGCAACAACAGCAACCGCCGGCGCCTCAGGTGGCGCAGCAGCAACAGCCTGTACAACAACCCAACTACGCACAGCAGCAGCCCGCCCAACCCGCCTATTGCTCAACTTGCGGTACGGTAGAAGCAATCTCCACCGTACGGCATGAAGGCCAGGGAACCGGCATTGGTGCGGTAGGCGGCGCGGTCGCAGGCGGTCTTATCGGAAACCAGTTCGGACGAGGAGGCGGTCGAACAGGCATGACGATTCTCGGCGCGCTCGGCGGTGGCCTGGGCGGCAATGCGGTCGAAAAACATTTGCGCAGCGAAACCGATTATTCGGTACGCGTGCGGATGGAAAGCGGCAAGACGCGTTACTTCACGTATCGCCAGCCGCCGCCGTTCAGTCAGGGGCAACGCGTGCGGATTGAAAACGGCACGCTGGCTGCGGGCTGATTTGTAGCCAAGACGTAGCCTCGATCTCACGAACGAAGCCATGAAAGCAAAACGGCGATTCCAGATGGAATCGCCGTTTTGCGTTGTCCGCAGCGAATTAGCTCAAGAAAACCAGGCGAATTCAATAATCCGCGTCTTCAATCCACGCCGCCTGGATTGCTTCGAGAATCTTCTCATTGGAGCGCTCAGGGTCGTCGTCGAACCCCGGCAGTTCCGTCACCCAGCGATGCAAATCCGTAAATCGCACGAATTGCGGATCGACGTTCTGATGCGCGTCGGTCAGTGCCATCGCGATATCCTGCGTGTCTGTCCACTTCATGGCGAGCGCTCCTGTCTCGTGGTCGCTGATTTAAGTTCAGTGATTCTCTTTAGCGTGATTGATGGTGTAGCGCGGGAGCTCGACAACCAGATCCTCGTCTACTGGCGCCATCGTCTGACATGATAACCGCGACGTCGGCTCGAGTCCCCAGGCCTTATCGAGCAAATCGTCCTCGTCTTCCTCCGACGGCACAAGCGCGTTGAAACCCTCGCGAATGATCACGTGACACGTCGTGCACGCGCACGATTTTTCGCACGCATGTTCAATCTCGATGCCGTTGTCCAACAGGTTATCGCAAATGCTCTTCGACGTATCCGCGTCGATCACTGCACCATCAGGACACAATTCCACGTGGGGTAATACTACGATCTGGGACATGAATTTCTTTCCGTTCTTTGTACGTGAGAGGCGCGGCGATAGTCTGAGTTCAGTCAGACTTCGTCGAGCCTGCGGCCGGCGAGCGCGCGGCGAATGCTCTTGTTCATGCGGCGGGCAGCGAACTCATCGGTGGCGGCGGCAAGCTCTTTCGTCGCGGTTTCGATGGCATCGACGCTGTCCCCGCCCGTAACCGCCGCGAGCTTGACGATCAGCGCGTCAATGTTGACCCGCTCCGCTTCGTCCAGCAGTTCGCCGTCCACGCCGAGCGCCGCCTGAGATGCTTCCACCAGGCGTTGCGCATCGACCTGCGCCTCGCGCAACGCGCGAGCGCGCATGTCGACTTCTGCGGTCGTGAAGCTTTCTTCCAGCATGCGCGCGACGTCGTCATCGGCGAGACCGTAGGATGGCTTCACCACTACCGATGCCTCCACGCCCGACAATTGCTCACGCGCGAACACGGACAACAACCCGTCGGCATCCACCTGGTATGTCACCCGAATGCGCGCAGCGCCGGCGGCCATCGCGGGAATGCCGCGCAACTCGAAGCGCGCGAGCGAACGGCAGTCCGAGACCAGCTCGCGCTCGCCTTGCACGACGTGGATGGCCATTGCCGTCTGGCCGTCTTTGAAGGTGGTGAAATCCTGTGCGCGCGCGACCGGAATGGTCGAGTTGCGCGGGATGATCTTCTCGGTCAATCCGCCCATGGTCTCAACGCCGAGCGACAGCGGAATGACATCGAGCAGCAGCCAGTCCTCGCCTTCACCGCGACGATTTCCCGCCAGCAGGTCCGCCTGGATGGCAGCACCAAGCGCCACGACCTGATCCGGATCGAGATTGATCAACGGCGGCTGACCAAAGTAGGTTTCCACCGCGCGCCGGATCACCGGCATGCGCGTGGCACCGCCGACGAGCACCACGCCCTTGATCTCGGCGGGCGCCACCTTGGCGTCGCGCAAGGCCTTGCGCGTGGGGGTCAAGGTGCGGGCGACCAGCGCTTCAGCAAGCGTGGCGAAGTCGCTTTCAGTGACCGTGAAATCGATTTGCTGGCCATCGGACAACGAGACCTGGATGGTGGCTTCAGATGTATCAGACAGCGCTTCCTTCGCCGTTCGCACGCGGTCCAGCAGCAGACGCACATCTTCCGGCGTTGCTGGTGATACCTTGGATTTCACCAGCACGTGCCGATACAGCACCGCATCGAAATCGTCGCCGCCGAGCGCTGAATCGCCGCCCGCTGCGAGCACTTCGAACACACCTTTGGTGAGCTTGAGAATCGACAGATCGAAAGTGCCACCGCCCAGGTCATACACCGCGTACAAACCCTCCGATGCATTGTCCAGTCCGTACGCAATCGCCGCAGCAGTCGGTTCGTTCAAGAGGCGCAGCACGTTCAAACCGGCGAGTTTCGCGGCATCCTTCGTGGCTTGCCGCTGGGCTTCATCGAAGTACGCCGGCACCGTGATCACCGCGCCAACCAACTCGTCGGCCAGCGTGTCTTCCGCGCGATATCGCAGCGTCGCCAAGATTTCCGCCGATACTTCCACCGGGCTTTTCACGCCATCGACGGTACGAATCTGCACCATGCCCGGTGCATCGACGAAATCGT
Organism: Caballeronia sordidicola; assembly: GCF_002220365.1. Classification (GTDB taxonomy): domain Bacteria; phylum Pseudomonadota; class Gammaproteobacteria; order Burkholderiales; family Burkholderiaceae; genus Caballeronia; species Caballeronia sordidicola_C. Next base: position 55,304 of record NZ_MTHB01000275.1, on the reverse strand, counting down.
ACGGCGCGTTCTCCGCCCCTTCCACTTCGCTCTTGTCGCGGCCCATGAAGCGCTTCACCGACACAATCGTGTTGCGCGGATCGAGCGCCGCTTCTTCCTTCGCCACGCGGCCGATACGCCGGCCGCCCTTCTCCAGATACCGGACCACCGAGGGCAGCAGGTAATGGCCGTCTTCGTCGGGCAGCACTTCGGCCACGCTGTTGCGCACGGCGGCAACCAGCGAGTTGGTCGTACCAAGGTCGATGCCCACGGCTACCCGCCGCTGATGCGGCGCCGGAGCCATGCCGGGTTCTGAAATTTGCAGTAAAGCCATCGTTGATCTATTGGGGGTTGGTGTCGTCTGGTTTTGTCTGGAACGCGGGCCTGGTCAAACTTAGTCGAGCTTCTCGATCTGCACGCCGATCTCGCTCGCCACGCGTTCAATAAACATCAGCTGGCGCACAGCTTCGCTCGCCGCCTGGTCCGAGTGGCTATCGATCAGCGCCGCCAGTTTCTCGAAGCGGATACGTTCCTGATCGCGCAGTTCATGGAGCAAGTCTTCGAGCGCGCCAAGATTCTTGGCGTCCGCCGCGTCCTCTATGTTTTCGCGCCATTCCATTTGCTGCATCAGGAAGGCAGGTTCCATCGCGGTGTTGTTCTCCGCGTCGGCATGCACGCCACGCAGCGACAACATATAAGTTGCACGCCTCAGCGGATCGCGCAGCGTCTGATACGCCTCGTTCGCCCGCGTGGCCCACTGCATCGCAACGCGTTTTTGCGCGTCGCCAGCGGCGGCAAAACGATCCGGATGAACCTGTGCCTGCACCGTTCGATACGCGTCATCGAGTGTTTTTGCATCGATGGCGTAGGTCAGCGGGAGGTCGAACAGATCGAAATGACTGTCGTTGAGCGTTGCCATAGTGAACTTGAGCGGAAGCAGGACAAAAAGAGACTTCTAAACCGGCGGCACTAAAGAAAAAGGCGGCACGCGCCGCCTCTTTGCTGTTCTTGCGCCGCGCTATACGCGAAACGATTCGCCGCAACCGCACTCGTCTTTCACGTTCGGGTTGTTGAACTTGAACCCTTCATTCAGCCCTTCGCGCGCGAAATCCAGCTCGGTGCCGTCGATATAAGCCAGGCTCTTCGGATCGACAATGATCTTCACGCCGGCCGTCTCGAACACCTTGTCTTCCGGCGCGAGCTCGTCCACATACTCGAGCTTGTAAGCGAGGCCCGAGCAGCCGGTTGTACGCACGCCAACGCGCAGCCCAACGCCCTTGCCGCGTCGAACCAGATACTTCTGCACGTGTTGTGCTGCTTTGTCCGTCAACGTGATTGCCATAGTCTCTCATCAGCAGCCGCTCATCCAGAGTCAATCGTTTCTCCGGTCGCCTCGCTGCAGCCTTGCTTTGAATCGAAAACCAGAGCGCCTGAAGGTAATTGATCACTAACTGATCATCCAAGCGCCCTTCCCGAAACCCGATTGCTAAGTACGTACCGCTTAAGCCGCGTGTTGCTTCGCTTCAACCGGAGCAGCTTCCGCCGTGCTCGCGCCATGACGTTGCTTGTAGTCGGCAACGGCGGCCTTGATTGCGTCTTCGGCCAGGATCGAACAGTGAATCTTCACCGGCGGCAGCGCCAGTTCTTCAGCGATGTGCGTGTTCTTGATCGTCAGCGCCTGATCCAGCGTCTTGCCCTTCACCCACTCGGTCACGAGCGAGCTGGAAGCAATAGCTGAACCGCAGCCGTACGTCTTGAACTTCGCATCTTCGATCACGCCATCCGCGCCCACGCGGATCTGCAGCTTCATCACGTCGCCGCATGCCGGCGCACCGACCATGCCGGTGCCGACGGTGTCATCGTCCTTGCCGAACGAACCGACATTGCGCGGGTTTTCGTAATGGTCCAGAACCTTGTCGCTATAAGCCATGATCAACTCCTTGAATTCGTATGCGTGTGCGTTCTAACATGTGCGCAAATGAGCCGCCGTCAGAGCGGCCAGCCAAGCGCTTAGTGCGCAGCCCACTGGATCGACGAAATGTCGATACCGTCCTTATGCATTTCCCAAAGCGGCGACAGATCGCGCAATTTCTGAATCTTGCCCTTGAGCAAGTTAATCACGTAATCCACGTCCTGCTCGGTCGTGAAGCGGCCGACCGTAAAACGGATCGAGCTGTGCGCGAGTTCGTCGTTGCGGCCAAGCGCCCGCAGCACATAAGACGGTTCCAACGAGGCCGACGTACATGCCGAACCCGACGACACCGCCACGTCCTTCACCGCCATGATCAGCGACTCGCCTTCAACAAAGTTGAAGCTGATGTTGAGGTTATGCGGCACACGGATGTCCATGTCGCCGTTCACATAGACCTCCTCCATCTCCGACAAACCCTTCAGCAAGCGGTCGCGCAACATGCGCACACGCTCGTTTTCAACGGCCATTTCTTCACGTGCGATGCGGAAAGCCTCGCCCATGCCGACGATCTGATGCGTGGCCAGCGTGCCCGAACGCATACCGCGCTCGTGACCGCCGCCGTGCATTTGCGCTTCAATGCGGATACGCGGCTTGCGACGTACGAACAACGCGCCGATACCCTTCGGGCCGTACGTCTTGTGCGCCGAAAACGACATCAGGTCGACCTTCTGCTTTTGCAGATCGATCTCGATCTTGCCGGTCGCTTGCGCTGCATCGACGTGGAATATGATGCCCTTTGCACGCGTGATCTCGCCGATGGCCGCGATGTCCTGGATCACACCAATCTCGTTGTTCACGCTCATCACGGAAACCAGGATGGTGTCAGGACGGATAGCTGCCTGAAACTTGTCCAGGTCGAGCAAACCGTCGTCCTTCACATCCAGGTACGTGACTTCGAAACCTTCACGTTCGAGTTCGCGGCAGGTATCGAGCACGGCCTTGTGCTCGGTCTTCACCGTGATGATGTGGCGGCCCTTGCTCTTATAGAAATGCGCCGCGCCCTTGATGGCGAGGTTGTCCGATTCGGTAGCACCCGACGTCCAGATGATTTCGCGCGGGTCGCAATTGACCAGCTTAGCGACGTTCTCGCGCGCTTCCTCTACCGCCCGCTCCGCATCCCAGCCGTATTGATGGCTACGGGATGCCGGATTGCCGAACTGCTCGCGCAGATACGGAATCATCTTGTCCACCACGCGCGGGTCGACCGGGGTCGTCGCGCTGTAGTCCATGTAAATGGGCAGGTGGGGAATGTCGTTGTTCATCAGTTGCTCCGGGGATTTAACTCAATTGGCTCGTTGAAGGCGAGACGGCCGCGTCATTGAATAAACGCGGCAGCCGTCAGCCGGCCAGGTTGAAAACGGAATTCGGTCCTTTCGGCGCCACGCGCACTGGTTCCACGCCCGCCGATTCGGCACGCCGGTCGCGCAATACCGCTGGCGAGCCTTCGCGTGCACGCTGCTGGTCGACGAGATCTTTCAGCGAGACAGAGTCGAGATACTCGACCATCTTCTGATTGAGCGTGGACCAGAGTTCGTGAGTCATGCAATGGCCGTCGTGCTGCTTGGTGCCTTCGCAAGCACCCTTGCCACCGCATTGCGTGGCGTCGATAGGCTCGTCCACCGCGATAATGATGTCCGCGACCGTGACGTTCTCCGCACGGCGCGCAAGATTGTATCCACCGCCCGGACCGCGCACGGACTCCACAATCTCGTGCCGGCGCAATTTGCCGAACAACTGCTCGAGATAGGACAACGAGATATGCTGGCGCTGGCTGATTCCTGCCAGCGTCACCGGGCCCTGCTCCTGGCGCAAAGCCAGGTCGATCATCGCCGTGACGGCGAAACGGCCTTTCGTGGTGAGTCTCATAATTTGTAAGCTACCGGGGGCTACCGCTAATACTGGATGATTTTGGTCAAGTATAAATAGCCTACGGATTTAGTCAAGTATCTGCGGCCATTTTCTTAGGAATTTACTGAGAATATTGTGCCAAATGACACCCGGTTCGATCACCGGGCGTCAGGCCACCAATTGCGCGCGAAGCGCTCTCAGCAAGCCTTCGCAGGCATCCTCGCACTGATCGAGCACGCGCTCGAAGCCTTCGTCGCCGCCAAAATACGGGTCGGCCACCACGCGGCTGTCGTCACGGGACGCGAACTCCATCAGCAAGCGAATCTTGTCGCGATACTCCGCCGGACACATTTCGGTCAGCGCGGCGGCGTTGGCGTCGTCCATCGCGATAAGCAGATCGAACCGCGCGAAATCTCCGCGGCTCACCTGCCGCCCGCGCAGAGGTGACAAGTCATAACCGCGCTTCCTCGCCGCGCGCTGGGCGCGTTCGTCGGGCGGCTGGCCGATATGCCAATCGCCGGTACCGGCAGAATCCACCACGATCTTGTCCGAGAGCCTGGCCCGGCCCACCTGATGCAACATCACCGCTTCGGCGCTCGGCGAACGACAGATATTGCCAAGGCACACGAAACAGACAGCGATAGAGTTCATCAGATTCCAGGCATCGTTGGGCTTGAGCGCGAACTTGAGTGCGACTCTTGAGTGCGACTCTCAACTTGGCTGCGGGGGCTCGACCACACGAGCCCGCGCGAAGCGGTCACGAATTATACAAAGGACGGCGTTTGCGCGCCCGAGCGTCCCCGTCGCCCGACCGATCGTCTCCGATCAGAACGTCTGCGAAACAGCCGTAGCAGACGTCCCATCAGCCGGTCGATACCCATTGCCCGCGTTATCGGACTCGACAAGTCCCAGCGAAATCGCACGTGCGAATTCCGCGCTGACACTGGCAGCGCTTTGCGGATGGGATGCGGCAGTCCCGGCAACCGGGTGGATCGCGTGACAGTAGCCAGCGAGTGCGAGCGGCACGAGCATCGCGACAGGCCAGTAGGTCGATATTGTCTTTTTCATTTTCAAACCCCTTCTCAGGTCCTGTGGGCTGCCGGGCCCACCTCCAGACAGTTGCATTCTAAGGGTTTGTCCTTATCCCATAAAGGTGCCGGCGCACAAAGCATTGTTGCAGTCCTGTCAACAGCGTATGACACGTCAGCGTTGTGTGTGCTGGCTACTGAGCGATTCCTGCCGCTTTCACCCTGTAACCGCGGAGATAAAACTTTACAAACTTCTTGCGACATCTCCTCCGCGAAACTGTCAGATACGTAAATAGTTTAAGGAATGCCTCCCCGCTCATGATGAAACTCACAGTTACAGGCCTGGTCCTCGCTTCGTCGGCCTTGATCGCCGGTTGCGCCGTCTACCCGGACGGCACGCCCGCTTACGCCACCGGTGGCGGCTATGCAGCCTATCCCCCCGCCTACGCGGGCTACCCTCCAGGCTACGAAGCGGGTTATGGCTATGGCGGGCCGGTCGTCCAGTCCGGCGTGATTGTTGGCGGTGGCGGATATTACGGAGGCCCTGGCCCGGGCTATTGGAACGATGGCCCGGGTAATCGCCGCCCGCCACCTCCTGGCGGCTGGGGTGACCGGGGCGGTGATCGCGGCAACCGGGGAGGAAATGGAGGCGGAGATCGGGGCGGAAATGGAGGCGCAGACCGGGGCGGAAATGGAGGCGCAGACCGGGGCGGTCATGGCGGCCCGCAAGCGGGTGGACCGCAAGGTGGCAGGCCGCCGCAGCCACAGGCGGGTAATCCGGGCCGGCCAGCGCCAGCGCCCGCACCGCAGGCGCAGCAGTCGCGCGGGTCCGCGCCGTATGTCGGCCGATCGCTCTGGGGTAAGCAGCCGGCGCAACAACCCGAGCATGATCACTAACGCTTATGTCCCGCCTGTTTTGCATGCAGAACCGCCCGAACTCTCTTCAGATTCCGGGCGGTTTTTATTGTCTGCAGAAAATCTGACCACGCCGCGCCGATCCTGCCGCCAGCCTTTCGCACTTTTCACAATACGAGATACAATCATTATTCCGCTGTTTGACGTATCAACTGATTTTCTCCATGAGCGATACGAACCCGGAATCCCGAACGTCCATACAGGTGATCGAGCGCATGATGCGTCTGCTCGACGCGCTCGCCTCGCATACCGACCCTGTCAGCCTGAAAGAACTCTCGCAGAGCACGTCGCTGCATCCGTCCACCGCGCATCGGATCCTGAACGACATGGTGACGTGCCGTCTGGTCGATCGATCGGACCCCGGCACGTATCGGCTGGGCATGCGCCTTCTCGAACTCGGCAATCTGGTGAAGGCGCGGCTCTCCGTGCGCGAAGCGGCCATGCCGCCCATGCGCGAACTGCACAAGCAGACAGGCCAGACGGTCAATCTCTCAGTGCGCCAGGGCGATGAGATCGTCTATATAGAACGGGCTTATTCTGAACGCTCCGGTATGCAGGTCGTGCGAGCGATCGGTGGCCGTGCGCCGCTGCACCTGACGTCGGTGGGGAAACTGTTTCTGGCTGCCGACGAATCTTCCCGCGTACGTGCGTACGCAACGCGAACCGGCCTCTCCGGCCACACGCAGAACAGCATTACGGATATCGGCAAGCTCGAGCGTGAATTGTCGTTCGTGCGCAGTCAGGCATGCGCCCGCGATAATGAAGAACTGGAACTGGGGGTGCGCTGCATCGCCGCTGGCATCTACGACGACACCGGGCGGCTCGTCGCCGGCCTGTCGCTTTCGGCGCCTGCGGACCGGCTGCAAGACTCGTGGCTGCATCAACTGAGCGGCACCGCGTTGGAGATTTCGCGTTCGCTCGGATATCGTCCGGAAGCTAGCGCGGATTCGCAGCAGCGCTGACATTTCCCGTGTGAGCACGAAGGATTCGCAGCATTCTCACGCGATAAAAAAACCGGCCTTATCGAGAGATAAGGCCGGTTTTTTTAACTTTGAGACTCAAACGATTCAGGTACCACCGCCACCCGCATCGGCGCTGGTGATATGCGGCTCGCCAGCGGTCTCCAGGAAACCGCGCAAACGGCCGGCGTCGGCGAAACGTGAATACTTGCCTGACGAATCCAGCAAGACCATCACGACCGGACGGCCATGAATGGTCGTCTGCATCACCATGCATTCGCCTGCTTCGTTAATGAAACCGGTCTTCTGCAAGCCGATGTCCCAGCTCGGATTCCGGATCAGTGCATTCGTGCTGTTGTAGGCAATATTGCGCTTGCCGGTGAACACGTCATAGCTGCGATCGGTCGAGAACTTGCGGATCAGCGGATACTGATACGCCGCATTCACCATTTTCACGAGATCGCGGGCGCTCGATACATTCTGGCTCGTCAACCCGGTCGAGTTTTCGAAGTGCGTGTCGGTCATGCCGAGCATCTTCGCTTTAGCGTTCATCGCAGCGATAAAGCCAGGACGCCCATTCGGGTAATAACGCGACAAAGCGGCAGCCGCGCGATTTTCCGACGCCATTAGCGCGATATGCAGCATGTCTTCGCGGTTGAGCTCAGAGCCGACCGAAAGCCGCGAACCCGTGAATTTTTCGTAGTCACGATCTTCGTCCGTGACGCTAATGTCTTCGGTCAGCGGCGCCTTCGAATCCAGCACCACCATGGCCGTCATCAGCTTCGTGATCGAAGCGATAGGCACCACAGCGCGCGAGTTTTTATCGAAGAGTGTTTCTGCTGTGTTCTGGTCCACGACGTACGCAACGCTTGAGCGCAACGCAAGGCTGTCCGGAGTTTCGTGCAGGCCGAACGCCTGGCCAACGGTAGGCGGACGCGGCTGGAACGCCACCGAGCGTACAGCGGCACGGCGGCCGTGCGCGTCCATCCGGTAACTTACACGATGCCGGCGAGTGGCACGGGGCACCTCGTCATCTTGCACCGCAGCGATAGGAGCGACCTTCACACCCTTCTCCGCCTTGGCGGAACGCGCAGCAATTTTCGACGATTTGACGGTTTTAGCTTGCGGCGCAGTGGCTGCGCCTTTAGCCAGCTTCTTGGTGGATTTCGAGGTTGAGGTCTTGGCAAAAGCGTCGACCGGTGCGGCCGCGAAAGACGTCGCGAGCGCCACCGACACGGCGACCGACAGCGCAGTGCGGACTGCAACGCCGTGGATCACCCTGAGCGACGAAAACATTTCGGTTTTCATTAGTGTTCTGTTCTGGACCGGCGAGAGAGTGTCGCCAGTGTAGTAAAGCTTCGAAAAATTAGCAATATTAAGCACTTATCCGCGCTACTTAAACCGGTTTGTAAGACGCGATTTATCGGAGCGAACAAATTCTGTGTTCCGATCGTAAAAAATCATCGCCGATGATGCAATCGTTTTCACTGCGATGCTTCACTGCCCGACCTTGGCTATCAGCCTCTTATCGGCAATAGTTTGTAAATCTTGAGGAAGATTTTTCATCCTGCGCTCAAGGCAAAAATTTCACTAATAACGTGGACAGCGACAGGAAACGAAGCTTTTCGGCAAGACATGCCGATTCTCAACCGGCATTTCGACCGCTATCGAAAGTTTTTGTTCACACAAACTTTGACAATGTCGGCCGATCTCGGATGTTAACGTCGGGTTAACACATTTGGTTTACTGAGTTTCAAACCGTTTCAAATGAAATCTGCCGAACGCAGTGTATCGGGTGCGCTTGAATCGCGCCGGGCACCGAATGCGACTGCGGCAAGTTGAATGGTCTGGAGATGAATGTCGACGGTGACGTCTATATCGCGACCGTACCCACCGGCCATTGTTATTGCCACGGGTAAATCTCGCCCGGCCGCGGCGCTGAACACGAGGGAATCGCGCCTGGCGAGGCCTTCGACACTCAGCGCGAGCCGTCCCAGGCGGTCGTCGACGTGCGGGTCGGCGCCTGCCAGATAGATCAGCACGGCGGGTTCAAAGCGCTCGAACATCGTCGATAAAGCCCCGGAAAGCGCCTCTATATAGGCGTCGTCGCCGCAGCCGTCGGGCAGCGCGACATCGAGATCGCTGATCTCCTTGCTGAACGGGTAATTCGATGTGCCGTGCAGCGACAGCGTGAATACACTCGGATCGTTCTGGAAAATAGCGGCGGTGCCATTGCCCTGATGCACGTCCAGATCCACGATCGCTATAGGAGGCGTTCGCTCGCCTCGCTCCCGTGCCTCGGCTTGTAGCGCCCGGGCAGCGACGGCCGCGTCGTTGAATACACAGAATCCTGCACCATGGGACCCGTATGAATGATGCGTGCCGCCCGCCAGATTTACCGCGAAACCACCCTGACAGGCGGCATGGCACGCGGCGATCGTCGCCCCGACAGAGCGCCGGGAGCGCTCCACCATTTCCAGCGACCACGGAAACCCAATCTCGCGCTGCTCACGCGCATCCAGTGCTCCTGTCAGAACACGCTCGATGTAATCGGCCTCATGAACGCGCGCCAGTTCAAAATCAGCCGCGATCGGCGCCTCATCCAACACGACATTGGGCAATTCAGCCTGCACCCGCTCCCGGAGCAAACGATATTTCTGCATAGGAAATCGATGGCCAGCCGGCAGCGGCAAAACGAATCGATCGCTATAAAAGGCTTTCATTCGAAACTAAATTCCATTTTTCCAGAATTGACGTCAGTGTACGAACAGCGCTTGTGCCTTTCGCCCCAAGCTGGTGCAACGCATCTCGAAATGTAGTTCCACTACAAATGAGTGCGCTCGTAAGCCATTGTTTAATAAGCAATCGTAGGATGTTGCATTGCACAAAAAGATGCTTGACATCTTTAGGAATATGCCTAGAATAGGCTCCATGTTGCGACGCACCAATAGCCAATCGCCTCATACGGTTTCCGGATTTCCGGTCGCCGCCAAAACCCACGACCCGCGCTGATGATGGGTCGACTCTTTCAGGAGCGTGACATGACCCTTTTGACCCCGGAACAAATCGCCGCTGCAAACAAAGCTCAATTCGACACCCTCTTCGGCCTGACGAACAAGGCATTTGAAGGTCTGGAAAAGCTGCTTGAACTGAATCTGCAAGTTGTGAAGTCGACACTGGCTGAAAGCCAGGAAAACGCGCAACGCGTGTTGTCGGTGAAGGATGCGCAAGAACTGCTCGCACTGCAAGCCAGCCTGGCTCAGCCGGTTGCGGAAAAGGCGCTGTCGTATGGCCGCCATCTGTATGAAATCGCATCGTCGACGCAAGCTGAATTTGCCCGCGTCGCCGAAGAGCAGTACGAAGACCAGAACCGCAAGGTGCAAACGCTCGTAGAAAACGTCGCGAAGAACGCACCGGCAGGTTCGGAAACGGCTGTCGCCGTGATGAAGTCGGCCATCACCGCCGCCAACACCACGTACGAAACGATCCACAAGGCAAGCAAGCAAGCTGTTGAGATCGCGGAAAGCAACTTTAACGCAGCCGCTACGGCCGCTACGAAGGCTGCATCGCAAGCTACGGCTCAAGCGTCGCGCGCCGCCAAGAAGACTGTCTAAGCGAGTTCATTCGCACGCGGTGGGCGCCGGAAACTTTGGCGTAACCGCGAGACGATCAGGTCGAATGGAAAACCGTTCCAACGAAAGTTGGAGCGGTTTTTTTCATGCTCTCTCCGTCTAAGGAACCGCGTCCAGCGTCAACACCCGGAGAAACAAAAGCGGCGCGTTCGTCAGAGAACGCGCCGCTTTTTTCAACCATCCGGCAGCACCCTACTTCTTGCGCTGCGGCGGCAGGTCCGTGCACACGCCTTCGTACAGCTCAGCGGCCATGCCTATCGATTCGCCGAGCGTCGGGTGCGGATGGATCGTCTTGCCGATATCCTCCGCGTCCGCGCCCATCTCGATTGCAAGACACACTTCGCTGATCAGGTCGCCCGCATTCGTCCCGACGATCCCGCCGCCGATGATCCGGTGCGTTTCTTCGTCGAAGATGAGCTTGGTGAAACCCTCGTCGCGACCGTTCGCAATCGCCCGGCCCGACGCAGCCCACGGGAACGTGGCCTTGCCGTACTTGATGCCTTCGGCCTTGCACTGGTCTTCGGTCTTGCCGGCCCACGCCACTTCGGGATCGGTGTAAGCGACGGACGGAATCTGCAATGCGTCGAAGTACGCCTTTTCGCCATGCGCGGCTTCCGCTGCAACGTGGCCTTCGTGCACGGCCTTGTGGGCGAGCATCGGCTGGCCAACCAGATCGCCGATAGCAAAAATATGCTCGACGTTCGTACGCAACTGCTTGTCCACGTTGATGAACCCGCGATCGGTCACCGCCACCCCGGCCTTGTCCGCGCCGATCTTGCCACCGTTCGGGCTGCGGCCGACGGCGACAAGCACGAGGTCATAACGTTGTGCTTCAGCGGGCGCTTTCTCGCCTTCGAAGCTCACGTAGATGCCGTCGTCCTTCGCTTCCGCCTTGGTCGTTTTCGTCTTGAGCATGACGTTCGCGAAACGCTTGGCGTTGAACTTCTCCCACACCTTCACGAGGTCACGATCCGCGCCGGCCATCAGGACATCGAGCATTTCCACGACATCGATCTCCGCGCCCAGCGACGCATACACCGTCGCCATCTCCAGGCCGATAATGCCGCCGCCGATCACGAGCATGCGCTTCGGGATCTGACGCAATTCGAGCGCGCCGGTTGAATCCACAACGCGCGGATCTTCCGGCATGAACGGCAGCTTCACGGCTTGCGAGCCCGCCGCGATGATCGCCTTCTTGAACTGCACGACTTTTTTGCCGCCCTCGCCTTCGATCTCCATGTGATTTGGGCCGACAAACTTGCCGACACCCGTGACCACCTGGACCTTGCGCGCCTTCGCCATGCCGGCCAGTCCGCCGGTCAGTTTCTTGACGACGCCCGACTTGAATTCGCGGAGTTTGTCGAGATCGATCGTCGGTTCACCGAAGGAAATGCCGTGGTGTGCGAGCTCCTTCGCGGCGTCGGTGATCGCGGCAGCGTGAAGCAAGGCTTTCGACGGAATGCAGCCAACGTTCAGGCATACGCCGCCAAGCGTTGCATAACGCTCGACAATGACCGTGTTCATGCCGAGGTCAGCCGCGCGGAACGCGGCCGAATAGCCGCCGGGGCCAGCGCCGAGCACGAGCATGTCGCATTCGATATCGGCGGAACCGGAGAATGACGCGGCCTTCGGTGCGGGTGCAGCAGTCGCTTTTTCGGCTGGCTGCGGCGCGGCGGTCTTCGGTTTTTCCTCGACCTCGCTGACACCGCCGCCCTGGCGTTCGAGCGTGAGAATCAACGTGCCTTCGGAGACGGTGTCACCAATCTTGACCTTGACTTCCTTGACCGTGCCCGCTGCGGGCGACGGTACGTCCATGGTCGCTTTATCGGATTCGAGCGTGACGAGCGATTGTTCTTTCTCGACGGTGTCACCCGCCTTCACATGAATTTCGATAACCGGGATGTCGGTGAAATCGCCGATGTCCGGCACCTTCACGTCTTGCGATCCACCGGCTGCGGGCTTTTGTTCAGCGGGCTTGGGCGCGGCGGCTTCTTTCGGCGCCGGCGCATCGGCTTTTGCCGCGGCGGGCTTTCCAGCGGGCGCTGCCGGCGCTGCGGGCTTTTCGCTGCCGGCATCAGCCGTTTCCACCAATGCGATCACGGTGCCTTGCGAGACTTTATCGCCGGCTTTGACCTTGACTTCCTTGACCGTGCCGACGAGGTCGCTCGGGACTTCGATGGACGCTTTATCGGATTCGAGGGTCAGGACGCCTTGTTCTTTTTCGATGGCGTCGCCGGCTTTGATATTCACTTCGACGACATCGACGTCTTGGAAATCGCCGATATCGGGTACTTTAAGTTCGGTGAGACTCATGGTGTCCCCTAAGAAGGAAGCGGGCAGAACCAAAGGATGCAACGCGTAGCCCTTGGTTCTGCCGTCGGCAGACTTGCCTTTCTTTGCTGAGTGCAGTGCGATGCAGGTTCAATGAGGCGGTTGGCGGACCCATAAAGCGGCCCGCCAAGCCACCAACCTCAAAGACTCACGCGACGGAAATCCGCCAGCACGGCAGAAAGGTAAGCATTGAACCGCGCGGCCTCGGCGCCATCGATTACCCGATGATCGTACGACAGCGACAAAGGCAGAATCAGGCGAGGTACAAACGCCTTGCCGTCCCACACCGGCTTCATCGCGCCCCGCGACAACCCTAAAATTGCCACTTCAGGTGCATTGATGATCGGCGTGAAATGCGTTCCTCCGATGCCACCCAGCGACGAAATCGAGAAACATCCGCCTTGCATCTGATCCGGCTTCAGCTTGCCCTCACGCGCTGCCTTGGACAGATCGGCCATTTCGCGGGCGACATCGACGAGACCCTTCTTGTCCGCGTCGCGAATCACCGGAACCATCAAACCGTTCGGGGTATCGGCGGCAAAACCGACGTTGTAATACTGCTTGAAGACGAGGTTATCGCCGTCGAGGCTCGCGTTGAACGTCGGGAATTTCTTCAACGCGGCAACCACCGCCTTGATCACGAATGCGAGCATGGTGAACTTCACGCCGGCCTTTTCGTTTTCCTTGTTCAGCGTCACACGCAGCGCTTCCAGGTCGGTGATATCGGCTTCGTCGTTGTTCGTGACGTGCGGAATCATCACCCAGTTACGATGCAGATTCGCACCCGAAATCTTCTTGATGCGCGACAGCGGCTTCGGATCGACCGGACCGAACTTCGTAAAGTCGACCTTCGGCCATGGCAGCAGGTTCAACTCGCCGCCACCGGCCGGCGCTGCGGCGGCTGCCGCCGGCGCTTTACCCTGGCCGCTCATCACACCCTTCACGAACGCGGTCACGTCAGCTTGCGTGATGCGGTTCTTCGGGCCCGTGCCCTTGACGGACGCAACATCGACGCCCAGTTCGCGCGCAAATTTGCGCACCGACGGTGATGCATGACTCGACGTATGCGAGCCGCCTTCGCCCGCCGGAATAGCCGGGGCGAGCGCGAGTGCGGACGGCGCTTCTTTCTGAGCCGGCGCGGATTTAGGCGCTGCGTCTGCAGGCGCTGACTGCTTCGGTGCTGCAGCAGGCGCGGCTGCGGGCGCGGCCGCTGAAGCGGACCCTTCACCGCCTTCCAGCACGAGAATCAACGTGCCTTCCGAGACGTTGTCACCCACCTTGACCTTCAGTTCCTTGACCGTGCCCGCTGCGGGCGACGGCACGTCCATGGTGGCTTTGTCGGATTCGAGCGTAACGAGCGATTGCTCTTTCTCGACCTTGTCGCCGACCTTCACGTTCACTTCGATGACCGGAATGTCCTTGAAGTCGCCGATATCCGGCACCTTCACTTCAACCGATCCACCGCCCGACGATGCAGCCGGGGCAGCCGCCGCGGGAGCCTTCTCCTGGGCAGGCGCTTCAGCGGGTTTCTCAGCGGCCTTCGGCGTAGCAGCAGCGCCGGAATCAGCCGCTTCCAGGACGACGATCAACGCGCCTTCGGACACGTTGTCGCCAACCTTGACCTTCACTTCCTTCACGACGCCGGCGGCCGAACTGGGCACGTCCATGGTCGCTTTATCGGATTCCAGCGTGACGAGCGATTGCTCCTTCTCGACGGTGTCACCCACTTTCACCAGCACCTCGATCACCGGAATGTCCGTGTAATCGCCGATATCCGGCACCTTGACTTCGATCGCTTGACTCATTGTTTATTGTCTCCTGGGTCGCGACGCGAAAATCGCCCCGCCACGAGGCTAAAGCCCAAGGGCAAGGCGACTTCGCGCAACAACGCTCGGGGGCCGATGCGTTAAACCGTCATCGGGTTGGGTTTGGCGGGGTCGAGCGCGTACTTCGCGATCGCGTCGGCGACAACCTTGCGTTCGATCGTGCCTTCGTCGGCCAGCGCGTTGAGCGCCGCGACAGTGACCCAGTAGCGGTCGACTTCGAAGAAATGGCGGAGTTTCTCGCGCGTGTCCGAACGGCCATAACCGTCCGTGCCGAGCACGACAAACTTGTTCGGCACATAACCGCGAATCTGGTCGACGAGCGCACGCACATAATCCGTCGATGCCACCACCGGACCTTTTGCGTCCTTCAGCAGCTTCGTCACGTGCGAGACCTGGCGTTCTTCGGTCGGGTGCAGCAGGTTCCAGCGCTCCACTTGCGCGCCTTCGCGTGCCAGTTCCGTAAAGCTCGGGACGCTCCAGAGATCGGCGGCGACGTTCCAGTCGTTCTTCAGCAGGTCAGCAGCGGCGATCACTTCATTGAAGATCGTGCCCGCGCCCATCAGTTGAACGCGCGGCGCTTTAGCGTCGGCATCCGATTTGCGGAACGAGTACATGCCCTTGATGATGTCGGCGGCTACGCCATCACCCTGCGGGATCGCCGGATGTTCGTAATTCTCGTTCATCACCGTGACGTAGTAGTACACGTCTTCCTGATCCGCCACCATGCGACGCAAACCGTCCTGCATGATCACCGCGAGTTCGTAACCGAAGGTCGGGTCGTAGCTCACGCAGTTCGGCACCGACGCCGCCCACATCAACGAATGGCCGTCTTCGTGCTGCAGGCCTTCGCCGTTCAGCGTCGTACGTCCAGCCGTGCCGCCCAGCAGGAAGCCGCGCGAACGCATGTCGCCCGCTGCCCATGCGAGATCGCCAATACGCTGGAAGCCGAACATGGAATAGAAGATGTAGAACGGGATCATGATCTCGCCGTGCGTCGAATACGACGTCGCGGCCGCGATCCAGTCACACATCCCGCCAGCTTCGTTGATCCCTTCCTGCAGGATCTGGCCGGTTTCCGATTCGCGATAGAACATCAACTGGTCGGAGTCTTCCGGCACGTACTTCTGGCCGTCCTGATTCCAGATACCGATCTGGCGGAACAAACCTTCCATACCAAACGTACGCGATTCATCCGGCACGATTGGCACGATGCGTTTGCCGAGCGCCTTGTCCTTCAGCAGGATGTTGAGAATCCGCACGAACGCCATGGTCGTGGAGATCTCGCGTCCCGGCCCCGTGCCCTTCAACACCGGTTCGAACGCCGACAGATCCGGCACCGGCAGCGATTCGGCTTTCTGACGGCGCGCCGGCAGATAACCACCGAGTTCCTGGCGGCGAGCGCGCATGTACTCGAGTTCCTTCGACCCTTCTTCGAACTCCAGATACGGCACGTCGGCGATCTTGTCGTCGGGGATCGGCAGCTTGAACTGATCGCGGAACTTCATCAGCTGATCAGTGTGCAGCTTCTTCTGCTGGTGCGTGATGTTCATGGCCTGACCCGCTTCGCCCATGCCATAACCCTTGATGGTCTTGGCGAGGATGACGGTCGGCTGACCCTTCGTCTTCGATGCTTCCGAATACGCCGCGTAGATCTTGTGCGGATCATGGCCGCCGCGATTCAGGTTCCAGATGTCCTCGTCGGACCATTCCGCCACCATCGCCTTGAGTTCCGGCGTGTTGAAGAAATGCTCGCGCACGTAGGCGCCCGACTCCGACTTGTAGGTCTGGTATTCACCGTCGACCACTTCCATCATCCGGCGCATCAGCGCACCGGTTTTATCGCGGGCGAAGAGCGAGTCCCAGCGGCTGCCCCACACCACCTTGATCACGTTCCAGCCGGCGCCGCGGAATTCGCTTTCGAGTTCCTGGATGATCTTGCCGTTGCCGCGAACCGGGCCGTCGAGACGCTGCAGGTTGCAGTTGATCACGAAGACAAGGTTGTCGAGCCGTTCACGGCCGGCCATGCCGATCGCGCCGAGCGATTCCGGTTCGTCCGTTTCGCCGTCGCCCAAGAATGCCCACACCTTGCGGCTGCCTGCCGTGATGATGCCGCGCGCGTCCAGGTACTTCATGAAGCGCGCCTGATAGATCGCCATGATTGGGCCAAGGCCCATGGACACCGTCGGGAACTGCCAGAAGTCCGGCATCAGCCATGGATGCGGATACGAAGAAATGCCTTCGCCGCCCACTTCCTGGCGGAAATTATCGAGCTGACTTGCTTTCAGGCGGCCAAGCAAGAACGCGCGCGAGTACACACCCGGCGACGAATGCCCCTGCACGAACACGAGATCGCCGCCATGTTCGGGGGACGGTGCGTGCCAAAAATGGTTGAAGCCGACGTCATACAGCGTGGCCGCCGACGCGAACGAAGCAATGTGCCCGCCCACGTTCGTATCCTTGCCCGCGCGCAGCACCATGGCGATGGCGTTCCAACGCGTGTACGAGCGGATCTTGTGTTCGATGTCCTGGTCGCCAGGAATCTTCGACTGGGCAGCGACCGGAATGGTGTTGATGTACGGCGTGTTAGCTGAAAACGGCAGATGTTCGCCGTGCACGCGCGCAAATTCAATCTGCTTTTCGATCAGGTAGTGGGCACGATCCGGGCCTACTGCCGAAATCACGCCGTCGAGGGCTTCTAGCCACTCAGCAGTTTCCTGGGGATCTTCGTCGTCCTTGGCGTTGGCGACATATTTCATCACTTCGTCGGGTACAGCGGACATGCTCGTCTCCTGATTTGAGGAACGCTCTGTGAACAGACGACGCGAGCCATTCAGCCATCCGCAAGACTCAATCGCGGAAAACAATGAGGGACAAGCGCGCGTGCGGCAATTCTAAAGAGCCTCAGAACGGTAGTGCAAGCAATTTTTCGAATCATGAGACTCAATCTCATAATGCGGAAAAATGCTGCAATGCACCGTGTGACAAGGACTTTTTGATGGCCGCGTTGGTGTCCTTGCGATCAATTGCGGGCCTTTTCCCGTCTTTTTACGCCATTTAACAGTCTGGCGCTGCGTTACAATTGCGCGCATGTTGACCGAACGGCTTTTCGCACGCTCGGCGCGGTCGAGGGGCTTACCCAACGATTCGGCGCCGACCCGCTGGCACCACGGACCGTGGTGGTCAAACTCGTACTTGCTGACCCCACTCATCTCTATCCTGGTTTTCCTGGTCGTGATGAGCCTGATCTTGTGGAGTCTCAACCGGCGCGAACAGCAACAGCAGGAAGACACGCTCTACCGTAACGTGGCTTGGGCGCAGCAGCAAATCAGGCTTTCCATGACTGGCGCGCAGGAGCAGATCCAGGCGTTGGCACGTGATATTGCGACTGGCCACGGGGACCCGCAGTCGTTCCAGAGCTCGACCGGCGACATCATGCAGGGGCATCCCGAGATCCTCTACATGAACTGGTACACGGCGCAGCACAAGCCCCGCTGGCCCAATACGCCGCTGCCCGTGCTCGGCTCACGGCTCGCCAAGCCCACCGACGCGCAGATGGACGACGCCGTCCAGTCCGCGTTCGACGAAGCCCGCACCAGCCGCCGGCAGGTCTACTCCCCGCTTCTGTACGACGATTTAGGCAACGGCTACATCACGTTGCAAACGCCGGTTTATCGCGACCGTGATTTCCTCGGATCCATTGCGGCGGTGTTTTCCATCGAGGGGATTCTCAAGCACGACATTCCGAGCGAACTCTCCGCCAAGTACAAGATTTCCATTACCGACCTGAACAATCGCGAACTCGCCACGACCTCCAGCCGGCCGAGGTTACCGCGCGACATGTTCTACGACCTGCCGCTTGATCCGCCGGGCCAAGGCGTATCGGTACGTGTTTATTCGTATCCGCAACTCACGAATTTCACCAACAACACACTCGTCTGGCTGGTCGCCGGCTTGTCTTGTTTTGTGCTGTGGAGCTTGTGGAGCCTCTGGAAACACACGCGGCAACGCTTTGAAGCGCAACAAGCGCTCTACGCCGAGGCGTTCTTCCGACGCGCGATGGAAAATTCAGTGCTGATCGGTATGCGTGTGCTCGACATGCACGGCCGGATCACGCACGTGAATCCCGCGTTTTGCCGGATGACCGGCTGGGACGAAAGCGATCTCGTGTCCAAAGTAGCGCCCTTTCCGTACTGGCCGAAAGACGCGTATCCGGAAATGCAGCGGCAACTGGATATGACCTTGCGCGGCAAGGCGCCGTCGTCCGGCTTCGAACTGCGTGTGCGGCGCAAGGACGGTTCGTTCTTCCACGCGCGGCTTTATGTTTCGCCGCTGATCGATAGTTCAGGCCGGCAGACCGGCTGGATGTCGTCGATGACCGACATTACCGAGCCGCGCCGCGCTCGCGAAGATCTCGCCGCCGCACATGAACGCTTCACCACCGTGTTGGAAAGCCTCGACGCGGCGGTATCCGTGCTCGCCGCCGACGAAGCCGAACTGCTGTTCGCGAACCGATACTACCGGCACCTGTTCGGGATTCGCCCGGACGGCCATCTCGAACTGGCGGGTGCGGGTTTCGATACGGCGCAGGCGTCGTCGGATTCCATCGATATGGTCGATACCTATGCAGGCCTGCCCGCCACCGCGTTGACTGAAAGCACCTCGGATGCGCAGGAAGTGTATGTGGAGAGCATCCAGAAGTGGTTCGAAGTGCGTCGCCAGTACATCCAGTGGGTGGACGGCCACCTCGCGCAGATGCAGATTGCGACCGACATCACCACGCGCAAGCAAGCGCAGGAACTCGCCGATCAGCAGGAAGAAAAACTGCAGTTCACCAGCCGTTTGATGACGATGGGCGAAATGGCGTCGTCGTTGGCACACGAGTTGAACCAGCCATTGGCCGCCATCAATAATTACTGTTCAGGGTGCGTCGCGCTCGTTAAATCGGGCCGCATGACGCAGGACGCGCTGTTGCCCGTGCTCGAAAAAACTGCGCAGCAAGCGGTGCGCGCGGGCATGATCATCAAGCGCATTCGGGAATTCGTGAAGCGCAGCGAGCCGAAACGTCAGCCTACGCGGGTGGCGGATATCGTCGCTGACGCAGTCGGCCTCGCGGAAATTGAAGCGCGCAAACGCAAGATTCGCATTCTCACCGAAATCCGCTCGCGTATGCCCGTGATCCATGTGGACCCGGTGCTGATCGAGCAAGTGCTGGTGAACTTGCTGAAAAACGCAGCAGAAGCCATGCATGACGCCAAGCCAAACGCCGTCGATCCCGTGATCCGGGTCATCGTGCAGCGGGTGGACGGCGGATTTGTCTGCGTGAGCGTGGTGGACCAGGGACCCGGTGTGGACGAAGCCACCGCTGAGCGCCTGTTCGAACCCTTCTACAGCACCAAGTCCGACGGTATGGGCATGGGCTTGAACATTTGCCGATCGATTATTGAATCGCATCGTGGACGTTTGTGGGTGGTGAATAACATCGACACCGCCGGCCAAGTCACGGGCGCGACATTCCATTGCAGTTTGCCAATCGGAGAAGCCGATGGCCCAGGTAACAGCGGGTCGGAAGCTCTCAGCCATCAATCCACACAACAAACTGTTACGGGAGAGCTATGAGCACAGTCACCACTCAGGAAACCGTCTTTGTCGTCGACGACGATGAGGCCGTGCGTGATTCTTTGCGCTGGCTGCTTGAAGCCAATGGCTACCGCGTCTCGTGCTTTGCGAGCGCTGAAGCGTACCTTGATGCGTACCTCCCGATCGCCCATTCAGGCGCGATCTCGTGCCTGATACTGGACGTACGGATGTCAGGCATGAGCGGTCTCGAATTGCAGGAACGGCTGATTGCGGAAAATTCGCTGCTGCCGATCATCTTCGTGACGGGTCACGGCGACGTGCCAATGGCTGTGTCGACCATGAAGAAGGGTGCGATGGATTTCATCGAGAAGCCGTTCGACGAAGCCGAGTTGCGCAAGTTGGTTGAACGCATGCTGGATAAGGCGCGTACCGAGAGTTCGAGCGTGCAGCAGCAGCGGGCTGCGGCTGAGCGGCTGGGCAAGCTGACGGCGCGGGAGCATCAGGTGCTGGAGCGGATTATTGCGGGGCGTTTGAATAAGCAGATCGCTGATGATCTTGGTATCAGCATCAAGACGGTTGAAGCGCATCGCGCGAACATCATGGAAAAGCTCTCCGTGAATACGGTTGCGGATTTGCTCAGGCTGGCGCTTTCCAACAAGCCGCAGACGCAGTCGGCGCAATAGGTCTTAGCTGTTCTCTGTGGTCTGCCGAGGGGCTTTTTTGCTCCTTGGCGGAAGTGGTTTTTGCTCAGCCGAAGCCGCGCCGCCCGCCCTCGAGCGTGACAATCGCGCGTGACAAATAGGGTCAAGAAATACAGCCGCCCGGAACCGGGCATTGCCCCTGCACCTCCCTGCGCGCCACGCCAGCAATAATCCCCGTCCGGTATAATCAACGACTCAACGCAAAGCCGCGCCGCACTGGCGCAACAGGCCCCTTGCGACCCTGCGCCCTCAAGAAAAGCAGCGGAGTTTCCTCCGCCCAGACCTCCTATGACTGCCCAAATCATCGACGGCAACGCCCTCTCCAAGACCCTTCGCGCCGATGTCGCCGTGCGTGCCGCCGCCCTGACCGCCCGTGGCCAGCAACCCGGCCTGGCAGTCATTCTTGTCGGCGAAAATCCGGCCAGCGAGGTCTACGTCCGCAACAAAGTGAAAGCCTGTCAGGACAACGGCTTGCATTCCGTATTCGATCGTTTCCCGTCCACTCTCACCGAAAGCGAATTGCTGACCCGGCTCGACGACCTGAACAACGATCCGAACGTGCACGGCATCCTGGTGCAACTTCCGTTACCAAAACATATCGATAGCCACAAAGTCATCGAAGCCATTGCCCCCGCCAAGGACGTAGATGGTTTCAATGTCGAAAACGCCGGCGCGCTGATGACCGGTAAACCGCTGTTTCGCCCGTGCACGCCGTACGGCGTCATGAAGATGTTCGAAGCCCATAACATCCCGTTGGAAGGCGCAAACGCAGTCGTGATCGGACGCTCGAACATCGTCGGCAAGCCGATGGCCATGCTGCTGCTCGAAGCCGGCGCCACGGTCACCATCACGCACAGCAAAACGCGCGATCTGGCCGCGCTGACGCGCAACGCGGATGTGGTCGTCGCGGCAACGGGACGGCGCAATATCCTGACCGCTGACATGGTCAAACCCGGTGCAACAGTGATCGACGTCGGCATGAACCGCGACGAGAACGGCAAACTCTGCGGCGACGTAGATTTTGCGGGCGTGAAGGACATAGCCGGTTTCATCACACCCGTACCGGGCGGCGTCGGGCCAATGACCATCACCATGCTGCTGGTGAATACCATCGAAGCCGCCGAACGCGCGATGCAGCAGGATCGGGATTAAGGCGTTGGGGGTCAGCGCCGTTCAGCGCTTACATGCATGATGGGCGCAGCGGCCGCCGGATTACCGTACTAACACGCACAGCCAGCACGCCGATCGGGTAAATCACCGCCTTAGCCAGAATCGATTTGAGAATCGGCGCAGGCGTCCCCACAATAGTGGATAGCGAACGTCGAAATCGCGCGCTGTGTCCGGCGCGGTTTTTACATTCATCGTCGCATCCTTTTTATCCGAAACCGGGAGAGTCATGTCCAGTTCGACACCATCGAATACCGCGAACCAAGCGAATCAGGCTCAGACCCAAGTCCCAGACAACCCCCTGCTCGACTTCTCCGACCTGCCCCGTTTCAACGACATCAAACCGGAACACGTGACGCCGGCGCTCGACGTCTTGCTCGCCGATGCAAAAGCCGCCGTCGATCACGCCAGCGCGCCTGAAACACCCGCCACCTGGCAAGACATAGTCGAAAGCGTGGAGCGCGCGAGCGAAAGGCTATCGCGTGCGTGGGGCGTGATCGGCCACCTGAATGCCGTCGCCGATACCCCCGAGCTGCGTGCCGCCCACGCCGAGAATTTGCCGCGCGTGACGGAGTTTTCCGCAAGCGTCGGACAGAATCTGGCGCTCTATGAAAAATACAAGGCAATTGCGGCGAGCGAAGAACACGCATCGCTTTCTGTCGAGCAGAAGAAAATGCTCAGCAACGAGTTGCGAGGTTTCCGTTTGTCGGGCGCCGAGTTGCCCGAAGACAAAAAACCCCGTTTTGCACGCGTTCAGGAAGAACAGGCGGCGTTATCGAAGGCATTCTCTGATCATGTCCTCGATGCCACCAACGCGTTTTCGTATGTCGTGACCAACGAAAGTGAACTCGCTGGTTTGCCGGAAGACGTGATCGAAGCGGCGCGCGAAGCCGCGCAGAAAGAAAGCCGCGAGGGCTGGAAGTTCACGCTGCATTTCCCGTCGTATTTCCCGGTCATGCAGTACGCCGAACATCGGCCATTGCGCGAGGCGATGTATCGCGCCTATGTGACGCGTGCGTCCGAACTGGGCCCGAACTACGGCAACGGCAAGGCTGACTGGGACAATACGGCGAATGTAGTCGAACAATTGAAGCTGCGTGCCGAAGAAGCGCACGCGCTCGGCTATCAGAACTTCGCCGAGGTATCACTTGCGCCGAAGATGGCGGAGTCGCCGGCACAGGTGGTCGCGTTTCTGGAGGACCTGGCCGTGCGCGCGCGCCCGCACGGCGAGCGCGACTGGATGGAGTTGCGTGCATTCGCCGCGACCGAACTCGGGATGCCGGAATTGCAGCCGTGGGACTCGACCTTCGCCGCGGAGCGCCTGCGCCAGCAGCGTTATTCGTTCTCGGAAAACGAAGTGAAGCAGTATTTTCCGCAAGAGGCCGTACTGAAGGGTTTATTCAAGGTCACGGAAACGCTCTTTGGCGTATCCATTCGTCGAGATGAAGCTGCCGTCTGGAATCCGGAAGTGCGCTTTTTCCGCGTTGAAAACAAGGACGGAACGCTCGTCGCGCAGTTCTATCTGGACCTGTATGCGCGCGAAGGCAAACGCGGCGGCGCCTGGATGGACGACGCCCGCTCGCGGCACAAACGCCGTGAAGGCGGCGTGCAGACGCCCGTCGCGTATCTGACCTGTAACTTCTCCGCGCCTGTCGGCGGCAAGCCTGCGTGTTTTACGCACGACGAAGTCATTACGCTGTTCCATGAATTCGGGCACGGCCTGCATCACATGCTGACGCGCGTCGATGAACTTGGGGTATCGGGTATCAACGGCGTGGAGTGGGATGCGGTCGAACTGCCGTCGCAATTCATGGAGAACTTCTGCTGGGAGTGGGACGTGCTCACCGACATGTCCGCTCACGTGGATACGGGCGCTACGTTGCCGCGCGAGCTGTTCGACAAGATGCTCGCCGCGAAGAACTTCCAGAGCGGTTTGGGCACATTGCGCCAGATCGTGCTGTCCATGTTCGATATCCAGCTTCACAGCGACTACGATCCGGCTGGCGCGACGAACGTGAACGACTTTGCGCGCGAGATCAACGAGCGTTTCCATGTTGTGCCGCAAGCGCCCTTCTCCCGCTGGACTAATACCTTCACGCACATTTTCTCCGGCGGATATGCCGCGGGGTACTACAGCTACAAGTGGGCGGAAGTGCTGTCGGCGGATGCGTATGCCGCGTTTGAGGAGGCCGCGAAGCTTGGCGGTGGATCAGTGCTCGACGCAAAAACGGGCACTCGGTATCGTCGCGAAATTCTTGAAGTGGGCGGCAGCCGCCCGGCGATGGACTCGTTCAAGGCGTTCCGCGGACGGGAACCGAATATCGATGCGCTGTTGCGGCATAACGGCATGTCGCCGGAGGCGGCGCATTGAGGTTATGACAGCGTCCATGCTGTTTTAATGATTGAAGATGGCCGTTCCAACTCGCGTTGGAACGGTTTTTTTATGCGCGTTATATAGAGGGTTCGACTTATCGGTTCAACCGGAAACTCACTTCCTCCGGCCGCCCTTCCAGACTGAGCTTCGCCCGCATCGCCGGCGCCCGGCTGACCACTTTGCCGCGACGAAGCACCGCTATTCGCGCCGCGCGCAAGCGAATCGCTTCAACCGGATCGCGCGCGTCCAGTACCACGCAATCCGCGTTGTTGCCCACGGCAATCCCATATCCTTCAATACCCAGGATCCTCGCCGGCGTCGTCGTCACCGCTTCGAACGCGGCACGCATTGCATCGATGCCCGTCATCTGCGCCACGTGCAAACCCATGTGCGCCACTTCGAGCATGTCGCCGGAGCCGAGGCTGTACCACGGGTCCATCACGCAGTCGTGGCCGAAGGCTACGTCTACCCCCGCTGCCAGCAACTCCGGCACGCGCGTCATGCCTCGGCGCTTGGGGTAGGTATCGGCGCGGCCTTGAAGCGTGATGTTAATCAGCGGATTCGCGATCGCGGCCACGCCGGAATCACGGATCAACGGGATCAGCTTGCTCACGTAATAGTTGTCCATGGAATGCATCGACGTGAGGTGCGAACCCGTGACACGCCCCTGCAGCCCCAGCCGATGTGTCTCCGACGCCAATGTTTCTATATGGCGCGACATGGGGTCGTCGGATTCATCGCAATGCATGTCCACGCGCAGCCCCTTCTGCGCCGCGAACTCGCAGAGAAGGCGCACGGACTCGGCGCCATCGGCCATCGTGCGTTCGAAATGCGGAATTCCACCGACCACATCGACGCCCATCGAAATCGCGCGCTTCAGGTTTTCGAACGCGCCCTTGCTACGCAAGACGCCGTCTTGCGGGAACGCAACAAGTTGCAAGTCCAGATACGGCTTCACCCGGCGCTTCACTTCCAGCAGCGCTTGCACGGCGAGCAGACGCGGGTCGCAGACATCCACGTGCGACCGAATCGCGAGCAGGCCGCGGGCAACGGCCCAGTCGCAATATTGCATCGCCCGGTCGACCAGTGCTTCCTGTGTCAACCCGGGCTTCAGCTCACCCCATAAGGCGATCCCTTCCAGCAGGGTTCCCGACGCGTTCACTCGCGGCAAACCGTAGGACAGCGTGGCGTCCATGTGGAAATGCGCATCGACGAACGGCGCGGTGACAAGAGAACCCGCGGCATCGATCTCCTCCGGCGCGGTGGCCGCGAGCCGCGGCTCGATCGCGGTGAAACGCCCGCCTTCGATGCCGATGTCCACCAGATCGCGGGAATCCGCAAGCGCCGCGCGTCGAATGATCAGGTCCATGGGGTTGTCCTTTTGCCAAGTGTTTCGATGATTGTAGCGGGACAGAAAGCTCGATTTTCGGTGTGCCGGCCACGTTAGCCATTTGGTCGACTGCAGCAAGCTTGAGCGACCGATCACAGTGGCAACTCCACTCTCCCAATGGTTGGCCTGTGTCGTTACGTTCGAATCACACCAATGCTGATTTCCGGCTGATCAAGATCAGATCACACCATTCAATCGATGCCTTGAATTTTCGTATCCAATGGGATACAGTTCATCAAGGCATCCCACTTAACGTTATCTGGGATCCACACGCATGACGAACACAATCAATCAAACGCACGACTTTTCGGTCTGGCTGTTGGGCGTGACTGATGTGTTAGCAAGAGCCGCCATCTTGGTTCGAATCAAACGCGCCGCGCTGGGAAATTTCGGTGATTGTCACGACGTCGGCAGCAGCGTGTGGGAAATGCGGATCCATACGGGCGCGGGCTACCGCGTGTATTACGTGCGTGACGGCTTGACGGTTTATCTACTATTGGCCGGTGGCAGCAAACAAGGGCAGATAGCGGATATCGCCCGGGCGAAGGCCGTATGGCAGCGAATCAAACAGGAACGAAAATGAACTCGACTCACATTTCGGCTTTCGACGCATCCGACTATCTCGATAGCGAAGAGGCCATAGCGGCCTATCTGAACGAGGCGCTTGCCTCGGGCGATTCCGACATTCTCCTATCGGCTCTTGCCGATGTCGTGAAAGCACGCGGCATGTCGAAAGTTGCCTCTGACGCAGGCGTACAACGCGAAAGCCTGTACAAGTCCCTAGCGGAGGGCGCAAAACCTCGCTTTGAGACCATCCAGAAAGTTGCCGCTGCGTTGGGGGTAAAACTTGTCGCCGTGCCGGTACATCACTGACGCCCTTCGCCTTGTGGGCTTATGCCCTGTGACTCAGGTAAGCTGCGCCCACGCTTCAATCAATCGGGCCTGTAACGGCCGAAAGACCAGCAGATGGCTTAGTACCCACGCCTACAGATTCACGCCTACAGCTCATCACTGACGAGAGTCAATCTCCGCACTAACCAAATGAAAATAGCCACCTGGAACGTCAACTCCCTCAAGGTTCGCCAACAGCATGTGATCGACTGGCTGGCAACGAGTGGCGTCGACGTGTTGTGCTTGCAGGAACTCAAGCTCACAGACGACAAATTCCCCGTCGCCGAACTCGCAGCCGTCGGCTACAAAAGCTGGTTCGCCGGACAGAAGACCTATAACGGCGTCGGCATTCTGGTACGCGAGAGTCTGACTGTCGACGAGACCACGATCGTACGCAACATTCCCGCGTTCGAGGACCCGCAGCAACGCGTGATTGCCGCGACCGTCGAAGGCGTGCGGATCATCTCGGCGTATTTTCCCAACGGCCAGGCGCCGGGCACGGAAAAGTTCGCCTACAAGATGCGCTGGCTCGAAGCGCTTCGGGACTGGATCGAGGGCGAGATGAAGACGTATCCGCGGCTCGCGCTGCTGGGTGACTACAACATCGCACCGGAAGATCGCGACGTCCACGACCCGAAAGCGTGGGAAGGCCAGAACCTCGTCTCGCCCGAAGAACGCGCGCATTTCGTGCAATTAATCGAACTGGGACTCACCGACACTTTCCGCATGTTCGAGCAGCCCGAAAAGCTTTACACATGGTGGGATTATCGAATGCTCGGGTTCCGTCGAAACGCGGGATTGCGCATCGATCACATTCTGGTCACGGCAGAGCTCGCCGCACGATGCACAGCTTGCGAAGTGGACAAAGTGCCGAGAAAGTGGGAACAACCATCGGATCACACGCCAGTGATCGCGACGATTGCTGAATAGGGCGTGGTCCAGCAGCACAGCTGCTAATGAAGAAACTGCGCCAGGGGCGCAGGCGACTGCGTTAAGTCTCGTTTGGAATTCGAGGCATGAAGGCTTGTGGCCGTGGTCAAGTCATACGTCTATAAACCACCTTCATAAACCACCTTCACAAACCACAGAACCGCGGTGAGGGCGTCGCTAAACGCCCTCACCCACATCAGGCGTCCAGGTGCAACTCCTGAATCTTGCGTGTGATCGTATTGCGGCCGATTCCCAGCCGCTCGGCCGCTTCCACTTTCCGGCCACGCGTGAAGTCGAGCGCCTCGCGAATCACCGCAGCTTCAAAGCGCCGCGCGAGTTCGTCCATGACATCGGCGGTATTCTCGCGAAGTAATCGCGCGACCTCGGTCCGCAAGCCGTTTTCCCAAACGCTCGCGGGAACACCGGCAGGCGGCGTACCAAGCGATGCCGGCAAACCGCTGCCCCCGCCAGATAGCGCCGCATTCGCCCCACCGCCAATTTCCATCGCCGAGGCTGTCAGCGCAGTGCTCTCTCCGGCGTATTCCTGAGTCGGCGTGAGATCCGGCGGCAAATCCTTTTGCTCGATCGTCTGCGCCGGCGCCATCACGGTCAGCCAGTTACAGAGGTTTTCGAGTTGTCGTACATTGCCAGGAAACGGCAGCGATGCCAAAAACCCAAGCGCGTCTTCCGACACGCGCTTCGGCTCGACACCCAGATCGCGCGCGCTCTTCTGCAGGAAATGCCGCGTGAGCAATGGAATGTCTTCACTGCGCTCGCGCAACGCGGGCAAGCGCAAACGGATCACGTTCAGCCGGTGATACAAGTCCTCTCGAAACAACCCCTGCCGCACGCGTGACTCAAGGTTCTGATGAGTCGCCGCGATGACCCGAACGTTCGCCTTCAACGGGTTGTGGCCGCCCACGCGATAAAACTGCCCATCGGATAACACGCGCAACAGACGTGTCTGCAGATCAAACGGCATATCGCCGATTTCGTCGAGAAACAACGTACCGTTTTCAGCTTGCTCGAACCGCCCCTGGCGCATGGCCTGAGCACCCGTGAACGCGCCGCGCTCGTGGCCGAACAACTCGGACTCAAGCAGATCCTTCGGGATAGCGGCGGTGTTCAACGCAATGAACGGCCCATTCGCGCGCGGGCTATGGCGGTGCAGCGCACGCGCGACAAGCTCCTTTCCGGTGCCTGATTCGCCCGTGATGAGCACGGTGGCGGCGGAATGTGACAGACGGCCGATCGCGCGAAACATGTCCTGCATCGCCGGCGCCTGGCCGAGCATCTCGGGCGTTTCGGTGACGCTATTGTCGTAGGCCGCTTCACCGCGCATGCTTTCATCGACGGCGCGGCGGATCAGTTCAACGGCCTTGTCGACATCGAACGGCTTTGCCAGGTATTCGAACGCACCGCCCTGGAACGCAGCCACGGCGCTGTCGAGATCGGAGAACGCCGTCATGATGATGACCGGCAAACCGGGCAACTTGTCGCGCACGGTCTGCAACAATTCGAGTCCCGAGCCTCCCGGCATACGGATGTCGGACACAAGCACTTGCGGGCTTTCCTGTTCGAGCGCTGTCAGCGCGTCCCGGACGCCGGAAAAACTGCGCGTGGCGAAGTTCTCTCTTGCGAGCGCTTTTTCGAGCACCCAGCGGATGGATTGGTCGTCGTCTACTATCCAGATCGGCTTCATATAGTTCGGCGAGATGTCTTCGTGTGGTTCGGTATAAGCCCGTCGAAACGGTCTGGCGCACTAGCGCTTTAAAAAAGTCGATGAACCCTCGTGATCGATCCTTAACTCCATACTTTGTTGCTTCGACCCTTCATCGGTGTCCGGTCAGCCTTCGAACGGCAGCAAGATCGTGAACTCCGTGCAACCCGGCTTGCTTTCCACTTCGATCAACCCATCATGCTGTTGCACGAAAGTCTGCGCGAGCGTCAGGCCCAGTCCACTCCCGTCTTCCCGCCCGGACACAAGCGGATAGAAAATCCGGTCGCGTATCTCTTCCGGGATGCCGGGACCGTTGTCAGTGATATGCAAGTCCAGTGCCAGTTTGTGCAGGCGCTTGCCAATCGTCACTTTGCGCGCAATACGCGTACGCAATTCAATACGCGCATCGCCTTGTGAAATGCGTTCGCGTAGCGCTTGCGCCGCGTTACGCACGATATTGAGCAGCGCCTGGATAAGCTGCTCTTTATCACCGCGCAAGTCGGGCACGCTCACGTCGTAATCGCGATCGAGCGTGAGCCCGCGCGGAAACTCCGCGAGAATCACGGCGCGCACGCGTTCGCATACTTCGTGAATATTCACGTCGCCAACAATATGCGGATGCCGATGAGGCTCGAGCAACCTGTCCACCAGGGTTTGCAGCCGATCCGATTCCTTGATGATCACCTGCGTGTATTCGCGCAATTCGTCGCGTTCACGCGCGCCCAACTCGAACTCGAGCAGTTGCGCTGCACCTCGAATGCCGCCAAGCGGATTCTTGATTTCATGGGCGAGGTTGCGAATCAGTTGCTTGTTGACCGCGGTCAGATCGTGAATACGCTCTTCGCGGTCGGTCTTCAAATGCCGCTCGTTCTCAAATAGTTCGAGCAGCACGTAATTCGGTGCGACTTCCAGATACGCCACGATCGCGTGAACATGCAGCGGCTCGCGGCCGGGGCGTTCGAGCACAGCGTCGAGATGGGTTGCGTTGAAACGGTGATCGGCAATCGAGGCAATGGTCGTCACCAGTTCGTCCGCATTGGCGAACAGTTCGGGCCATGAGGTTTGAGCCAGTTGCTTGCGCGAGCGCTCGAGCATGGCTTCCGCCGACGGATTCGCGAACGCGATCTTCAGGCTCAACTTGTCGAGCACAAGCACGACCGTGGGCAGCGCTTCCATGCCCGGCAGCAAATGCGTAGCGACGAGCGTGGCATCGTCGGACAACGAGTTGTCAGGAGGACTCTTTCTCGCCTTGATGAGATTCTTGAGAACCATCGTGCAGTGAGACCCCGTCTTGAAACTTGTCAGGAGAAGTGCCGGCGATTAAAAAAGGGACGGCACGCCGTCCCTTTTTCGATCATTCGACACTCCTGCTTCGCGTCACGCGACGCACCTCTGCGCAAGACAGCGAGCGAAGAAGCACGTGCGCCATGCAACGCGCTTTACAGCGAGTAGTACATTTCGAACTCAATCGGATGCACAGCCTGGCGATAGCGCTGCAGTTCATTCGTCTTCAGTTCGATATACGCGTCGAGCATGGAGTCGGTGAACACACCGCCAACCGTCAGGAACTCACGGTCAGCGTTGAGCGCGTCCAGCGCTTCGTCGAGGCCCGCGCACACGGTCGGGATCTTTGCGTCCTCTTCCGGCGGCAGGTCGTACAGGTTCTTGTCAGCGGCTTCGCCCGGGTGGATCTTGTTCTGCACGCCATCCAGGCCGGCCATCATCAACGCCGAGAAGCACAGGTACGGGTTCGCCATCGGATCCGGGAAACGCGTTTCGATACGGCGGCCCTTCGGGTTCGACACGTGAGGAATGCGGATCGAAGCCGAACGGTTTTTCGCCGAATAAGCGAGCTTGACCGGTGCTTCGAAGTGAGGCACGAGACGCTTGTACGAGTTCGTCGACGGGTTCGTGATCGCGTTCAGCGCACGAGCATGCTTGATGATGCCGCCGATGTAGAACAATGCGAATTCCGACAGCCCTGCATATCCGTCGCCGGCAAACAGGTTCTTGCCGTCCTTCCAGATCGACTGGTGAACGTGCATGCCCGAGCCGTTGTCGCCCACGACCGGCTTCGGCATGAACGTCGCCGTCTTGCCATACGTGTGCGCCACGTTATGAACGATGTACTTCAGTTGCTGCGTCCAGTCGGCGCGTTGAACCAGCGTCGAGAATTTCGTGCCGATTTCGTTCTGGCCCTGGCCCGCCACTTCGTGGTGGTGCACTTCAACCGGAATGCCGATCTGTTCAAGCAACAGACACATTTCCGAACGCATGTCCTGGAACGTATCGACCGGCGCAACCGGGAAATAACCGCCCTTCGTGCCCGGACGGTGACCTGTGTTACCGCCTTCGAATTCCATCGACGACGACCACGGTGCTTCTTCCGAACCGATCTTGACGAAACAACCCGACTGATCTGCGCTCCAGCGAACCGAGTCGAAAATGAAGAATTCCGGTTCCGGACCGAAGAAAGCGGCGTCGCCCAGACCCGAACTCTTCAGATACGCTTCAGCGCGCTTCGCGAGCGAGCGCGGATCGCGTTCATAGCCTTTGCCATCTGCCGGTTCAACCACGTCGCAGGACATCACGAGCGTCGACTCTTCATAGAACGGGTCGATGAACGCGGTATCCGCATCCGGGATCAGCAGCATGTCCGACGCTTCGATGCCCTTCCAGCCGGCGATAGACGAACCGTCGAAAGCGTGGCCGCTTTCAAATTTGTCTTCGTCGAATGCCGAAACCGGCACCGAAACGTGTTGTTCTTTACCGCGCGTGTCGGTGAAACGGAAGTCGACAAACTTGACGTCCTCGTCCTTGACGAGTTGCATGACGTCGGCCACGGATTTGCTCATTACCTATCTCCTGATTAACAAAAGTCGACGAATATCAATTCGCCGCCTAACCGATTCGAAACCATCGGTAGAGTCAAAAGCAGCTTCCATGCCAAGTGCACCATTGTTGCGCTAAGCAGTTGAAGCTGCGCGCTTTTTCGGGGAAGCACCACTACCCTTCAAGGGGCTTACTCAATCAAAATCGTATAGTTATGCACATATTCGGTGCATTCGAAACTGAGACCCGTAACGTTAGCACTGATTCGGGGCAATTCAAACGCCTCGCACCAGTCCGATGCGTTCTACCGGTCCATCCAGCCCCCCGTGATCGAAGCGCCGACAGCACGCTAGAATGCCTGATTAAAATGTCCGATTGGAGACCTCGTCCATGAGCACGCTCGAGCAGTTGTACGCCCAGGCCACACTTCGCGCCGATCAAAACCAGCTGCCTTATGCGGGCGCCATTCTGCCTGCTGAGGCTTTCGAGCTTCTGCAACTCGACCCATCCGTTCGCCTGGTCGACGTACGCACCCGGGCCGAACTCGACTGGGTCGGCCGGCCGGCCATTGATACCGCGCAGTACTCGCACGTCGAATGGATTCAATATCCCGGATCTGTTCCGAACACGGCATTCATGCAGCAGTTGCGCGAAGTGGCCTCGCCTGAAACACCCGTCCTGTTCCTCTGCCGCAGCGCCGCGCGTTCGAAACTGGCAGCGGTGCTGGCTCAAAAGGAAGGTTTCATGAAGGCCTTCGACCTGCTCGAAGGCTTCGAGGGCGACAAGGACGGACAAGGTCACCGCAAAACCGTTTCCGGTTGGTGCTTTCGCGGCCTGCCCTGGATCGGCGCGTAGATCCTCTGGCTGATTGGTCGGGTGCGTCGCGCTTAAGTGGCTGCGCCCGGTTCGATCTCCACTATCTCGCCGCCAAGCGCGGCCACGCCCTCACGCAACTGGGCGAATGCGGCGTTCGCTGCTTCCGGCTCGCCTTTGACCCCCAGATCGATGTGAGCGCGCCCGAAGACCTCTCCGCGCGTCGCGTCACCGACGCTTGGCAGGCTGAAGACACGCACCCCGGCGAAATCGCGTTCGATCGCTTCCATCAGCGGCGTAATACGCGATTCCGGCAACCCGAAGACCAGCACTGAACGCTCTACATAAGGCGTCGCGTGATGCAGGTCAGCGTATTTGTTGTCCAGCACCCATTCGATCATCGGCCATGCCATGACGGGGAAACCGGGCACGAAATGGATGTTCCCTGCTGAAAAGCCGGGAATCCGGTTGTAGCTGTTCGGAATGATGCTCGCGCCCTTCGGGAACGTGCCCATGTTCAACCGATGCAGGTTTTCCGGCAGGTCCAGATCCACCGGCTTGTCGCCCGCCGTTTCCCTGATCCGCGCACGAATCAGTTCGGCCGCTTCCGGATGCAACTCAAGCGGCACCCCAAGCGCAGCGGCCGCACATTGGCGCGTGTGGTCGTCAGGCGTGGCACCAATCCCACCCGTTGAAAATACGATGTCGCCTGACGCGAACGCACGCTTAAGCGTAGGCGTGATGCGGTCACGGTCGTCGCCAACATACTCCGCCCAGTCCAGCGACAGTCCCCTCGCCGACAACAATTCGATAACTTTTGGCAGATGCTTGTCGGTCCTTCGACCGGACAATATCTCGTCGCCAATGATGATCATGCCAAAGCCCATGAATACTCCCTGATCTTGAAGATTAGCCTGAAATTCGCAACCCGGCCGCCGCGCCGGGACCGCTCAACGGAGGCGACGCAGCAGTGGTTTCCGTCCGTAGACGCTCCAGTGCATGCAGGCAATAGTGCGCGAACCAAAGCGCCGAAAAAACAAGGATGAATGCATAGATCCAGATGGTCGCCGCCGCGACGACCGGAAACAACGGCAACAGCCAGACCGACCACGCCCATAGCATGGTCGGCAACGAACCCAGCAGCCCGCTGATCACGCCGATCCCAAACAAAGGCCAGCGCGCACGACGCACGATGGTGCGCCGCTCCTCTGCACTGGCATGCAACGCGAGCGCGTCATACGTCATGACTCGGTAAGTCAGCCAGCCCCACAACACGGGCGGAATGATCGCGAAAAATGGCGGGATCAGCCACAGCGGCAACGTCACGACCAACAGCACGAGACACACGACCGTTGTAACCACCGAATGCCCGAGACTCCCATACCAGGAGCCTCCGCGCCGCATTTCAAGCGATGCGTACTGGCGCCGCGTCAGCAGCTTGATCACAGAAGGCATTGAAAGCGTCGCGATGAGCAACAAAATGGTGACGACGATCAATGGAATCGCCATGATCACGATAAAAAACGGTGCAATCACCGCGTGTAACGACGAAAATCCGATCGAGTCGAAGAGCCGGTACATTGCGGACGTGAGCGCCCAGCCATCAAGCCAGTCGCGTGCGGTGCCTGTCAGCGTTTGCCAGAAAAACCACAGGACGGCTCCCCATGCAACCGTCGCCACTGCGAACGGCATGAACGTGAGCCAAAGCATTCTCGGGTGAAAAGCGTTCGCGAGCGCGCGCACGAACGAACGCAGCAAGTCATTCATGCAAAGGTCGTCTGAAAGAGAAAGAAGACAGGATAAACCACTGAGCACATGGCGCGCTGCTCGGCCGTTTGGCTAACCCTGCCGGTTAAAATAACTTCGCCGGCTGGAAGCCGGCGAGGAGGACTGAGGCGCCACAAACTGAGTGGGTTCAAACGAAAACGCATAGGCCCGGTCAGGATCTCCTGAACCGGGTTTGATCAAGCATAGGTGCTTAAACGGCGGTCGCGTCCGAATCCGAACCCGAACCCGGCGCGCGGGTCGCCCGATGCGACACGATGCGCTCCCCAATACGCTTGAACGCGAGCCAGTGCTGCTCGAAGAAACCATCGCCGTAATTGCGTCCCGGCTTGTCCGCGACCGCCAGTTGATCGCGAATGCCGGTCGGCTCGAGCTCTCGATTCCACGACACACTCCTGAACATCATGTCCCACCACGGCAGCAGCACGCCGAAATTGCATCCGTAGGTTGTGCCTTCATGACCATAACCGATTGCGTGGTGCCGCCGATGGAACGTTGGGCTCACGAGCAAGCGCTCGCCCAGCCAGCCGAAGTGCAGTCGGATATTCGCGTGCTGGACGCTTTGCATCAGATTGGTGATGGCGACGAGCACCACGAACTGCGAAGGCTGCACACCGATCACCAGCGCCACGGTAGCAAAAACCCCGGCTTGCATGACGCCGTCGAGCAAATGGTTCCGATCGTCGGACCACAACGACATCTTCTGCTGGCTGTGATGCACCGCGTGCAATTCCCACCAGATGCCGATTCTATGCTCCATCCGGTGATACCAATAGCCGACGAAATCAAGGACGATCAGATAAATAACGAACGCGACGATCGGCTGGGAAGTGACACCCGGCCAAAGATTGTCAAGTTCGATGTTGGCGATGTTGTGCAGCCGCAGCCAGCTCTGAAAACTGTCAAAGAATGGCTGAAACGTGAAGAAAAAGAACAAGTTCAGGATGCCCAGCTTCACGATCCACGTATACAGCGCGTCCACGCGCACGCCTTTCCTGTTCTGCCACTTCTCGGCAGGCCGCAAGGCCTCAAGCGGTCGCAGGATCGCGTACATGACAAGCACTTCGACCACGCCCACGATCACCCAATAGAGCGCGTCATAGGTGTCTTCGTCGTAACCCATCAGACCGACCTTGAACAGGAACGGCTGCACGACGTCGATGTACAACCAGGTCTGTGCCGTCGAGACGATCGTGTCGAACAGGGAAAAAATGGAATGAAACATGGTGCTCCGTAACCTATACCGGGCGCCGCCCTACCTTGGCGGCGCCTCAACCTTCAATTTATCTACTTCTTTGACCGCTGACCTCAGCCGCCATTCGGGCCGGTCACCGGGGCACGGTCGAAAAAGTAGATGCCATGCGGCGAACGACCCACAGCGATTGTCTGAACAAGCTTGTGATTTGTCAGATCAATAATTCCGACTTTCTTCGCAAACCGGAATGTGACCCAAAGATAACGTTTGTCGGCCGAAAGTTCCATATCGTCCGGACCGGGCAGCAAACCCGTGATGTCCCCAACATTCGTCAGCGCGTCCTGATCAATGATGCTGATCGTGCTCGCGACCCGATTCGACACCACCACATGCTTACCGTCCGCCAGCGAGCGGAAGTTGTGCGCGCCATTGCCCGTTTTGATCGTTTTCACGATTTTCTGGGTGCGCCAGTCGATCACAGCCACGTAATCCGCGCCGGTCATGCCGACGAGCAGGTATTTGTCATTCGGCGTCATCCAGAGGCCGGCAGGCACAGGGCCGACTTTCATCTTCCACTTCACCGTCTGCGTTGCCAGGTCGATTGCCGCAACTTCGCCGGATACCTGTAGCGAGATGAACGCCGTCTTGCTGTCATTCGTGAATGCAATGTGACTCGGCATGACCGCCAGCGGAATGCGCTTCGCGATCGAGATATTCGCGCCGTCGTACCGATAGATATCCAGCCGGTCCAGCCGCAAGCCGGTCGAAACGAACCACTTCTTGTCCGGCGAGAAACCGACCTGATACGGATCCTCGATGTTTTCCACCCAGCGCTGCGGCTTGCCCGTCTTCGGGTCGACGAACATCAGATTGTTCGACACCGAATTCGCCACGATCAGCGACGCGTTGTCAGGCGTCGCCATCAGGTGGTGCGGTTCCTTGCCGGTCGGAATGGTCGACACGACCTGACGCGTCGCTTCGTCGATAAGACTCAGCGTGGCCTCGCCAGAATTCAGCACGATCACGTTGTTGGCGTGAACCGGCATGGTGACAGAAAAAGCAGCGATCAATGCAGCAGCGGCAGCAGTCGCGCGAGAGAAACGAGTACGGAGAAAATTGCGCATGAAAACTCGGGTCGGAAAACAGCCGCCATTGTAGAACGTTTGCGCGGTCCAGAGTGTTGATCCAGAACGGCTTTTAGGCATTTTTCGGCATGGACGCTGCAAATACCCGGGAAGTCGGTTCGACGCATTTATCAGCGCCGTGTTTGACACAAAATCACACATCAACGGGGAGCATCGGGAGCGGGAAAATACGTAACAAAAAATAACGATTTTTTTATTTAGTTTGCAATCCAAACTATATTTATTCCCATCTGCTCACTTTAGGAAAGATCGTGTATTTCGAAAACACGATAACCGCGATCATCCCAACCTTCTGAGTCCGAACGTAGCAATGCAGGAAGGCTGTCCGACGCCCGAGCGGGCCAGAACTTACGAGGCGGGAGATCCTCGTTCCAAGGAAGCGTTACGTCTAACGCCTCCTCACCCTATTGGTCGGGCGTTAACGCGACGTTTTCCATCGATCAACCCGACATGTATTTGTCAAATTGTTAGACATCCTTCTTTCATGAATAGAATCTTTAAAGCAGTCTGGAACGAATCATCAGGCACGTGGGTCGCGGCTTCCGAGACATCTAAGTCGAAGACCAAGCGGTCTTCGTCACGCAAGCTTGCGATTGTGCAGGCAGCAATGATCGGCATTGGTGGTTTCGTGGCTGCCTCTGGCGCGCATGCAGCTGACGATTGGGTAGGTCCGGGAACGGGTCCCGACTCCATCATCGTTGGGCCAAACGCCATCACGAACCCGGGTTACGCTGCAGGCGTGAATGCGATCGCAATCGGCAACAACGCAAACGCCGCCAGCGATAACGCGACCGCAACGGGTGCCTTCTCGAACGCGGGCTCAGGTGGGAGCGCGTACGGCATAGGGGCGAATGCGTCGGCAAATGCATCTACGGCATTGGGCGGCGGAAGCCACGCGAGTGCCGACAGCAGTGTCGCAGTAGGCGCATTGGCCGAAGCAACCGGCGCAAGATCCGTCGCATTTGGTGCCGCTTCGACCGCCACCGGAAGCAGTGCAATAGCGTTCGGCGACACGGTGTCGGCCACCGGCGTGCAGTCGACAGGTATTGGCGCAAATGCTGTTGCGGCGGGTGACGGTTCAAATGCCGTCGGCGCATCCTCACAAGCGCAAGGAAATAACGCCATTGCTTTCGGCACAGGTGCAAACGCACAAGCCGCTGATTCTGTCGCTATTGGTACAGGCTCCAACTCCGCAGCAAACGCCACGGCCGTTGGTCGCAATACCACTGCGAGCGGCGTGAGTTCGGTAGCATTCGGCGACGGCGCCACAGCCACCGGAATACAGTCGAACGCTACCGGTGCAAATGCTTTAGCGGCTGGTGTTAATGCAGTAGCAACAGGCGCCTATGCCGTTGCAGCTGGAAACAGTTCAGTCGCAGTGGGTGCGCACTCCGCAGCCCTAGACCAGGCAACTGCCGTGGGGGTCAACGCCCTTGCAATCGGCACCAGCGCAGTCGCGATTGGCGACACCTCCCTGTCGAACGCATCAAAGGCGAGCGCCATCGGCCCTTACGCTACTGCTTCTGGTATTAGCTCGACCGCTGTGGGCTCCAACGCCACCGCGAGCGGCGTAAGTTCGGTTGCATTGGGCGACACCGCGACTGCCACAGGAGCGAACTCGATGGCCATGGGCTCCATCGCGACCGCTTCCGGCAACAGCGCAGTGGCGATCGGCTCAACCTCGACAGCAATTGGAGCGCGATCAACCGCAGTCGGTCAACTCTCGGCAGCGTATGGTGACGACGCAACTGCCGTCGGTACGCTCGCGACCGCGAACCAGTCGAATGGCGTAGCAGTGGGTAACTTTTCGACCGCTGAAGGTGTGAACGCAATAGCGGCCGGCGCCAGGTCGGTTGCATCGGATAACGCGGTAGCACTCGGTTATCATGCTACAGCCATCGAAGCACAATCCATCGCCATTGGCCTGAAGGCAAATGCATCCGCGGTAGATGCAACCGCCTTCGGTGATTCAGCACAAGCAACCGATGTCGACGCGCTTGCCGTCGGACATTCGGCTGTCGCGGCTGGCACAGGCAGCGTCGCTGTTGGCAGCAACGCAAACGCCGCGTTCGCAAACTCCATCGCCATTGGTAACAACGCGATCGCAAATAATGCGAACAGCGTAGCCCTCGGCGCAGGTTCGGCAACGACCACCGGTGCACAGACCGGCTACACCGCTTACGGCCTGACGCCACCGCAGACATCAACGGGCGAAGTCAACATTGGTAACCGCACGATCAGCGGCGTTTCAGCCGGCGCGCTGGATACCGACGCGGTAAACGTTGCACAGTTGAAAGCGGTGAGTGACCAAGCGGCAGCGGCCGTTGCTACGGCAACCACGGCGGCCGACGGCGCAGTCAAATACGACCGCAATGCCGACGGTTCTGTTGATCATCAAAACGCAACGCTCGAAGGTAACGGCGGCACGACTATTCACAACGTCGCTGCTGGCGTAGAGACGACCGACGCGGTGAACGTTGGTCAGTTGAATGACGCCATCGGCCAGGTCAACGCGAGCGTTGGCGACACCATCAACAACGCGGTGAACAACGCAGTGCAAAACATCACGCTCGGCGCCAGCGATCCGCTGTTCAGCGCAGACGGTTCGCGCAGCACGGACGTCGCATCGGCGACGGGTGTTCACGCGGTTGCGGTAGGCGCAAATGCAGCGGCGACGGGTGCGGGTTCGGTTGCCATGGGTAGCGGCGCTCAGGCTTCAGCCGACAACACCATCGCACTCGGCCAGAACGCGTTGGCCACTGGCACCGGCTCGGTTGCAGCAGGTAACGGCGCTCAAGCTTCCGCCGCTAACGCCGTGGCTCTCGGCCAGAACTCAGTCGCAGATCGTGAGAACACCGTCTCGGTTGGTGCAGCAGGCAGCGAACGTCAGATTACGAACGTCGCAGCGGGCACGCAAGGCACCGACGCAGTCAACGTGAATCAGTTGAACCAAAGCGCTGGCAGCACCCTGAAGCAAGCAAACGACTACACCGACTCGAAGACTGAAGGCACGCGTCGCGACGCTTATGCCGGTACGGCATCGGCACTCGCAGTCGCAGGCTTGCCGCAAGCGGTATTGCCGGGCCGTGGCATGGTGGCCTTGGGTGGCGGAACGTACGGCGGCCAATCGGCTGTTGCTATCGGGGTTTCGCAACTGTCCGAGAACGGCATCTGGGCCTATAAGGTCAGCGGCACGACCAGCACGCGCGGTCAGTTCGGCGTCTCCGTCGGCGCCGGAATGCACTGGTAAGCCAGCGCAGTCAGGAAGAGGTAGTGTCGCGGGCCCGCTGCAAAGGCCCGCGACATCGAGTTAATGAAAACAACGGATCCGATCAAGAGATGAACTTCACCCTCCGCAAACTATCGCGTGCACTTCCTTTCACCGCCTCGCTCGTCGTGGCCCTATTGTTGTCAGCGTGTGGCACAGGCAGCCGGCTCGCCAGCAACGGCGGGCAAGATCAGTTGGTATTTCCGACTCCGGCATCGGCGTCAAACATGGGCGGCAGCTTTCCGTTGACCGAATCATTGCGCAAGCTCAAGCCCGGCATGAACAAGAACCAGGTTGCAGCTCTCCTGGGCCGTCCGCAATTCAACGAAGGGTTCTTCGGCGTTCACGAATGGGATTATGTTTTGAACGTCACGAACGAGGCTGGTGTACCGCAAATGGTGTGCCAGTTGAAAGCGGTGTTCACGCCAAGTGACGAAGCGCGCAATTTCTATCGCAAGTGTGGTGGTAGCGTAGAAACGTTGGCCGATGGTAAATGGCAGAAGTACGCGGTAACGCCTGTCAGCACGCAGGCTAGCGGTTCAGTCAGCACTGAACCCAACGTTCTGACAGCCGTGCCTCTGAGTCTCGAAGTCGTTCAGTCTTCAGGCGAAGCGACAAAGTAACGTTGTAGATCCCGTAAAGCGCGAGCCGGCTACCCGCCGAGTCTCGCGCTTTTTTACATGCGTTATCGTTGCATCGATTCCCACACTTTGTACAAACGCTTGACCGAAATCGGCATGGGTGTCCGAAGTTCTTGCGCAAATAGCGACACACGCAACTCCTCCAGCAACCATCTATATTCGCTCAATCGCGCGTCCGCCACCCCACCGCGTTGCGCAATCGCACGCTGATAGTTTTGCAGCAGCGGCGCAATCTCCGCCGACAACCGCGCGTCGCGCACAGCGTCCGCTTTTAACTTGTCGATACGTAACGCCATCGCGTTCAGATAACGCGGGAAGTGGGACAACTGCGTGTAAGGCGTATCGATGATAAAACGCTTGCCGATCAGCGCGTTTAATTGGCCGACCATATCCGCGTACGGCGCACCGAACGATTTAACCTGGGTCAGTTTCTTCGAGACGGTCGCGTAGTCGGCCAGAACCTGCCCAGCCAGCCGCGCAATTTCCTGTGCCAGCAACGTTAGGCGGCTCTTGCCCTGGTCTCGACGCGCATAGAAATCAGCATCGTTATCGGGAAGCGGGTCTTGCAGACACGCGCGATCCAATGCCGTTTCTATAATCTGACTGCCCAACTCTTCCTGTGAACCCAGCGCCATGTATTGCAACGACATCTCGCGCAATCCGCCCAGATTGCGTTCGAGATATCGGATCGGCTCACGCAGTTGCAATGCAAACAGCCGACGCAAACCGGCCCGATGAATCCGTGCCGCTTCTTCCGGCGAATCGAATACTTCAACGTCGCAATGTGTTTCCCGATCGACCAAGGCCGGATAACCGAACAGCGTCTGACCGCGCCGCCGAATTTCAAGCAATTCCGGGAGCTTTCCGAAGTCCCAAGTGGTGAGGTTTTCGTAAAGCGCGGTGCCTGAACTCGAACCGGATGCATCTGATGCCGAGGCGGTTCGCGTAGCAGGCGCGGCCGCGTCATTGCCAATATCCAAAGTGGCGCCCGCCGCAAGCTTCTGAAAATGCTGCTGCGCCTGGCCGCCCAGTTCAGCTCGCAACTGCGCAAGGTTACGGCCCATCGCGAGTTGCCTGCCATGCTCATCGATGACCTTGAAATTCATGAACAAATGCGCCGGCAGCGTTTCGAGCTTGAAGTCCGACTGTTTCATCGCGATTTGTGTCTGCTCGCGAATGTCCGCAATCAGCGCTTCGAGCAAACCGCCCGCGCCGAACGTCTTGCCGCTGTGCCGCTCGACCACCCCCGCCGAAAACTCGGGCAGCGGCACAAGATGCCGCCGCAATTTCTGCGGCAGCGACTTCAGCAGCAACTGAATTTTTTCCTTCAGCATGCCGCGAACGAGCCATTCGGAGCGGCGGGCATCGACTTGATTCAGGCCGAACAGCGGGACGGTGAGCGTCACGCCATCGCGCGGAGAACCGGGCTCGAAATGATAAGACAGCGTCATTTCGATGCCGGCCATCGTCATTCGTTTGGGGAACAGATCGGTCGTGATACCGGCGGCTTCGTGACGCATCAAGTCGTCGCGTGAGAGGAACAGACGGCGTGACGCGCCCTCCTTCTTTTCCTCGTCGCGATACCAGCGCTCGAATGCCGCGCCCGAATAGATGCCCTTCGGCACAAGCGAATCGTAGAAACCGAAAATCAATTCGTCGTCGACAAGCACATCCTGCCGACGCGACTTGTGCTCCAACTGTTCGATATCCGCGAGCAGCTTGCGGTTGTGCGCGAAAAACGGCAGCTTGGTCTCGAATTCGCCATCCACGAGTGCGCCACGAATGAACAACTCGCGCGCGCGCTCCGGATCCTGTTTGCCAAAACTCACGCGCCGACGTGCATAGACAGTCAGACCATGCAGCGTTGCGCGTTCGAACGCCGCAACTTGCGCGGCTTTCTTTTCCCAATGCGGTTCGGAAATCGATTTGCGCAGCAAATGCGCGCCGACTTGTTCAAGCCATTCAGGCTCGATTTTCGCGATACAGCGTGCGTACAGCCGGCTCGTTTCCACGAGTTCGCCCGCAACGACCCAACGGCCTGCCTTTTTCAGCAACGCCGAACCCGGCCACAGATAAAACTTGATACCGCGTGCGCCAAGGTAATACGGCTCGTCATCGGCCTTGAGACCCACGTTGCCGAGCAGACCGGTCAACAACGCGAGGTGAATTTGCTCAAACGTTGCCTCGGATTCGTTCAGACGCCAGCCGTGTTCACGCACGACGGTGAGCAATTGCGAATGCACATCGCGCCATTCACGCAGACGCACGTGATTCAAAAAGTTCGCACGGCATGCATCGGTGAGCTGCTTGTTCGACTTCTTGTGCGCGATTGCATCCTCGAACCACGCCCAGATTTTTGTCCACTGCAGGAATTCGGAACGCTCGTCGGCAAATTTCTTGTGCGCCAGATCCGCTTGTTCCTGCGCCTCGATCGGCCTATCGCGCGGGTCCTGAACGGACAACGCACTGGCGATAATCAACACTTCGCGCAACGACTGATGATCGCGCGCGGCAAGAATCATCCGGCCGACGCGCGGATCGAGGGGCAAACGCGCCAGCTCGCGGCCGAGCGGCGTGAGCGCGTTGTCGTCATCGACGGCGCCGAGTTCGTTCAGCAGTTGATAACCATCGGCGATGGCGCGACCCGGCGGCGGTTCGAGAAACGGAAACGTTTCGATGGCCGTCAGGTGCAGCGATTTCATCCGCAAGATCACCGCGGCCAGCGATGACCGCAGGATTTCAGGATCGGTGAAGCGCACGCGAAGCTTGTAATCGTCTTCCTCGTAGAGACGAATGCACACGCCGTCGGCCACGCGCCCGCAACGGCCCGCGCGTTGGTTCGCCGAGCTTTGCGAGATCGGTTCGATCTGCAACTGCTCCACTTTGTTGCGATACGAATAACGCTTCACGCGAGCGAGCCCGGTATCGACAACGTAGCGAATCCCCGGCACCGTCAACGAGGTTTCCGCGACGTTCGTCGACAGCACGATGCGCCGTGCGTTCGACGTCTTGAACACACGCTCCTGTTCGGCTGCGGAAAGACGCGCGAACAGCGGCAGGATTTCCGTGTGCGGCGGATGGTGCTTGCGCAACGCTTCGGCGGCATCGCGGATTTCGCGTTCGCCGGGGAGAAAGACGAGGACATCG
Organism: Caballeronia sordidicola; assembly: GCF_002220365.1. GTDB lineage: Bacteria > Pseudomonadota > Gammaproteobacteria > Burkholderiales > Burkholderiaceae > Caballeronia > Caballeronia sordidicola_C. The sequence continues at coordinate 11,238 of NZ_MTHB01000275.1, read as the reverse complement.
CCGGGGCCTTCGCGGCAGAGTTCATCGACGGCGTCAACGATCGCTTCCATCAGATCGCGGTCGTTTTCGCGCTGGTTTTTCGGACGATCCGGCCGATCTTTTTGCTGCGTGCCGGGTGTGGTTCCCTGCGCGGCTTTTATTGCCGGGCTGTCCTCCTCCACCGGGCGATATCGCACCTCGACCGGATACAGCCGCCCACTCACCTCAATGACTGGCGCAGGTTTTTCGTCACTGCCGAAATGGCGGGCGAACCGATCGGCGTCAATCGTCGCCGATGTGACGATTACCTTCAAATCGGGACGTCTCGGCAGGATTTCACGCAGATAGCCGAGCAGGAAATCGATGTTGAGACTGCGCTCATGCGCTTCATCGATGATGATCGTGTCGTAAGCAGCGAGCAGGGGATCGGTCTGCGTTTCGGCCAGCAAAATGCCGTCGGTCATCAGTTTCACTGACGCACCCGGCGACAGGTTGTCCGTGAAACGGACCTTGTAGCCGACCACCTCGCCGAACGGTGTACCGAGTTCTTCTGCGATCCGCCGTCCCGTCGCCGATGCCGCGATGCGTCGCGGCTGCGTGTGACCGATCAGCCCCGAACCGCCTGCGCCAAGCCCTCGGCCGAGGGCCAGACAAATTTTGGGTAACTGCGTTGTTTTCCCGGAACCCGTCTCGCCGCTGACAATCACGACCTGATTTGCCTGGATCGCGGCGGCGATTTCATCGCGTCGAGCGGAGACGGGCAGCGTTTCGGGGAAACGGATCGGCGGAATGGGGTTCGGCTCGACTACTCGGCGCGGGCGTGGGTTGTCTCGACGTTGCGCGCTCGCGGCCTCGGCTTGCGCGTTCGGGCGCTGCTGTGCGTCTTGGGATGCGCGCGCTTCTTTGGGCGGCCGGGCACCCTGAACGGCGGGGCGGGAAGCAGGCCGCGAAGCAGGCCGCGAAGCAGGCCGCGAAGCGCCGCTGGCAGCATCGGTCTCAGCGTCTTGCGGACCACGATGCACGCGCTGTTCGGCACTCAACCCGGCATGTTCGCTGTTTCGCGCTGAATGCTTTACCGCCGGCGATTCGGCCACGCCCTGCGGACGGCCGGACGTGCGCTGCTGGCTCAGCGCCCCTCCACGTTCGGACTTTCGCGCTGAATGCTGTGGAACCGACGAGTCCGCCGCTGATGCCAAGGACGGTTTGAGCAAACGGCTTGCATCCTGCGATAACTCAGACACGATTCCCGGCCGCTGCGCGTCGTCGCGATGACGTGGGCCATGTTCCGAAACTCGCTCAACGCTCGCAGCCGGTCGATTCGGGGGCATCTGCGAGCTTGAACCGGTCGCCGATTGCGTGGTGTCGCGTAATCCTTCGGGAGCGCGATCCGCCCTTGTACTCTGCTCGCGGCGCTGCGGACGGGTATCGGCGGTGATCGGTTCAGGTTTTGGCCGATGCGCATCGCGCGCTGATTCAGGGCCGGCCGCCGGTCCCTTCACTCGGTCCGGACGCGCTTGCGAGCGGTCATCGTGAGCCGTGCGTTTTACGTCCGGTGGTTCACGCCGACCCTTTGCGGGCGATGTCGGACGCTCCCCCACAGTACGCTGTTGTGCGAATGCGTCAGCGGTTGGATGAGGATGGGGCTTCGGAGTATCGGTTACCGGAGGGTGACTGCCACCCCGTTTCGTCGCCGATAAATCGGCTTGGCTCGAGACACGCGCGTTCGCACCTTGGTCACGCCGATCGCCGGAAGTGGCCGAAGGGTTCGGACCGACCGCCTTTTCGGACAATAAAGTCGACAACAAGGCCAAACCACCGCGCTCGTCTTTTCGCCGCGCGGGCTCCCGGGAAGACGGAGCGGTGCTCGAAGACTCCTTCGATCGATCGCGAGAAGGCGAAGCCGAACCCACCGCACTTTTCTGCACATTTTTCTTCGCGGTCTGCGGGGAGGCCGAACTTGCGCCCGCCCGCCCTGCCGCTGCTTTGGAAGCGCCAGCAGCAGAATCGCCAGACGTCCCCGCAAACCGCCGCGCAGCCGCTTCCTTCTTACGGTTGATGGCGTTATCGGCGGATTCTTCCGCCTCATTTTCGCCATCGCTTTCGCGCGCCGCTGCGTCTCGCAGCAGCGCTTCACGCAGCTTTTTCAACTGCTCCTGGGGGTCAAGCTTGTCCGCATCGGCGGGACGTTTGGAAACATTCGGCATAGCACGGCATTATAATCCCGGCATGAATTCTCAAACCGACCTCCCCGCCGCGCCTCCGCCGGTTATCGCCGAGCCTGAAGCGCCTGATCAACACGGCCAGTTCGTGGAATGGATGCGCTCCGTCGCACCCTATATTCACGCGTTCCGAAACAAGACCTTCGTGGTCGCGTTCGGCGGCGAACTGGTGCAGGAAGGACGTCTGAACGCGCTCGTTCAGGACGTCGGGCTGTTACACGCCATGGGCATTCACGTCGTGCTCGTGCACGGTTCGCGACCCCAGGTGGAAGAACAATTGAACCTGCACGGCGTGGAATCGGAGTTTTCGCACGGCTTACGCATCACCGACGCCCGCGCGCTCGAATCCGCCAAAGAAGCCGCCGGCGAAGTGCGCCTCGACATCGAAGCGGCGATCAGCCAAGGCTTGCCGAACACGCCGATGGCGCACGCGCACATCAGCGTGGTATCGGGCAATTTTGTGACGGCGCGGCCAGTCGGCATCCTGGATGGCGTCGATTTCCAGCACACCGGCGTGGTGCGCAAGATCGACGGTGATTCCATTCGCCACTCGCTGACCAGCAGCAAGCTCGTGCTGCTCTCGCCGCTCGGCTTTTCGCCGACGGGCGAAGCGTTCAATTTGTCGATGGAAGATGTGGCGTCGGCAGCGGCCATTGCGCTGCGCGCCGACAAGATCATTTTCCTGACCGAAACCCCCGGTCTCGTCGATGAAAACGGCGAACTGGTGCGCGAGATGTCGTTGGACGACGCGTACAGGCTGCACGAAAGCGGCGAACTGCAAGGCGACGCCGCGTTCTACCTGAAGCACACCATTCGCGCCTGTCGCGGCGGCGTGGCGCGGGCGCACATCATTCCTTACGCGCTGGACGGCAGCATCCTGCTCGAATTGTTCCTGCACGACGGCGTCGGCACGATGATCTCGTACGAGAATCTCGAAAGCCTGCGCGAAGCCACGCCGGACGACGTCGGCGGGATCCTGACGCTGATCGAACCGCTGGAAATGGACGGCACGCTCGTGCGGCGCGGCCGGCACCAGATCGAACGCGATATCGACCATTTCTCGGTGATCGAGCACGATGGCGTGCTGTTCGGCTGCGTGGCGCTTTATCCGTACACGCAGGAACGCATCGGCGAAATGGCCTGCCTGACGGTCTCGCCCGAAGCGCAAGGTTCCGGCGACGGCGAACGCTTGCTCAAGCGCGTCGAACAGCGTGCGCGCGCTCGTGGCCTCACGCATATCTTCGTGCTGACCACGCGCACTGAGCATTGGTTTCTCAAACGCGGATTCGTCAAGGTAACGGTCGACGACCTGCCCGAAGATCGCCGCCGGCTCTACAACTGGCAACGTAAATCGCTTGTGCTGATGAAGCAGCTTTAAGCTTATTTCGAGACGTCCGTCCGGCTGCGAGTGCGATCGAAGATGACCCGATCGCCTGCCCAACGCGAGGCGTCCAGTTACCCCGCTACAGGAGAAATACAGATGGCCCGAACGATTCAATGCGCGAAACTCGGCAAGGAAGCCGAAGGACTCGACTTTCCGCCGCTGCCGGGAGAACTCGGCAAACGGATCTACGAAACGATTTCGAAGGAAGCATGGCAGGGCTGGCTCAAGCAGCAAACCATGCTGATCAACGAAAACCGCCTGAACATGGCTGATCCGCGCGCACGCCAGTACCTGCTGAAACAAACGGAAAAGTACTTTTTCGGCGAAGGCGCCGACACCGCTCAAGGCTACGTGCCGCCAACACCTAGCTGATCGGACGAGTTGTTTTCTGACAATGAAAAGCCGGCCGTTTCAAGGCCGGCTTTTTCTTTTCGCGAGTTTTGCGAACGGGCACGAGCGCCCCCTAAGCGCCCTTCCCCACGCCCCGGTTTGCGGATCGTCTTGCATCGTGCTATCATCTCCTTCTTTCCAACTGCAATTCAAAGTCAATTTCTTAGCAATGACCCGCTTGGAGCATTCTTTCAAGCAACCATGCAAAGATATCGGCGAGTGGTTGTGAAGGCTTCCCCGGGTCTGGATTTGCCTGCGGACAAGTTGTTCTCAAGCCTTCTCAATCCGTGACACAGCACGCAACCGGATCGCAGCGCTTCCCGCGCCTCCGTTGCCCCAAATCAGCTGCGTCCAGCCATCTATCCCCGAAGTACCTGCGCTACCCGTATTAATCGTGCATCACTTATGAAGTGTCATTTCGCGACATCGGCGCGAGGCATTGGCATTGTCCATCGCACCGTCAGCGCATGTTTTCCTATGCGCTCAGCGTGCGGCCCCTGCTTTCAGTGCATGCACTGGAATTCGCCTCGTCGCGAAACTGCACTTTTCCCGGCAACGTGCGCTCAAGCGCACGCCGACCCGTCCCAAGGGCGGATCGGCAACAACCTGGAGCTTCTCTTCATGGCAACACCGAATGACAGCCGCGGGCGACAACCCCAACCCGAAAAAACCCTGTCGCTCGACGACATCACCATCGTCGATAAATCGCTGCTCAAGCGCGCAGTCGGCGCGATGGCGATCGGCAATGCAATGGAATGGTTCGATTTCGGCGTCTACAGCTATATCGCGGTGACGCTGGGCAAAGTGTTCTTCCCGTCGAGCAATCCCGGAGCGCAACTGATCGCCACGTTCGGGACGTTCGCGGCGGCGTTTCTCGTGCGCCCGCTTGGCGGCATGGTGTTCGGGCCGCTGGGAGATCGCATCGGCCGCAAGCGCGTGCTCGCGATGACCATGATCATGATGGCGGTCGGCACGTTTTGCATCGGCCTGATTCCAGCTTATGGAAGCATTGGCATTTTTGCGCCGGTCCTGTTGCTCGCCGCGCGTTTGCTGCAGGGCTTTTCGACGGGCGGTGAGTATGGCGGCGCTGCAACGTTCATCGCGGAATTCGCACCGGACAAGCGGCGCGGGTTCCTGGGTAGCTTCCTGGAATTCGGCACGCTCGTGGGCTATGTGCTCGGCGCGGGCTGTGTAGCCGTGCTGACCGCGACAATGTCGGAGCAATCGCTGCTGTCGTGGGGATGGCGCATTCCGTTCCTGATCGCGGGACCGCTGGGGCTGATCGGCTTGTATATCCGGCTGAAGCTCGAAGAAACGCCTGCGTTCCAGCGCGAGGCCAACAAACGCGAAAGCGAAGCACACAGCACGCCCAAAGACCAGTTCCGCGATATGTTGATCAAGCAGTGGAAGCCGATGCTGCAATGCGTCGGGCTCGTCCTGATTTTCAACGTGACCGATTACATGGCGCTTTCTTATCTGCCGAGTTATCTGTCCGCTACGCTGCAATTCAACGAAACGGCCGGGCTTTTCATCGTGCTGATTGTCATGGTGTTGATGATGCCGATGACGCTGGGTGCCGGCCATCTGTCGGACAAGATCGGGCGCAAGCCGGTGATGCTGTTCGGATGCGTCGGGCTGCTGCTGTTGTCGATGCCCGCGCTGACGCTGATCCGCATGGGCACCATGCTGCCAATCTTCGGTGGCATGCTGATTCTCGGCGTGTTGCTTTCGTGTTTCACCGGCGCCATGCCGTCCGCATTACCCGCGCTCTTCCCCACCAAGATCCGCTACGGTGCGCTTGCGATCGGCTTCAACGTATCGGTTTCGCTGTTCGGCGGCACGACGCCGCTGGTGACGGCTTGGCTGGTTTCATCGACGGGAAACCTGATGATGCCGGCGTACTACCTGATGGGGGCATCGGTGATCGGAATTGTCTCGGTGCTCGCGCTCCATGAGACGGCGAGGCAACCGCTGAAGGGTTCGCCGCCATGCGTGGGTTCGCGCTCGGAAGCGCATGCCGTGCTGCGCGGTGTGCGGCAGGCGGCCGAAATGGATGACCGGATGCCGGAAGCGACCGCACACGCATAACCGTCATCAAGCTCGTCATCGAGCTGATCGACGCTTGTTGAAGAAAGAGGCCATCCAGCTAACGTTGGATGGCCTCTTTGCTGTTTGCTTACCGCTCGAAGCGGAGCCGGCGCTGGGCCCGCCATTCACTCGATCAGCCGCACGATCTCGACCTGCAGCTCGCCCTTGTCGATCAGCATGATGCCCAGCGTCACCGGCAACTTGAATCGACGCGGCCCGGCGCTTCCCGGATTGACGAACAGCGTCGCGCCGCGGCGCTCGATCAAAGGCTTGTGCGAATGGCCGGTCACGACCACGTCGATACCATCGAGTCGCTTCGGAACGTCAGCTATGTCGTGGACGAGATGAATCGCCGTATCGCCGATATGAAACGTCAGCGCTTGCGGCAGGTCGTCGATCCGTGCACCCGAGTCGTTATTGCCGCGGACCGCGGTGACAGGTGCGAGTTCGTTGAGCGTATCGAGGACAGTGGGATTACAAATATCGCCGGCGTGAATGATGTGCTCGCAGCCGCGCAACGCATCGAGCGCCTCGGGGCGCACGAGATTGTGGGTATCGGAGATGATGCCGATGCGGATGACAGGTGACATGGGCTTCGCTCGCAGGACTTTATGGCCCGAGCGTAGCACTGTTCATGTCGATGAAATCACCGTGGCGCAGGCGGTTACTCTTGCGTCAGCAGTACTTTCTCCACGCGCCGGTCGGGGACGAGCCATACGACCGCCACGATCGCGTATAAGGCCGCGGCAACCCATGGCTCCCAAAACGAGGCGACGATGGCGACGAGATATAAGACCACTGAAATCTTCCCCTTGCGATCTGCACCAATTGCCCGCTCCAGCATGGAGTTGGCGCCATGGAGGCTGATCAACGCGCGCGTGAGGATGTACCACGCGACCGCCGTCATGAAGAGATCGAAGCCGTAGAGCGCGGTGGGCCAGGACGCCAGGTGGTTCTCGCCCATCCAGTTGGTCGCGAACGGCAACAGCGACAGCCAGAACAGCACATGGAGGTTTGCCCACAGGACGCTGCCATTGACGCGTTGGGCTGCGTGCATCAGGTGGTGATGGTTGTTCCAGTAGATGCCGACATACACGAAACTCAGCACATAGGCGCAAAACACGGGACCGAGCGCGCTGAGCGCAGCCAGATCGGCGCCGTGCGGCACCTTGAGTTCCAGCACCATGATTGTAATGATGATGGCGATCACGCCGTCGCTGAATGCCTCGATCCGATTCGTCCCCATCCTCGTCCTTTCTTGTGCTTCGTCGTTTCAACGCCGGGGTCTACAGACCCATTCCGGCCGCGCGCAGCAAATTATGCGCGAGCAACCTGGCGTTGTCGATTTAGCGTGAACGAGAGAAAAGACGTCGTGGTGTATCGATGTAATGCGCTGCATCCATACACCAGGAAACTTCGGACGTTATCCCGGAACGCAGGCGTGAAGCCATTGCAGCAGTTGCAATCCCGCACCGGCCGCGAGAATTGCCAGCCCGAGTCCCAGACGCGTCCGTTCACGCCATGCGCCGATAGAAACGTCTTTCATACTCGCCTCCTGACATCGATGGGCCATCTCGTGATTCTGACTCTTTGATTCTGACTCTTTGATCCCGCCACTCAGCGACGGCGGATTTTCATGTACCTGAATACGCGAGCCTGAGTTCAAATGGATGCGGGTGGGGAAAATAATTTTTCGGTTTCTGTCCGGCGCAATCCGGCGAAAGCTGGCTGGAGGATTGATGCGAACGATGAAAACCGGTTCCGCGATCGCCGGCAAGCGGGCAGACGCAGAACGCTGGCGGCTGCCTGGATTGGCCCGCCCGCCGTCCGATGGTAGAATCCCGTCCGCTTGGCGGGGTGATGAAATTGGTAAACATAGCGGACTTAAAATCCGCCGCCTAACGGCTTGCCGGTTCAAGTCCGGTCCCCGCTACCAGCATCAGATTGATCAAGCGTCCCTGAACGAATGGGATGGTTTTCTGCCGGGCGAGGATCAACGCGATGATCACTGTATATTCATACAGAAGCGTATCAGCGCCGTTGCGCACCTTCCCGGATTTCATTTGGCCTGGCTGAAAGGAAACGAGAGAAGCGCCGATTGCGCACAGCAGACCCGTTTTATCGATGCCGAAACCGCCAGTCATCCTGTCTTCGCCTAACCGACTGAAGTAGACTGCGCGTCCTACCTAGCGCGAGCCATCATGAAACATCGAACCTTTTATGCGGTGGCCGCTGCTGCCGTTCTTATCTGCACTGCAGGCTGCACGACCCCGTACCGCAATGGCCAGGAGTGCAAGGCCAAGATGATCGAGACCTATCCAGCCTCGCAGCCCAGGCTGAGCTACGAAATACCGCGCGTCTCGTACCAAGGCACGCGTGTGGTGGTTGAAGGCAGCTACACCAAGGAGATTCCACCGGCGGGCGTGACCCCAATCAAGACAACCTCGATTCAGGTGCAGGCAGCCGTCGAATGCACGTTCGAAGACGACAAGCTCAAGACGTTCCAGTGGCTGACACCGGCAGCTCTCGCGGAAAAATACCCGCTGAAGCCGGGCGCCGACGAGCCGGAGTAAGGTTTTCCATCAAGTCCGGAAGATGTGCTTAGTCGACGCGTCAATGAACGCACGGACTTGCTCATGTAGCGGCTCATGTAGCGACGAACACCGGACATGCCCGCCGCGGCCAGCGGCCCCCCGTCGTCTTTAGTATCATCAGCGGCTCGCTTCACGCTTTGAATCCTCGAGCCCTCGCCCATGTCCGCTGCCGCAACCGATTCAAATTCCCACGCTCCGCACCACCAGCCCCACCAGCACTACTCGCGGGCGACACTGCTCGTCCTGGCGACGATCGCAGGCGTATCGGTCGCGAATATCTATACGAATCAACCGCTGCTCGCAGCTTTTCGCGCGTCCTTCCCGGAAAGCGCGGGGATGATCGGCGCGGTGCCGGCGGTCACACAACTCGGCTATGCGATCGGCATGTTGTTGCTGGCGCCGCTCGGCGATCGCTTCGACCGCCGCCTGATCATCCTTCTGCAACTGGCCGCGCTCGGCCTCGCACTCGTCGCGGCAACGGCCGCGCCCACGCTCGGTGTGCTGATCGCGGCGAGCCTGGCGCTCGGTATCGTGGCAACCATCGCGCAGCAAGCCGTGCCGTTCGCCGCCGAACTCGCGCCGCCAGCGCAACGCGGTCACGCGGTCGGCACGGTGATGAGCGGCTTGCTGATCGGCATCCTGCTCGCGCGCACGGTTTCGGGTTTCGTCGCGGAGTATTTCGGCTGGCGAGCCGTGTATGGGGCCTCTGTCGCCGCGACCATCGCGCTCGCCGTACTCGTGGTCATGCGCCTGCCGCGCAGCAAGCCGACTTCCACGCTGCCCTACGGCCGCCTGCTCGTGTCGATGTGGCATCTCGTGGTCGAGTCGCCGGCGCTGCGCGAGGCGTCGATGACCGGAGGCGCGTTGTTCGCGGCGTTCAGCATCTTCTGGTCGGTGCTCACGTTGCTGCTCGCGGGCGAGCCGTTCCATCTCGGCCCACAGGCGGCCGGCCTGTTCGGCATTGTCGGTGCAGCGGGCGCGCTGGCCGCGCCGCTCGCCGGCAAGTCGGCGGACAAGCGCGGGCCGCGAGCGGTGGTAACGCTCTGCATCGTGCTCGTGGCCGTCTCGTTCGTGGTGTTCGCGCTGTCAGGACGCAGCCTCGTGGGCCTGGTGATCGGCGTGATCGTGCTCGATATCGGTGTGCAAGCCGCGCAGATATCGAATCAATCGAGAATCTATGCGCTCAAGCCCGAGGCACGCAGCCGCGTGAATACCGTCTACATGGTGGTCTATTTCATCGGCGGCGCCGTGGGCTCGGCTGTCGCATCGCTTGCATGGCATGCGTTCGGATGGATCGGCGTGTGTATCGCGGGACTGGTGGCCACCGGGCTTGCCGGCTTGAGCCATTCGAGAAGCCGGTCGAAAACCCCTGAGGCAGAGGTCTGAATCCGGCCAGGCGTACGGCGCGGGATCAATCCCTACTAATCCCGCGTATTCCCGCTTATTCCCGCGCGCGGGCGTAATGATGTAGCGCGTCGAGAACGCGGTCGAATTCCAGGGATTTGTCGAAGAAATGGCGCACGCCGTATTGCAGGCAACGCTCACGGTACGCCGGCAGTGCATGATTCGTGAGCACGGCGGCGAAGGTTGAATCGGTCATGCCGGTGCGCTGCAAATACGCCAGCACCTCGACGCCGGAACCGTGCTTCAGTTGCAGGTCGACAATGACTGCATCGAATCCCTGCGCTTCCAGCAGCCCGATCGCCGTCTCGGGCGTGTCCGCCCACGCGGTGACCTGCAGTTCGCCGGACGCGTCGATCGCTTCCACCAGGCTGCGCCGGATCAACGGCGAGTCTTCGATCAACAGCACGCTCAGCGGCCGCTTCTGCGAGAGACCGGTTTTGTCGACGATCGTTTGTTGGCCCACGGCGGGCATCCTCCTACTCGATCAAGCCGTTCTTGATCGCGTAATACGTTAGATCGGCATTGTTCGCGAGCCGCATTTTTTCCAGAACGCGTGCGCGATACGTGCTGATCGTCTTCACCGATAAATGCAGCTCCTCCGCTATCTCGGTCGGAATCTGGCCGCCCGCGAGCTTGCAAAAAATCTGGAACTCCCGCTCGGACAAGGCTTCGTGCGGCCGCTCGGTTGCGGGTTTTTCGAGCTTGTCGGCGAGTGCGTCGGCAATGAACTCCGACAAGTAGCGGTGGCCCCGCGCCACCGTCCGGATTGCCCGCACGATTTCGTCGGGCGCCGCGTCCTTGTTCAGATACCCGTTGGCGCCGGCGCGCAGCAGGTTGATCGCGTACTGGCTTTCCGGATAACCCGACAGCATCAGCACGCCCTGCTCCGGGCGAAGCTGCTTGATCACGCGCAAGGTGTCGATGCCGTTCTTATCCGGCATCGCGATGTCCAGCAACACGACGTCGAATGCGCTTGCGCGCACGAGCGCGATGGTTTCGTCACCGGTGGACGCTTCGGCGGCAACTTCCATGTCGGGTTCATCGGCGACAAACTGCCGGAATCCGCTTCGCACAATGGCGTGGTCGTCCGCTATCAACACTCGAATCATCTGCGCTGCCTGCGGCCATTTTTATGATGAATCATTGTACCGACGACGCGCGGCGGGAAATCATCCCGCCG
>NZ_MTHB01000181.1 GCF_002220365.1 Caballeronia sordidicola | reverse complement strand
GGTGTTGGAGCGTCCTGAGGCCCCGCTGCATACCAATGGCAGTGAGCGCGACATTCGCGATCAGGTCAAAAAACGAAAGATCAGTGGCGGCACGCGCAGCGAGCTCGGCCGACAATGCCGCGATACGTTCTCGAGTCTAAAGGCGACGTGCCGCAAGCTGAACATTTCGTTCTGGGAGTATCTGACAGACCGCATTTCTTGCAGCGATCAAATTCCCCTCCTGCCTCATCTCCTCGAACAACGCATCGCCCTCTCTGCTTGAACAGCATGCTGGCGCTCGCCCCGGGTTATTGAGAAGTTACCAAGCGTTATTCATCATATGTTTTAGAGGCGACACGGAAAACTGAAAGGTTGTTTCAGGAAGTCGCGAATGCTCCGTAATCGTGTTCATCGTTGATCACCCTGGAGCATGAGATGAGTTTGAGTAACTTCAAGATAGGCACCCGGCTGGGCGCGGGTTTCGCGGCAATTCTGTTGCTGTTATGTACGGTTGGCGGGTTGACGCTTTGGCAGGCGTCGCACATCTATGCCGGCACGTTGGAGCTTGGCAACGACTGGCTGCCGAGCGTGCAGGCTGCCGGCAGAATGCAGGCTTTTGCGAACAATGCGCGTCGCACCTCGTTGCGCTCGATCCTTGCGGTCGACCCGAAGGAAAAGCAGGAACAGCGTGCGGCGCATGACGCTTCCGTGGTCCAGCTCCAGGAAGTGTTCACGAAGTACGAGAAGCTCGTGTCGTCGCCTGAAGAGCAACAACTCTTCGACAATATCAAAAGCGCCTGGGCGCGCTATGCGGCTCTCGACGCGAAACTACTCGATCTGGCCGACAAGGGCGATGCCGGATTCAACGACGCTCGTTCGCTCTCGAGCGGCGATGCAGGCGCAGCGTTCACCGACATGCTCAAGCTGATTGAAGCGGATATCGAACTTAACCGCAGCGGTGCGGAGCGGGAAGTCGCGCGCGCAGCATCGACTTATGACAACGCCATAGTGAGCACCGGCTTGCTGATCGCTGTCGCGGTGTTCGCCGGCATTGCGATCGGCTGGCTGATCACGCGCTCCATTACCACGCCGATCGGACGCGCTGTCGTGATTGCCGAGACCGTCGCCCGGGGTGACCTGACTGCGGATATCGAGGTATCGGGCAAGGACGAAACCAGTCAGTTGCTGGCCGCGATGCGCCACATGAACGAGCGGCTGGTCGATGTAGTGGGCCGCGTGCGCAACAGCAGCGACAGCATTGCTACCGGTTCCGCGCAGATTGCAGCAGGCAATACGGATCTCAGCCAGCGCACGGAAGAGCAGGCGGCTTCGCTGGAAGAAACCGCTGCGAGCATGGAGCAACTGACCGCGACCGTGAAGCAGAACGCAGAGAATGCGCTGCAAGGCAATTCGCTGGCTGCCAACGCGTCGGAGACGGCCGTGCGGGGAGGCGAAGTCGTTAATCGCGTGGTCCAGACGATGAGCGAAATTTCCAGCAGCTCGGAACAGGTGGCGCAGATCATCACGGTGATCGAAGGCATTGCGTTCCAGACGAACATTCTTGCGCTGAACGCGGCCGTTGAAGCGGCGCGGGCCGGTGAGCAAGGCCGCGGGTTTGCGGTGGTGGCAGGCGAAGTGCGGACGCTGGCTCAGCGCAGCGCGTCGGCGGCAAAGGAGATCAAGGACCTGATCAGCGCTTCCGTGCAGCGTGTGCATACCGGCTCGCAGTTGGTTGACGAAGCCGGACGCACGATGGGCGAAGTGGTTCAGTCGGTCAAGCGCGTCACGGACCTGATGGGTGAGATCAGCGCGGCGTCGGGTGAACAGCACACCGGCATCGAGCAGGTCAATCAGGCGGTCATGCAGATGGATGAAGTGACGCAGCAGAACGCGGCGCTGGTTGAAGAGGCGTCCGCCGCCGCGCAGTCGATGGCCGCTCAGTCAGGCACCTTGCGCGAGCTCGTGTCGGTCTTCCGGATCAGTGCTTCCGACCCGGTTGTGCAGACCTTCACGCCGGTGAAAGCGGCCCCTGCGGTCAGCCGCCCGGCGAGCAAGATGAAACCCGCGAAACGGGCGGCGGCTGCGCCCCGGATCGCGCCGGTCGTGGGCAAGGATCCGGAATGGCAGACTTTTTGATCGCTTGAAACTGAAGCTGGAAGTTTGAAATCAAGCCGGCTGCAACGGACTGTGTCGAGTCCTTTGCAGCCGGCTTGATGCATATGCGCTCGACCAACAGTTCGATCAATAAGCGCCCATGTAGTCGCGCTTGCCGACATCCACGCCGTTGTGGCGCAGGATTGCATACGCGGTCGTCACATGGAAGAAGAACTGGGGCAGGGCGTAGTGTTGCAGGTAGTTGCTGCCGACAAGCTTCTTCTCTTTCGGCGTGCCCGGGCGCAGGACGATTTCCTTGTTATCGCTGCCTTCGAATCGCGTGGCATCGAACTCGCCTATATACGCCAACGCCGTGGCCAGCAGCGCTTGCAGGTCGGCAAACGTCACTTCGGTATCGGCCACCGACGGCTTCTCCACGCCGGCCAGGCGCGAGACCGCGCTTTTGCTGAAGTCAGCGGCGATCTGTACCTGGCGGATCAGCGGGAACATGTCCGGGAACAAACGTGCTTGCAGCAGCGCGTTCGGTTCGATGTTTTTTTCGGTGGCCTGCGTTTCCGCTTTCTTGAGCACGTCGGACAAGGCGGTCAGCATTTGCGTGAAAACCGGGACGGACGCGCTGTACATGGAGATGGTCATGATCACTCTTTCAGTCGATGTCGGGAGCCGACGCGAACAACGCCGCGCCAGCCTGTTTATCTTGTTTAATCTCGGAACGGTTCTGGACAGGTGATTGAACCGGCTAGCCAGGTGCCTGTCAATGCGGCTTGCCCCGGGCGGTCCAGGATTTGCGTCACGGCCAACCTTGCAGCAATCCTTGTAGCAATCGGGGCGCTTCACCCGGCCCGGTATCGCTGCACTGCGGCGATACCGGGCCGGATCCCTTGCTTTGATCCGGCATGCCCGGTTCCGCGCCAGATTATAAGCGCGCTGCGGCAAGTGCCCGGTATGCAGGGCTTCATCATGGGTGGGTTAAGGTTCTGAGCCTTTGCATCATGCATGGACAAACGTACCCAGGCGCAGACCAAGCTGCTCGGCGCGCAATTGCACTGCGAAGAGGGGATTTGTCATGCGGCGGCCAATCGTTCCAAAGCCCCATAGCGAACAGGGCGGCCACTTCGCGATCCTCTAGCCCGGCAGCAAGGTAATTCCGAAGCGCGGCGCGGCTTCCCGCATGCGTCCGATATCTTCCGGCTGCGGCGGAACGGGTGTCACCGGCCCGGCCTGGGCGTCGGCGCAAGCGTCGACGAAGTCATCAAATCCGGCTGGCGTGCAGACGATCAGATACCTTGAGGGCAGCTCGGTATTATTAGCCAACCGATGCGCAACGTTGCGCGGCAACAAAGCTGTTTCGCCCGCGCGCACGCTTACGCGCTTTCCATCAACCGTCACGTCGACAACACCCTCAAGAACGACGATGGTTTCCTCTTCGCGCTCATGCACGTGCAGAGGCGTCGCCCGGTTCGGCGGTCCGAAAAACTCCATCATGCAGAAAGCGCCGCCCGTTTCCTTTCCCGACATCAGCAAACGCACCCGCGTACCGGCAAAATTGTATTCAGGCGGCTTGGTATTCAATACGAACATGGCATTCCTCGACAAGATCATGGGGCTTGGGCGTTCACTATAAGTCGCGGGCCTTTCGAGAAAAACATGCGTTGATGCCGTAATATTCACGGCAACATACCGTGAATCGATCATGAAAAATCTCAAGCAATTCATGAGTTTCGCGGCCGTGGCGAGAAATAACAGTTTCGCCGCGGCTGCCCGTGAGCTCGCTCTCGCCCCCTCGTCAGTCGCCAAGAGCGTGGCGCGCCTGGAGAGCGATCTCGGCGTGAGGTTGTTTCATCGAACGACTCGCGCAGTCAGGCTCACGGCGGAAGGCGATGCCCTTTTCGCTAAGTGCGCGCGGGTCCTGGAAGAGATTGACTCGCTGGAGTTATCGACAACACGCTCGGCCGAGGCGCCGTCTGGCACGTTGCGCGTGGGTGCGCCGATAGGTTACGGAACACGCAAGATTGTCCCTGTATTAAACCGGCTGCTTGCCGCTCACCCCGCGCTCAAAGTCGACATGCGTTTGACGGACGAGCGAGTACACCCGGTGAGTGAAGGCCTGGACGCGGTGATACGCATAGGCTCACTCGATGACTCCGGTCTGGTTGCACGCCGGTTCGACCACCAGCACCTCGTGCTTTGCGCCAGTCCCGACTATATAAAAGTCCATGGTGCGTTGAACGCCGTTGAGGAAGTCGAAGGACGATCGGTGATTTTGTTTCGGATGCCTACTTCCGGCCGGGAGCGCCCGCTAGAGTTCGTGAAGGGCGGAGAAAAGATTCAATTGCGACCGCCGTCACGCTTTGCATTAAGTCACGGAGACGCCATGGTGGAAGCGGTATTGCAGGGCGCCGGCATAGCGCAGGTGCCTGAACACATGGTGACGCATCACATCAGGGAGGGAACCCTGGTTGAGCTGTTGTGTGAATGCCGTCCTGCCCCGCTACCGGTCAGCGTGTTGACGCCCAGCGCGCGAATGATGCCGCCCAGGGTGCGTTCATTCATCGATGCGCTGCTGGACGAAAAAATGCCGGATTGAGGGCGCACCGCACCTGTGCAGGAGGCGCGGTGAATCAACCGGTTGACCGGAGAAAATCGGCCAAGATCGAAAAAACGGCCAACGCTGAAACGGCGGACAGCACTCGTCCCTTGAAGCGGTTTTCAGCTTCAATTCCCCCGATTGCCAATCCAATGCCAAATCCGATGCCAATCCGACAAGCGCGGAGGACTACGCAGTCTTACGCGGGTACGTCCGCGGTAACTTTTGAGTAGTCGCAAAACCCCCGGAAATCGTTCGCTAAAATCTGCAATAGCGCGGTGCCTTTACGGCCGGTGGTGCGATAAAGTTCTCCGTCGCGGCGGCCTGCCTCCATGCCTTTGCTGAAAGCCTCCGAGTCGACGATCGCGCTGTCGATCGATTTAGTGAACGACGCCGGGCTGTCGGGAAAAATCAAGGTAATGACAAGACCCGTCGCTGCGAGCGGAACATCGGAGTCTTCAATTTGCCACGCCGCGCAGATCGGCAGGCAAAATCCCTGGAGATAGCCAATCAGCTTCGCTTCCAGGTCAGCGGGCAAGGCGCGGTAAGTGAGTTCTGAACGTGCAATGGTGGGAAGGGTGAGCGCCGCGACAATTGCTGCAATCTTGCGCGCCGTTGCCAATTCCTTGGTTTCTTGCGTCACTTCATGGACTTGATATAGCGGTTGAAACATCGACGCCTCCTTATGAGCCTGGTTTTCCACGAAAACACCGGGTACGGGATTGATGGAATATGATTCGTAACGCGGGAAACAGCGGTGGGTGGCACATTCTCCGTTGGAAACCCGCCCGCCAATAATGGCGTGTGCATTACGGCATGGCAAATGAACCGCCGGACCGGTAGCTAGTGGTAATACTGATAGTGATGCGTGCAGTGAAGCGTGTAATGAACCGGGTAATGTTCCCTTTCGAATCGAGATTGGCGGCGGGAGGTCGGTCAGACATTAATTGAATGTGAGATCCGCGGATGCATCGAGGCTGATCCGGCGGGACCAGGGACGAGAATTGTGTCCGCTATCAAGTAGGCAAGACCGCAACCACAATGACAAAAGCAGAGCAATCCAGCTGCGTAGGCATCGTGAACCGCATCAAGCGCGGGCTGTCGACGTCCGTTGCTGTCGCTTCATGTGGCGTTTTTATTGCAGTTGTCATGGTGGGCCTGTGCGGTTTGGTCCTATATCAGAGTCGCCAGGATGCGCTGGACCACACCCGCGACACTTTGCGCGATATCGCTGTCATTGCACAGCGCGATATCGAACGCAATCTCGAACTTTACGAACTGTCACTGCAAGCCGTGGTCGACGGGCTTCAAGAAGCAGACGTGATGGCATTACCGCCCCATTTGCGCCGGGAGGTACTCTTCGACCGCGCAGCCAGCGCGAAATATCTCGGTTCCATGCTGGTGATGGATGCGCTTGGCAACGTTGTCATGGATTCCGGCGGCGACACGCCGAGAACGGGTAATTTCAGCGACAGGCCGTATTTTACGGTTCAACGCGACAATCCCCATGCAGGTCTCTACATAAGCGATCCGTACCTGTCTCGCTTGCGCAACGGCACGCCAAGCATCGGCCTGAGCAGACGGCTTTCCAACCCGGACGGATCGTTTGCGGGAATTGTGCTTCTGGCGGTGAATATTGCGTATTTCCACGACCTGTTCGCCGGTTTGGCGCTAGGTCCGCACGGATCGCTTTCGCTGATCGGACGAGACGGCTCCATGCTGATGCGGCAGCCTTACGATCCCAAGGTGATCGGGCGAAACATCAAGAACGCCGCTACTTTCAAGCAGTTTCTAATGGCGCCGCAGGGGAGCTTCATCGAAAAGTCGTCAATCGATGGCAATCGCCGGCTGTATTGGTTTGCCAACTTCCCGCGGGCGCCTCTCATCATCATGGCGGCCGCTTCCGAGGAGGATATCTACGCTTCGTGGCGGCGCCGGGCCCTCACGATCGGGTCGCTGATGGCCGTGTTCGGTGTGGCGTTCATCGCGCTTTCCATTTTGCTCGGGATGCAGTTGCGGCGGCGCATGCGGGCTGAGTCGGCGCTGGAATTGCTTGCGAGAACGGACGGCCTGACCGGGTTGAACAACCGACGTAGTCTTGGCGAAATACTCGAACTCGAGTGGCGCCGCGCGAAACGCTCGCAGAGCGTGTTGTCGCTGCTGTTCGTCGATATCGATCGATTCAAGGCTTACAACGACACCTATGGCCATCAGGCCGGCGACGATACCCTGGCGGCGGTCGCACGCTGTATTGCCGACAACATCCGGCGTCCGGCTGACAGCGCTGCACGCTATGGGGGAGAGGAGTTTATCGTCGTGCTTCCGGATACATCGGCGCTCGGCGCTTCGCTGATCGCGGAGAAGATCCGCTCCGCTATTTGCGCATGCCATATCGAGCACGCGGGCAGCGAGTTTGGATGCGTGACGGCCAGTATTGGCGCGGTGAGCCGTGAACCGCAGATGGACGACGATCTGACGACCGTGATCAAAGCTGCCGACGAAGCCTTGTACTACGCCAAGGCGACCGGCCGGAACAGGGTGTCGACCGCTGAGTCTGAGTCTGAGGCGTGAGGGGTCCGATCGCGGCTACGGCTTTATCCAGCCGCGGTTCCAGCCGCGGTTCCAACCGCGGTTCCAACCGTGGTTCCAACGTGAGGCAAGTCCAGGTAAGCGCACCTTTAAGCTCAAGACCCTCGCTTGGCACGCACTGCTATAAAAATTCCGGTGATGCGAGCACGTCACACGCCACGGCCCTCGCCATGGTGTTCCGGAACACGACCGCGTTCGTCCCTTGAGGCGTATGGACATCCGGGGCGAACCCTGTCAAAGTCGCTTCTCCGCGCACCTGTGGCAACCTCTCGCGGTTCGGAACGCGCGTTACGGCACAGCCAGGATATTCTTGTCAGGAGCACGAAATGACCCCGCGTCAACCAGTCGATATTGCCCGCATTCTGTTCGTTATTGTCATCCTGTCCGCGTTGACGATCGGCAGCCTCTATATCCTGCGGCCGTTTATTCCGGGGCTCATCTGGGCGACCACCATTGTGGTCGCGACCTGGCCCGTGATGCTCGCGGTGCAGCGCCGCGTCGGCAATCGCCGGTGGATCGCCACCGGGGTGATGCTGATCATCCTGCTGCTCGTGATTGCACTGCCGCTCTACGAGGCCATTTCGACACTGGCCTTGCACGCGAGCGACATCATGGGAACGATCAAACTCTTGCCCAGCTATGCACTGGCGCCGCCGCCCAGCTGGGTCGGCGAGATTCCGCTGGCCGGCCAGCGCGTTGCGCATGAATGGCAGACGCTGTCGGACGCCGGGCCGGGCGGCATTCTGGCAAAGGTGGAACCGTACCTGACGATTGTCGCGCGCTGGATGCTCGGTCACGCAGCGGCTGTGGGCGTGTTCGTGATCCACATGTTCGTCACGATCATCATTGCAGGCATTCTCTATAGCCAGGGTGAAGCAGCGGGCCGCTTCGTTACGCGCTTCGCAACCCGGCTGGCAGCCCAGCGGGGCGCGGAAGCGGTCAAGCTGGCAGGACTGGCGATTCGCGCGGTCGCGCTCGGGATTGTTGTGACAGCGGTGGCGCAATCCGCGCTGGGCGGGATCGGTTTGTGGATAGCAGGCGTTCCTGCTGCCGGCATACTGACCGCGGTGATGCTGATGTTGTGCCTCGCGCAGATCGGCCCGTTGCTGCCGTTGCTCGGCGGCGTCGCGTGGCTTTTTATGCATGATTCAACCGTAGCCGCGATCCTGCTGCTGATCTGGTCAGTTGCAGTCGCCATGCTCGACAGTCTGCTGCGGCCGGTTCTGATCAGGCGCGGGGTGAACCTCTCGATGCTGTTGATCCTGGCCGGCGTGCTGGGCGGCATGTTCGCGTTCGGGATAGTGGGTTTGTTCGTTGGTCCGGTGATCCTGGCGGTGGCGTCGACGCTCCTGGAAGCGTGGATGAACGAACCTGCGCCTTTAGCGGTCGTCGACGCTGCGCAAGTCGATCGAGTGACGACAGCAAGCAATCCGAAAGATTTAGCCTAGCGCAGCCGCCGCATGAACGGCCTTCCCGCTGCGTTGTGCCGGTTCATGGCTAATAGCATTCGCTAACCGCCATGAACCTGACTCACCGTTGTGACGCTCCGTGTCTACACGATCATCGCGGGTGTCCGAGCCTCGCTTTCGTTGCGTGTATTTCCGCTTGCAGTTCATCTATGCGTTGCAACAATGACAGCGCCAGCGCAAGGCCGCGCCGGTCGAGTTCGAAATCGTCTCTCAGGCGCCTTGCCGTCTTCACGGTGACGACGTAACGCAACTGGAACATGCGTGTGGGTGTGCCGGCGTCCACCGGCTTGATGACGTCGGTATCAATGAGGTCTTCAATTTCTTCAATCGATAACCCCGAAACCTCCGCCAGATATTCAACCTGGCAAACGTCCACGTCGTTTAGCCAGACCGACTCGCTCAATGGTGTGCTCATGGCTTTGCTCCTTACGCGAAATGCGTGCGCGGGTTGAAGTTCGATGCCGCCGCCAGTTGTTCCAGCAACTCGTGTTCACGAGCGCTTACCGTCTTCGGCACTTCTATCCTGACCACGGCATACAGTGCCCCGACGCTGCCATCGGCCGACGCCAGTCCGCGTTTGGCGAGCCGCAATTTTTGCCCGGCGGTCGTGCCAGGTTTCACGTTGAGCTCCACCGTGCCCGCGAGGGTGGGTACGTGCACGCTCGCCCCCAGCACGGCCTCCCAGGGCGCGAGCGGCAGGTCCAAATACAGGTCGCGGCCGTCGGGCCGATAGAGCGGATGTGGCTGCAACACGAGCGATACATACAAGTCGCCGGGCCGTCCGCCATTAAAGCCCGGGCCGCCCTTGCCAGCCAGCCGCAGGCGCTGGCCGTTCGCCGCCGATTTAGGAATGGTGATTTGAAAGGTCCGCGGCACGCGATGCGCGAGGCCGTTGGCGTCGTACTCGGGAAGCTCCGCGCTCAGTTCGATCTGGTCTGCGCGATGGATCTGCTCAAGCGTTACCGGCGCGGCGATCTCATAGTCCTGCCCGGGGACAGGAAAGCTTTGTCTGCGATGACCACCTCCGCTGCCACCGCCGCCGCCGCGGCCAAAGGCTGAGAAAAGATCGGCGAGGTCGACGTCGTCGAGGCCGGCTTCACCCGTATGGAAATGCTGCTGCCAGTCGGGTGGCGGCGTGAACGATTCGCCGGCCGGATGTTTGCCGAGGTTGTCGTAGGCTTCGCGCTTTTCCGGGTTCTTCAGCGTGGCATACGCTTCAGCGACGTCCTTGAATTTTGCTTCGCTGTCCGGGTCGGCCGAGACGTCAGGATGATATTTATGAGCGAGCTTGCGGTACGCCTTCTTGATGTCCGCCAGTGTCGCGGTGCGCTCGACTCCCAAGGCTTCGTAATAGTCCTTGAATTTCATTTGAGACCTAAAAGAAAAGTAGAACGGGGTTTCGTCTGAGCTGAGGCGTTGCGACGACGGATAGTGTGTTTGCCTGGGTTTGTCGGCCTGAATACTTCAATCAGTCACGTCGCTCGGTAAGTTTATGTCATGGCGGCGCAGGCCGGGAAATGACTGGCAAAAGGCCCACGCACGGGCCGGCAATGCGCGGCGCGCAGCAATTCACGCTCCCACGCCGATACAAAAGCGCAACGTCAGATCGACGTGACCACCATGCCCACCGAGATCACCAGCATGACCGCCGTCGCCACCCATCCCAGCGCCCGCAACCAGCCCTTGGCCGCAAACTTTCCCATGATGTCCCGGCGGCACACTATTTTCATCATCACGAACATTACCGGCACGGCGACTACGCCGTTGAGCACGGCGCTCCAGTAGAGCGCCTTGATCGGGTTGATCGATGTGAAATTGATGACCATGCCGATCAGCGTAGCCACTGCGATAGTTGCGTAAAACGCCTTCGCTTCCTGCATTTTGCGAGTGAAGCCCACCGGCCAGTCCCGCGCTTCACCAATCGCATATGCCGCTGAACCCGCAAGAACAGGCACGGCCAGCAGGCCGGTTCCGATCAGCCCGACCGTGAAGAACAATGCGGCGAACGGGCCCGCTATAGGCCTCAAGGCCTGGGCCGCCTGCGCCGACGTTTCAATGTCAACTATACCGCCTGCGTGGAGGGTCGCCGCCGTGGTCGCCAGGATGGCAAGCGCGACCAGGTTGGACAATCCCATGCCGGCAAGCGTGTCGACCTCGATACGACGCAGCGCCTTGGGACCCTGTTCCGGTGAGTCGAACAGATCGAGTCGCCGTGGGTGCACCCGCATGTCCTCGACTTCCTCATCGGATTGCCAGAAGAACAGGTAGGGGCTGATCGTGGTGCCAAACACCGCCACGACCGCAGTGAGATACGCCGAGGTCCAGACCGGACGCGGCAAGAGCATGTTGCTGGCGAGTTGGCTCCAATTGACATGCGCCACCGCCAGTACGGCGAAATACGCAAACAAGGACAGCGTGAACCACTTCAGCACAGCCACGTAGCGCGTGTATTGCAGCAACAGCTGCATCGAGACGCAAATCACCGAGAACAGCAGCACGTAGAGCCACTTGGGACCGGGCAACAAGAGTGCAAGGGCATCGGCCATGGCACCCAGGTCTGCGCCCAGATTGACTATATTCGCAATCAGCAGGAGCGCCACGATCCACTGCAGCAGCCATGTTGAATAGTGCATACGGAGCACGCCTGCAATGCCGTGTCCCGTCGTGCGTCCGATGCGCGCGCTGATCATCTGGATGGCGACCATCAACGGGTAGCTGAACAACAGCGTCCATGACAGTCCATAGCCGAAGGCCGCGCCCACCTGACTGTAGGTGGCGATGCCGCTGGGGTCGTCGTCGGAGGCGCCTGTGATCAGGCCTGGCCCCAGCACGCCGAGCCAATGGGGCTTGGTCGGGCCGACCACCGGATCGCGGTCCTCTGCATCGTATTCCTGGGATGGCTTGTCCATGATGGCGCGGGGATGTCAGAAGGAGTGGACGGGGGCGAGACCGTTGCGTGGACGCTTTTTCTTCGCAGGTCTGTCGGCGGCGATGCTTCCTGCTGAAAGCTCCACGATCTCCGACGTGATCTCCTCTTGCCTCAGCCGCCGAAAGTCGCCGGTCAATGCTTCGAGCTTGTCATGCACGTTCGTGCGCGCAGCGATCATCGCCCGCATGCGTGCTTCGTTTTCTGCGGCGAACGACAGCATGATGGCCTCGCAAAGCTGCGCGAAGATGTATTCCTGCGCAAGCTGCGATAACAGGCGCTGCGGCGCGAGATTAATGAGCGGTGGATCGCGGCGCGCAGTTGCCGGTGACCCAGCCGGTGACCCAGCCGATGGCGTTACCGAGAAGCGCTCGTAGTCGAACGGCAACAGGGTCTGCTCCACGGTCTGGACGGTGGCGCCCGGGTTCGGCGTTGCGTGGATCACGCTCACGCGAGTCGTCCTTCCGGTGACCAGGCGCTGGAACAAAACGCCGGTGAGGCGATCGGCGAGTGCGGGCACTTCGTCGGCATGAGTGATCATGGGCGCAGACCAGCCGATGTTCAGCCCACGTTCGGTCGCCGCCACGATCCCGCGGTCGCCGAGCAGCAAGTATTCCGTCGAGGAAGACTGAGCGTACGCGGTAGCCGATGCAAGCGCTGCATCGATCACATGCTCGTTGAACGTGCCGACAAAACCCTGTTCCGCGCACAGGACGATCACGACGGCCGCATCCTGCTCTGCATGCCGATTCGGTGCCGTGGTGTCGTGCGAGGTGTGATCGTCGATCAGCAGCAGGGCGTCGCCAATCGCCGCGCTGACTATCCGCGCGCAGGCCCGAATGCCGTCCAGACGGCTGCGCGCTTCACGCGAGCGTGCCGCAGCGATGCCACGCATTGCACCCACCACGGATTCAAGCCCGTGTACGCCATTCATGCGCGCTTGAACTTCGCTGAGTTTGTTGCTCATGTCGAAGCGGCCTCGGGCTTGGTTTGCTGCTTGGCTTCATCTGCGGGTTTGGCCTCAGCTTTGACTTCAGTCGCAGGCGCCGCACTTACTTGTACTGTGAGATCGCGTACGGCCGTGACTAGTGCGCTCAGCGTGGCCTCATCGATCGAGCCCGTGGCAACGAGCGCGGCGCTCGCCGCAGGGCCGCCGTGCGCATCCAGATGCGCAGCAAGACGGGTGCGAACCGTCGCAATGCACCCGGGCGGCAGCGCGTCGAATACGTGCTCGGCGAGCGCGGCCAGCAGCGCGATTTCATCGACGGGGCGCAGCGGCGCAAAGCGCGGTTGCGTGATCAATGCGCGAATGCGCTCGCCGCGCACCACTTGCGCCTTCACCCTCGGCTCCATCGCCCCGCCAAAGCGCGTGAACATTTCAAGCTCGAGGAACTGCGAATAGTCGAGCCGCAAGCGTCCGGAGACCTTGCGCAACGCGGGCAACTGCGCCTTGCCGCCGACCCGGCTCACGCTCAGGCCGACGTCCACGGCGGGGCGCTGGTTGGCGGCGAAAAGCGCAGCGTCGAGCATGATCTGGCCATCGGTAATCGAGATCAGGTTGGTGGGAATGTAAGCGGACAAATTGCCGGCATCGGTCTCCGCGACGGGCAACGCGGTGAGCGACCCGCCGCCCAGTTCCTTGGACAGTTTCGCCGCGCGTTCCAGCAACCGCGCATGCAGGTAGAAGATATCGCCGGGATACGCTTCGCGGCCGGGCGGTTCGCGCGTGAGCAGGGAGAGTTCGCGGTGCGTTGCGGCATGCTTGCTCAGGTCGTCGATCACGATGAGCGCATGTTGCCCACGGTCACGAAAATATTCGGCGATGGAGAAGCCACTGAACGGCGCGATCCATTGCAAACCCGGGGAAGCGGCCGCCGACGCGACCACGAATACGCATCGCTCGGGTGCGCCGTGGCGGCGCACGGCGTCGATGACACGCTGCACGGCGGTAGCACGCTGACCGATCGCCACGTACACACAGATCATGTCGGTGTGCTTCTGGTTCACGATCGTGTCGATGGCAATCGAGGTCTTCCCCGTCGCCCGGTCCCCAATGATCAGTTCGCGCTGGCCGCGCCCGATGGCAAACAACGCGTCGATCAGCAGGATGCCGGTGGCGACCGGTTGCGCGACCAGATCCCGGTCAATAATGGAAGGCGCCGGCCGCTCGATTGGCAGGTGCTTCTCGGCGGGCACGGGTTCGTCGTTGTCGAGTGGCCTGCCGAGCGGATCGACCACCCGTCCGAGCAGTCCGGGACCAACCGGCACTTCCACTACTTGACCCGTTCCGGTGACGCGGGAGCCGGCGGAAATCGCATCGCCGTCGTCGAGCAGGACCGCGCCGATGGCATCAGCATCCAGCGTGAGCGCAAAGCCTAGACGGCCACCCTCGAAGCGCAGCAGTTCATTCAAGCGCACATCAGGCAGGCCCGAGACGGAGGCAATGCCGTCGGCCACGTGTTCAACGCGCCCGACGGTTTCCGCCTGCGGGGCAAACTGAGCGCGGGCTAGGGCGGCGCGGCTGCTGGCGAGCCAGTCGCTGTGTCCTGCTTTGTCTCCTGCTTTGTCTCCTGCAGCGAGGTCGGTTTGGATGGGTGTCATGAGCTAAGGAGTTCCGTTTTCAGGCCGGCGAGATCGTGGCGAAAACTGTTGCGCACGAGTGCATGCGGCGCTTCCAGTTCAAGTCCCGCGATCACGGCGGGATCGACCGTGACCTGAACCTGCAACGGATGACCGAGCGCCTGGGTGATCGCCGCCTGACACGCGGCCAGTTCGTCCGCAGTGAGCGCGCGAGGCACGATCAGATGGACCGCTTCATCGTTGCCGCAGAGTTGCGTCCGGGTAGCCTCGGGCAGCGCGGCAAGCTCACGCGCCAGTCCATCGATGAAACCCGCGATCCGTGCCTCGGCGGGCAGGCGGTCGAGCAGCCGCGCGGTGACCTCGAGTGCGAATTGCGACGCGCGATCGGAGTCGGCTGCGGCGGCCTCGCGGCGGCTGGCGTCGATCGCGGTTTGCGCGGCCGTGCGCATTTGCTCCGCGTCGGTGCGTGCCGCGTTCTCGAGCGACGTCTTGAGCTGCGCGGCTTCGGCTGTCGCCGCGTCGAGCAGATGCGCGCGTTGTGCAGCAAGTTCAGCGCTGTCAGCGGCGGCCTTCTGCTGTTCACCGAGTGCCGCGGCTTTGGCTGCGGTGGCATCGGCCATCAGCGCCGCGGCTGCATGCTGACGCTGCGCTACGATCTTCGCCACCGGGCGAAACAGAAAGCGCGCCAGCAACCACACGAGCACCAGCGCGTTGACGGTCTGCAGCAGGAGAGTCCACCAGTCGATATGCATGATCAGTGCGCGCTCACTTTATGAACGGATTGGCGAACAACACAAGCAGGGCGATCACCAGGCAGTAGATCGCCATGGTTTCGATCATCGCGAGGCCGACGAACAGCGTGCGCGAAATCGTGCCGGCCGATTCCGGCTGCCGGGCGAGCGCATCCATTGCGGCGGCGACCGCGCGGCCTTCGCCGAGGGCCGGTCCGATTGCGCCGAATGAGACCGCAAGCGCTGCGGCGAGAATGCTCACTACCTGGATCAGATTGTTCATTGCTGGCCTGCCTCTTTGCTGGAAGTTTTTGGGGAGTTTTCGGCTAGCGCGGCGCCAATGAAGACCATCGCGAGAACCGTGAAGATGTATGCCTGCACCGCGCCGGTCAGCAGGTCGAGCGCCATCAACGGGATGGGTACCAGCAATCCCGCTAGCGACAGCACGATGCCGACCACGAAGACCCCGCTCATCACATTGCCGAACAGACGCACGACCAGCGAGAAGGTCCGCGTGATCTGCTCGACCACGTTCAGCGGGATCATGATCCACGTGGGTTCGGCGAAGGTAGCGAGGTAACGGCCCAGGCCGCGCGTGCGGATGCCGTAGAAAATGGTCGCGAAGAATACGATCAGGGCCAGCGCGGCATCGGTTTCCACGTGAGCGGTGGGCGGCTCGACACCGGGCAGGAGTGACGACCAGTTGCTGACCAGAATGAACAGAAAGAGCGTGCCGACCAGCGAGCGATATCGTTCGGGCTCCGCTTGCATGGTGTCGCGAATCTGGTCGTCTATGGTGCTGACCAATAGTTCGAGAACGGTCTGCACTTTCGAGGGCGTGAGTGACAGGCGGCGTGTGTACCATGCAGCGCCGCCTGCGAGCACGGCCATGATGATCCACGTGGCCACGACCGGCGCCGATACGTCGATCGGTCCGATATGGAACAGGGTGGCAGTGATGAGCGGCGAGGCAATCATGGCGTCACCTGGACGCGTCGCAGGATAAAGCCGCGTGCCAGCAGCAACCCGGCCGCGCCGCATAGCAGCGGCCATGCACCCAGTTTCGCCAGCGCACCGAACAGGACGGCCACGCCTGCGAGACGCAGGAGTTGCAGACCGATTGCCCTGGCCGGCGTGCCGGTGATCAGCAACCGGACGTTGCACCGCAAGGTTGCGAAGTGGAGCGCGCCGGCCGCGAGGCCGACCAGCGAGCCAATCGCGATCTGGGCTACGAGCGGGAAGTGATGTGTCATTGCCGATCTCTCCGGGTTTGCCGATGCATCCATTTCCATGCAGACCACAGGCCGACGGCAGCGCCTGCCATGAGCAGCGGCGCCGAGAAGAACACGCCGGTGTTGAAGTGCCGGTCGAGCCAGTGGCCAATGACAAGTCCAAGCAGCGTCGGCACCACAATGGTCCAGCCGAGAATGCCGATCTGACCGAGGCGTACGCCAAGCGACGGTTCCGGCTCTTCCCGCGCCTCGCGTTCGCGCTGCACGGCTTGTCGCGCAGCGTGGGCCATGCGGTCGGCATCAGAACCGGCGTCACGCTTGGGATCGATATCGTCAGGCGAGGGCTGAGTCACGGTCCTGCTCCATCCACGGGGCCCGCGCTCGGGCGCAGATAGCGCAACAACTGCCGCACGGCTTGCGCATGCAGACGGGTTTCATCGACGCGAGCGCGCCGCACCGCGTCGAGCTGTGCCGCGCGTGCAGCGTCGACTTGTGCCTCAAGTTCCTGAAGCGACATGCCGCTCGAGCCCATCACCCCTTCGCGACATGCAATCGATATCTCATCTCCGCCCGACACGCGCAGCACGCCTTCCTTTACGGCACAAAACTGTTCGACGCCGTTAGCCGCATGCCAGCGCAGCACGGACGGCGCGAGCACGGTCAGGAATGCCGCATGGCCTGGCAGAATGCCGAAACTTCCCGTGGCGTCTTCGGCGCGCAGTGCGACGACGTCTGCGCTGTCGAATAGCACACGAGCCGGCGTGGCGATGGTGAGATGCAGGAGCGCGCTCATGATCCGACGTGCTCCACCGCGGGCTTTGCTTGCGCCGCAGGCTTGATATCAGCCGAGGGCGGCGTTGACGAGGCCGCTTCGCGAGCACGTGCTTCATCGATTGTGCCGATCATGTAGAGCGAGCTTTCCTGCCAGGTGTCGCACTCGCCGGCGAGGATCGCCTTGCAGCCGGCGATCGTATCGGCGACCGCGACGGAGCGACCGGGCACACCGGTAAACGCCTCCGTCACAGTGAAAGGCTGGCTCAGGAAGCGCTGCAAACGGCGAGCCCGTCCGACGATTCTGCGATCGTCCACGCCGAGTTCCTCGACGCCGAGCAGCGAGATCACGTCCTGCAATTCCCGATAATGTTCGATGGTCTTGCGCACCTCGATCGCGATCGCGGCGTGCTCGTCGCCGACGAAGGCCGGGTCGAGCAGGATGGACGACGAAGCGATCGGATCGATGGCGGGATACATGCCCTCGGCGGCCATCGAGCGCGACAGGACGATCATGCTGTCCACGTGTGCCGCGATGGTCGTCACGGCCGGGTCGGTAAAGTCGTCGGCGGGGACATAGACGGCCTCGATAGCGGTCACCGATACGCCGCCAACGGACACAATGCGTTCCTGCAGCGCCGCCACTTCGCTTGCGAGCGTCGGCTGGTAACCAACCCGCGACGGCAGCCGTCCGAGCAGGCCTGAAACTTCCGCGCCGGCCTGGACGAAGCGGAAGACGTTGTCCATGAGCAGCAGCACGTTCTGGTGACGTTCATCGCGAAAGTATTCGGCGACCGTGAGCGCGGTCAGCGGCACACGCCAGCGCGCACCGGGCGGCTCGTTCATCTGGCCGTAGACCAGCACGGTACGCGGCAGCACGCCGGAGTTGCGCATGTCGAGCAGCATCTCGTGGCCTTCACGCGAACGCTCGCCGACCCCGGCGAAGACCGAGATGCCTTTATAGCGTTCGACCATTGCATGGATGAGCTCCATCACGAGCACGGTTTTACCGACCCCGGCGCCGCCGAAGGTCGCGGCCTTGCCGCCCTGCGCAAGCGGAGTCAACAAGTCGATGACCTTGATCCCGGTCCAGAAGATCTCGGTGGCCGCACTCTGCGATGCAAACGGTGGCGGGGCGCGATGAATCGGGCGGCGCGGGACGTCGTCGGCGAAGGGTGCGCCGCGGTCTCCCGGCGTGCCGGTGACATCGATCAGACGTCCAAGCATGGCTTCACCCACCGGCACGAGGATCGGGCCGCCTGATGCACGCACGGCCGTACCGCGATTCAGCCCGTTGGTCGACTGCAACGCCAGCGCGCGCACCGTGTTTTCGTCCAGATGCGCCTGCACTTCCGCGATGATCGGCGGTCCGCGATCGGTGAGGATGGACAGCGACTCTTCGATGAGCGGCAACGCGGCGTTATCGAAAGCGACATCCACGATCGCGCCCCGCACCGCGACGACCCGGCCCTGTGCTCCGTCGACCGGACCCGCGTTCTCTGCTCTGTCTGTCAAGGGATGGTTTTCGGTGGGGGCGACCGGGGCGCGAGTGTTCAATTTGACTCCTTCAGACAGACTGCATTTCCGCCAACGAAACGGGGGCGGCGTATGCGCCCGGTGACGTGTCGTGAAAGTTGAGGGCACGCGAGGGACCGCAAATGAACGGCACGTGCTCGAATCAACTTTATCGTCTGAGGGGTGGGAACCCTTGATCTTTATCAATCGTTGATGAGGCGCATTCGCGGTAATTTCGGGCGCTCAAACCGGCCAGTTATTCGATAGGACAGCGCAATCGGACGGCGCAATGACTGCAACGTGTTCGCAGCAGACGTGGCCGGCGGCGAAGGCCGCACGACGGGTCAACCTTGCGACGAACATACGCGTTGGCGAAGCGGCATGTCTGGCGGTGACCCGCTCCGTTGCAACGACGGCGCACGAGACCCCGGCGGCGCCGTCACCTGCCGATCAGCTTCTTTGAAGGTTCCCGGCTGAATCAACCGATACCGACCCGACAATCGCCGCGCCGGCTTTTCCCACAGGCAGTACGCTGCGCCCGTGCGTCTCGTTGATGATTTCGGCGGCAGACAGATAGAACGCCAGCGCGGCTGTGACGAGACCGCAATAGCCGCCCGCGTGATGCAGCCACACGAGACCGGTCCATTCGCTTGCGGCCAGCACGAAAAAGGTGATCCAAAGGACGAAGAACACCAATTGCAGCGCACGCGCCGAGCGCCATGTCGCGACCCACATATACAGCGTGAATACGCCCCACAGGAATAAGT
>NZ_MTHB01000088.1 GCF_002220365.1 Caballeronia sordidicola | reverse complement strand
CCAGCCTCAAGCCGTTCCAGCGCGGCACATAGCCATGGCGCCCGGCCTGCTCGAGCAGCCAGTCATTGAGCGCCGGAATGGCGGTCGTGGAGAGTTTGGCCCGCGCTTGCGCGAACGCTTGGCCGGATACCTGGCGGAGCAATTGTGCCTGTTGCTGCAGATGGGCGAAGAACTCGTCCAGTTCGGTCTGGACGCTCTTGCGCATGCCGGTGAGCATCAATGCAATCAGTGCCGGCAAGGGCAATTTGCGACGACGTTGGAACGCCGTGGGATGCTCGGGATCGCAGGCAAGCTGACGAAACTGCTCAGTCTGAATATGGGCGGCGAGGTCGGCAAGCAGAGTGGAAAGAGGCATGGGGCCAACGAAGATCAAAAAGATCCTCATTGGCCGCAGCCCTGCTGGCGTCTAAAAAGACGCCAGCAGGGCTGCGGCCGCGCGAAGTTGGCTTCATGTCAAGTGCTTTTTTAACTTGATTGAGTTCCGGCGCGGCAGACGCGCTTAACTTGGGTGGATTGACTCGGACACCCCCATGCCCATCTCTCGATTCGTCCCGTTCACATCGACTCGTTCCAGTACCCGCGTCTGCTTTGCCCCGGGTACCGCATAGGCGGCCACGGAAGATTGCATTGCAATCAAGGTGCCCAAAATCGCGGGGATGGAGAGACGTGATTTCACCATTCTTCCTTCGGTTGAAAATCGAACTGACAACCCGTGTTTTACTTCAGGTAATCCAGGATTTTTCGATGCACCAACGTGTGGTTTGAGCAGGTTGATGGATGAAAACATCCGGCGTCGCGGAGAATATCGCCCCTTTGCGAGCTGCCTACAAGCGAGCATAATTTCTGTTTGGGTAAAGAAAAACTTATGTCATGGCCTCCATCCGCCCTCATCTCCCGTTGAACGCCCTGCGCGCGTTCGAATCCTCGGCACGACACCT
The DNA here is from genome assembly GCF_002220365.1 of Caballeronia sordidicola. Classification (GTDB taxonomy): domain Bacteria; phylum Pseudomonadota; class Gammaproteobacteria; order Burkholderiales; family Burkholderiaceae; genus Caballeronia; species Caballeronia sordidicola_C. The sequence continues at coordinate 19,940 of NZ_MTHB01000088.1, read as the reverse complement.
TAGCTTCACGCGTGCGGCGCTCGAACTGAACGTGACGCAGGCTGCCGTCAGCCAGCAGGTTCGCATGCTCGAGGAACGGCTTGGAACCACGCTATTCAAACGGTTGCCGCGCGGACTTGGCATGACCGACGAAAGCCGCGCGCTTCTTCCTGTATTGACCGATGCATTCGGACGCATCGAAGGCGTGCTCAAGCAATTCGAGGGCGGGCATTTCCACGAAGTGCTGACCATTGGCGTTGTGGGGACTTTCGCGGTTGGTTGGTTACTGCCACGGCTCAAATCGTTTCGCGAGACGCACCCCTTTGTAGAGTTGCGACTGCTGACCCATAACAATCTGGTCGACCTCGCGGCAGAGGGGCTGGATTTTGCAATTCGCTTTGGTGACGGCGCCTGGCCTGCGACGCACAATGTCATCTTGCTCGATGCGCCACTGACCGTGCTTTGCGCACCGGACATTGCGAGAAGGCTTGCCACGCCGTTTGATCTTGCGAAGGAGACATTGCTTCGTTCGTATCGTACCGACGAATGGACCGGCTGGTTCAACGCCGCTGGACTCGATCCATGGCCGATCAATGGTCCGGTTTTTGACTCGTCACGCTTAATGGTGGAAGCCGCCGTACAAGGCGCGGGAATCGCCTTGGCTCCGCCTGTCATGTTTGCCCGGGAACTGCAGGCGGAACTGCTCTTTCGCCCTTTCGATATGGAAGTCAGAACGGGGAGCTACTGGCTAACGTGGTTGAAATCGAGGCGCATGTCGCCCGCCACAGAATTGTTCCGTCACTGGATTCTCGCGGCAGCGGCCGATGCAATGGCAACCCGCGGCAACGACCGATCAAACTAGAATTGCTCCACTCGGGAGTCCAAAAAAAAACCGGTTCTTGACGTTACTCAAGGCACTCAAGTGAACGCAATTAAAGCAACGCAATTAAAGCAACGCACCCATGCCGGGCGATTTGAGCAGCCACCCGGACGCGGGCCTTCCCCGAGGAACCCTCCATGTTTTTGCCACAGGAAATTGTTCGTAAAAAGCGCGACGGACAAGCGCTCTCGAAGGTGGACATCGTCAGTTTCGTTCGTGGCATCGGCGAAGGCAGCGTAACCGAGGGACAAATCGCTGCCTTCGCGATGGCCGTGTATTTCAACGACATGCGTGTCGACGAACGCGTGGCGCTCACGCTCGCGCAACGCGACTCGGGCCAAGTGTTGCAATGGCGTTCGTTCGATCTGCCGGGTCCGGTTCTCGACAAGCATTCAACGGGTGGGGTCGGCGACCTGACGTCGCTGCTGCTCGGTCCGATGGTCGCGGCCTGCGGCGGATTCGTGCCGATGATCTCCGGGCGCGGCCTCGGCCACACCGGCGGCACACTCGACAAGCTCGCCTCGATCCCCGGATACAACATCGCGCCCGACACCGTCACATTCCAGCGCATCGTGCGTGACACTGGCGTCGCGATCATCGGGCAAACGGCGCAACTCGCGCCTGCAGACCAGCGAATCTACGCCATCCGCGACATTACCGCGACGGTGGAATCGGTCGCGCTGATCACCGCGTCGATCCTTTCGAAGAAGCTCGCGGCGGGCCTCGAAGGACTGACGATGGACATCAAGGTGGGTTCGGGTGCGTTCATGCCGACGTGCGAGAAGTCGGTCGAACTAGCGAGGAGTATCGTCGATGTGGGTAACCGTGCCGGGTTGAAGACCACCGCCGTGCTGACCGACATGAACCAGCCGTTGGCGCCCTGCGCGGGCAACGCGCTGGAGATTCGCTGCGCCATCGACTACCTGACGGGGCGCGTCCGGCCGGTTCGGCTACATGACGTTACCTTCGCGTTGGCGGCACAGATGCTCGTGCTCGGCGGTCTCGTCCAAGACCTGGCTCAAGCTCACGTAAAGCTGAATGCGGTACTCGATTCAGGCGCCGCTGCCGAACGTTTCGCACGGATGGTCAGCGCATTAGGTGGCCCCGGCGATCTGCTCGAGGCGTCGGAGCGTCATCTGGGCCATGCGCCGGTTGTCTTGCCGGTTGCCGCGCCGCATGCGGGTTTCGTTGCGCGCATCGATTGCCGGGCACTTGGTCTGGCAGTCGTCGGCTTGGGCGGCGGCCGGCGCCGGTCCGAGGACAAGATCGACTATCAGGTTGGCTTGACTGAGCTCGTTGAACTTGGGCAGCGCGTGGATGCTGGCCAACCACTCGCCGTCGTGCACGCCCGCGACCGGCAGGCTGCACAAAGCGCCGCGAGTGAAATTCAAGCCGCGTATTCGTTCGCGGCAGGCGGCTTGCCGGTGCCGCCGAGCGTGGTTTGCCTCGTAGATTGAGATGCTCAAAACAGCGTCAAGCACAGCGTCAACTACCCGCGTCCGTGGCACTCAAACCAGACAAATCGTACGATTGCAAACGAGCTCTCAGTCGTCTGTACGCCTTCAAAGCATACTGAGCGCGGTAACGAGCACGGCTCGCTTGAACTTGGCCGGATCTTTTGGGAGCGAAGAAAATATCGACAGGACGTGACTGTAAGCCACTGTTTTGCTGACCGCATTGGTCAGCATGGCGAACAACACCTCCGGGTCATTGGGCGCCAGTTCGTCTGACCGGATTGCATCGACGAGAAGTGGGACAAACACGTCGTGATAAGGACGCAGAAGGCGCGCCGTCAGTAAATCCAGCCGCTCGCCCTGCTCGGTTGCCGTTGTCGAGAAAAACATCCCGATATCTGGATCGCTGAATACCTTGTCGATAAAAATAACGAGCGCGCGCTCTACTCTCTGACGACGCGTCAAATCGGCGGTACGCAGCTTTCCCGTTGCATCGATCATGGGTGCGGCGTGTTGCGCGATCTGCTCGACCACCGCGATCCACAACGCTTCTTTCGAACCGAAATGATGCGAGATGAGCGCCGGATCCACCCCTGAGTCCCGCGCAATCTCCCGCACGCTGGTCGCTTCGAATCCGCGCTTGGCGAACGCCTGCCGCGCGCTTTTTAAAAGCGAGTCAGAGCCGGCTATCGCGCTGCAAGCGGGCCGTCCGCGCGAGCGTTTCTCCTTGGCGGCTTGCGCCGGACGTGCGGTTGAAACTGTCATGGTTCGATCCGAATTTCAATGCTGTAAGGCGAGTCCGAAGTTTAACCGACGCAAAGCGCCCTGCCCTGTGTCAGTCCGCACGGCGTTTGACATAGACCGTCCGAATGCCCTACTATCGCATTAATTCATCACGCGTTGAATATTTTCATGAATCAGGTCGGTGCAATCGTGATCGTCGGTGGCGGCAGTGCTGGCCGTTTGTTGGCAACGAAGCTCGACGCCCGGCTCGGAACAACGGACACCACACGCGAGCTGCAGCAACCGCAAAATGCCCGCTATCACGGCTTAAGCTATTATCAGCCGTCATGTGCGGGCTGGAGCGCCGCCTACGATGAGAGCAGCCAATAGCAGCGAATGGATCTAAGGACTCCCAACTGCAAAAAAGTTTTTCGGTCAATTTGGCATTTGTAACACTGCCTCTGTCACAAAATTTGATAGTCGTACTAATGATTCTTGTGCAACCAAAAACGCATGACGTGGTCGCCTTGCCGTGTCGTTAAGTCGGCTGCCCGGAATCTCTTGTAAAGGAAAGGTGAAATGCTCGAGAAACACACTAGTGCATGGTCCCAAACCGTAGCGTTACTCGATAACGCAAGCGCCCAGCAAGTAGTCGACGAAGCAACACGGATTGCCCGGCGGCGTCCGGCAAAGACCATCTGGAACGATCACGCCGCATTGATGGTCAGCGTGATCGAGTGCCCCACTCCGCGAACGGCCACGGTCTCATGGTGCGATCCGCTCTCGGGCTACTATGGCCATCAGACGTGGCGAGTAGCATTGGCCAAACAATACGGCGAGTGCGTGCTGAGCGGCAAACGCATTAAACCGGGTGACTTCATCTATCGGCCGGTGACTTGCCAACCGCCGCCTGGCAACGCAGGGGCGATGATCATAGCGACCGAGCTCGTGCCGTGTGTCACGCCGAGTCAGTCGTAGCAACGCACTGCCAACGAGCCCCGTTCAAGGGTTCTCGCATCGAAAACTTGAGGCATTGTTGACGTTGCCCTTGCCCATATACTTCGGGAAGCCGGGATACCGGCACAGCGGCCGGGTCCGACCGTTGGTCGCGCTCGCTATGTCCGTCCCAACGAGCGTCTCCGGCGCGATGTTCGCCGTGACCCACCGGTCGAGCGCGCCCAGTTCATCCCACGCCGGAATGAACACGCCGTTGCCATGCTGGAATCCCGGCACCATGTAAAGCCGCATGAATGAATCGACAATACTCTGCCCGTACTTCTCGACCAGCGAATGATAAAACGCGATGGTCTGATTCGGGCTGATGACTTCATCGGCGAGACCGTGCATGGTGATCAGCTTGCCGCCATGGGCGATGAATTCCGATAGGTCGGTATTCATCGCCCCGACCGTCGTCGACAAATCGATCAGACGGGACTTGTAGATTCCCGGATGCCCGACATCGAAACCGAGGGTGTTGAAGCGCAGGTCATGCGTGACGAAGTACTTCATGTAACTGTCACCTTGCGTGAACAGATAACCGTCGGCATCGAAACGCAAGGGCTGTGTGAGCACCGTTGAATTCCCGAGCCCCAGTCCGCTGGAAAAATCCACGCCCTGGAACACGTTGTAGCCGTAGTACTTCGTGACCCCGTAGGCAAGTTCATACGGCAGCGTAAAACCATCGCGCAGAACTTCCAGCGTCGCAAGCTGCGCCTGCGACAAACAACTGTCCCGTAACGTTGGCCGCTGCCCGCTCGCACATTGCAGTTGAGCGATGATCTGCGGTTCGTGCTCACGGCACGCCTCCACATTCGAGACAATGCCGTCGACCACGCCATCCAGCCCATCGCACTCCTGGAGCACGGTCTCGACCACGCGTTTTTGCTGGGCCGGTCCGACGGCACCACCTGGCGTCCCATAAGCCGCCTGCCCTACTTTCACGCCCATCAATCGTACGCCCGAAAAGTTGATGGCCGGTGCGTTGGCGATCACGCCGTCGTAGTCGTCGGGATATCGCTCGATCACCGTGAATGCTTCGCGGCCGCCGGTCGAGCCGCCGGCGAAATAGGTTTGCTCGGGTTTGCGCCCATAACCCATGATGATCAGCGCGAGCGCTACGTCATGGGTTTTCTTGAGATGACCGTAGCCGAAGTTGATCACCGCTTCGTCGTTCATCGCAAAATCGGCGCGCCCGGAATTGCCTACATGGCCGGAATCGGAGCCGAAAGTCGCGTAGCCGTTGGACAGCGGCGACGCGTAGGGCGCGAAAGCCGTTGGCTCGGTGCCGCTCACGATCACGCCGTTGTAGCCGCCCCCGCCCATCTGCAATGCGCGGCCGTTCCAGCGCGCGGGCAAATTGACCTCGAAGCGGATGTCCGGCGTGGTGTCCAGTTGCGCCTTGATGACGCCGACCAGACGGCAGTACTCCCCATTGCGGTTTTTGGGCGCGGCGGCCGCTACGACCGACGCGCCCAGGATGGTTGCGCCGCGAGTGGGCAAGCCGATTACCGATGCCGGCACCGACTGGCCTTCCAGTTCGGCGCAATGCTTGACCACGTAAGACGCGGCGCTCGCGTGCGTGCTGCACGCGAATAGGGCAGTGAATAGCAACAGCGTACGCAGGAGAGGGGTTGTAGCTTGGGGCATCGCCTAATGGGTGAATTGCTGCGGTGCCTGACTGCAATCAGTTGCTGTGCCAGGGTTGAAGCGGAAAGCCGACAGCGTTTTTCGCCGGACAATATATAAGAATCGTCTTATTGGCAGAAATCCGATTGCCTGAATGCGTTGCGTTTGCACAACCGGCATGCGCGGCCCGCATCGCATCAATTGCAATGCAATTGTTCCGATGAATACCGCCGCACCCGCGTCATCCCTGGGTGCACGCGTCATGCCTGGACCGCCAGTCAACCAGGGCTCATTCGCCCGCCCATTCGCCTCGGAGATCGCTGTTTTGCAAAATCTCCAGCAGCGTCTCTGCTGGGCGGCTCAAATGCTTCGCCCCCAAGGCGATGAACTCGACCTTCGGCAATTCAGGCAGCGCCGCGCGATTCACCGGCGGCGAAAGTCCCCTGCCCGCGAGGAAATGGGATCGCACGGTGAGCCCCAGCCCACCTCGCGCAGCAGCGATGCACCCCGCATATGAACTGCTCGTGCAGACCACCTGCCAGCGCGCGCCGACCGCGGCCAGCGAGTCGAGCACCACGGCGCGTGTCACGCTCGGCTCGGCGACGAGGATCAACGGCAGCGGCTGATCCAGGTCCACTTCGGTGCCCGTCAGCCCAAGCCATTCGAGCTGTCCAGAAAACAGCGGAATGCCGCGGGGGTCCCCAATACGCCGTTTGCCGATCAGCAAATCGATCGACCCAGCGTCCAGGTGCTCGTAAAGCCGCCCCGTCATGCCGATGGTAATCTCCAGTTCAACATCCGGATGTGTCCTCCGGAATGCCGCGAGCACGCTGGGCAAGGGGCCGAGCGCGACGTCGTCGGAGGAACCGAGGCGCACGCGGCCCCTGAGACGCGGTGAGCGGAACTGCAACTCGGCGTGGGTCATCGCTTCCAGGATCATGCGAGCGTGCACGAGCATGGCCTCACCGTCTGCGGTGAGCGCGAGTGAATGGGTATCACGCACGAGCAGCCGGCGGCCGACGTGTTCCTCCAGCCGCCGGATGTGCTCACTCACGCTGGATTGCGTGAGCCGGAGCTGGCGGCCGGCATCGGTGAAACTGTGCGACGCGGCCACCGTCGCAAACGTGTTCAGCCAGACTGGATTGAGCATGATCCATTGTGATCGGATTTGTCGATGACAGTCAATGCGGCAAGCGGGGTTCCCGATTGCCAATTGGAGTCTTAAAATCGTCACATCACGTTAAATCCCGCGCGACATTGTTCCTGCTGCAATCGATGACTTCAAAAAACTCACACACGGCGCTTTTGTGGATCGTGGCCGTCGGCTTTTTCATGCAAGCCCTCGACACGACGATCGTCAACACGGCCCTGCCCTCCATTGCGCGCAGCCTGCACGCGCAACCGCTCGCGATGCAGCCTATCGTCGTCGCCTACACGCTGACCATGGCGCTCCTCACGCCCGCGTCCGGCTGGCTCGCCGACCGCTTCGGCACCCGCCGCGTCTACTTCGTCGCCATCCTGTTGTTCGTCATCGGCTCGCTGTGCTGCGCAAACGCGCAATCGTTGAATCAACTGATCGTGGCGCGCGTGATCCAGGGGATCGGCGGCTCCATGCTGCTGCCCATCGGCCGGCTGGCTGTGCTGCGCAGCGTGACGGGCGAGGCGTATGTCTCCGCGCTGGCGGTCATTTCAATTGCCGGCCAGGTCGGCCCGATCCTCGGACCGACGCTCGGCGGCTGGTTCGTCGAATCGTTTACGTGGCACTGGATTTTCCTGATCAACGTGCCTATTGGCGCAGTGGGTTTGTTCGCCGTGCATCGTTTTCTTCCCAACGATGCCATTACAGAGGCGGCCCCCTTTGACTTTATCGGCTGCGCGTTGCTGTCACTCTGCATGGTCGCGTTTTCAATGGCGCTCGACAGCCCCGCGCATACGCACAAACTGCTGGTGTCGGGCGCACTGTTCGTGCTCTCCGCTGTCGCTGCACTCGCTTACATTCCGTATGCCAAGCGCCGGCGCAATCCGCTTTTCAAGCTGTCCTTGTTCAGCGAGCCGAACTTCAGCGTGGGCTTGATCGGCAACCTGCTGTGCCGGATTGGATCGAGCGCGGTGCCGTTTCTCCTGCCGCTGCTGATGCAATTGCAACTCGGTTATACGCCGCTGCACTCCGGCTTGATGATGTTGCCCGCCGCGTTCGCCGGCACCGTTGCAAAGGGCTGGATCTCGCCGCTCGTGAAGCGCTATGGCTACGACAACTTCCTGCTGTGGAACACCATTCTCGTCGGCGCGTCGATAGTCGGCTTCGCCTCGTTCTCGGTGAGCACGCCGCTCGCGATCGAGATCGCGATTCTCGCCGTGTTCGGAGCATGCAATTCCATGCAGTTCGCCGCGATGAACAGCGTCACGCTGAAGGGTCTGTCTATCAAGGATGCGGGCAGCGGCAACAGCCTCTTTTCGATGGTGCAGATGCTGGCGATTGGCCTGGGCGTCTCGATTGGCGGCGGCCTGGTGTCGGTGTTCTCGGCGAACCTCGGCTCGGCGGCGCTCGCGTTCCGGATCGCGTTCGTATGCGTGGGACTGGTAACGCTGGCATCGGCCATAGTGTTCCGTTTCCTCGATGCCGTGCCCCCGCGCCCGGCGCCGCAGGCTGCAACCTCGTAGGAGCGCGCATGCAGGCTCGCGCGTGAACGTTTAAGCTGGCTGGACATTCAACACGCAACACGCCCAAGGAGTTTGCCATGCAGTTCCGTAAATTTGGCCGTACCGGCCTGAATGTTTCGCGTTTGTGCCTCGGCACGATGACCTTTGGTTTGCAGACTGAAGAGGATGTATCGCGCAGCATCATGGATCGTGCGGCTGAAGCCGGTGTCAATTTCATCGATACCGCCGACGTCTATCCGCTCGGCAGCACGGAAGACGTGGCCGGGCGCACGGAGGAGATCGTCGGGCGCTGGTTGAAGGACACACCCTCACGCCGCAGCCAGTTCATCCTGGCGACCAAAGCGGTCGGCAAGATGGGACCGTCGGCGTGGGATCAGGGCGCATCGCGCAAGCATCTGCTCGACGCTATTGAGGCATCGCTCAAACGTCTCAATACCGACTACGTCGACCTGTACCAACTGCATTCCGACGATCTAAACACGCCGCTCGACGAAACCCTGGAAGCACTCGATACGATCGTGCGCCACGGCAAGGCGCGCTATGTGGGGGTATCGAATTTCCTGGCATACCGGCTTGCCACTGCGCTGGGCCGCTCTGATTTCTTGCGCGTTGCGCGCTTCGTCTCCGTCCAGCCGCGTTATAACCTGCTATTCAGGCAGATCGAGCGCGAGCTGTTGCCGCTCGCGACAGACGAGCATCTTGCCGTGATCCCGTATAACCCGCTCGCGGGTGGCTTGCTGACGGGAAAACATAAACACGATGCGACGCCGTCGGAGGGCCGGTTCACTGCAACTGTCGGCAAGGCGGGAGCGATGTATCACAAGCGCTACTGGCATGAGCGCGAGTTCGAAACCATCGAAAAGCTGAAGCAGATCGCGAGCGCTACCGGTGAGTCGTTGACGAAGACATCGGTGGCGTGGGTGCTGGCGAATCCGGTGATTACGTCGGCCATTATTGGGGCGAGCCGGCCCGACCAACTCACGGATACGCTGGCTGCAGTGGATCTTGCACTGAATGACGAGCTCAAGGCGCAGCTGGACGACGCCACGGTGCAATACCGCTGGGGCGATGCTGCCCGGTAAGTCGCAATTGTGCATCAGTCGTTTGGGCCTTCGCCGCGAGTGCCTGGGTTCGAACGACTTTCCTTCCTAATACCGGGTGATGTCCCGCGTCTCCAGCACACGCGAGGCGGCACGTTCCTTAGCCACGGCGATCATCGCCCGACCCAGCTGGCTGGTCGTCGTAATCGCGTTCGGGAACGCGCGCCGCATTACGGGAAACAAGGGCCGCAGCACCGAGATCGCCACCTGATACACAGCCGTCTTCGAGCGAATGCCGTCCATCGGCTGGATCATTCCGGGACGATACATATAGGCGGCCTTGAACGGCATGCGCAGCAACGCGTTTTCGGTGCGGCCTTTTACGCGCGCCCACATGCTGCGTCCGCGCTCGGTCGTATCGGTTCCCGCTCCAGTCACGTACGAGAAGGTCATGCCCGGATTAAGACGCGATAAAGTCCGGCCGACCGCGAACGTCAAATCGTAAGTGAGGTGCGTGTAGTCGGCCTCGCTCATCCTGAACGACGATACGCCCAGGCAGAAAAAGCATGCGTCGAGACCGGTGAGTTCGGCCTCGATCGACGAGAGATCGAAGAGATCCTGATGGACGATCTCGGCAAGCTTCGGATTCTGCTGCCCCGTCGCATTGCGCCCCACCGTGACCACTCGTTCGATATCCTGATCAAGCAGGCATTCGCGCAACACACCCTGCCCGACCATTCCCGTCGCGCCAAAAATAAGCACTTTCATGATTTTCCCGGCCAGGATGCGCCTGTCAGTTTCACCGATACATCCCACAGTTTAGCGGCAACCGCCGGGTCCATTGCCTGCGGATAGATGCGTGCCTCGGTGGGCGCACCCATCATCTCCTGGAAGCCCTTCGGACCGTAATAAGCTGACGGCCGTGCATCGGGCGACGTGGCCGCCAACAGCGTGGGCAACGCGCCTTCAGCGGCGCTATGACTTAGAAACGGCATCATCGCGCGGCTGATCAGCGACAACACGCCCGAATTACCTGGCCCGTTCGCGATGAGATCGGTCCGCGCAAAACCCGGATGCGCGGCATTGCTCATGAGACGCCAGCCGTTTGCGTCGCTGCGGCGTTGCAGTTCGAGCGCGAACATCAGCATCGCGAGTTTCGACTGTTCGTACGCCGGCCACGCTTTATAAGCACGCTCGCCTTGCAGGTTATCGAAGGCAATCTTGCCCCGCCGATGCGCAATGCTGCTCAGGTTCACCACGCGCGGCGCCGCGCTCTTTTCCAGCAACGGCAGCAGTTGTGCAGTCAGCGCGAAGTGACCGAGATAGTTAGTGCCGAATTGGCGCTCGAAACCATCGGCGGTCGTTTCACGCTTGGGCAACATCATCACGCCGGCATTGTTCACGAGCAGATCGATCGCCTCGCCTTCTTCAAGAAGCCGTTGTGTCGCACTCGAGATCGATGCGAGGCTCGCGAGGTCAATGGGTTCAAACCGGATCCGGGCATTGGGCACTTCGCGGCGAATGCGTTCGAGCGCGGTTCGCCCTTTCGCATCGCTTCGCCCGGTGAGAATGACTTCTGCGCCTGCCCGGGCCAGTTCGAGCGATGTTTCGTAACCCAATCCGCCAGTCGCGCCGGTCACCAACGCGCGTTTGCCCGATTGCGGGGGAATGTCGGCCGTGGTCCACGTGCTCATGTGCAATCCTCCAGAATATTCTTGCGTGAGTAATCAGTCATTAAAACGTTGGATAAAGCCAGCAACAAAACGTGCCCGCTTGATCCATCGGTCATTCAACTATCCGCATTGCGGGCGATGCCGTTCCAGAACACCTTGAATCCAGTCTCACGATACTGACCAGCCTCTTGCGGGTACGCGCTCATGAAGGCCATCGTGGTTTCGGCCATCGACTTCATGCTTGCAGCAATGAATGCGACTGGATAAGCATGCAGGACGCTGCTGTCGATGTTGTGTTGCGCAAGCGCCTCGATCTCGGCAAACGGCTCGTAACCGACCGCCTTTGATTCTTCGCTGACCATGTCCGCCACCGACAACTGGTCGAGCACATTCAGCCGCTGCGGATTCGCGACACCCCAATCGACAAACGCATTCCACAGGTGTTCAAGCCGGTCGCGCAGGGGCCCCGTGCGGGGGAAGCGGGTCATCAAGGCATCGGCCAGATCGAGCTTGATGGACCGGTATAGCGCATTCACCAGTTCATCCTTCGTGCGGAAGTAAGTGAACAGCGTCCCTTCCGCGACACCCGCCTGCTTCGATATAGCCGATGTTGGCGCAGCCGCGAGCCCGCGTTTGGCAAAAACCTGTTCTGCGGCGAGCAATAGAGCGTTGTGTTTGTCGTCGCTTTTGGGTCGAGCCATCGTGCGTGATCGAATCGATATGCGAATCGATGTAATTAATGAGTGAATACTCAATTATAACGATTTTTGAGATATCGGCAAGACAGCGAAGGAAGACTTGGCCTTGGTGCTAAAAAAACCTTACAAAGTCTGCCGGATAGGACCAAAACTTGCCCGTGCTAGCATCCGGCAATTGCATGGGTGAGGATGAACGGGGGTTGAATCTCGCCCTTATTGCCTCGCCTCCGCCTCATTCCAGGGATCTCATGAATAACCGCTCGGTTCACCAGAACTTCTTCCATCTCTTGCTGTTTGTTGTCACGGTTGCGCTCTGCTGGATCTTGCTGCCGTTCTTTGGCGCGATCTTCTGGGGCACGATCCTCGCGATCCTGTTCCAGCCGTTGCAGCGTTATCTTGCGGCTAAATTCGGCAAACGGCGCAATCTGGCGGCGTTCGCCACGCTGGGCTTGACGATCGTAATCGTGATCCTGCCGCTTAGCTTCGTCGCGGCCACGCTCGTCCAGGAAATCGGTCTCGCGTATGCCCAGGTCAAGGCGGGCCAGCCCAATTTCACGACCTACTTCCAGCAAGCCATTCACGCGCTGCCGAACTCGGTGCAGACACTGCTCGGCCGCTTTGGACTGACCGATATCCCGAGCATTCAGCAACGGCTGACCAGTGGCGCCGCCGCGATAAGCCAATTCGTGGCCTCGCAAGCGTTGAGCATTGGACAGAACACCTTCCAGTTCGTGATCAGCTTCGGCGTGATGCTGTATCTCGTGTTTTTCCTGCTGCGCGACGGCGGTGAAATTGGACGGCGCATTCGCCGCGCCCTGCCCCTCGACGACGAACCCAAGCAGCATCTGATCGCCAAGTTCACGACCGTCGTGCGGGCAACGGTGAAGGGCAACATCGCGGTCGCAGCCGTCCAGGGGTTCCTCGGCGGCATGATCTTCATGTTCCTGGGTATCCAGGGTTCGCTGCTGTGGGGCGTGCTAATGGCGTTCCTGTCGCTGCTGCCGGCCATTGGCGCCGCGTTGGTCTGGGCGCCGGCAGCCGCCTATTTCCTGCTCACCGGCGATGTCTGGCGCGGCGTGATACTGATTTTGTTCTGCGTGGTGGTGATCGGCCTCGTGGACAACGTGCTGCGTCCTATCCTGGTTGGCAAAGATACGAAAATGCCTGATTGGGTAGTGCTGATTTCCACGCTGGGCGGAATGGGATTGTTCGGGATCAACGGCTTCGTGATTGGACCGCTGATCGCCGCGCTGTTCATGGCGAGCTGGGATCTGTTCACGCAAGACGAGGAAGCCCGGAAGATCGATAAGGTCTAGGGTCTCGGTCAAGCTCAATGAGACCCCGCAGAAAAACCGGCTCGCTGATTAACTCAGCGAGCCGGTTTTTGCCTTTGTTTTTTGCTTTTGATTACGCTCAATAGAATAATGGCGATTAACTCAGCGTTTCTCTGTCCCGGCGTATTTACAATCGAAGCGCTTTCTCACCGTTCCATTTTCGTCGACGCTTTCAAGATACACGTCGAATTGCCACAGGCGCGCCATGTGCTTGAGGACCTCTTCGCTGTCGTTGGTCAGGTGACGGTTATCGGTCATGAAATGGCGCAACGTCAGGCTGCGATCGCCACGGGTATTCACTGAATACACCTGGATATTCGGCTCACGATGATGCATGTCGTACTGCCGCGACAACGCCTGGCGAACATACCGGTATCCGCTTTCGTCGTGGATAGCGGACACTTCCAGCGAGTCGCGCATATCGTCGTCGAGAATGGAAAACAGGCGCATTTCTCGAATCAGATGCGGCGACAAATACTGCGCAATAAAACTCTCGTCCTTGAAATTGCGCATGGCGTAATGCAGCGCTTCAAGCCAGTCGCTGCCGGCAAGCTCCGGAAACCATTCGCGATCCTCGTCCGTCGGGTGTTCACAGATGCGGCGAATATCGCTCATCATGGAAAAACCCAGCGCGTACGGGTTGATGCCGCTGTAATACTGCTTGGTCACGGGCGGTTGATACACCACATTACTGTGTGAGTGCAGGAACTCCATCATGAAACCGTCTTCCAGACGGCCTTCCGAATAAAGCGTATTGAGCAGCGTGTAATGCCAGAACGTGGCCCACCCTTCGTTCATGACCTGCGTTTGCCGCTGCGGATAAAAATACTGGCCGACCTTGCGGACAATGCGAATAACTTCGCGTTCCCACGGCTCAAGCAGAGGCGCATTTTTCTCCGCAAAATACAGCAGGTTTTCCTGAGGTTCCGGGGGGTAACGGCTTTCAATTTCCTCGGTGGTGGTCGCCTTTTTATTCGGCAGCGTGCGCCAGAGTTCATTCACTTGCGACTGCAAATACGCTTCGCGTTCGCGCCGCGCGGCCACTTCCTTGGCAAGCGACAGCTTCTGGGGACGCTTATACCGGTCCACGCCATAGTTCATCAGCGCGTGACATGAGTCGAGCAGTTCCTCCACCCGGTCAATGCCATGCCGCTCCTCGCATTCAGCGATGTAATTCTTCGCATAAACCAGGTAATCGACAATGGCGTGCGCATCCGTCCACAGCCTGAACAGGTAATTGCCCTTGAAAAACGAGTTATGTCCGTACGCCGCGTGCGCGATGACGAGCGCTTGCATCGTCATCGTGTTTTCTTCCATCAGGTACGCAATGCACGGATTCGAGTTGATGACGATCTCGTAGGCCAAGCCCATTTGCCCGCGCCGATAACTCTTCTCGGTCGACAGGAAGTGCTTGCCGAACGACCAGTGCCGATAGTTCACCGGCATGCCGACGGACGCGTACGCGTCCATCATCTGCTCGGCGCTGATGAGTTCGAGCTGGATCGGGTACACGTCGAGCCCGTAACGCTGTGCGACCCGTGCAATCTCGGTGTCGTATTCCTCGATCAGCTCGAAGGTCCAGTCCGATGGACACGGCAACGGCCTTTTTTCCGCCACGTTCATGGTGTCTCCTTCCGACGCCGCGTTTTTTCGAGGCTTCCTGGCCTTTTGTGGCGCGCTGTCTTGTGCTTTCAGTTCTTCGCCAGGTTTGAGGTGATACCCACGTGCTTCGTTGTCCAAATGCCGTGTTGTCATGCAGCCGCCTGTTGTTTCTCAAACAATTCGCGAAAGACAGGATAAATATCTGCCGCAGATTCGACTTTCTTCATCGCGAGTTCAGGCGCGCTTTGTGCCAGATGAGCATATTCCACCCAAAGATTCTGCTCTTCCGGCGCTACCTGAATATAAGCGAAATAGCGCACCTTCTGCAAAATGTCCTCGGCGAGGAGCTTCCTGCACTTGGGTGAATCGTCAGTCCAGTTGTCGCCGTCGGACGCTTGCGCGCCGTAGATATTCCATTCGGTTGGCGAATACCGCTCGTCCATGATCTTCTTCATCAACTCGAGCGCGCTGGATACGACCGTACCGCCGCTTTCGGTTGAATGGAAGAAGGTTTCTTCGTCCACTTCTTCGGCGCGCGTGTGATGCCGGATGAAGACGACTTCGATCTTTTCGTAATTCCGGTTCAGGAACAGGTACAAAAGAATGAAGAACCGCTTCGACAGATCCTTGCGCTGCTCGTCCATGGAACCGGAAACGTCCATCAGACAAAACATGACGGCCTTGCTTGATGGCGTAGGCTGTCTCGTCCGGTTGACGTAGCGCAAGTCGAATGGGTCGATGAAAGGAATTCGTGTGATGCGCCCTTTCATGATCACGATATCGGCTTCCAGCCGTGCAATTTCCTCGGGGTCGCCTTTCTCATCCAGGAGCACTTCCAGCTGACGCTCCAGTTCGTGCAACTGACGCGATAACGGCGACCCTAGCGCGATCCGCCGCCCAAGCGCGCTGCGCAGCGAACGGACGACATCAATATTGTTAGGCGTTCCTTCAGCCGAAAATCCTGCCCGAACATTCTTCCACGTGGGCACGGCGGCTAATTGAGTCTTGACGAGACGCGGAAGCTCGAGGTCGTCGAAGAAATACTGCATGAATTCTTCGCGCGACAACTCGAACACGAAGTCGTCCTGCCCTTCGCCTTCGTTACTCGCCGTCTTGCCGCCGCCACCACCGCCGCCACCCGGGCGCGCGATCTTGTCGCCACGAATGTATTCGGCGTTACCCGGATGCACGAGCTCACGCTTTCCGCCAGGGCCATGCCGAAACGACGGTTCGGCGATGTCCTTCTTCGGAATCGTGATGCTTTGCGTACTCTGGATGTCCTTGATGCTGCGATCCCGAACGGCGTCCGACACCGCGCGGCGGATATAGTTTTTGACACGACGCAAAAAGCGTTCGCGGTTGGCAATGCTCTTGTTCTTACCGGCTAACCTGCGGTCGATGATTTGATGCAGCACATCCAGTCTCCCGCGTAATTGGCGAGGAAGCGAAGCGCTCATGGCCTTGAACCGCGCGCTGCGGCGCCGGCCGTAAAGCACTCGCCAAGGTGCTCGCGGTGCGCCGGTTTGAGCCGGCGTCGCGCGAACGTATGACTATAAAACTAGCAACACAACACTGATTCAATCACGTTTTGCCTGGTTTCGCTGAGAACTCATTTCTCTCCCGTTAAAAACACGACGAAAACATCTTCATCAGGGCGGCGCATCGGCACTAGCATCAGGATGACTTCCGGACGCGCAGATACCAGTCGCAGAGCAGCCGCACTTGCTTCGGCGTATAACCCTTTGCGACCATGCGGTTGACGAAATCTTCATGCTTGCGCTGTTCTTCCGCCGATCCTTTAGCGTTGAACGAGATCACTGGCAGAAGCTCTTCAGTGTTCGAGAACATCTTCTTCTCGATCACCACACGCAACTTCTCGTAGCTGATCCACGCCGGATTCTTGCCGCCATTCGCCGCCCGAGCGCGCAGAACGAAGTTCACGATCTCGTTGCGGAAGTCCTTCGGGTTGCTGATGCCAGCCGGTTTCTCGATCTTCTCCAGTTCCGCATTCAGCGAAGCGCGATCGAAACTTTCGCCGGTATCGTGATCGCGGAATTCCTGGTCCTGGATCCAGAAATCGGCATACGTGACGTAGCGGTCGAAGATGTTCTGTCCGTACTCCGAATACGACTCCAGGTACGCGGTCTGAATCTCCTTGCCAATGAACTCGGCGTACCGCGACGCCAGGACGTCCTTGATGAACGACAGGTATTTCTGTTCGGTTTCCGGCGGGAATTGCTCGCGTTCGATCTGCTGCTCCAGCACGTACATCAGGTGCACCGGATTCGCCGCGACTTCTGCGGAATCGAAGTTGAATACCCGTGACAAGATCTTGAATGCGAATCGGGTTGATACGCCGTTCATGCCTTCATCGACGCCCGCAAAATCGCGGTACTCCTGGAACGATTTTGCTTTCGGATCCGTGTCCTTGAGGTTGTCGCCGTCATAGACCTGCATCTTCGAAAA
Organism: Caballeronia sordidicola; assembly: GCF_002220365.1. Lineage (GTDB taxonomy): Bacteria > Pseudomonadota > Gammaproteobacteria > Burkholderiales > Burkholderiaceae > Caballeronia > Caballeronia sordidicola_C. Next base: position 2,805 of record NZ_MTHB01000088.1, on the reverse strand, counting down.
GAGGCTGGAATTTTCCGGCTCATGCAGGCGCGTGAGCACCGCCATCTGCGCCATCATCTTCAACGTGCCCGGCGCGCAAACAGCGTTCGTCAACGAAGAATTACGCAGCAGCTTCTCGTAGATCTTCATCTCTTCGCTGTAGCGCAGGCAGTACGGCACCTTGACCACGAAGATACGATCGAGCAGTGCTTCGTTGTTCTTGTTATTGCGGAAAGTCTTCCATTCCGACTCGTTCGAGTGAGCCAGGACCACGCCGTCGAACGGGATTGCACCGAAGCCTTCCGTGCCCTTGAAGTTGCCTTCCTGGGTAGCGGTAAGCAGCGGGTGCAGCACCTTGATCGGCGCCTTGAACATTTCGACGAACTCAAGCAAGCCCTGATTCGCGAGACACAAACCGCCGGAGTAGCTGTAGGCGTCCGCGTCGTCTTGCGAAAATGTTTCGAGCTTGCGGATGTCTACCTTGCCGACGAGTGACGAGATGTCCTGATTGTTCTCATCGCCCGGTTCGGTCTTGGCTATACCGATCTGGCGCAGGATGGAGGGATAGCGGCGAACGATGCGGAACTTGCGGATGTCGCCATTGAATTCGTGAAGGCGCTTTACTGCCCACGGACTCAGAATGTTCTTGAGATAACGGCGGGGGATGCCGTATTGCTCTTCGAGGATCGGGCCGTCTTCGTCGTAATCGAACAGCCCAAGAGGCGATTCATTGACGGGCGAACCCTTGATTGCATAGAACGGAACACGCTCGGCGAGTTGCTTCAGACGTTCGGCAATAGATGACTTGCCGCCGCCCACCGGCCCCAGCAAATACAGAATCTGTTTCTTCTCTTCAAGACCCTGAGCAGCATGCCTGAAGTACGACACCACTTGCTCGATCACTTCCTCCATTCCGTAGAACTCACGGAACGCCGGATACACCTTGATGACCTTGTTTGCAAACACACGCGATAAGCGCGGGTCGGTGCGTGTGTCGACGGACTCCGGTTCCCCGATTGCCGACAACATCCGTTCGCCCGCTGTTGCATACGTTGCAGGATCGTCTTTGCAGAGCGCGAGATACTCTTCGAGCGAGAATTCCTCCTCGCGGGTTTTTTCGAAGCGGGTCGCGAAACTGCTGTAGATATCCATGCTACCTCCTCGCCGAAGTCAGAAAGCAATGTGTGCGCGGCGCGCCTAATCAGAACAACATCGCTTCAGTTCATCCTAAACCTATTCGAATTTTTTTTCATGCAAATGCGTTGTTGATTTGCTTCGAAGTATTCCTAGCTTGGTGGAATATTTTCGTTCACCTACAATCATCATCCCGACTCGCGAAACGTTTTCCGCATTGGCTGCATAGCCTTGCTGTACAAGCCCCGGACCCATGCGGCATGCTGGCAGCCCAACACGCTGACTGCTGCTGCCGGCGGTTCAGCGTTGCCCTCAGTTATGCATTGAGCGTTTATGCCGCTGATATGCCGCACGTATGCCGCCCCTATGCCGAGTTGTCCCAGTGTTGTCCCCCGCTCATCCACAAGCTCATCCACAACTTATCCACCGGTTATCCCATATACGCATCGTCGCACCGGAACGATGCAACGCCCGGTGCGTTTTTTCGACATCGGCTCTCCAATGTCATTTGATTGCAGGCTCTCAAATGCTACGTGCCTCTCTTACTAAACGATGGGCACCCGCATCCGTTGACCGCTTATACCCCGCGCATACTCAGCTTATGCCCCCGATATACCCGCTCAGCAGGCAGGGATTTAAACGCAAAAAAGGCACTCGAATGAGTGCCTTTTTTTGATGTAACACGCTCGCATGAATGTTTTCCGCGCGCTGTCACGGTGCGTTGAAATGCCGCAAAAATGTCATTCCAGCGTCAGTTCGATGTCACCAATCCGGTCCACCCGACCGCTTATGACGCTTGGGCCCTCTACCCGCCGCGCGCCGGTATAGGAGCCGGTGGTGATGGTCCAGAACGGCTGGACCGTGTGTCCGTGAGTGCTGCAATAGTTGACGAACCACACCAGCAGTTCTCGGGGATCGCCGGCCGGATTGCCGGTGCTCGCCGGCACGATCGAGACGCCGTCGACGGACAGTTCGAGCAGCGGTGAAAGAAAATCGAAGTTAGGGGCGATCACGTCATACGGCTCCATCTTGCCGACGACCAGTGCCCCGTTGTTCTGCGAATCGGCAAGTTGTGCCAGCGTTGCCAGGTTTGGCCATTGCGCGAAGCGGCTGTCGACCACTTCCAGCGCCACGGCCATGCTGCCCAGCGCCGCGAATACTTCGCTGCGGCTGTAAGGTTCGTCACGGGGCGGCAAGGCGTACGAAAAACGGAACGCGATCTCCAGTTCAATCAGCGCACGAAAAAACGAAGCGTGCGCAATACGCGCCGGCGATGTGTGCACGAGTTCCGCGTCAATGGGCGCCGTGTTCGCCAGCGCGCCGGGTGCACGGGCGCCGACCTTCCACGCGCCAATCCGCGCGCCGGAAAGGGTCAGAACTTCGTGCTGGATGGCGTAAGCCGCTTCGGCGTCGGCAGGGATATCGGCTGACTCAAGGTCTTCTATCTGCGTGCGTTGGCGGCGGGCCTGAACGAGTTGCGCGGCAAGGGTGGATCCGGTCATGGCAAGCGTCCTGTGGTGGTGATCGAAACGCGTTCTAATCCCGTGAAGGATGAACGAAGTGCGCTCAGTGTACGGGGAAGTCGGCCTGGACACGCGAGTTCGGGGATGGACAATAGGGCTTGCGGGATGACGATTGCTTGACGCGTGCGCTGTCGCGCGGAGGGTCCTTCTGTTTGCGGAAGGTTGTATT
>NZ_MTHB01000177.1 GCF_002220365.1 Caballeronia sordidicola | reverse complement strand
CCCGGTGGAGGAAAAAGTCACTTGGGATCAGCGATTGGTCACGCCCTGATCGACGCGGGCTATCGGGTCTTGTGCACCCGCACCAGCGAATTGGTGCAGAAGCTTCAGGTGGCGCGAAAGAGCCTGCAATTACCGTCAGCACTTGCCAAACTCGATCGTTTCGATCTGATCATCTTGGATGATCTGTCGTACGTGAGAAAGGACCAGGCCGAAACCAGCGTGCTGTTCGAGTTGATAGCCGAGAGATATGAAAGAAAAAGTCTTCTCATCACGGCCAATCAACCATTCTCGGGGTGGAATGACGTGTTTCCTGACCCTGGTATGACCGTCGCCGCCATAGACCGCCTCGTTCATCACTCGACGATCTTCGAACTGAATGTCGAAAGCTATCGGCGCCGCAACGCCACTGACAGACAGAAAGAGCGGCGGCGTCAATTACCCACAGACGACCACAACGGAGCGACAACTATAGCCAATTGACAGCGACAATTACCCCCGTCGACCGGCCATCATAGTTGTCGCGCAACCGGACATCGTAGTTGACGATATCCACGTCTGCACTCGCGGTCACATTGATGTGTCCACCTGGCGGCGTATACGTCGCGGCATTACGCAACAAATTGGCGACGATAAGCGGACATTGAATTGCATCCGCGTCGACATACAGCGTTGCGTCAACTTCCATCGTCAGCTCGTGGCCTTGTCGGCTGATGTCCGTCTGAACCAATTCGAGTGCTTGGTCGAGCATTGCCTGCACTTGGGTAACGTTCAGCGTCAGGTTGATGGCGCCAGTTGATACAAGCGATGTAGAGAGTAAATTATCCACAATCTGACTCATGTAGCGGATGTGACGGCGTAACACTGTCCGCGCCCATGCGTGTTGCGCATCTGATGCCCCGGCCGTATCCAGAAGCTCTACCGCAGTATTGATAGGTGCGAGTGGCGCTCGCAACTCGTGCGCGAGCATGGCCAAAAACTCATCTCGGCTGGTTGCGGCAGCTTCCAGTCGTTGCTCGGCGTCGGCGAGTTTGCGCGAAAGGATGCGACATTCCAAATGTCCGACGACATTCGCTGCCAGGGTACGTAGCGCGTCCACCTCTTCGACCGAAACATCACGGGGCAAGTGGTCGATTGCGCAAAGCGTACCGAGTGCCACGCCGTCCGACGTTTTGAGAACGACTCCAACATAGAAAACCACACCTCGCTTACCTGTCACCTGCGGGTGATTACTGAAATGCGCATCCTCGCCTGCGTTCGGTATGACAAGAAAATCGCCTTTTAGCAAGGCTTCTGCGCATATCGATTCGTGCCGCCGCGCATGCTTGCGCTTCATGCCCCACGCAGACTTACACCATTCCCGGGCCTCGTCTATAAAATTCAAGAGCGCAATTGGCGTCCGCAGTATCTGAGCTGCTGTTTTAGTGATTGCATCGAAGTGTGATTCGGTGGCCGTATCCAAAATTCCATAGGCCTGTAACCGTTGCAATCGATGCGCTTCGTTTTGATGGTTGGCAAATGCCATGACGCCAACCTCCGATATTTGGTCTGCGAAAGAAGAACCCGTCCCCCATGACCTAGCAAAAAAGAGTCCTATGAAGAAAAAGCCGGGTGTCGCAGGCTCCTCCAGCGCAACGCAATAACAAATTGCCTTGTCGGAAATGCGGTAATGCGGAAGGCACAATCTTTGCGAATACCTTGCAATAGACTGCTCCAATCTCGGCAGCGGTCGAAAATGTGTTAGGAGACCAACATGAACCGCATCAGCAAAAATATTTTGATTTCAGCCATGCTTCTTGGCCTATCTGCCGGTGCGTTCGCACAAGGCGCTGGGGGTGGCGGAGGCGGTGGCGCGGGGGCGGGTGGCGGCTCTGCTGGAGGAGGCGGCACGGGAATGGGAACACCGAATAGCGGTGGCGATACAAATGCCATGTCGAATTCAAAGGGCTCGAACACTATGAGCAACAGCTCTGGAATGTCGAAGAAGAAAATGCCGAAGAAGTCGACGAACAAAGGCGCGATGGACGCCCCCGCATCTGGCGGTTGAGAAACACGCCCCGCGTCGAACCGGACCAACCGTTTCGACGCGTCCATAACTTGACATGCTGAGTGGCTCAGTGCGTTGATTCAATCGACCTCCCTGGACGCAGAACATTCACACCGCATTCGCAGCTGAGAATTTGGAGACGTAAGATGGACAACGATATTGACGACGACCAGCTTCGCGCTCGGGCATATGAGCTGTGGGAAAAAGCAGGAAGCCCGGAAGGGCGAGCGGATGAATTTTGGGAGCAGGCTTACAGGTCTCTTGTGAGCCCCACCGTAGCAAATAAAGCGGTCGACGCGGACGAGGTCCCTTCCGGAGCATTTGACGAGGATGCGCCGGTCACTGAAAAGTTAAGGTAAAAACCAGCGGTCGAGCGCAAGGTGAGCCGTCGTTTGTCGCTGGGTCCGTACACCTGCGACTCGCCGTTCCGGTATGCTCACCGAATGTTCCTAGTCCGTAGGTCTTGGCGTGCAGGAGAGAGGGTCGCGCGCTAACGAAACAGGGTCACCAAATGGCCTTTTTGCCTCTCCCGGCCCCGTTTATTGCGGAGCCATACACGGGCCGGGGCACCGGCTTGGCCAAGACTGCCAACGGCGGTTTTACTCCGTTTCGCTGCGTGGCCGCGATATCGACTTTTTCAAAGAAATCTCTCAGCCGGAGCAATCAGTAACCACGCCCGTTGAAGCGACTCGAAAGTGCTGCGCTCAAGTCAATCCGACCGCACGCATGAGGACGCGTCGTTTTATTTTTGGCCCTGCACACGCAGCGTCACGTGCTCCCTTCGTTCGCGGGTCTGAATTTTTGTCTACGGGAATAGCTAGCCGTCCCGCCATACGACGTGCTCCGGCTCGCTTGTATAAAAGCGACACATTGGAGCGGCTTATGCGACTCTCTCAGTTGACTATTTGGGTAGCAACCGGACGGGTTTGCCTTGATGCGAACAAGCCCGAATCGACCTAAACTTAAAACGTTCGGACGTCTGCATCGACCGAGCACAGATTGTCGAGAAGAGCGAGGAGCGGAGATGGACCTGGACCACTATTTGAACGCGATGGAGCGCTTGCAAGGCGTGGTCAATTCTCTTTCTCGCAGTGCTCCACACCCGTACGATAGACAAGCACACCACTACCAAAAAAGTGCTCGATGTTATTGGAGAAAGTTTGGTGGAGTGGGGTCACCCGTCGCTAACGGAAGAAGAACAAGCGCGCTTGTTTGCCGCGAGTGAATCCGCCGACCTTGCTCATGTTAGCGTCGAGTGGTCGCTCCGATTTGTGAAAGTTGCAATCGACATTTTGCACCCCAGGATGCCAGAGCCAAAAAGCGTCATGGGTGAATAGCTACGTTGATGTGCATGGCTTTACGCCGGCGTTTTTTCGCCGACGCGGCGAGCCAATCATGCTGCAGCCGCGCCGAAGGTGCTGAACACGCTTCTTTGGAAACGCCATTGCAGAACATATTCGAGACGGGTGTGAGTAGGCCCTTTTAACCGTCAGGCTAAGAAAAGGACTTCGCCATCAAACGTCATGCAGGGAGTACTGAAATGAAATCAGCCTTTTGTGTAACCGCGGTTGGAGCATTTTTGCTCGTATCGACGAGCATCGCAACCGCACAAGATACGCGGTCTAGCGCGCAGCCGACAGCACGGTCGGCCATGCAAGACGATGCGAACACTTCTGCTCAATCCAGCACGGACATGTCGTATGGCGGGGTTGTTGCTACGCGAAGCGAAGTCGGGGAGCCACCGCGTCCGAAAACGGGCTCGTACGCTCGGCAACGCGACATATTTTCCAAACACTGAAGCAGCGGTCCCGTTGAAGCCTGAGCGATGACGCAGTTCGCGCCGGAGAAACTTCGCCGATGCACGCCAAGCGGCGTCGACCTGCTCATCCAATCGCTCTGACTGCTTTTGTCGTGGCAAGGAGTCGGGGCTGGCTCCCATTCGCGGCCGGTTCGGGCCTACCTGTCGCGACCCATTCCACCTCTTGAACTGCCACCGTGTGAGCCGTTGAAGCCGTCAGGCCGATGCCCGTCGTTGGAACGATAGCCGTCGAACCGGTTGTCGTTGAAGCCACGATAGTTCTGATAACCGTCTCGATTGTTCGGGCCAAACCGTTGGTGGTCGAAATACGAGCTTTGGGGCTGTGGGCACTGGTAGAGATACCCAGCAGCAAGCGCCGGGTTGCAGGCTTGTGCACTCACTTTGCTCTGAGCAACGAAGACCAGGGCAAGACTGGCTAAAACCCGTGCTGAAGCTATTGCAAATGACTTAGTCATGACGGTTCCTTCCTCAGAAACATAACCTCCGCCAACGACTTATTATTTCAAGTCTACGCAACGCTGACCGTGGGAGAAAACCCTACTCGCTTCGATTCGTCACTTGCGGCGTCACGAGGGACAGGTAAGTGCCGACGGAAGGAAAACCTAGTAGTCGGTGAGCTGCTCGACTACACACTTGCTGGTCTGCGCTCTGGCCAAGGGGCTGTTAGAACGCGCCTCTGCAACGGTCGGCGCTCACTGCGCTCGCCATGGGCCGCCCAGCTGCACCTGTGGTCTCGCCGCGCCAACATGGCGCGTTGCACTGCCGCGAACCGCCGGCGGCTGGTTCGGATAGCAGACTTCCCGGAAAGCCAGAGCAAACATAATTTTTGTGACGCAGTGCGATTGAGACCGGAAACCTTCTCCGAGGTAGGAAATGCGACTCGTCTTCGACGAGCAGAACGTGGATTTTTAGATTTTAGACCGAAGCTTTTTGTGTGCCCAACGCTTCGATGCACTCACAATTCCCACAGGGGGCGGTGCCGGATGCGCAATCTCCCACGGATGTTTGGTCGCGGTACGCGTCGAACAACCGCGAGCATAACTGAGCGAGTGACGCGAGGTCCGCTGCCTGGTCTGCGTGCTCGACCTCTCCTGCGTTTAGAACGTCATCGAGAACCGGAGCGAGACGGCGCAATTGCCGAAAGGTAGCGTCGTCAAGTTTCATGTTAGACCTCCGGTCATTGGCCGGTAGAGCGCAAGCTGAAAGGACCTGTCCTAACGGCTTTGACTACGCCCGACCTGTTTCGCCAGTCGGACCCGCTGGCCGCGCCGCAAGGAACTTTTTGATGTCTCTGCCTATGAGGGACGCATAGCCTCCGGGCGGGACTGCGTAGAGCAACGCTCGAATTCCAAGGTTCACGGCTCACACGGCAAGAGCGTCACGGATTGCTCAGTTGGGGGCCTTCAGGGTCCGAATGTTCGGCACGACGCATCCCTTGGCCAGCGCATGGCATTCGTAGTTCGGCCCAGGCGCAAGAGATTTTACCGACATCATAAAGCGTCAGAATGAAAACCTGAATTCGGTTCTCGTGTCCCTAACGCACTTCTCCGCGCAATAAGTCTATGAAACCACATGAGCTTTCAACCGTGACTGCCGACAGCGTATATGTCTGAACGCATCGCACAATGTCACTAAGCCGAAACAACGCTTGCCGGATGCTGGTTAAGATAACCGTAATTTGTGCGATGCACAAATACATAACAATTGTGAATCGCTATGGGAGTGTTTACTCTGGACCCACTTCCTTGCGAGACGACTATGGGCACACCTGCTCTTCTGGACCGCTACGAATGAGGCGTTCGGTAAGAGTTGGACACTGCGCGTGAATCAGCTCGAGCTGCTGCTTGTTGGTTTCTTTTGATTGATTACGTTTACGGATTCTGAAGCGAAGCGTTTTCCGTTGACAGCGACATTGGTGGCACGGTCTCGCAAGTCGAGCCCAAACTGATCTTAAGCGCTTCGGTTCCTCGGCGTAGCCATGCCTTGACGGTACCAAGCGGCACGCTCATTTCTTCTGCTACCTCCTTGTGCGTTAAATCATGAAAGTATGCAAGCTCCAGTGCGCGTTTCTGATTGGCATGAAGGTAGCTCATACAGATAGCCAGATGCCGGGTTTGTTGATTTAAGACCGCAAGTTCACACGGGTCGGGCGTTGCAGCCGTCAAGATTTCGTCAAGCTTGTCGCTCCACTCTATCTCTGGACCCGCGGAGGACTTTCGTCGTCTCAAGTAATCGAAGGTGCGACTTCTCACGATGACCGCCATCCACGCCATCGGCGGCGAAACGCTGCTGTTGTAGTCGGGAGCGAATTTCCAAACGCTGATAAATGTGTCTTGTAGTACCTCTTCAGCAAATTCCCTGCGTCGCAATATGCGAAGTGCGATGACAAGCAGGTTTTGAGAGGTAAGTTCGTAAAGCATCCTTAGCGCTTTGACGTCGCGACTTGAAATACGTTCGAGAAGCTGGACAAGTACAGCGGTACCCGGATCAACGGGGAATATGGTTTGCATTGCGATCTCGCGAGAGGAGACAGCGATGCTGCCGCGCAAACATCTTGATTTGTCCCCGAAAACACAATGCGCAACCGCCGTGCCCGGTGGAGGCATGTAATTGCTTTCGGACGCTAAGCGGACGGTGTGCTAAAAATTCGTGCGACGTCGGCCGATTGCGAAGCGTCTTCTCGTAGCATTCAAAGTCACTTCTCGCTGTCTGAAGTCAGAATTTTCTCATGGCCGGTACCTTCTCCCTTTACCGTCTACCCTGGCCCGAACAGTTCAGGCGGGATTGCTGCCTTTGCCCGATCGACACGGTTGACTGGACCACTCCGTTAGCCGCCCTTGAACGCCCGACCCTAGGACCGGCTGCAAGGCGCAAACGCTTAACGATACGTAAAGTATCCGAACTTTAAGGCGCCCCCGTTTACATGCGGATCGTCTCGACTTCATCGAGGCGGATATTTTCCCGATGCCGCTTGTAAAGCTGCGTGGTGCGCGTTGACGCATGGTTCGCCATCACCGCGGCGCTCTCCAGCGAGCCGCCGTTCCTGAGATTCGCTGTGATGCCGGTCGCGCGAGACGTGTGGTTGCCAACCTCCGTAGCGATGCCGGCTGAGATCGCGCGACGGCGAACCATCATGTATGCATTGGTTTAGGGTAAGGCCGCTGCGCTGAGCTCTCCCGTGCCGCGTTGGATCGTCCTTAACGACGGCGTTTTACCTCGCTGCCGATACCCACGCCCGCAATGTGGGCGTGGAGATATTCTTCAAGTGTGTGATGACACCCCCGGCGGTCGGTCAAATTCCCCTATATGAACGCCCCCTTTGCGCAAGGCTTTCTTGTGCGTTGAAGAACAGGATAGGTTGCAGCTCTATATGCGACCTTCTTGCAGCCGGTACAGCCGCTGCGGGTCCCTATGAAATCCGCTGACTCGTGCGTCATTCCGGGTGAGAGCTCGAAGCTCGCTGGAATTTCCAGGTTTCACGAGTCCCGGTCTTACCTGTGCTGTCATGACACTCGATTGCCAACGCAACTTTACGACGGGTTTATCCTGCTCGATTGGACTGCTCGTTAAGGGGAATGCTTGCTCAAGCCGACTTCAGGCTGACATGATCTTTCGTGTACGGTCTGGCGTGCGCAGTACTGCCCAGATGATTCGCGCCATCTTGTTGGCGAGCGCCACCATCACCACATTCAGTGGTCGGCGCTTTTTCATCTGCTCGATCCATTCTGTAGGCTGCTTCGTGTGAAACAACACGCTACGAGCGCCGTGAATTAGCAAGGTTCTCAAATAGGTGTCGCCACGCTTGCGTATCCCAAGCAGCTTTATTTTGCCGCCTGAGCCTGTTTGCCCAGGCACCAGACCGAGCCACGCCGCAAACTCTCGGCCCGATCTGAACGATTTCGGATCGCCCATGGTCGCAACGGCAGCTGTCGCGGTCAGCAGGCCAACGCCGGGTATGGCAGCGATTGCCTTGTACGCCTGTCCTCTTTCATCCACGTCTGCAGGCGTCGTTCAATTTCGGCAATCTGTTTATCCAGTGCTATCAGCCCGTTCCATTGTTTACGCACGGTGTCGATCAGAATCGCCGGTAGACGATCGACCATCCGTTCCAACACACCCGGTATCGCCTTGTCCAACGCCGCGCGCCCCTGGGCCATCACTTCACCGTACTCAGTCAGCAAACCACGGAGGCTATTGATTTGCATCGTGCGAAACTTCACGAGTTGCTGCCTCATCCGATGCAACGCAAGAACGGCTTGCTGTGCCTCCGTCTTCACATACACCGCCTACCCCGTGCTAGGAAATGCGCAGGCGCCAGTGGTGTCTGATGCTGATGGCACAACGTTGCAAGTGACTAGTCCCGTACATGTCGAGGACGGCATCGGTACCTGGTTCAATCGTGCGGTCCTCGGTTCACAGGCGTTCTCTCGCAAGCTAGCTGCGATGGGCCTTGACCCAACAAAGGCGCCGCCGGCTGCCCAAGCGCTAGAGCTTCGAGCTTGGCTCGCAATGACCTCGAAGACAGTTTCGAGTTTGTATTTGACCGCGCAACTCATGCAGCCTCGGCCGTTTATCACTTGACCGCTTGACGGATGAACTGTGGGTAATCCGTCAAGTTCGCTCAGTTCGCAAAAGCTAACAGGCCGACCTCCTTAGCTGTCGTGTACGATGCGCACGCCGACGCCGACGCCGACGCCGACGCCGCCACGAAGTCCCACGCCGCTACGCCATCACAGTGTTGTCACGCTCGAAAACTTCTCTCCCGCATGAAGGCGTCCAGCCTCTCCGTCAACACGAGCCGGGCAGGGGGGGCCGCGCCGCAAGCACTGCTGACCGGGCTCAGAAAAGGCCGCCAAGGAACGGCGCGCTCGACGTATTCAAGACCGAACCGTTGTCGATCGACGATCTGCTCCTGAATATGGAGTACTGCGTGTGTTCACCGCGTGTCGACTATGTGGAGAAGCACAGCTCTGAGGCCCTGTTCGGCTCCGCATTTCGCGAATCTCATTGCGTACTTCAAGCAGAATGCAAATTGAAGATAGTTAGAAAGGATTTGTCACGACAACCTGCGCCGTTGCAATGCAGTATAGGGAATACGTGCATCGTAAGAATTCGTAACGTACTCCAGACTAAAACACCTTTCAAAATCTCGCGTTCGGCTGATGTAGGGCGAACGATCGATTGCACGGGCGACTATAAAAATCTGTAACCTCAGGAGGCACGGCCATGCGAAATATTCCTCAATTGCAATTCGTCTGCCTCATCACGAGTCTTGTCCTGGTAACTGTTCTCGCCGGGTGCGGCGGGCACGACAACCACAACGATTCAACGGGACAGGTCGTAAGCGAGCTTTCGGTTCCCAACCTTGCGCCAACGACCAACTTCTCGTTCGACATTGGCGTGGTAAGCGGTTCTCGCTATTACTTCACCGACCGGAACAACGCGGCACTCGATGTAGTTGATATCCCTAGCAAAACATTCGTCACGTCGATCACGGGCGCGGGAAGCCTGGCATTCGCGGGCCTTGGACCTGGCCCGAATTCGATGGCGGGACCGGATGGCGCCACAGCGGTTGGCAATCTCATTTATGCGGGCGACGTAAATTCCGTCAAACTCGTCGATCCTGCCGCAAGCGCCGTCGTGAAGAGTATTCCGGTGAGCACGACGGGCGTACGCGCAGACGAAGGGTGTTTCGACGCGACCCACGGCCTCTTCATGATCTCGAGCCCGGAAGAATCACCGCCGTTCGCCACCTTCATCAATACTTCCACCCAGACGATTGCCGCCAAGGTGACATTCACCGATGCAGCGGGCCGACCCTCCGCCGGACTGGAGGCCTGCCGGTACGATCCCGCAACGGATAACTTCTACGTCAACAACGACGGCACGACGGCCAATCCGCACGGAGAACTCGTCAAGCTCTCGGGCGCCTCCATTCGCGCTATTCCGAATGGCGCTACGCAGAACTACACGACGCTCGCCAGCGTAGCGATGTACTCGGAAGGTAATTGCGATCCGACTGGGCTGGCGATCGGCCCCGGCGCAGATATCGCTATCGGTTGCCGTGAGGCGACAACGGGTGCGCCATTACTTCTTCAAATCGTGGACCGCACGAACGGAAACATGCTTGCTTCCCTGAACGCGGGAGGCGGCGACCAGCTTGAATACGATCCGTCGACGAATCGTTATTTCAACGCTGGCAGTCGGTGGACGGCAAACGGCATGGCAAGTGCAGGCGGCGCCTGCAGCGCTGCATCGCCTTGTACACCGGTGCTGCAGATCGTCGACGCGGCCACACGAACGCTGATCAAGACGGTTCCTTCAGGCAACAATGCGCATTCAGTAGCAGTCGATTCCGCGAGCGGGCTGGTGTTCGTTCCCCACTCGGGCGCCACGGCTCCTGTCGGTTGTGCGACGTGTTCGTCTAACGGGTTCACGAATGGCGGAATAACGATCTACAGCGCCAAGTAGGGGGACTCGGTATTCCCCTCCCGATCGCGACGCCAGTATCGCCTGACGCGGCCGACGTGCTCAGGCCATGGCCGGTCGGGGGACGGGGAGTCAACCGCCAGGCGGCCGAATGTGCGGCGGAGTGGCGCGCGTCAGTGGCGACCCATCAGGCAACTATCCGAAAATGTTGGCGGACAGGTCCTTTTTAAAGTCCACGGTCCAGTGAGTGCCGTCGCCGCCGTTATAAGCCCGCTCGATTGGGCCAAACCGGACAATGACAGTTCGCTCGAATGCTTGGGCGTCGTTGTCGCCGGGAAGCTCGTTGGTGAAAGACACGACAAATGCTCCCGGGGCAATTCCGGCGTTTGCACACGTCGTGCGAAAGTCATTTTGCTCATCACCAGGTAACTGGTGAAAACTCTTATCCAACATTTTCGCCTCCATCAGTGTGACAAGGAACAAACGGGTTGGGATGACCTGCGGTGATGTTTGCTGCTGGTCGGGTCCACTACTGGCTCTTCGACGTTCGGAACATCGTCGGGAGTTGGCCCAGCGGCGTCGACATTGGGCGAACCAATGGCTATCGAAATCTGAATCGGAGGCAATGGATCGGAAGGCACGTTACCTTCTCAGGAATGCTCATTGATGGTAAGTATACCTAAGCAATACGCATGCCCTGCATCCATGGATATCCCGCGAGGCCCGTCGATTACCCGTTTAGCGGGGTGCCGACCGCGACGTCGTCCAAAAGCCGGACAGCACGACGAACCTGATCATTGTGGACGGGTTCCCTCGCGACCATCGGCTCTCGCGCACGTTCGCGCCTTTCGAGAAACACAATCGGGCCTGTTATGTTGCGTCGCAAAGACGGTCGATGCAGGGTACGCGAAAGTGCCAGCGGGCTTGTTGGGAAACGGATTTGAACCGAAAAACATCATATTCAATATCTCATTCAAGTCAAGGTAAGGCGTTTCACATCGATTAACGTACCCGTGCAGAAGGGGTACCAACCGGGCTTTGCCGATGGCACTTCACTTTCCAATCTTGGTCCAAACGAACGCCAAAGCGAGCAGACGGCGGGACCCTGACATTCCGCCCGTTGCACAGTCATATTTTCTAGCCAGGAGGAGGTCAGTGGCGCGAAGCGTGACCGCCCGGAGTTAGTGTGCCTGCTTGATCATTTGCGGCATGGTGATGTGGTAACTGTCATACGCTTGGATCGGTTAACCCGTTCGACCCGTGGCTTGTTGGAGAGTGTCGAGCATAGCGAAGATGGGTGCGGGCCCGCGTTCGCTGGCCGGACTTGGGCTGACACTACTACGCTGGCAGCGGCTTGCCCACCAGATAAACGCCCAATTGTTGGGCGCCCGCTGTCCGATAACCCGCTTGCGTGAGATAGGCAGTCTGCGCTTCAAAGTGATTGGGCGAGACCGTGATCATTCCAGGCGACGTGCTTATGTGGTGATCCATCAGCGCGGGAACCGCTCGCCCGTGCTGTCATGCTTGCGGACCGCGCTCGCGGATGCCGCGCCGATAGAAATCGATGGTTTCCTCCGCCATGCCGTCGATCGTGAAGCTCGCATTGGTAAGAAGGCGTCCCGCGCAGCCCAGCTTTACCCGTAGCTCCGGGTTGTCAATCAGGCGCGACATGGCCGCTCGCAGTGCTTCAATATCATGCGGCGGTACGAGCAGGCCATTTTCACCATGCGTGATGACTTCAGGCACACCGTTGACGTCAGTTCCAATGACAGGCAAACCCGCCGCCATGGCTTCGATATAAGACTGGCCCAGCGCTTCCTGATGCGTCGGCAGCACGAAGAAGTCGCAGCCCCGCAGCACATTAGGAATATCGGTGCGAAAGCCGAGCAGATGTATACGATCGCTAAGTCCCACACTGTCGATGATGTTCTTGATCTTGTCGAACCATGGTCCGTCTCCTGCCATCACCACATGCAAGTGCGGACGTTCCGCGAGCATCGGCTGAACCGCGTCGATCAGATCTTCATGACCCTTCTTGTCCCGCACGATGGCGACCATGCAAGCAATGATTGCGTCGGTGCCGAGCCCCAGCTCGTTGCGCAAAGTGGAATGAAACAGCGCTTCCGGCTTGACGATACCGTCATAGATCGTTTCGACACGGCTTTGCGCGACGCCCACTGAAATCAGGTAATCCCGAACGTGGCGACTTACCGCAATGATGCGATGCGGAATCCACGTGTAGGTAGCGAGCGAAGTGATGGGCAGCGCGAGGTGGCGCGTGCGGACGACCAGCGGCGTGCCAGCCAGGCGGCCAGCCGTTCCCGCGACAATGCTGTCATGGCCGCTATGGGTGTTGAGAACATCGAATTTGCCACGCGAGAGCAGCGTCTTAATCCTCAGCATTGAAGCGACGTCCGCGCCGCCCCTCATTCGAGCATGGTGAACGACGAACCCTTCCTCTTTGGCCCGTACGCCCAAGCGCGCCTCGATCGGACACACCATTTCAATCGAATGGCCGCGCGCGCGCAAGACGGTCATTTCCTTCAGTGTCCGATGTTCCTGACCGCCCCAGCCTTTTGACGATTCGCTATGTAAAATTCGTAGTGCGTCCATCGACTTTGCTGCCTCCAAGGCAGTGACCGCTTGTATTGTCTTGTAATATATCGTAATAAACGCTAAGAACTTCGCGCGTTTTCTAAAATAAATGTCAATGCAAACCACAGAGAGGAACAACTTCATGGCTGCGTAGAGGCTCGGTTTGGCCTTAGAAGGAGAACTGGACTCCGACCATCAGCAAGTCCCGCGCAGCGACAAATCATCTTAGGCGACGAGCTGCCGGAATGTGACAGGTCGGCGGGAGAATGGGGCGAGTTACTGAAAGTTAAGAAGCAGTCCCACGAAGTCTGCAACCCGCATCACCGATCGACGAATCCGCTTCTCTCAGATCACCCATCGTAAAAGCCAGCTCAAGAAAGCGATGCTGCAAAACCAGCATGAGCGAGCGCACAGCCCGGCATTAGCGAAAATGGCGAATTGTCTCCGCAAATCTTCCGGCGCTACCGGATGTACCTGATCCGGTTGTCTGGACACGCTTTTGCAGCTTATCGGCCAGCCTCATCAGCTGGGCCTGACGGGCCTCGAGAGTGACTTGGAAGTTCATTATTTCGAGACGCCAGTCGCGAGCGTATCAATCCTTGAATGCAACAGCGGCGGTGCGGACCTCCTCCAGGTTTTTGAAGATGCGCCCATGAGTGGCCTTTTCCATCAGTGTCCGGTTGAACCGCTCGGCGACGCCATTGGTCTGGGGCTTGGCGACGAAGGCATAGCTTGCCGCTACCCCAGAATTTGATCTGCTCGCGAAAGTCGTCCGAGGTGTATTGCGAACCTTTATCCATGCGCAGCGGAAAACCCGCGGCCCACGTCGGCGCGTACCGAACCAAAGCCGCCCAGCAGCCCTTGGGAGATTGGCTCGAGAGCCGCGAAGCGATAACGGACTTTCGCGGCGTGGATGCAGGTGCAGATGCCGTCGCAATCATCGACGGCCGAGAAGATCCGCACCATGTCCCTCGTCCACGGTCGCAATCCGCCCACCGTCGGTGCCCCACCTCTAGTTTGTGGCAATCTGTCGTGATCCGGCCGTTGTGAAGGTTAGGTTCACCTGGCGCCTGCCGGTGCGGCGAGAGCGGGCTATGCTCCGCGCATGGGCTGTAACACGCGGGTCCGGGCGTCCCTGATGTCGTGCACGATGCGCAAGCGCGCCCAGACCTTGCGATGCCCCTCGCCGATGAATCGCGAAGCCGCCAGACTCGTCGCGAATAGCCTTCAGCAGGTCGGTATCGGGCATCACCGCTTCGGGCCACCCTTGGCGCGCACCATCGGCGTCACGTTGGCGTTCACTTGGGCACGAACGGCATAGATCGTCGAGCGCGGGAATGCGAGCACCTAGCAGACCCGTTGCAGTCCAAAGGGCTTGCCTGCACTGACGGAGATCGCGTGGCTCATGTTCACGATCTCCAATTGGTCAAAGGGCGACGGGTCTGCAGCAAACGCTCCTTGCGCAGAATCTCGTTTTCCATAGACAGCTCGCCGACCCGCCGGACGGCGTCGTTGAGCCGGGCTGCCAGTGGATCGCTAGTGCGTGCCTTCAGGCCGGACCCCGTGCCGGCCAGCGCCGGCTCACGCCACTGTTCAATCTCGGCGATCGTCACACCGACTTCGCGGGCACCGCGTCAACAGGCACGTGCTTTGCGTGACACAACGAGAGCTACGGAATGAAAGATGCGCCACGGCGGCGTGGAACGCCGAAAACTGCCCTATTGCCCTATTGCCCTATTGCCCTATTGCCCTACACACGCCTTCCGCTGGAGGCCTCAGCTCAATCGCGTGGCTCAGCACCGTCGATACTCGCTTATGCACATTAGTGGAATTGGTACGGCCTCACCTGATCATCGTTACACCAAGGCTGACTGCTTGGATGCGTTCCGCAACTCCGATTGGTTTGCTCGATTGGACGCTCGGTCCCATCTTGTCGCACGCACGGTTCTGCAGCGCGACAACGGCATCGAAGCCAGGCGGCTCGCCGTTGACAATCTGGCTGAGGTGTTCTCAATCGATCCTGACACGCTCGCAGAGCGCTTCCGGCAACATGCTCCTACACTCGCCGCTTCGGCCGCACGAAGAGCGTTGGAACAGGCCGGGCTAGAGCCTTCTGCAATTGGTGCGATAGTCGTTAGTACCTGCACGGGATATTTGTGCCCCGGCCTTTCCAGCTACGTCATTGAACACTTAGGTTTGCGCGCCGATGTGCAGGCGTTTGATCTTGTGGGCCAAGGCTGTGCCGCCGCTTTACCCAATCTACAACTTGGCTGCGCTTTGCTTCACTCGCCGTCCTCACATTCAGCGGAACCGACACTGCACGTTTTGTCAGTTTGCGTCGAGGTCAGCAGCGCAGCCATGTACCTCGACAACGATCCGGGCGTGATCATTAGCGCCTGTCTGTTGAGTTATGGTCGAAAGTGGTGTTCGGGGTGAGGCAAGGATTTGAAGGCGGTGGCGGTTTAGCTGAGAATGTTGCTTGTCTAGAGTAACAACCAGCCAAACCGAGATCCACCACCAATGAAGAAGCTTACAGAAGAAACAAGCGCGGGTAAATCGGAAGCACGGCCCAGTGGGCTGGACGATTTGATTCAACAGGGCGCGCGGCAGATTGTCCAGCAAGCGATCGAGGCAGAATTGGCGGCATTGCTAGAAAGATACGACAACGTGAAGACCCTTGATGGACGACGGACTGTGATTCGCAATGGCTACCTGCCTGAGCGCGAGGTTGTCACGGCGATCGGCCCGGTCACCGTGAAGGTGCCGAAGGTTCGCGATCGCTCGGGTTCGGGCGTGAAGTTCAATTCGAACATCGTGCCACCCTACATTCGGAAGT
>NZ_MTHB01000091.1 GCF_002220365.1 Caballeronia sordidicola | reverse complement strand
CCCCGTCGTGCGCGTGCTGGGCTCGACACCGGATTGGACCTGGCAGTTTAGGCCGGTGTCGGGCCTGTTTCTTCGGCGGTAAGCCTTCTTCTACCGCATCCAGACTCCTGCGTCACCCCTCCCTGAAACGAGCCGCGCCGGGGTGCGTCTGCACTCGCCCTTCGGGCTCCTTTCGACGCACCCGATACCGCCCATCGATGCCGTCGACAACAAGCACCGAACAGCTCTGCAGAACAGGAATCGTTTCGCATTTCTGATCGACGCCGCCATCTGGTGTCGGATTCTGACCGCCGTTCACAGCATGGAGGCAGGTGTCATATACGGCGCTTCGTGGCTGGCTGCCACGTGCATTGAGAGGCTCGACTGGAAGGCGCTCCTCTGAAAAAACTCCCGCGTTGAGCGGGAGGCGCATTTGGCTGAGAGACAGCGCCGCTGCAAAGGACGGCGCATCTTATTAAGTTTCTTGCTCACTGCATAGCCTTGGGCCTGTAACACAGAATTTCGCAAATCCCGGACCGAGGTGACGAGGCAGGGCCAAACACCGGTTGCACTGCGATCGTAGACGACGTGTAGCGATCGTCGACCACATGTTGAACGACCGAAGTTGGGCCGGCTTTTGTCTGTCGCGGAAGGTGCCGTTCATGGGGTCCTTCGTGCTTACGGTTTGGTAGGTCACCAGACCCTAGCGCGCAGCCATCGTAAATCCAAAGGATATGGTTAAGAATGCACCAAGATCACCTTTATCGTTTCCGCTCGACACATGCGCTCCTTGATGGCTACCAAGAGCTTGAGAACCAACAAATCTATTTCTGCCCACCCGACGGATTAAACGATCCGCTGGAGGGCTTCAAGCATATTTATTGGCGAGGCGATCAGATCGTCTGGCGGAATCTCCTGCGCCATTATTTGTTAAACCTGATGCAGGCAATGTCGATTGCGTCCGTCATGGGTCAGGGCTTCAACCCGGAGATGTGTGCCCCCCTCGTGCATCAGACAGAGCACGATCTGCCGCAAGCCCCGATCAGGGACGTCTATGCCGCAGCCTGCGAGGAGTTCTTCAAGCACCCCATACCGGAGAAACTGGTCTCGGCTCTTTCCTCGCAAGCAAGGGAGGTGAGGCGAGATGAACTCCAATTTTATTTGCGGCTGATTCATCCACTCGCAGCCAGAAGCGTAATTACCGCGCTTGCGAAACGTCGCCTTGTTCTGAAGCAGGCTGCGCGAGAGCTAGAAATTCTGATCAACGCTATGGGTGAGAATCTGAACACGGTATTGCGAGCTCATGAACAGGCAGGCGAACTATCTGAGGTCTTCTTTTCTGCTAGTGAGGAGCTTATGTCGCAGCTTGCCCTCATTACCGAGTTCAAAAATCCGGGCACTCCGGAGCGTCGGCCGTGGCTATTCATAATTCAGGACTTCACTAACTACTATGTGACGTCTCTTGAGCGCCTGCTTTATCCAGATTGGCATGTAGCCTGTTTCGTTGGCGACCCGACTAACTCTGCAATGTGGGGAGGTTACGGCGACAGTCATCGGGGAGTCTGTCTGAAATTTAACGCGAAAGCAGACGGTCAAGGAACGCGTACCTTGGATCTTTATCGTGCGAATAGCTGGAGTGGCGGGAAGGACGGGGTGGTCGCCCACTATGCGTACATACCGCACCGATTTGAACAGGTGCGTTACACGGCCGAATTTCCAGAGGTCGATTTCTTCGAATCGATTGCGACCCTTCCTCGGTCAAAGCTAACTGGCTTCTGGTTTGCCGGCCCAAATGGAGAGCGCAGTACTACCGCTGAAAGGATGCTTCGGGAAGACGAAGCGTGGCGGCAGGAGTACTGGCGCAAGTTTGCCACCAGCTTCAGCACCAAATCGGATGAATGGGCACACGAGAAAGAAACTCGGCTTGTCCTGCATTCCAGCTTGCAACGTTTTGACGACAAAGAGTCGCGAAAACTGCGGTACCGGTTTTCGGACCTGTCGGGCATTGTCTTCGGTATGAAGACGACAAGCGAAGACAAGCTCCATATTATGCGAATCGTCGAACAAAAGTGCGTAGCCGAAGGCAGAAAGGATTTTGTGTTCTATCAGGCTCGCTTTTCCGCACGCACGAGGAAAATCGAACTGGCGCCGCTTAGCATGCTTAAGGTCGAATGATGGCGATCCTCTAAGTAGGTACGAGCAATCTAGAAAACGTCTAGTGGTGGGTGCCGTAGGGCACGCCACCACGAAGCAGACGAAGAGTGCTATGTCAAATGCCCGATCGCTCAGATCGCTGATCAATAGAACTCACACAATTGGCGAGCGGCACCTCGCCGACCTGCGTAGAAGGCCGATATTTTTTTGCAACACGGGCACCGCTCAAGCCTACGAGAGGGAAGAGCACTTGTTAAGAAGACTATGAGGGTCGAGTTATGTTGTACCGACGTCGGGAAACATAACGGTGAAATATTCACAGTAATATGGCATCCTAAATTTTACATAAGCAAAGCTATCACCGCTCGACAACAGACAAACAGATACGCTTCCAATTGGATGACGATATCAATCTCGGACGATCTAGGCAGTATGCATTGACATTAAATTAGGCGAATTTCGGTGCTAATTCTAGGGAATCGCTCATGCACATTGGGTGGAAACGCTAACATTTAACGTCGTTCTATCTGGTCCACAGTTCGAGCATAAAACCGCAAGGCAGGCGAAATCGATGGGTTGCAAAATTTGCGGGGTAATTACCTTAAAGCCGTACTCAGTATATGAGACATGAAACTTAGTCATGTCGACCGGTCTTCCGCACTTCGCACACGGTGCAATTGGGTCGCTAGCGTCGACGGGCCTTATTGGTACGCCCTCACGGTCCATGACTGGTCGGCGGGAGCTGGCACGACATTTAAACGAGCATAAGGCCGACAAAACATCGGTGTCTTGGATGTGGATCGTCGGTATCTCCGATGCGAAATCGACTCGCCCTAGCTCCCGTGCAATTTCGAAGAGCGCTGCCGAAAATCTCGCTCCGCATCCATAACATTCGAAAGAAGATATATCGTCTTCCATAGCTTCCTCAAAAAAATGCCGATCAGGAGTAAACAAAAGCTGACTCGCACGGTCACGTGTGCCGGCTTTGCGCTCTTGTGGTGAAGGCCTAAACATTCCCGCCAGCTTACTTTTCACCATAGGACATCTTTAATGCTGGACGCAAAACTCCTACCTTCTCGGGCAGACATCTTGCGGAAGTAATTCACGAACCTAACTAGGAATTGTACAGTTTTGGTGAAGCCGAAGCGAAAACTTGAAACAGGTTAGACCTTTACGTTCTCGGGGACTTCTGGGAGTTTCGATGTGTGATATTTACCAATGTGCATCGGAATCCTCATTGAACTCAAGCATTGCTACGTCGACAATCCGTTGCGGTTCTCCCGCAAAAACGCCTGCCGGAATGTCCCCGTTAAGCAGTCCATGTGGTGAATAGAGACAGAACGCGCGCCGCCAGCCACCGCGATCATCTTCATTACTGGGCAGAACTCGCAATAAATCGGAGACCTCTGGACGTAAACCGTGCTGGGTATGGAACTGAAAGTCCGGGTACCGGAAAGAACGATTTCTCGCCACCCACACGCCAAGTAACGCCCCGGCGACGCGTAGGTGGGCGGCGTAATGGTGTGCGTTAGCTTTGGGCCGGGTACCGGTCATTTCGAATACACGTTGGTCGTCCAGCCAATTCTTGGCGAGGAGTTCGTCCCGAAAATCAATCGACACCTTATGGGGATCGTGTAATGCTGATTTCAAGGTTAGCTCCTCGCAATAATGCTAGTGAGAGAAAGTCTCTCATATGAGCTACGTGGCCGCTCCGCATTGAGTCCCCCTTGTCCACGCTTTATTGTATTCAGTCGATAGGATAACCGCCGGCGCATGGAGGCTGTCAACAGTGCACCGTTGTGCGGGGAAGGGCGACCACACTGGCTGCCTTGAGCAGACAGCGGTTGTGCAACATCATAGAATGAGCAGGCCGCAAAGGTGACCTAGATAACGCAGCACGGCATAGATGGCTGCGTAGGCAAGTGCAAGCTCCATGGATCGAACCCGTGTAGTCTTCGATATCAAGAAGAGCGACTAAAGATGGAAATTCGTCCAATTCACAATGAACGCGATTACAAGAACGCGTTTCGGATGGTATCCGGTTTGGTGCACGCTCGATTGTTAGCGCTGCACAAGGCCGAGCACTCCACACTTGAGCTTCCCGAAAGTGACGCAGGGGGCGTAGCGCAAGCCCGGTGACTAAATCCGCATCGCGCGCGCGACACCTGCGCTCCTTGCCTGCGACTTCACGGCAGAGGAGCGACCGATCGGCATGCACATCGTTATGAACGGACCGCCTGACACATCACGCAACGCGTGCTTTTCACGGTGAAAACACTTTAAGGTAGCTTTCCTAAGGCCCGAAACCAACTGAAAAAACCGGTTCTCAGACTTTCCACAGACGTGGCGTGTGAGGGTGTCGGTGCCTTTTTAAGGCTAGCGCCGAGTCAGGAGCTCGTCTTGGATGATGGCGTGAGCGATACGCTGGTGCGCGTAATTTATTTGCATTAAATCAAGGAAAATGTATAGTTTATGCTGGAAAGTAACGCGACTGGAAACCTCTGTGGTCAAGCGAGCGGTACAACTTCTGATGCAAGATGCTCCGCGCGGGCAACCAATTGATCCCGCGCTGCTCAGAAATCTCGGAATAAGTTCTGCTCAGACTCACTACCTGGTGACAGCCGGGTGGCTGCAGCGACTCTCAAAGGGTGCCTATCTGCTCAAGGGAGACTTCCTGACAACGGAAGGAATCCTCACATATCTGAGTCGGCACAGTCCGGGGCTCCATGTCGGCGGAAAGACCGCTCTCGATTGGCAAGGCGTGCGCCACAATATCGCGTTCCGGCCTCGTATCTTGTTATGGGGAATACAGGCTTATCGCTTTCCACCGTGGGTCGAACAGCATATGCCGCATACGTATCAGACGACGCGGCTGTTTGATGACAAGTTCTCGCTGTCAGAAAACGTGAGACCTCTCCCTCTCAAAGGTCCCTCCGTTCTGGTTTCTATACCCGAGCTTGCGCTACTTGAACTCGCCAGCGACATTGGTAAGCGAGGCAAAAAGGGGCAATCTTTGGAGGAGGCGGTGCATCTAGCTGATTCGCTCCGTAATCTACGCGCCGATCGCCTCAGTGGACTTCTGCGGCGCTGCACGCGAGTCAAGGTGGTCAAGCTTGTACGCGACCTCGGCGAGAGCAGTGGACATGATTGGGGCCGCGGCTTACAGGATATCGTGGATGGATTGAGTTCGGGCCGGCGCTGGTCGACGCTGGGAAGGGACGGGAGACGGCTTACCCTGAAGCCGTGACATTCCCTCAGAAAAAAGCGCGAGCTTGCCGATGTGATGGCATTTTGGTCGGAGCGATCCGCACCCTCCTGTGGCACAGCCTGGCTGAAACCCTGATGAGCATCTCTGCCCATTACTGACCCTCGCGGATAGCATTCGTTCGCGCAAATCCTAAGCGCCCGGACGCAGGAGCAGGGGGTGTTGCACGCAATCGCTCGTTGACTCGCCTCGCTGTCTTTGACGACACAGTTAAATCCGTGGCCGGCCTATTACGGCTACCGCTGCCGCCAACCCTAAAGTGAAAAATTAATTCGCCCACGCAGCCGAGCAAAAATGCGACGGAACCCAACATCGGCCTTACGTGCTGGGAGGAACGTCCTTGCGATTGCCCTGGGATTCAAGGTCGCTGCCATGCTCATGAGCGGATGCGATCGCGCTCGCCGCGATAGCGTCAAAGTGCTGGTCCCCACTCCTTCGCAAAGAGAAAGCTCTGAATTCTTCCTGCCTTCACGTCGGCGATGCCCATCTGCGCAGCGCTCCGATCGGTGCGCCATTCTTCGCGTCCATACGCTCGACCACCCGCAAACTTTTACGTAGCACATCGCTTGCATCCAGCTCAAAGCACTCCGAACCGGCGGAGGAAAGATATACGGATGCGGGTTGATGAGTTTTGGCCGGAGCAGTCATATACGGTCGGCGGCCCGGCGGAGCAAAGCTATGCGGATACGGCGTGGAAAGGGCAAACCGTATGGTTTCGCTCCGGCGCACTACTGCTTCAATGACCTTGAACCGATCCAGCTCACGCATCGACATCGTGATTCTGTCCGTCGCCGCCATCGTAGCCTCCGGCGCCGTGGGAATCGACGCCGGCTAAGCTTAAGCCGCCGAGAAGCGGACATTTGAATCTGGCTAGAAGCGGACATTACAACTTAGCTGCTACAAGCAAAAAATGGATTCTTGGCACCTAGGGTGTCGTGTTGCGAAGGTTTTTTCTTCGACTCTTCCTTTATTTATAACGAGGAAGTTATCCACAGGCGCCGCCATTCTCTGTAGAGCTGTTGTGTTACCGAAGTGGGCCTGTCTGTTGCGCGGCGGAGCGACCACTTGCGCAACAATGACGGCTTGATCGTGGCATCGTGTGATCGGATGTTGTTGCGAATCCGTGCCGCCTATGCAGGGAGGGTAAACCTCGTTCCGAGCTGCCACAGCATGTCGATGTTTTTCAGATAGGTCGCGACGTTTTCAGCTGGCGCGTGGATGATCGAATGTTGCGAGCTATCCATGCTGTTGACGTCTGCCGTCCATGGATCCTCAAGACTGGTGCATACGTCGGCGACGTCCTCGCGATATCGC
>NZ_MTHB01000070.1 GCF_002220365.1 Caballeronia sordidicola | reverse complement strand
CGCAGTGTCGATCGCCTCGATCTCCACGCGCCAGTGGCTCAGATGCGAGCTGTAGAGACCCTCACGGCGCAGCAGTGCCCCGACCGCGCCGCTGGCATTGCACGCGTCGGCTTCCCGCACAATACGGCGCTTGTAGCTCGTCGAAAAACTCCGGCGGCTTGGCGCCGCGACGACCTCAGCATCGGTTGCCGTTTTCCCCGAGGCCCCCTCGGGGAAAACCTTCGCACTGACGTCACGTTCCTCAAAAACCTCTTTCATCTGCTTATCCATCTGTGGGCAACTTCCTTAAACTGTTTGAAGAAGTTGTCTCACAGCAGTTTGACACAGGGGGCTCGATGGGTTCGCGTCTCAATGAGGTAAGTACCCGCACTAACGTGCCTGCCTGCGACTTCCACATATTCAGTTCGACCCAACTGATTGACTATTGTTGTTAGATTCGTCGCTAGCTTCAGCTTTAAAGTTCGGAGGCGCGCGCCAGTGCAAGCGTGTCGATGTACTCCCGGAGGTTCGTCACTTTGCCATTTCGAACGGTAATGGCGAAGACCCAATCGTCCTCGAATGTCCTATTCGTGGCTTTGACTATGCCCGTGGCGAAGCCGACGACCAGAACCCGGTCGCCCTGCGCTACGAATTCGGGCGGCTCTGGGTATGACGTTTCCAGCATTTCGGAAGCCTTCTGAAGCAAATCCGCCAATCCCGCGTGTCCGCGGTGCGTGCCGGCCAGCGCCCACTCGCCCGGAATGGTCCACTCAATGTCTTCGGCAGAAATCGCCAGCAGTCCTTGCTTGTCGCCACGGCCCATTGCTGCAAAAAAATCCTTCACAATCTGGACATTCTCTTGCGTGCTCATCGGAATTTCTCCATTTCTGTTACATCGGATCGTGTCCGAGTTGGTCGGATACGATCGAAATAAACCCGCGACTTGAGCAAGGGAGGGAACGATCGCGTCCCTGAAGTCGGACGGTCTCTACTCCCTTGATCTGCCGCAGGGTTTCCAGGCCTAGTCGCAGCGCGTAGGTCCCACGCTCTGCGGCACGATTGCATAGGGTCGAAAAGCCGCCGTCGACAGACAACTCCATCGGAATGGGCTGATGAGAACGACGTGAGAGACGTGTTGTTCCCAGTGTCGTTGTGGAGCTGCGGGTGAGGACGGGGTGTCGGTGCTTCAGCCGACATCGACGTTCAAGGCGATGTCGAAGGTGCCGGCGCCGTTTTTGGCTAAACCGATGAGCATCAAGCCGAGCGACTCGAGCGTCGAGGCCATGTGCAGGCCGCCGACATCGAACGGACGCAGCCCAAGACTCTCGAGGAAGGTTGAGACGCGTGCCTTGGCCTTCGGATCGTCGGCGGCGATGAACGCGTCGAGGCGTCCACTCCGAGCGAGTACGGGGCCGAAGAGGGTGTTGAACGCCTTCACGACATGCGCGCCGGCGGGGGCGGCCTTGGCGATCTCCTGCGCACCAGAACTGCCGTGGGGTGTGACGAGGCCCGTGGCGTCGGGGGAGATCGGGTTGGTGATGTCGATGATCACCTTGCCGTCGAGCGCGTCCCCGAACTCGGTCACCACCGCCGCCGCACTGCCGTACGGCACGGCGAGGATGACGATGTCGCCCGCCAGCGCGGCGCCGTACGTCCCTGTGGTCGCTTCGGCTGCGAGCTGTTTGGCCAGCGCCCGTGCCTTGGCGGGGTCGCGGCTGACCACCTCGACGGTGTATCCAGCCTTGGCGGTACGGGCGCCGATCGCCGCAGCCATGCCTCCTGTGCCGATGATGCTGATAGTGCTCATGTGTAGTTTCCTTGCGAGTTGGAGTATTGCTCGTAGTCTTTAAACGGGGCAACCCCTGGTTGATATTACGTGTGTGCCGAGCCGCGTGCGGCATCCCTCATGCCGTCCCGAGTCGACCGAGTCTTTGCCCAAATGCAGCACGGGATCGCGACATTGCTGTCCGGCGCGCTCGTTCGGCCGGGCTCCCGCCTCAACTCAGCGGGCAGGGAAGTAATGGCCGTTGTCGAGGTCCTTGAGCAGCCCGGGCTGAGCAGGCTCCCAGCCGAGGGTCTGGCAGGTGATGAGGTTGGACGCCGGGAGATCCAGCGTGACCAAATTTGATAGGAATCCGAAGTATCCCGGCAGCATCAGTACGTCCAAGGGAATGCTCACGGCGGGTAGGCCCAGACGGCTGCCAATGGCCTCGGCGATCTCGCGGAACCGGATGCCCTCGCCCTCAATCCCGTGCCAACTTTTGCCGGCCGGACCCTTCTCCAGCGCCAGGCGGAACAAGGAGGCGAGGTCGCGGCTATGCACGGCCGGCCACAGGTTCGCGCCGTCTCCGGGGTAGCCGATGGCACCCTTCTCCTTCGCGAGCCCGATCAGCAGCGGGAGGAAGCCGGCATCGGTCGTACTGTGCGCGATGGGAGGGATCCGCACGACCGAAGACCGCACGCCCCGCTGCGCGAGGCCGACCACGGTGAGCTCCACGACGTTGCGAACCCGCAAGGTCCCCTTGTACGCATCGCCGCCGGGAAGGGCCGGGTCCTCTTCGGTGGCTGGCCGGCCCAGGTTTTCCCATCCGGGCGAGCCAATGCTCCCCGACACGACCAGCGGCTTTCCGGTTCCCGCCAGTGCCTCGCCGTACGCGAGCATGATCTGGAGCTCCGCAGCGGCCACGGCGTCAAGCCCGCCGGAGGGAAGCAGGTCCTGCCTGTGCGCGACATGGATGACGCCGTCGGACTCCACCGCCGCCGCCTTGAGCCCATCGAGGTCGGAAATATCCCCGCGACGCACCTTGGCGCCGAGCGCGGACACCGCCGCCGCGGACTCGTCCGACCTGGCCAAGCCGGTGACCTCGTGGCCGGCGGCGATGAGCTCAGGGATGATGTACGAACCGATATGGCCGGTCCCGCCAGTGACGAAAACGTGCATGTTAGTTTTCCTTATGAGTGATGTGATGCGAGAAGGGGGGGCGGTGCACTCAGCTGGGAAGGCTGACGCCGATTGAGAAGTTGGTGTGCTTGACGGATTGGGTGAGGAGACCCAGCGACAGCAGGCAGGCGTGCTCCAGCGTCCGCGCCATCGGCAGAGGCCCGGTATCCATCGGGCGCAGTCCGAGACTCTCGATGAACGCCGAGACGCGTGCCTTCGCCTGCGTGTCGTCCCCGGCGATGAACACGTCCAATGGGTGGCCCTCGGTGGGACCGGCAGCCAGGACGTGGGAGAACTGGGTGTTGAACGCCTTGACGACATCCGCATTGGCAGGGGCGGCCTTGGCGATCTCCTGCGCGCCGAAACTGTCGCCGGGGGTCACAAAGCTCGTGTGGTTGGACGCGACGGGGTTGGTGATGTCGACAAGAACCTTGCCTGCCAGCTCTTCGCCGTACTGCTTCACCACGTGAAGAATGGCGGAGTAGGGAACCGCCAGGATGACCATGTCCCCAGCCGGGGCGGCGCCGAACGTTCCTGTCGTCGCGCCGGCTCCGACCTGCTCGGCCAGCGCCCGTGCTCGGGCGGCGTCGCGGCTGACCACCTCGACGGTGTGTCCGGCCTTGGCGGCAAGGCCGCCGATCGCTGCGGCCATGCCGCCTGTGCCGATGATGCTGATAGTGCTCATGTGCAGTCCTGGTGAGTTGGGTGGTGCTCGTAATCACTAGCAACCATCCTATTCACATTACTTGCAAAAAACAAGTAAAAATGAAATTTACTTGCGATATGCAAGCAATGTTAAGATCTAGCCATGAAGACGACATCTAAAGACGACGTTCGGTCCCATTGCGCAGTGAACTACGGCGTGGAGATCTTCGGCGACCGCTGGTCGCTCTTGATCATTCGCGACATCGTTTTTGTGGGCAAGAAGACGTATGGCGAGTTCCTGAAATCGGAAGAGGGAATCGCGACCAATGTCCTTGCTTCCCGCCTTGCTTTTCTTGAGGAGCAAGAAATCCTCTCGAGGGCGCCCAGCCCCGACGACGGGCGCCGTGACTTCTACACGCTGACCGAGAAGGGCCTGGATCTCATCCCCGTCGTGCTTAACATAGTTCTTTGGAGCGCGAAGTACGATTCGAAGTCGTACGTGCGGCGCAGCAAAGAGTTCGCTGCGCGATTGCGTCAAAACCCGATGCAAGTGAGCGAAGAGGTGAAGGCGCTGGTCCGCAATGGCGGATGTATGTTTCCTGAGAGCAAGGAATGAGCAAGACGGCAAGCGCGCCCTGTCACGTCGCACGAACGATATGCACGCACCACCGGCTACGAGGTGCAGCGAATAGCGGGGCCGATGTCCGCTGCTCGGGGTCGTCAAGCGCCTCTCTGCGAACAAAGCCTCATCTGCAAGTTGCCTGGAGCCAACTGCAGCACGCTGTGGTCCTCGGCTTTCCGCCTGTCCCGGCAGTTCAGCCAATTCCGAGCTATTCCAACGAATCCCGTTTCCCAGCAATACCGCGGTCGCTTGCTTTGCCGTGTGGCGGTCCGGAGCCAGGGATTAAGGCACGCTCCGTCGGAATGTAACGCAGTTCACACGTCGCATTGAGAGGCAGTTAACGCTCCGACATTCACCTTAGTCAACCGATGCTTTACGAAGCGGGTATCTTCGCCGCGCGTACGAATTCGATGAAACGCGCCACGACCGCGTTATCACGAGTCGCTTGCCACGCCAGCCCGACTTGCCAACGGGCGGCCGCATCGCGTAACGGAAGCACCCTCGCATCCCGCAAAAGATACTTCGCCCGGGACGGCAAAAATGCAGCGCCTACGCCCGCAGCGACAGCCGCAAGAACAGACTGAATATCGTCGGTCTGCTGAATCACCCGAGGCACGAAATCGTGCTCACTGCACCAACGATCTATCTGTGCTGCCAGTCCGGGGCCGCGGTTGCGGGCGAGCGCGATCAAGCCAAGTTCGTTGAGATCATTCAGGTCAGACGGCAGACGCTTCCATTTTGCGTGCTGAGGCACGGCCAGCGCCAATGTCTCAGTGAGCAACGGCAAACACGACAACCCGCTGTCGGCCGGCATGCGGAGGAAGCCGACGTCGAGCTTTCCTGCGAGAAGCCGGCGGGTTTGCTCGGCTGAAGAAAGATCATTGAGCGACACGCTGACGTTCGGATTCAGCCTTCTAAATTCCGCGATCAGTTGCGGCGCCAGGGTCAAGGTCGTGAGCCCAAGACCGACGCGCAAATATCCACGCTTTCCACTGCTGGCTTCGCGCGCCCGTGCGATCAGTTCGTCCGCATCGCGTACCAGCGTTTGCGCGCCCGCAAGGAACTCGGCGCCAAATGATGTCAGCTCGGCGCCATGCCTGCCGCGTTCAAAAAGCCGCGCGCCCAATGTGTCTTCCAAAGCCGCTACCTGCTTGCTGAGGGCCGGTTGAGTGACATTCAGCGCCTCGGCAGCGCGGCCGAAATGGTGGAGTTCCGTCACGGTCAGGAAGGCGCGTAGAAGTTTGAGTTCCATTCCATGAAGTAATTGAATGTGTCGAATGATTCATTTTACTTATTGAATGCCCGGCGGTCCAATGGACTCTCTTCGGACCCTTCAGTCAGGCGGCAAACGACATGTCTATATCCTCGTCTCCCCCATTCAAGGTGGCGACGGTCCCACTGATCTCCCAACGCGGGAATGCATCGCAGAACGTCGCGAACGTGTCAGCGTGGCTCGCCGATGCTGCGCTTCAGGAAATCTCACTGATTGTTTTCCCTGAGGCGAGCCTGGTCGGATACGGCGATACCCTGGCTCTTCGTCGCCGCGAGCTCGTGACGCTCGCCGAGCCGCTCGATGGTCGCTCGATTGATGCAGTCGCCAACGCAGTCGAGCGTACTGGCGTGGCAGCGGGCGTAGGATTTATCGAGCGTGCGCCGGATGGGAGGTTGTTCAACAGCTATGTGATTTGTATGCCGGGAGGCGGGCGTTGTTGTCATCGAAAACTGCACATGGTCGAACACCCCGCAATCGAATGTGGCGAGCAGTACACCGTCATCGATACGACTTGGGGCGTACGCATAGGCATTCTGGTTGGCGCAGATAATTATCTGATCGAGAACGTTCGCATGACGGCGTTGATGGGCGCGACCTTACTTGTTGCGCCGCATCGGACATATGGTTCGGACAGCAATGGGGATGCTGCGTTACAGCGGCTTTCTCCAGGGCAGCGATCTGGTCCGCACGTTGCCCATGGCGCAGTCGCCGCAGAAAGCGCCAGTGCGGCGGCCTGGTTGCGGCGGTCGTTGATCGCGCGAGCGTCCGACAACGGAATGTTCGTTGTCTTTAGCAATGGGTCGGAGAAGGGCAACAATCAAAGCGGCATGATCGTCGACCCTGACGGACGCGTGCTGGCCGAGCAATGCTCTTCATCCAGCCCGATGGTTTCTACAGAAGTGGACCCCAGCCTGATAGCTGGGAGCGTCGGCCAGCAATGCTTGACGGCCCGTCGCTCTGACAGCAACGGGCCGTTCGTCCGTTCGATGCCGCCACGCGGAAACGCGTTTGCGCAGCGCAGCGGAACCCCGTCAAGAGGCGCAATCGCGCTGAGCTTCGCTCAGGTCAGCCGCATCCGCCAGACTTAGCGTTCCACGCGGTCAGTGTGCCCCATTGGCTTGGCCGATCGCGTCCAGTTCAGCGAGCACCGCGTCCGATAAACTCAACTGTGCCACCTGCATGTTTTCCCGCAGATGCGCGAGCGACGACGTGCCCGGAATCAGCAGAATGTTGGGCGAGCGATGCAGGAGCCACGCGAGCGCTACCTGCATCGGTGTCGCGCCGATCTTTTGAGCGACCGTAGACAGCACGGACGATTGAATCGGCGTGAACCCGCCAAGCGGGAAGAACGGTACATACGCAATGCCCTGGCTCGCCAGTTCGTCGACCAGTGTGTCGTCTTCCCGCTGGACCAGGTTGTAGTGGTTCTGAACGCAGACAATCTTCGCAATGCCCTGCGCCTCGGCGATCTGGGCCGAGGTCACGTTGCTCAGTCCGATGTGACGGACAAGCCCCTCGCGTTGCAGTTCGGCAAGCGCTGTGACCTGCTTTTCGATCGATCCTTCCGCGGGTGAGTGAATGTTCCCCATGATCCGCATATTGACCACTTCAAGCGCTTCCAGGCCGAGATTGCGCAGGTTGTCGTGGACGCCGCGCCTGAGGTCTTCCGGTTCCATCGCCGGTAGCCAGGCACCGTCGTCACCGCGCACGGCGCCAAGCTTGGTGACGATCACGAGATCATCCTGATACGGGTGAAGCGCTTCGCGAATGATCTGGTTGGTGATGTGCGGTCCGTAAAAGTCGCTCGTATCGATGTGATTGACGCCCGACGCCACCGCTTCGCGCAATACGGCAATCGCTGCGTCGTGATCCTTTGGCGCCCCGAACACGCCGGGTCCTGCCAGCTGCATGGCGCCGTAGCCCAGGCGCTGCACCGGACGACCGGCAAGCGCAAAGGTGCTTAATGGGATGAAATTCGACATGACGCTCTCCTTGATGAATGTGACGCCAGTATGGAGGTGATTGTGTTGTTAGATAATCCGGTCTAAATTGCACGGGTTGTTCAAAAATGTGAACAGTGACCATGGAATTAAATGATCTTGCCGCATTCGTGTCAGTTGCTCGCGCCGGCGGTTTTCGCGACGCAGCCCGGATTAGTGGCGTCTCTGCTTCGAGTCTGAGCATTGCTGTGCGCCGCCTCGAGGCGAAACTCGGCCTGCGCTTGCTCAATCGGACCACTCGCAGCGTGGCCCCGACCGAACCGGGGCTGCGCCTCATCGAAAAGCTGGCGCCGTTGTTCAGCGAGATGGAAGCCGCGCTGGATGTCTTGAACGGGTTCAGGGACACGCCAAGCGGCACGCTGAAGCTCAACGTGCCGTCGAGCGCAGCGCGGATCGTGTTGCCAGCTGTCATCGCGCCGTTCCTGAAGGCTTATCCTGACATTCGCGTTGAAGTCGTGGTCGAGGATGGTTTCGTCGATGTGCTGTCGATCGGCTGCGACGCGGGCATTCGTTATGACGAGCGGCTCGAGCAGGACATGATCGCCATTCCGATCGGGCCACGCGTGCAGCGCTTCGCGACCGCCGCCGCACCGGCATATCTCGATACGCACGGCAGACCCGAGCACCCCCGAGAGTTGCTTTCTCACGCGTGCTTGCGCGGCCAGTTTGCCGGCGGCGCGAAGCCAACCTGGGATTTCGAGCGGGACGGGGAGTTGGTGCGGCTGGACCCTGCAGGGCCGCTGCTGGTCAGGCCCGGCGCGGCAATGGATCTTGCAATCAGTATGGCCGTGGCAGGCGTGGGCGTGATTCACCTGTTCGAGGGAATGCTGCGTCCGTACCTCGATAGCGGCGCGTTGGAGCCGATTCTTCAATCGTGGTGGCCGAGCTTTTCCGGGCCATTTCTCTACTATCCGGGGCATCGCCACTTGCCCGCACCGTTGCGCGTGTTTATCGATTTCGTGAAGGCGGGTAATGCATCCAACCCCCCAGCCCTTTGATCTACGCCTCCGTTTTCGTTTGCGGCACGATCGAACTCAACCAGTCCGAGAGCGCGACGAACGGTTCGTCCTGGGCAATTTCATCGGGTGCGACGAGGTAATAACCGGACTTGCCGGACATCGGTCTATTCAGCGGCACGACCAGCCGGCCGGTCGACAACTCGTCCGCGAGCAAGATCTCCGGCAGCAATGCGACGCCCAAGCCCGCCTGAGCCGCGCTGGTGAGCATCGTGAACAATTCATAGCGCGCGCCGCGTACCGCTCGCACATCGTGCTCGAGCCCGTTTAGACGAAACCAGGTGCGCCAGGCGTCGGGCCGTGTCGATAAATGCAGCAGCGGCAAATCAGCAAGCTGTTCGAGCGAAGTCTGCTCACCGGGCGTACTCCCGGCGAGCAGGGAAGGACTGCACACCGGCACGACATTGCCCTCGCGGAACAGCTGCTTGCCCTGTGTGCCGGGCCATACCGAATCGCCGAAATAAAGCGCCGCGTCGAAGGGCGAATCGCTGAACAGGAAAGGCTCGGTGCGTATCGACAGATTCACGGTGATGTCCGGCCGCAGCGCGCGAAATTGCGGGAGGCGCGGAATCAGCCACTGGCTGGCGAGCGTAGGAACGACCGCTATCTCCAGAATCCGCCCCACACCGCGTTGCGCCATCAGTTCGAGCGTATCGCGCTCAATCCGGTCGAGATTCTTGCGCACGAGCGCCGCGTAATCACGGCCATGCGTGGTCAGCACAATCCGCTTCTTGACGCGCAGGAACAACGCGACGCCCAGGCGGTTTTCCAGCCCCGCAACCTGGCGGCAAACCGCGCTTTGCGTGAGCGAGAGCTCATTGGCGGCTCGGGTGAAGCTCTCGTGGCGCGCGGCGGCCTCGAAGATCTGCAAGGCGACCAGATTGGGAATCCCTTTTCTCATGTTTTACCGGTACCGTTTGCGAGTAGCGCGTCGGGGGCGCTTGACAACTGATTGAACGACTTGGTTCTTTTTTAGAATGAAGTCATGAGTTTATATCAATTGCGTGGCTTTTTTCCGCCCTCCAGAATTGCCTTCCAGTGAATCGCCGAACCGGGCCCTGGGCTCGCACCACGCTAGATCAGCCGGAACTGGATAAATGAACTCGAATCTCGCCGCATTGCTTGCTGTTGCCCTGCCGGAATCTGATGTAACCGGGTTAGTGCGATTGATGAACTTGCCGCCCGTGTTGGCCATTACCACGCCGGGCACGGTCAACCGTGCCGAGCTGGCCCAAGCGATGAACATGGCGCTGTTCGCCGGCCTGCTCGAACGCGTGCCAACCGGCCGCGCCTATACCGACGACCTTGCGCACACGCAAACCCGCGTTCAGTTCGACCACGGCGCGCTGCGCACCGTGCGCTGGGCTGAATCCGGCGCCTTGCCGCCGGGCGAAGCCGCGTTCACGCGCATCCTTAAGCCGCTCGGTTTTGTGCTGAACGGTACGTACCCGCTCGATCGCATCAAGATGACGGGGCGCTCGTATATGCACGTCGATGCTCCTGATGAAATCGCGCAGTATTTCGTCAGCGAACTGCATCCCGAGCGCTTCAGTTCCGAGTTCCAGCAAGCCGTAACGAACGTGATCGGCAAGAGCGTCGATCCGCTCACGCCGCAAGCGGTTGCGTCGCTGGCCGAGCTGGAGCGCGACCATTCACTGCCGCTGGCTACGGCTCTCGACCTGCTGCCTGTGCTCGTGCGCTGTTTTGAGCGCCAGCATACGGTTCCGCGTCTGACGGACTATGAAGTGCTGCGCGCCGAGTCGGCGGAAATGGCGTGGATTGCAACCGAAGGCAACGCGTTTAATCATGCGACTGACCGTGTGGATGACGTCTTCGCCGTCGCCGATGCCCAGCGCGAACTCGGCCGTCCGATCAAGGACAGCGTTGAAATTTCGAAGTCGGGCCGGGTGCGCCAGACAGCGTTTCGCGCCGATCCCGTGCGCCGGGTTTTCGTCGGCGCCGATGGCGCGCGGATCGAGCGCGACGTCCCTGGTTCCTTCTACGAGTTCATCAGCCGCGACGCGGTCATGGACGAGGCCACGGGGCGAGCCAAGCTTGATCTCGGTTTCGATGCCGGCAATGCCACGGGCATCTTCAAGATGACGGCGGCCGCGTGAATTCCGCCGCTGATTCTGCTAACCGCGCCGCCGATCTGTATGCCTTCACGGAACCGTTCAAGGCGCCGCAAGGCTCGGCGATCCGTGAGCTTTTCAAGTATCTTGGCCGGCCCGGGATGATTTCGTTTGCGGGCGGGTATCCGTCGAAGGATCTCTTCGATCGGGCGGGTATCGGCCAGGCGCTGGAGGATGCCTATTCGTCCGATCCGATTGCGTGCCTGCAATATGGCGACACAGCCGGCTCGCCCGGTCTGCGCCGCGCGATCCTGCGGTTAATGACTGATCGCGGCGTGACGCGCGATGTGGACGACGTGATCGTGACCACGGGCTCGCAGCAAGGTCTCGACTTGTTGATCAAGATCCTGGTCGCGCCGGGCGACGCGGTGCTGATCGAAGAGCCGGCGTATCCGGCCGCCATCCAGGCGCTGCGGCTCGCGGGCGCACGTCTGATCCCGGTGCGCACCGATGCGCAAGGTATCGATGTGGATGCGCTTACCGAGCAGATCGAAGCGCTTGATCCGGCTACGCGGCCGAAGCTGCTCTACACGGTGCCGACCTTCGCGAACCCGACCGGCGCAACCTTGCCGGCGGCGCGTCGTGAAGCGCTTGCGCGGCTCGCGATGCGGTTTCGTTTCGTGCTGGTCGAAGACGATCCCTATGGTGAGCTGCGCTTCTCAGGCGAACCGGTGAAACCTATCACTGCACTCGCCGATGCCATCCCAGGCGCGAGCGACTGGGTCGTGTATTTCGGCAGCCTCTCGAAGATCGTTGCCCCGGGCTTGCGCATCGGCTGGTCGATTGCGCCGCCTGCCATCACACGTCGCATGCTCGTCGCAAAACAGACAAGCGATCTCTGCACCTCGCCGCTCGCGCAGGAAACGGCGCGCCACTACTTGGAGCGCGGGCGTCTGGCTGACCACATACAAACGATCGCGCTGGCCTATCGCAAGCGTTGCGAGGCGTTGTCCAGCGCATTGCGCCAGTTTGTTCCCGATGAAATTGAGTACGTGATGCCCGAAGGCGGCATGTTTGTCTGGGCGCGATTGAAGGGCGGCCGTCATTCCGCCGATTTGCTCAAGCGCGCGATCGAACAGAACGTGATCTACGTGCCTGGACCGGCGTTTTACGCACGCAATCCGGATGAATCGAGCATGCGGCTTTCGTTCGCCGCCGCGCCGGGCGAGGCTGAAGTGTTCGAAGGCGTGCGGCGGCTCAAGCTCGCATTGGCGAGCCGGTAGATGCCGGTGTAGATCACAAGCCGCC
The DNA here is from genome assembly GCF_002220365.1 of Caballeronia sordidicola. Lineage (GTDB taxonomy): Bacteria > Pseudomonadota > Gammaproteobacteria > Burkholderiales > Burkholderiaceae > Caballeronia > Caballeronia sordidicola_C. The sequence continues at coordinate 28,953 of NZ_MTHB01000070.1, read as the reverse complement.
GCCCGCATGGCCCCCAAGGCTCGCCAAGGCTCGCCAGATCCCGTGAAACGCGTTCTAATCGCATAACCTGAACGCAGATGGACCGCTCGGCTGAGTGTAGTTGGTTCGCCCAACGCACAAAGTCGTGCCGATTAATCATTTGCAGCCGTTTTTTTAAGCCCTGAAACTCTGCTCCGACGAATGGTCGTATTTACGCGCCGGAGCAGGTTCCAGGACGGCACTGACGAACCGTGGCCTTGGGCCGCGCCGCAGTGCTTGGCAACCACCCGACATAGAGAGGAAGTGATGAAACTGAATGATATTCTTGACGCACTCGGTGTAGACCTCGGCCAGTGGAAGGGCGATGCCCTCACGGCGCGTTCGCCGCTCGACGGCGCGATGCTCGCTGGATTGGCTGTTGATACCCCCGCCGACGCCGCCCGCAAGATAGATGCTGCTCACGCCGCCTTCCTCAAATGGCGCACCGTGCCCGCGCCGCAACGCGGCGAACTCGTGCGCGTTTTCGGTAATGTGCTGCGCGAACACAAAGCCGCGCTTGGGAGCCTCGTCACGCTGGAAGCCGGCAAGGTCACGTCCGAAGGTTTGGGCGAAGTCCAGGAAATGATCGACATCTGCGACTTCGCCGTCGGCCTGTCACGCCAGCTCTACGGCTTGACGATTGCCTCCGAGCGTCCGGGTCACCGGATGATGGAAACGTGGCATCCGCTGGGCGTGGTCGGCGTGATTTCGGCGTTCAACTTCCCCGTCGCGGTGTGGTCGTGGAACGCGGCGCTGGCGTTGGTCTGCGGTGACGCCGTGGTCTGGAAGCCATCGGAAAAGACGCCGCTCACGGCTATCGCCTGTCACGCGCTGTTCGAAAAGGCTTTGCGTGAATTCAACAAGACCCATCCGGGCGTCGCGCCTGAAGGCCTGAGCCAGTTGCTGCTCGGCGCACGCGATGTCGGCCAGGTGCTGACCGAGTCGCCGAAGGTGCCGCTGGTCAGCGCGACCGGCAGCGTGCGCATGGGGATTGAAGTGGCGCAAGTGCTGGCGAAGCGGCTGGGTCGCAGCATCCTCGAACTGGGCGGCAACAACGCAATGATCGTTGCGCCTAGCGCCGACCTCGATCTGGTCGTGCGCGGCGTGACCTTCTCGGCAGTCGGCACGGCGGGACAGCGTTGCACGACGCTGCGTCGCCTGATCGTGCATACGAGCGTGGTCGACCAATTGCTGCCGCGTCTGGAAAAAGCGTTTGGATCGGTGAAAGTGGGGAGCCCCGTCGAGTCAGATACGCTTGTCGGTCCGCTGATCGACCGTGCTGCGTTCGATGGTATGCAGAAGGCATTGGGCGATGCCCGCGAGCAAGGCGGCACTGTGAAGGGTGGCGAGCGTGTTGATGTAGGCGGCCACGCCGATGCTTACTACGTGCGTCCGGCGTTCGTACGCATGCCGGCACAAACGGCGGTGGTCGAACGCGAGACCTTCGCGCCGATCCTCTACGTGATGACCTACAACGACTTCGCTGAAGCGTTGCAACTGCAAAACGGCGTGCCGCAGGGCTTGTCGTCGGCGATCTTCACGAACGACATTCGCGAAGCCGAACAATTCATGTCGGCGGCGGGCAGCGATTGCGGCATTGTGAACGTGAACATCGGCACGAGCGGCGCTGAGATTGGCGGCGCGTTCGGCGGTGAAAAAGAAACCGGCGGCGGGCGCGAATCGGGTTCCGATGCATGGAAGGGTTATATGCGCCGCGCGACCAACACGATCAACTACAGCCGTGAATTGCCGCTTGCGCAAGGCGTGAAGTTCGACGTTTGATCCGAACTTGAAGAAGATTTAAAACGAAGTCTACATCCGGCGTCCCACCCCGACGTCGACTCCTTTCGCCCGACGCGCCCGCCAACCGCGGTGTGCGCCCGGCGGGCCAAAGGCTTCCGCGGTCATCCCCGGTTGTTGCGCTGCAATCTGTCCTGCTCGAATCTGTCCTTGTCCTATCTGGCGCCTCTGAATCATCGGCGCGTTTTCACCGGTTTCGCCTGTTTACGTGCTGTTTTTGCGTTGCCTTTGCGTTGCCTTTGCGTAAATACCCCGCGTCCGTTCAACTGTTTTTCGCTAGACCCTGGAGGCCACCGTGTCGTTTCTCGTGCTGGACAAACTGACAAAAGCCTACGGCGACCTGAACGCCGTGAGCGACGTGAGCCTCTCGGTTGAAAAAGGCGAATTCGTCTCGCTGCTGGGGCCTTCGGGCTGCGGCAAGACGACGACGCTGCAAATGATCGCTGGTTTTATCGATGTAACGCGAGGGCGGATTTCGCTCGACGGCAAGGACCTCACGCATGTCCGGCCGAACAAGCGCGGCCTGGGCGTGGTGTTCCAGAGCTACGCGCTGTTTCCGCATATGACGGTCGCACAGAACGTCGGCTTCGGGCTCGAAATGCGCGGTGTCGGTAAAGCCGAATGCGCGGAGCGGATTCGCGAGACGTTGGCGCTCGTGCGGCTCGATGCGCTCGCGGCACGGTATCCGCGTGAATTGTCGGGTGGCCAGCGACAACGGGTGGCGATTGCGCGTGCTTTGGTGATCAAGCCGCCGGTGCTGCTGCTCGATGAACCCATGTCCAACCTCGACGCCAAGCTGCGCGAAGAGATGCAGTTTGAATTGCGCGGGATTCAGCGCAAGGTCGGGACCACCACGGTGATGGTCACGCACGATCAATCGGAGGCGCTGTCTATCAGTGACCGCGTGGTCGTGATGGAAGCGGGGCGCGTGACGCAGGTCGACTCGCCGTATCGCGCCTATGAGCGGCCGGAGAATCGTTTTGTCTCGCAGTTCATCGGCAAGGCGAACATGCTGGCGGGTAAGGTGACCGAGGCGCGTCACAACGAAGTGCATGTCGATCTCGGACATGACCTGACCGGCATTGCGTGCATTGAGGCGGGCACGGTGTGGCGCGAAGGCGATACGGTGACCCTGTGCATCCGTCCGGAAAAGCTGCACTTATGCGCGGTCGGAACGGGGCGCTTGTCGGCGACCGTCACGAGCCGCTTTTTCCTGGGTAGCCAATGGCTTTATCGCGTCGATACCGCCATTGGCGAAGTGCTCGTCTGCAGCCAGAACGAAGGTACCGAACCGGTAGCCGAAGGCGCAACGGTCGGCATCGACTGGCATCGCGATGCGGTGCGTGTGATCCAGGAAGCGAGCCATGGCTAGTACCATCGAATCGGCTGGACCGGAAAATAGCGGCGCGTTGAGTAAAGACCGCGCGCCGTGGCACGCATTCGTGCCGCCCTGGCTGATGAGCTTGCCTGCGTTCATCCTCTTCGCAGTCCTCGTACTGACGCCGCTCGCGATGACTGTTGTGCTGACGTTCTATCGCTTCGATCCCGCTAGCGGCCCGATCGCCGCGTTCCAGTTCGGCAACTATCTTGAAGTGCTGACGGACAGCTACTACCAGACCATTTTTGCGCGGACCTTCGGCATCGCGATCCTGACGACCTTGCTGTGCGTTGCGATTGGTGCGCCTGAGGCTTACGTGTTGTACCGCATGCGTGATCCGTGGCGCTCGATGTTTCTGCTCGTGATCCTTGCACCGTTGCTTGTGTCAGTCGTGGTGCGTGCGTTCGGCTGGAGCATGTTGCTCAACACGGGCGGTATCGTGAATCAGTTCTTCGGCCTCTTCGGGCTGGGTCCTTACAAGCTGGAGTACACCACCTTCGCGATCGTGATTGCGCTCGTTCACGTCATGCTGCCGTTCATGGTGATCCCCGTCTGGACCTCGCTGCAGAAGCTTGATCCGCAGGTTGAAAACGCGGCGCTTTCGCTGATGGCGTCACCGTCGACCACGTTGCGGCGCATTGTGTTGCCGCAGATCGCGCCAGGCATTTTGTCGGGCAGCCTGATGGTGTTCGGCTTGTCGGCGAGCGCGTTTGCGATTCCCGGCCTGCTCGGCGGCCGTCGTCTGAAAGTAGCGGCCACCGCTGTCTACGATGAATTCCTCGGCTCGCTCAACTGGCCGCTCGGCGCGACCATCGCGATCCTGTTGCTGATCGCGAACCTCGTGATCATGATCACGTACTACCGGGTTCTGGAGCGTCGTTACTCCAGAAGCCTCGGTTAAGGAAAGGAGACCGCTGCAATGCGAAAGAACGGCCTCGTTGCCTTGAGTTTTCACACGCTCGTGATCTTGTTCGTGCTGGCGCCGCTTGTCATCATCGTGCTGGTTGCGTTCACGCCGGACCAGACGCTGACGCTGCCCACGCACGGTTTTTCGTTACGCTGGTTCCGCGCGATTCTTGACTACCCGGATTTCATCTCGGCGTTTTTCAACAGTATCAAGCTGGCGTTCGCGTCGGCTACGCTGTCGCTCGCACTGGCGTTGCCGGCGGCGCTTGCTATCGGCCGTGAACGTTTTCCGGGGCGTGAATTCCTCAATGGCCTGTTCCTCTCGCCTCTGGTGATTCCAAGCCTCGTGCTCGGCATTGCGTTCCTGCGCTTCTTCGCGATGATTGGCGCAACCGGCTCGTTCACGTGGCTCGTCGCGGCGCACATGATCATCATCACGCCGTTCGTGATGCGGCTGGTGCTGGCCTCGGTGAGCGGCATGGATCGCAGCATCGAGCATGCGGCGCAGTCTTTGGGAGCGGATCGATGGACGGCGTTTCGCCGCATCACGCTGCCGATGATCCTGCCCGGTATTACGGGCGGCTGGCTGCTCGCGTTCATCAACAGCTTCGATGAACTGACCATGTCGATCTTCGTGACCTCGCCGCAGACCATTACGTTGCCGGTGCGCATGTACATGTATGCGACGGAATCGATCGACCCGATGATGGCGTCCGTATCTGCCCTCGTGATCCTCGTGACGGCCGGGGCGATGATCGTGCTCGATCGCGTATATGGACTGAACCGGATCCTGATCGGTTCGCATTGATTCTCTCGGCACCCACGACTTCACTCTACGCGATGACAAATCTCCCCAGCGCAACATCGGCCGGCCAGCAGCAGAGCGCGGCCGATGCCACGCCGCAATTTGTGCGTCTTACTGAAGCGCATCGCAAGGAAGTGGGGATTACGGTCGATGGCGAAGCTATCACAGCCTTAACTGGCGATACCGTATTGAGCGCCATCCTGCTGCACACCCGGCGCGTGCGTGACACCGAGTTTAGCGGTGAACCGCGTGCAGGATTCTGTCTGATGGGCGCGTGTCAGGATTGCTGGGTACAACTGGAAGAGGGCACACGGATCAGGGCGTGTTCGACCTTCGTCAAGGACGGCATGCGGGTCCTGACGCGGCCTTCGGGAGTGATCGGAGCGTGAGCGCGGCTATCGATAAAAACAGGATGCATCGGGTTGTCATTGTCGGCGCGGGACCGGCTGGCGTGAGGGCGGCTGAGACGCTGGTGGCGGCGGGGCTGGTGCCGGTCGTGATCGACGAAGCGCCGCGTGCCGGTGGCCAGATCTATCGACAGCCGCCGGCGGACGCGGGTTTTGCCCGCAGCAAACGCACGCTGTATGGCATGGAAGCAGGCAAGGCCGACGCCGTGCACTCAACCATGGCCTGCCTGCTTCCAAAGATCGACTATCGACCTGACACGCTGGTGTGGGGATGCGGCGCTGCGCGGCTTGATACCTTGCACGGCGGACGCCAGCGCACGGTGCCTTATTCGCACTTGCTGATCGCGACCGGCGCGACCGACCGCGTGTTGCCGTTTTCGGGCTGGACGCTGCCGGGGGTCTACACCCTTGGCGCTGCGCAGATCGCGCTGAAATCGCAGGGCTGCGCGATCGGACGCCGCGTGGTGTTCGCGGGGACCGGGCCGTTGCTTTACCTCGTCGCGTATCAATACGCGAAGGCGGGCGCGCAGGTTGAGGCGGTGCTCGATACCAATCCGTTCTCTCGTCAGTTAGCCGCGACGCCGCGTTTGCTGCGTCAACCGTCCACGTTTGCAAAGGGCCTCTATTACGTCGGCTGGCTGGCGGCGCGTGGGATTCGCATTGAACGTGGCGTGACGCTGGTGCGTGCGACCGGCGATAAAGCCGTGCAGGCCATGACCTATCGCGATAGCGATCAAGAGCTGACCATTCCCTGCGATGCGGTTGGATTTGGCTACGGCCTGCGATCCGAAACGCAGCTTGCAGATCTGGCGGGTTGCCGTTTTCGTTTCGATCCAATCAACCGCGCGTGGCTGCCGGAGCGTGATGCCGCTGGTCGCACTTCGGTGCCGGGCGTTTATCTCGCCGGCGATGGCGCGGGTATCGCCGGTGCGGATGCTGCGGAACTGGCTGGCCGTCGCGCGGCGCTGGCGATGCTGGAGGACCTTGGGAATCCGGCTGGTAACGCCAACGTTCAGGCTCAGGCCACGAAGCTGGATCGGCAACTGGCGAACATCGCCGAATTTCGGATTGGGCTGGAACAGGCGTTTTCGCCGCCCGCCGATTGCGCGTCGCACTGGCCGGACGACATGACGGTGTGTCGCTGCGAGGAGATCGATGCCGGCGCGCTGCGCCGCTGCATTCGTGCTGGCGAGGCGAGTGAGATCAATCGGTTGAAGGCGCTGACGCGCGTGGGCATGGGTCGTTGCCAGGGGCGCATGTGTGGCGCGGCAGCGGCGGAATTGCTGAGCGCGGAAACGGGCAAACCCATCGCGGAGGTTGGACGTTTGCGCGGACAGGCGCCGATCAAACCCGTGCCTTTATCGATAGCGATGACAGACGAGGCGGAAGAAGGGGACCACCTTGCCGGCATTCCGGAGCACGCACGCGATGAATGAGACTTTGCGGTTTGACGTGCTGGTGGTGGGCGGCGGTTTGGTGGGGTCATCGACGGCCTTGATGCTTGCGAAGCGGGGTCTTAAGGTTGGGCTTTTCGAACGCCGGTATTGCGGCGCGCAGGCTAGCGGCGTGAATTATGGCGGCGTGCGCCGCCAGGGGCGCCCGGCCGAACAATTACCGCTGGCGGTACGTGCACGATCGATTTGGGACCGGCTGCCGGAACTTGTCGGCACGGATGGAGAATTCGTTGTTTCGGGGCATTTGAGGTTGGCTCGCAGCGAAGCCGATCTTGCGGCGCTTGAGGCGTACGCGCAGCTTGCCAACCCCTTCGGCCTCGATTTGCAGTTGATGAGCGGACCTGCGTTCAGGCGCCGTTACCCGTGGCTTGGGGCGGCTGCGGTGGGCGGTTCGTTATGTCCCCGTGACGGTCATGCGAATCCGCGCGTCGTGTCACCGGCATTCGCGCGCGCGGCGCGTGCAGCCGGTGCCGATGTCCGTGAGCAGACCGCGGTGACGAACATCGTGCGTGCGGGAGAGCGGTTCGTTGTTGAGGCGCGGCACGACTCAGGCGCGACGATCGAGGTTCAGAGCGACTGGCTGGTCAATGCTGCCGGCGCGTGGGGCAACACGGTGGCCGGATACTTTGGCGAGACCATCCCGATGGAGCCGATCTATCCGAACATGTGGGTGACTGAGCCACTGCCGTATTTCATCGATCACAATCTTGGGGTCTATGGCGGCGGCATTTATGCCCGTCAGGTATCGCGTGGCAATTGTGGTGATTGGTGGCGGGCGTGGGTTGGGCGATGGCGAGTATGCGCAACCGCTCACGGAGACGACACGCACAGTGATGCGCGCGGCGTGCGCGCTTTTGCCGGCGTTGAAGGATGCGTTACTGTTGCGGACCTGGACAGGGGTGGAAGGCAGTACGCCCGACGACAATCCAGTGATTGGCTTTAGCCGCACGACACCGCGGCTACTGCATGCGTTTGGATTTTCGGGCGGCGGGTTCCTGCTTGCCCCGGGGGTTGGAGAGGTGCTTTCCGACCTTGTTGTGGACGCAGCGACGAACACGCCGATCGATGCATTTTCAATCAAGAGATTTGCTTGAGTAACCTCAAAAAAGTGCGAACAAAAATCAGGCATGCCCCCCTTCTAATGGAGATCAGTAAATGAAAGCGTTTCAGACAGTCGCCAGTGCTGGCATTGCCGCCTTGTGCGCAGCAGCCCTCTCCACGCCAGCGCAAGCCGACACCAAAACGATCTACATCGGCATGAACGGCGGCGCGATGGAAAAAGCGTACACGAGCGAGGTCCTGCCCGAATTCGAGAAGGCCAACAACGTAAAAGTAGTAGTGGTCCCCGGCACGTCCTCTGACATTCTCGCCAAGCTGCTCGCGAACAAAGCGAAGCCACAAATCCACGTAGTGTTCCTCGACGATGGCGTGATGGCGCGCGCAGTCAGCATGGGCGTCTGCCAAAAACTCGACGACAGCCCCGAACTCAAGCAGCTTTATCCGTTCGCTCGCATGAAGGACGATATCGGCGCGGGCGTACAGCTCGGCATGACCGGCATTGCCTACAACACGAAGCTCTTCACGGCCAATGGCTGGGCGCCCCCCACGTCATGGCTCGATTTCGCCGATCCGAAATACAAGGACAAAGTGGTGTTCCAGTCGGCATCGAGCAGCACGTTCGGCCTGCACGGCTTCCTGATGATCAACCGGCTTGAGGGCGGCTCCGAGAAGAACGTCGAACCGGGTTTCACGAAATGGCAAAGCACCGTGGGCCGGAACGTGATCGAGTACATTCCGAACTCGGCGAAGATCTCGGAGATGGTCCAGACCGGTCAAGCCGGCCTGTTCCCGCTCACACCGACGGCAGTGGGTGACCTGCAGGCGAAGGGTATTCCCGTTGCCTATGTGAACCCGAAGGAAGGTCCGGTGCTGTTGCTCGTCGATGAATGCGTGGTGGCGAACAACCCCGATCCGGCGCTCGCGCAAAAGCTTGCGCAGTTCATGATCTCGGCGTCGGCACAAAGCAAGGCAGCGAGCGCCGGTCGCCAGATTCCGACGAACCGCCAGGCGAAGATGCCCGACACGATGCAGCAGCAACTGGGCAACCTCGATGACCTGGTGAAGAAGGTGAACGTGGTGGACTGGGATGTGATCAACGCAAATCGTCCGCAATGGGACGCGCGCTGGAATCGTCAGGTCGAGCGGTAATTTGAAGCTTCAAGTAAAACGGGCGTTGTCGAAGGGTTCCCTCTGACAACGCCCGTTTCCGTATACGCGTCGATCAAGCGTATGCCCGTCGCCTTCTTACTCTTGCGAATTGATGATGACCTTCGACACCGCGTGTTCCTGCAAGCCCCATTTCTTCAGGATCTTTGCATAGGTACCATCGGCGATCAGTTTGCCGAATGCCTGGCTCAGCGCATCGTTCAAAGCCGGGCTGTTCTTCGCCATGCCAATCGCCGAGTACTGTGACAGGAACGGCTGGCCGATCGGCGCGTACGCATCTTTCTCAAGGGTGTTCTGATAGGGCAGCGTTTCACCACCTTGCACGGCGGCGTCAATGCGTCCCTGGCGCAACTGCAGGCGAGCGTCGGCTGAACCATCTGTACCCACCACGAGCACTGCTGGTTTCCCCGCCTTGACGCAGTGCTCGTCGCTCCACGTCTTGATGTCGTCCGGCCACGACGTGCGGCGGCTCGCGCCCACATGCTTGCCGCACACTGTTTCGATCGATGGGAAGTCGCCGGCGCGCGCCTTCAGCGTGTAAAACTGCGGCCCGGACTTGATGTAGTCAAGAAAGTTTATTGCCTCGCGGCGCGTCGGCAAGTCCGTCATACCCGACAGGATCACATCCACGCGATGCGTGGTCAGCGCGCTCATCATCTGGTCAAAGTTGGTCTCGTCCCACTTCAGTTTCACCCCCATCTTTGCGGCTAGCGCGACGCCGAGATCGACGTCGAAGCCGGTCAGTTCATCGCTTGCCGGGTCCTTGTATTCGAACGGCGGATAGTTCGGCACGATGGCGGCCGTGAGCGTGCCGTTGCCCGCCACGGGCGTCTGGGCGTGAGCCAACGACGCAGAGAACGACACTGCGCCAAAAGCGAGGCTGACTAGGGTTCGCCGGAACAAGGAATTGATCATAAAAATCGCCTGGACGAGGAGGTTGACGGGGGGTAATAGCCGGTTTAAATGCCGTTGCCACGCGCGCGGTGACGCTAGGAAAGCACGGCCGAAATGAATTCTTGAGTACGCTGTTGTTGCGGTCGCGACAGCACCTGTTCGGGCGTGCCGGTTTCGACTACCTTGCCTTGGTCCATGAAGACCACGCGATTCGCCACTTCGCGCGCGAAGCCGAGTTCGTGCGTGACCACGATCATTGTCATGCCGCTCTTGGCGAGATCGCGCATCACGCTCAGCACTTCGCCCACCAGCTCGGGGTCAAGGGCCGAGGTGGGTTCGTCGAAAAGCATGAGTTGAGGATGCATGGCAAGCGCCCGTGCAATGGCGACACGTTGCTGCTGGCCACCCGACAACTCGACCGGAAACGCGTCGCACTTGTGACCAAGCCCGACCCGCGTAAGCAACGCCCGCGCTTCTTCAACTGCCTCGGATTTTTTCTTCTTCAACACCTGGACTGGTCCTTCGATCACATTTTCCAGCGCCGTCATATGCGGAAAAAGATTGAAGCGCTGGAATACCATGCCGGTCGCAAGACGTTGCCGCGCCATCTGCTTTTCGGACAGCGGATAAAGCTTGTTCTCGACGCGCCGGTATCCGACCAGTTCGTCATTCACCCATAGCGCGCCGCCGCTAATGGTCTCGAGTTGATTGATGCAGCGCAGGAAGGTGCTTTTGCCCGAGCCGGAAGGCCCGATAATGCACAGCACTTCGCCCTTTGCGACATCGAGATTGATGCCGTGCAGCGCCTGGAATTCGCCATAGGACTTGCGCAGGTCGACCGCTTTGACTAGTGGGTTCATTGTTGCCTGGGTTCGCGTATGGGTGGGGCTACTGTTTCGCGGACGCGCGTCCCGCGCCGCGCGCAAAGCGCAATTCGACTCGGGACTGCAGCAGGGAAAGCACCGTGACAACCACCAGATACCAGACGCCCGCGACCATCAGCAATTCGATCACGCGAGCGTTCGCATAGTAAATGTTCTCGGCGCTGTGCAGCATCTCCGCGTACTGGATCACGCTGGCGAGCGAGGTCAGCTTCACCATGCCGATCAGTTCGTTGCCGATAGGCGGCACGATCACGCGCATGGCCTGCGGCAGGATCACGCGCCGCAGTGCCTGGAGTTTCGGCATGCCAATCGACTTGGCGGCTTCGTACTGGCCGGTGTCCACCGAAAGCAGCCCCGCGCGCACGACTTCCGATGTGTAGGCACCCTGACTAACCCCCAGTCCGAGCAGGGCAGCGAGGAACGGCGTCATGATGTCGACCGTGCGAACTTCGAACAGGCCGGGAATGCCCATGACCGGAAACACCAGCGCGAGGTTGAACCACAGCAACAATTGCAGGATCACCGGCGTGCCGCGAAACAGCCACACGTAGGCTTGCGCGACTGCTTGCAAGACTGGATTGGTCGAGAGCCGCATGATTGCGACGATCACCCCAAGCACAATACCCAGCGCCATCGCGAGGATCGTCATGACGATGGTATTGCCAAGGCCTTTAAGGATCGACTTGGCTGTCAGGAAGCGCCCCACGACGACCCAGTCGATCTGTCCGCGCGCAAACGCCACGACGATATACGCCACAATCGCGAGGATAACGACAGAGGCGAGATAACGCCCGTAGTAACGCCTCGGCACGTGTTCGAACTGCGAGATATCGGTAAAGCTGTCGGCGTTGCCGGACGCCGATGCACGGTCGTTCGATGCGCTCAGCATGAAGGTCCCTTGTAGTAAGCCGCCCACGCGACTTGTTCTTCAGTAGCGCTGCGCAGGCGCGCGATCTGTTCGGCCACGCGTGCCGGCGCGGTGCCGCCGTAACCCCTGCGCGCCGCGACGGCGGCGTCCAGCGTGACGTGATCGAGGACGCCGGGTTCAAGTCTCCCATCCACCGCTGCGAGGGTTGCCACCGACACCTCGCCCAGTTCAATGCCTTGTTGTTCGCAAGCTTTCACCAGTGCGCCGGTGATCTCGTGTGCTTCGCTGAACGGCACGCCGCGCAGCGCGAGCCAGTCCGCGACTTCGGTGGCGAGCGTAAACCCGAGCGGCGCCTGGCGTCGCATTTCCTCGACGTTCACATGCATGGTGCGGATCATACCGGCCATGGCAGGCAAGACAAGGTCGAGTGTATCGATACTATCGAACGCGGCGATCTTGTCTTCTGCGAGATCACGGTTGTAAGCCAACGGCAGCGATTTGAGCGTGGCGAGCAACCCGCTCAGGTTACCGATCAACCGGCCCGCCTTGCCCCGTGTCAGCTCGGCGATATCCGAGTTTTTCTTCTGCGGCATGATCGAGCTGCCGGTTGCATACGCATCGTCGAGTTCGACCCAGCCAAACTGCCGCGAGGTCCACAGGATCACTTCTTCGGAGAGCCGCGACAAGTTGACGGCCAGCATGCTTGTGATGAACGTGAACTCGGCAACGTGGTCGCGCGAGGCGACGGCGTCGATGGAGTTCTCGCACGGACCGTCGTAGCCGAGTTCAAGCGCGGACAGATCGGCCCGCAAGCAGATCGCGGACCCCGCCAGCGCCGCCGCGCCGAGCGGCGAACGCGCGCTGCGCCGATCCCAGTCGACCAGCCGGTCGACATCGCGATAAATCGACTGCGCATGCGCGAGCAACTGATGCGCGAACACGATCGGCTGTGCCGGTTGGAGATGCGTGAAGCCGGCCGTGACGGTTTGTATGTGCGCCTCGGCCTGTTCAACCAGCGCATGCTGCAGTTCGATGATCACCAACGCCAGCTTGCGAGCCTTGTCGCGCAGATATAGACGCAAATCGTTCGCCGCTTGATCGTTGCGTGAGCGGCCCGCGCGCAACTTCCCGCCGATCGCTTTGAGACGCTGCGTCAGTTCGCGCTCGAGGAAGGTATGGACATCTTCGTCGGCAAGGATAGGGGCGAGGTCGCCCGCAACGAACTCGGTCTCTATTTGCTGCATCGCGTCGAGCAGTTGTTGAAGCTCGTCGGCGCTCAGGATCCCGGCTCGCCTCAGTTCGTTTGCATGAGCGCGCGAGCCGGCGAGATCGTAGGGGGCGAGTCGGAAGAAGCTTGGGTCCGAGCGGGACAGGTTTTCCAGCGCCAGCGAGGGCCCTGATTTAAAGCGGCCGCCCCAGAGGCGTTCGGTTGAGTCTTCGGTTGAGTCAGTAGTGTTCATGTGTTTGCCAAAGTTTGCCGAAGCAGTGCGCCCACGAGGTTCCCTGCGAGCGTTTCAGAATGACGCCTAGCTTACGCAATCAAATTTTTTGCTTGTAGAGAGAATTAAATTCGCCTTAAATCAAATTTTTCTCAGCATCTCTCGTTTCTTCACGTTCTCCAGACTTGCCCATGCGCCATCGGCTGCCCCCGCTCAATCCCCTGCGTGCGTTCGAAGCAACAGCACGCCATGGCACGGTTGCGAGCGCGGCCGAGGAACTCAATGTCACGGCTAGCGCCGTCAGCCATCAGGTGCGCGTGCTGGAGAGCACGCTTGGCGTGGCGTTGTTCATCCGCTCGAAGGCGCGGGTGAAACTGACGCCCGCCGGCGAGGCGCTCTTGCAGCCGGTCAAGAACGCGTTCGACATGATCGCGACGGCAGTGGTCAGGCTGGATTCGCCCGTCATTGCGGGAGACTTGGTTGTATCGGCGCCGATGTTGTTCACCTCGCGGTGGCTCGCACGGCATATAGGTGATTTCCTGGAGCAATTCCCCGCAGTCAACTTAAAACTGATCCCGTCCAATGACGACAAGGAAATCTATTCATCCGATGTCGACCTCTGCGTCCGATATGGCGAGGGCCGCTGGCGTGACCGCGACGTCAAGCTCATCATGCATCCGGTCCTGTTCCCCGTTGTGAGCCCGGCGCTGATGAACGGACCTCGGGCGCTTCGCACGGTGCAGGACCTCGCGAACCGGACCTTGTTCTGCGAGCACGCCGGATCGTGGCGGCGATGGTTGGCGGAGGCGTCGGCTGACAAGCCTGAAGGTTTGCGCATTCTTGAAATCGGCATTGCGCATGTGGGAATCGAAGCCGCAGTGCGGGGACAAGGCGTAGCATTAGGCGATAGCTTTTCCGTCCGTGACGATCTCGCCGATGGCACGCTCGTTCGTCCGTTTCGTGTCACCGTGCCGGCCAAGCATGCGTATTACTGGATACGTCGGCATGAGTTGACGGAGGCGCCATTGGTGGCTGCTTTTGTAACGTGGGTCGACTCGAAACTGGCGTGAAGTCTTCTATTTTTATCGGGTATGAAAAGCAGCCCCGACGGCGCGAAAACGTTTGCCTCTGACAAATCAGCGGAAAGATCCGCTTCCTGACATTTCTGCCATTTTGGCGCCATCTAGGCGTTGGCACCTGCCCGTTAAGATCAGGGCATGAGTTGCCTATCCGTGGCCTGTTGGCTGCATGAAAGGCCGCATGGCTTCGGGCCGCACTCGATCCGGCTCGCCGTGTGCAAGACATTGCCTAATGGCTTTGCCTAAGTGGCTTTGCCTGAATGGTGTCGTCGCTGAATCCAAGCGGTTCATTCTTCTTTCCTGCTTTTTTCGAGCGCGTCTCAATGTGGATCGTCAACGTTGCGCTAAAGCGGCCCTACACGTTTATCGTGATGGCCATCCTGATCCTGTTGGCAACGCCGTTTGCGCTCCTGACAACGCCGGTCGACGTGCTGCCGGACATCAACATTCCTGTCGTCAGCATTATCTGGACTTACACGGGCCTGTCAGCCGAGGACATGGCCAACCGTATCACGCAGGTCAATGAGCGCAGCCTGACCACGACCGTCAACGATATTGAACATATCGAGTCGCAGTCACTGCCCGGCATCGCCATCCTGAAGGTGTTCCTGCAACCCACCGCGAACATTCAGACGGCCATTGCCCAAACGGTGGCGGTGGAGCAGGCGCAGTTGAAGCAGATGCCGCCGGGTGCCACGCCGCCGCTCGTGATCAGTTATTCGGCCTCCAGTATCCCGGTGATCCAGCTGGGATTGTCCAGTCCCACGCTCTCCGAGCAGGACCTGAACGACTCCGCCCTGAACTTCCTGCGCCCGCAGCTGGTGACCATTCCCGGTGCAGCCGTGCCTTATCCCTATGGCGGTAAAAGCCGGCTGATCTCGGTCGATCTGGATACGCGCGCGCTGCTGGCGAAAGGCCTGACGCCGTCGGACGTGGTGAGCGCCTTCAATGCGCAGAACCTGATCCTGCCGACCGGCACGGCCAAGATCGGCATGAAGGAATACACGATCAACATGAATGGTTCGCCGGCCACCATAGCCGCGCTGAACGACATTCCGGTGCGTACGCTCAATGGTGCAACCACTTACCTGAGAGAGGTCGCCCATGTACGCGACGGCTTCTCTCCGCAGACGAATATCGTGCGTCAGAACGGGCATCGCGGCGTGCTGATGTCGGTGATGAAGAACGGCAGCGCATCGACGCTGTCTATCGTCGATGCGCTTTACGCGCTGCTGCCGAACGCCCGGGCCTCGTTGCCAGCAGACCTCACCATCACCCCGCTTTTCGATCAGTCGGTGTTCGTCAAGGCAGCAGTGCAGGGCGTGATCCACGAAGCGCTGATTGCCGCCGCACTGACGGCCGCGATGATCCTGCTGTTCCTCGGCAACTGGCGCAGCACCTGCATCATCGCGGTTTCCATTCCGCTGTCGATCCTCTCATCCCTGCTTGTGCTGCATGCGCTCGGGCAGACCATCAACATCATGACGCTCGGGGGGCTCGCGCTGGCGGTGGGTATCCTGGTCGACGATGCAACGGTGACCATCGAGAACATCGAGCGGCACCTGCACATGGGTACGGACCTGCACGAGGCCATTCTTGAAGGGGCCGGCGAAATCGCAGTTCCCGCGCTCGTCTCCACGCTGTGTATTTGTATTGTGTTCGTGCCGATGTTCTTCCTGACCGGCGTGGCGAAATTCCTGTTCGTGCCGCTCGCCGAAGCCGTGGTGTTCGCGATGCTCGCGTCATACATCCTGTCGCGTACGCTGGTGCCAACACTCGCGATGTTGCTGATGGGCCACGCGCACAAGCCGAAGAACGGTTCGAAGCCGAATCTGTTCATGCGGCTGTATCACCGTTTCGATGCGGGTTTCGAGCGCATGCGCGCCACCTACATCGTGATCCTGAGCACGCTGCTCGTGCGCCGCCGCATGTTCGCATCGCTGTTTCTTGGCTTTTGCGTGCTGTCGGTGGGACTGGTGTTCGTGCTCGGTGAAGACTTCTTTCCGACGGTCGACGCCGGCGACATCCGCCTGCATATGCGCGCGCCGACCGGCACGCGCATCGAGGAAACCGCGCGGCTGGCTGACCAGGTCGAAGAAGTGGTGCGCCAGGTCGTGCCGGCGGATCAACTCAACACGCTCCTCGACAACCTTGGCTTGCCGTATAGCGGCATCAACTTGTCTTACAGCAACGCGGGCACGATCGGTACGCTCGACGGAGAAATCCAGGTGGCGTTGAAGCCGGACCACGAACCCACGCAGAACTTCGTGGACAAGTTGCGCGCCGTGCTGCCGCAGCGTTTTCCAGGCGTCGAGTTTTTCTTCCAGCCTGCGGACATCGTGACGCAGATCCTGAACTTTGGGTTGCCGGCCGCCATTGACGTGCAGATTTCCGGGGCCGACCAGAAGGGCAATTTCGCAGTTGCCGCGAAGCTCATGAAAGCGATCCGCCAGATTCCCGGCACGGTGGACACGCACATCCAGCAGAAGCTCGACGAACCCGCGCTCAACCTTCAGATGGATCGCACCCGGCTCCAGCAGCTCAACCTCACGGCGAACAACGTCGCGCAGAACGTACTGATTTCGTTGTCGGGCAGCTCGCAGACATCGCCGGGTTTCTGGTTCAACAACAAGAACGGCGTTGAGTATTCAGTCGCGGTGCAGACACCGCAGTACCAGATTTCATCGATCGACGAACTGCTGCGCACGCCGGTTTCAGGCAGCGCCACCGGGCCCACGCAGTTGCTTGGCAACCTCGTGCAGGTCACGCCGCAAAGCCAGTTCGCGGTAGTCACCCACTACAACATCCGCCCGGTCATCGACGTGTTCGTGAGCGTGGAAGGGCGTGACCTCGGCAGCATTGCGACAGAGGTCGACAAGCTCGTGAACCAGGCCCGCGCAACGTTGCCGCGCGGCAGTCAGATCGTCGTGCGCGGCCAGGTCGCGACCATGCGTTCGTCGTTCTTCGGCCTGGGTGTCGGTGTGGCAATGGCGATCGTGCTGGTGTATTTGCTGATCGTGGTGAATTTCCAGTCGTGGGTCGACCCGCTGATTATCGTCAGCGCGTTGCCGGCGGCGCTTGCCGGTATCGTCTGGATGCTGTTCCTCACCGGCACGCACCTGAGCGTTCCGGCGCTCACCGGGGCCATCATGACGATGGGCGTGGCGACCGCAAACAGTATCCTGATGGTGTCCTTTGCGCGCCAGCGGCTGCAAGCCGGCGCACCTCCGCTGACCGCGGCACTGGAAGCCGGTGCAAGCCGTATCCGGCCGGTGCTGATGACGGCCTTCGCCATGATCATCGGCATGATTCCGATGGCGCTTGGTTTGGGCGAGGGTTCCGAACAAAACGCGCCGCTCGGCCGCGCGGTGATCGGCGGATTGTTGTTCGCTACTGTTTCCACACTCTTTTTCGTGCCGCTCGTGTTTGCGGGTATTCACAGCCGGCTGGCCCGGCGGCGTGATCGTTCGGCGGGTGACCGGGATGATCATGGCGGCGGGAGTTCAGGCGGCGGTTCAGGCGGCAACCCAGGCCATGATGGCCCGGGCCATGGCGCCGGCGAGCACGTTCCAAGTTAAATATGGCTGACTGATATGACTGAAAAATCTCATGCTTCGCTGGCGATTCCCGCAAGGGATACCGAGGACGGGCACGCGTTGCCGCCTCGGGGCCGGGAATGGAAACGCGCGAAGATCGCCGTCATCGTGGTGCTGGTCCTGCTCGTGCTTGGCGCCGGACGCACGGTGGTGTCGGACGTGATGCAAAGCCACTCGGTGGCTGCAACCTCGCAGCAAAACGCGAAGGTGTACGTGAACGTCATCTTGCCCAAGCAAGCGGTGGGTGGCGGCAACACCCTGCTGCCGGGCACGTTGCGCGGTTACGTGGAGTCGCCTATCTACGCACGCGCCACGGGTTATCTGTTGCACTGGTATGCGGATATCGGCACGCGGGTGAAGCAAGGCCAGTTGCTCGCCGATCTCGATACGCCTGAAATCGACCAGGAACTCGCGCAAGCAGTGGCGCAACGGGATCAGACCTCGTCCAGTCTCGTGCTCGCGAAGAGTTCCTTCGATCGCTGGCAGCAACTGCGCCAACGCGATGCCGTCTCTCAACAGGAACTCGATGAACGCCAGAGCACCTACACCCAGGATGTCGCGAATCTTGCGGCAGCAAACGCCAACGTGCAGCGCCTGAAGCAGCTTGAATCGTTCAAGCGCATCGTCGCGCCGTTCGCGGGTGTGGTGACGCAGCGCAACGTGGATGTGGGCGATTTGATCGATGCGGGCAGCGGCGCGAGCCGTGCGCTCTTCGCGCTGGCGCAGTCGGACCCGCTGAGAGTCTATGTACAGCTTCCGCAGGCTTATGCGCAGAACGTGACGCAAGGGCAGGATGTCATCGTCACGCAGGCGGAGTTGCCGGGCCAGCAGTTCCACGGCTCGATCGCTCATATCTCCGGCGCGATCGACGTCCCGACCCGGTCGCTGCAGATCGAAGTGCGCTTGCCCAATCCCGATAGCAAGCTGCGGCCCGGTGCGTACGTTCAGGTTTCGCTGCCTGCTACCGTGCGGGCGCCCTTGCTGGTGCCGGGCAACGCGCTACTGTTCCGCTCCGAAGGGCCACGGGTTGCGGTCGTCGATCAGAACGGCAAGGTCGATCTGCGCAAGATCGTGATTGCGCAGGACCTGGGGCAGTCGCTGGAGATTGAAAGCGGCATTGAAGCAACCGACAAGATCATCATCAATCCAAGCGATTCCATTGCAGACGGTGACCATGTCCTGATCGCGCCGCAGCAGCCTGCCAAGAAGGGGACATCGTGAAGCGCGCGCGCCCGAGGCCGGTTCAGTGGCCGATTCAGTGGCCGATTCTGCCGGCACGGCTCAAGAGCCTCAAGACCCTCAAGACCCTGATCGCGAGTACGACCGTGGTCGCATCCGGAGTGGTCCTGCTGTCCGCCTGCACGGTTGGGCCGGACTACAAGCAGCCTCACGCCGATGCACCGCCCGCGTGGCACACCGATTCGTACTGGCGTCTCGCCGAGCCGTCGCACGCGCCGCTGGCCCCGCAATGGTGGGCGAGTTTCGGCGATGAATCGTTGAATGGCTTCGAACAGCAGGCGCTTGCGCAGAACCAGACGCTCGCCGCCGCAAGTGCCCATTACGCGCAGGCGCGTGCGACGCTCGCCAACAACCGTGCGCAGCAGGTGCCCGAGGTCGATCTCGGCGCGAGCGGGTCACGCTTCCGGATATCGCAGAACCGGCCACTGACCAACTACGCCACGCCGACACAGTCGACGGTGCAGAACAACATCACGGTCGGTCCGACTATCAACTACGACACCGACCTGTTTGGCCGGATTCGCCGCGAAGTCGAAGGAGCGACAGCGTCTGCCGAGCAATCGCGAGACGATCTCGCCAACGCGCGGCTCGTGTTGACCACGGACCTCGCGAGCGACTACTTTTCGATGCGCGAACTCGATGCCGAGATCGACGTGTTGAACCGGTCAGTCGTCCTGCAGCAGAAGGCACTGGATTACGTGAGCACTGAGCATGACCTCGGTTCGGTGTCCGGGCTCGACGTGCTGCAACAGAAATCCGAACTCGATTCCACGCGGGTCCAGGCTCGCCTGCTGCTCAACCAGCGCGCCCAGTTCGAACATGCGATCGCCGCGCTGATCGGCGTGCCCGCACCGCAGTTCGCCATTGCGCCGAAGGTGATCGATGCTTCCGTCCCCACGATCCCGCTTGGACTGCCGAGCGATCTGCTGCAGCGGCGTCCTGACATTGCGTCCGCGGAACGCGCGATGGCGGCTGCAAATGCGCAGATCGGCGTGGCGAAAGCTGCGTTTTTCCCGAGCCTTTCGCTGATGCCGGGCATCGGCTGGGAAAGCACGCAGTTCGCCAGCCTGCTGACCGCGCCCACGCTGATGTGGACCCTGGGCGCCACACTCGGCCAAGTCGTCTTCGATGGCGGCCGGCGCGCCGCCAATGTGGACTTTGCAAGCGCCGGTTATCAGGCGGCCGAAGCAAACTATCGCCAGACGGTGCTTAATGCATTCCAGCAGGTGCAGGATGGCGTGACCGGGTTATCGGTGCTCGATGCGGCATCGAAGGAGTCGCAGGAGGCCGTCACGGACGCGCGGCGTTTGCTCTCGCTCGCCAACGATCGTTATTCGGGCGGGCTGGTTGCCTTCCTCGATGTGATCACCGCTCAGCAGTCGCTGCTCACGAGCGAGCGTCAGGATGTGCAGATTCATGGCCAGCAATGGACGATGTCGGTGTCGCTGGCAAAGGCGCTGGGGGGCGGCTGGGACGTCAACGCGGCAGCACCGGAGAAAACGGCGGCAACCAACCCGCCAAACTGATTTGACGCGCGATTGGCGGGTCCCGACCCGGACCGCGCTGGACCACGCGAGACCGGGTTACGCCACTCGCCGCAGGGAGAGAGAAAACGTTTTTCTATAATGGGAAGACGTACACAAGAAGGCGCGCATGAAATTGCTCATCGTGGAAGACGAACACAAGGTCGTTGACTATCTGCGCTCCGGCTTGACGGAGCAGGGGTGGATTGTCGACGTAGCCCTTGACGGCGAGGAGGGCACGCATCTCGCGATCGAATTCGACTACGACGTGATCGTGCTCGACGTCATGCTGCCCAAACGCGACGGCTTCAGCGTGCTGAAGGCGCTGCGCGCGCATAAGGCGACCCCCGTCATCATGCTGACCGCGCGCGACCAGATCAACGACCGGGTGCGGGGCCTGCGCGAAGGCGCCGACGATTACCTGACCAAGCCGTTCTCCTTCCTGGAACTGGTCGAGAGGCTGCATGCGCTGGCGCGGCGCACCCGCGTGCAGGAGTCGACGCTGATCTCGCTGGGCGACCTGTATGTCGATTTGATCGGCCGGCGCGCCACGCGTGACGGCGTGCGGCTGGACCTGACGGCCAAGGAATTCCAGTTGCTGAGCGTGCTGGCGCGCCGCCAGGGCGATATCCTGTCGAAGACGGCAATCACCGAACTGGTCTGGGACGTCAATTTCGACAGCCATACCAACGTGGTGGAAACCGCGATCAAACGTCTACGGGCCAAGCTGGACGGCCCCTTCCCGACCAAGTTGCTGCACACGGTGCGCGGCATGGGCTACGTTCTGGAGGTCCGCGAAGAAGCGGGAACATCATGAATCGATCAATCGCCCGGCGTCTGGCTTTCATGTTCGCGGCCGTCGCGCTGTTTGTCTTTACGCTGGTCGGAACCGGGCTTTTCCTGGTGTTGCGCACGCAACTCGAATTGCATTTGCGCGAGTCGCTCGACGACCGCACGCAGATCGCGCGGATCATCGTGTATCACGCGATCACGCCTGAAAAATGGAAAATGGCGCGCGAAAAGCTCACTGACATGACTCCGCGCGACGGCGTCACGTTGTATTCAGTGTGGAGCGCCGATTCGTCCTACCACTTCGGCAAACCGGTCACCGGACAGGTCATGGACCGATGGTCGGGCGGCTACGAACGGGTACGAACCGGCCCCGGCAGCGAAAACGACATGCTGACCAACACGGTCGAGCTTCCCGCTTATGGCACGCGGCCAGCGGTGATGCTGCAGGTCGCGGCCGGTTATTCGGCCAACGCGCGAACCATGCGCGCCTTCGGCTTTGCGCTAGCGGCTTTGTCCGCCCTGGGTAGTCTCGGGGTGCTGCTGCTGAGTTATTGGGTCACCCGGATCGGGCTTGCGCCGCTCACGCGGCTGACCCGGGACGCGTCGGCGGTGAGCCCGAACAATCGCTCGCAGCGGCTGAATACGCGCTCGCTGCCGCTGGAACTCAACGATCTGGCCAACTCATTCAACGGAGCGCTCGAGCGTCTTGACGGCGCTTACGGGCGCCTTGAATCGTTCAATGCCGATGTCGCGCACGAGTTGCGCACGCCCGTTACCATCCTGATCGGGCAGACCGAAGTGGCGCTGACCCGCAACCGCTCTGTGGAAGATTTGCGTCACACGTTGCAGTCGAACCTGGAAGAGTTCGAGCGCATGCGGGCGATCATCAACGACATGCTGTTCCTCGCCCGGGCCGATCAGGGCGAACGCGCGACGGGACTGGTCGATGCGTCGCTGGCTGCAGAAGTTGCCCATACGCTGGAATTTTTAGAGATCCCGCTCGAGGAGGCGCACGTGCGTGCGATCGCTGACGGCGACGCGCTCGTGCGGGTGAACAAGTCGTTGTTTGGCCGGGCGTGCATCAATCTCCTGATGAACGCGATCCAGCATTGCGTGCCAGGATCGACCATCAAGGTTTCGATTGCGCGTGAAGGCGACTTGGTGCGCGTGGCCGTGACCAATCCGGGGGAGCCTATTGAGCCCGCCGTGCTCGATCATCTGTTCGACCGGTTTTACCGCGCCGAGGTCTCGCGGACCAACAGCCGTGAGAACCATGGACTGGGCCTGGCAATCGTCAAGGCGACCGCGGAAATGCATGGTGGCAAGGTGTTTGCTGCGAGCGCCGGGGGCTTTAACACATTCGCGTTCTCGGTCGCCGCGTCGCGCAGCGAGCAGGAGAGTGTGCCTGGAATGCCGGCCGCCAATGCGCTGGTGGAAGCGTCGTCCGGCGCGTCGTCCGGTGCGTCGTCCGATGTCCCCTTGCAACCGGCGTCGGCAAGTCACTGAATGTGATGTTGGTACAAGGCTTGCCCGGCGCTTCGCGCGCCGGGGAGCGGCCCCTCGGGCAATAATCCCCTTTATTCGTCTTTTCCGCGCCACTGAGCGCGGCATCTGCAATCATTTTCAAAAGATAGGTTGTCGTACAACATGGTCGATGATATTCGCGTCCCCATCCGATGTCATCAAGCCTCCGTATCGATCTTATCCCACGCGGGATCAAATCGTGGGAACGACCATCCATAAGGGAAAAGACGATATCTGTCCGATCTTGAACGGGAGGGCGAAGGGATCGCGTTTAAGGGTTTACGGTGATAGAAAACCTGCCCTGCGACAGTTATGTTCTCATACGACAACATACATCGATAAATGCGCCGCGAAGCTGATCCTGGCCGCGGTCCATTTGTGTCGCGTGGCGGCATCGGCCTCAAATCGATCCGCAATAAGATCCATACAAAGAGCGAGGAGACGAAATGATTCTGTCCGGCCGTTTGTCGGCGAAGCTGGGGGCACTGCGCATGGCGTTGAGCGCAGTGGCGGCGGTTACCGCGGTGTCCATGGTTACCGCACCTGCCGCGCACGCGGCGGACCCGGTGGCGATCAACATCGTGGATGTGGCAGGCAACCTGCAACTGACGCAGAAGGCGTTCGAGGCCTTCAAGGCGAAGTACCCGCAACTCGTCTCCAGCATCACGTTCACGAACGCGCCCGCGCCGCAGTTGCCCGGCAAGATCAAGGCGATGCAGGCTGCCGGCCGCTCGGATATCGACCTCGTGCTGACCGGCACGGACGCGCTTGCCGCGGGTATCGAACAAAAGCTCTGGATGAAACTGCTGCCGGATCAGGCCGCGGCATTCCCGGGCGTACTCGATAAATACGCGCCCGGTCCGCGCAAGATGCAGGACTTGGCGCAAGGCTACGGGATTGAAGTGACGTACATGCCCGCGGGTCCGCTGATCGAATACAACCCGGCCAAGGTGACCGATCCGCCGAAAACGCCTGAGCAATTGCTCGCATGGTGCAAGGCGCATCCGGACAAGCTGATCTATGCACGTCCTGCCAATTCCGGTCCCGGCCGCACTTTCCTGATGGGCTTGCCGTATGTGCTCGGCGACAAGAATCCGCAAGACCCGATCAACGGCTGGGACAAGACCTGGGCGTTCCTGAAGCAGTTGAACGACTGCATTCCGTATTACCCGGGCGGTACGTCAGCGGTGATGAAGGAGTTGGGCGAAGGCTCGCGTGACATGACGGTGACCGTGACCGGCTGGGACATCAACCCGCGCGCCCTTGGCCTTGTGCCGGCCGAATACAAGGTCCAGGCCTTCGACAACATGACGTGGGTCAACGATGCCCACTACATGGTGATCCCGAACGGCGTGCCGAAGGAAAAGCTCGAGGTGCTCTACAAGATGATGAACTTCATGCTTGAACCCGCACAGCAGGCCATGACCTTCGATGACGGTTATTTCTATCCGGGTCCGGCAGTCAAGGGCGTGACCATCGACTCGGCCCCGGCGAAGAGCCAGGAAGTCATCAAGAAGTACGGCCGGCCTGAATACGCGAAGCTGCTGGCTGACCGTCCGCATGTGGTGCCGCTGAGCGCCACCGCGATGGTCGCCGCGTTCCAGAAGTGGGACCGCGAGATCGGGTCGCAGAAATCGAAGTAATTTTCGCGGCCGTGCAGCGGCTTGATGATTGCTTTAGAGCAATCAAGTCAAGTCCGTTGCACGGTGTCGTTATCAGCCTCAGGAACCTGCCATGAAGCATCAGTTTGATGAGTTGCGTCTTGATTCGGTCAGCCGCAGTTTCATGAACGCCGAAGGTCAGGCGGTCGCGGCGCTCCGTGGTCTTGCCTTGAACATCCAGCGCGGCGAATTCATCGCGCTGCTCGGGCCGTCCGGATGCGGCAAGTCGACGGCGCTTAATTGTATTGCCGGCTTGCAACCGCTGACCGGCGGACAGATCTGGCTCGACGACCAGCGGATTGACGTCCTGCCGCCGGAAAAGCGCGGCTTTGGCATGGTGTTCCAGAACTACGCGCTGTTCCCGCATATGTCCGTGCTCGACAACGTTGGGTTCGGCCTCAAGATGCGCGGCATTGCGAAGAGCGAAGCCGCCCGTCGCGCCTATGAAGCGCTGCAGATGGTGCAGCTCATTGGTCAGGAGAAGAAGCTGCCGGGGCAATTGTCCGGCGGTCAGCAGCAGCGCGTTGCGATTGCCCGCGCAATCGTGATCGAACCGTCACTCGTGCTGATGGACGAGCCGCTGTCGAATCTCGATACCAAGCTGCGCATTGAAATGCGTGCCGAGATCCGGCGCATTCACAGCCAGCTCGGACGCGCGACGATCTACGTGACGCACGACCAGGACGAAGCGCTCTCGATGGCCGACCGCATTGTCGTGATGCGGGAGGGGAGCGTGCAGCAGGTCGCGTCGCCGAAGGAAATCTATGAACGGCCCGGCAACCTGCATGTCGCGCGTTTCTTGGGTTATCGGAACGTGGCCCAATTTACGCTGGAAGGCATGCAGGGCGAAGGAGTGGCCGTGAGCTCGGACGGCGTGCGGCTGATTGGCATGCCAATGGCCGGCTTCGACAGCAAGCGCGTGAGTGTCGCCATGCGTCCCGAAGACCTGGAACGCGCTGCGCCGGGAGCCGAGAATGCGTTCGATGCAGAGGTACTGACGGTGGAATACGGCGGCCACGATTCGCTGATCCGCGTGAAGGCCGCGTTCGGCAATCTGTGGGCGCGCGTGACAGGTGACGTGGCGGTAGGTGAACCCATTTGTCTGCGCGTTCCTCCATCACGCACGCTGGTGTACGACGGGGAAACGCCATGAGCTCGCCAACCCTGCCAAATGCTCCCCTGCCGGCTGCAGTCCCGCGTGACGCCAAAGCGTGGTTGGTTTCTCCCGCGCTGATCTTCATCCTCGCGCTGTTTGTTTATCCGTTCGTGTACGGCCTCGTGCTGTCGTTCCAGCCGATGAACGGCGGCTCCGCCTTCGCCAACTACATCGCCTTTTTCACCGATACGGCGATGTGGCCGACCATCATCGTGACCTTGAAGCTAGCGGTGCCGGCGACGATCATCAACGTAGGTCTGTCGGTTCCGGTCGCGTTCGCTTTGCGCCGGAATTCGCCGTATCAGAAGTTCGTGACCACGCTGCTGGTGATCCCTGTGACGCTCGGCACCGTGCTGATTGCCGATGGCATGCTGACCTATTTCGGTCCGAACGGCTGGTTCTCGCAGGCGGTGCATGGACTGCATTTATATAGCGATGAAGTGCGTCTCACGCATAACTATTGGGGCGTGTTGATATCGCTGATCGTGTCGGGGTTTCCGTTTGCCTTTCTGCTGACGCTCTCGTACGTGACCGGCATCGACCCGACACTGGCGCGCGCCGCGGCCACCTTGGGGGCCAGTCCCTGGGAGCAGTTTCGACAGATCTACCTGCCCCTGCTGATGCCGGGGCTGACCATGGCCGCGTGTTTGTCATTCGTGCAGGCGTTCTCGGTGTTCCCGTCGGCGGTGCTGCTCGGTGCGCCGGCCGGACCCACGCGGGTGATCTCGATAGCCGCGGCTGAAGCCGCATTCGAAAGCTATGATTATTCTCTCGCCTCCGCGATTGCGATGGTGATGGGCTTCGTACAGTTGCTGGTGGTGGCAGGCATGCTGAGCACGCGCCGCTTCTTCTACACAGGTCCGGTGACCGGAGGTAAAGGCTGATGGCGACCGATAATCATGCACCTGCCTGGACAGTTCCCACTTCCCCGCAAGCCTCGGCTCCTCGCGACAGCCGCAACGACGGTGCACAACCGGCCAAGCCGATGAAACCGCGCTTAAGCCTTGGGGACCGGCTCTGGAAGCTATTCGTCTGGGGCGCGATGGCGTTTTTCCTGTTCAACGTCCTGTTGCTGATTGCAACCGTGGCTGTCAACTCGGTCGCGACGCGCTGGTTCGGCACGCTGCTGCCGCCCGGGTTCACTCTGCACTGGTACGCTCAGGCATGGAGCGACTTCCAGCTTGCGAGCGTGTTGTGGGTGACGATGGAGGTGGTTGGCGCCGTGGTGATCCTGTCAATCGCACTGGGCGTGCCGGCCGCCTATGCGCTTGCCCGCGTGCAATTTCGAGGCAAGCGTTTCGCGATGCTCGTGTTCCTGCTGCCGCTGATGGTCCCGCCCGTCACCTACGGCATCCCGATGGCAACCGTCATGTACAAGGTTGGTCTTGCCGGGACGTTGAGCGGCGTGATCCTGGCGAACCTGGTACCGGCGCTGCCGTTTGTCATTCTCGTGATGACACCGTTCATTGAACAGATCGATCCGAACCTTGAAGCAGCCGCACGTATTTTTGGTGCGAACACGGCGAAGTATTTCCGCTATGTGCTGTTGCCGCTGCTGATGCCGGGCATGTTGGCTGCGGGCTTGCTGGTGCTCGTTCGCACTATCGGCATGTTCGAACTGACGTTCTTTACCGCCGGGCCAACCACGCAGACGTTGGTGGTCGCGCTGTACTACGCGGTCTTTTCGACGGGTGTGCGCGCGCCTCAATCCATTGATGCAATGGCGATGATCTACATGGCGATCACGCTGGTATGGGTATTGATCGCGCTGCAGTTCGTGAGCCCGACGCAACTCGTTTCGCGGGTCAAGGAACAGCGGTAGTGATGGGCGAGCAGCCGTGAGCAGTCACCTTAGAGTGGGATTGGCGACCGATCTGCTGGTGCGTGCGGGCGCGACGGTGATGTTTGCCGACGTGCCCGAACTTCGCGATGGCGTGTCCCACTTGACGAGCCGCGCTGCCAACGCCGAGGTTGCGCGGGCGATCATCCGCGAGATGCGGTGGTACGACACGTATCTGAAGCGTGGCGGCGCGGATCGCAGCGCGAACACGACGCCCGGAAACGAGAAAGGCGCGTTGTCGAATATTGTCGAGCATTTGAAGTTGCATAACGCGCTTACTTTGTTTAATCCCGCGCCGGTGACCTGATCGGCCGGTTGTTGAAAATGCCTATGCGGTTGTTTACATGACTGTTGTCAGCCGATAGAGAATCCGGCTGGACAGCGCTGGTCTCTTTTCCCTCGCATTACCATCCTTCGTTTCATCTCCTCAGCAACATTCGCTGGTGTATCCATATTCGTCGCTGTGATTTTCGCTTCGTTTTTTGGATTGTCTCGCCAACCCCTTTCTCCCTCTACAAGATGACGCGGCAACCATGGCCGGAACATCGTCGATGGTTGCTTCCTACACGTTTGAGCCTCATCGCGTTGCTCAGATCCGGGCGCGTCGGAATCGGATACGTGACCGGCATTCCAAACTGATGAAACCCTTATAAAACAGGACTTGAATCAGGGTTTTCGATCGGCACCCCGGGTTTTCCATATGGTTTTCACCGGCATGCGCAAACGTTCTCTGCGCTCTCTCGCACTCTTTCGAATCATCTCCCCAGGCTCACGTGGCGCAGCGCACAGAACGCTTCTCCCATGCTGTCATTCTAGGTTCACATCGCGTCCTTGATTGATGAGGAACGCGGAACAAAGACGCGTTTAAATCCGGGGGAAATATGAGTACTGCTTATAAAAAGAATCTGAAGACCGCACTTAGAGTGAGTTGCATTGTTATCGCCAGCGCTATTCCGCCGATGGCCAATGCGCAAGCCGGGAGCACACTACTTTCAGCGGCGCCGTTGCTGCCTTGTTATGACAGCCATCACAAGCTGATGGCGGGAAATTGCGGACCCGTGAACGATGGATATGGCATGGAGTCCGATGCATCCAGCTCGGAGACGTCGGGTTCTGCCGTGGCGTCGGCGACTGGGTCTAATACGGGCATCGCCGCTGAAGGGCACGGCGGTAATTCGTCGAACGGGACTTCAGGCAGCGGTGCAGGATCAGGTAACCAAGGCAAGGGGACGGGGAGCGGAGCCTCGGCTGGTTCGTCGGGTAGCACCTCTGGCGGCGGCACGGGCGGCAGCGGGAGCGGTACATCAGGGCCATCCGCAGGCAGTGCGAACGGAGCAGGGTCCGGCAGCAGTAACAGTAACGGCAACGGCAACGGCAACGGCAACGGCAACGGCAACGGCAACGGCAACGGCAACGGCAACGGCAACGGCAACGGCAACGGCGGTTCGGGCGGCGGGTCAGGTG
>NZ_MTHB01000305.1 GCF_002220365.1 Caballeronia sordidicola | reverse complement strand
GCGCAGACAGCCGAGGAGATGCTCAAGGGCTGGATCTCATGGGCGAAGCGTTGTCGGCTTGAGCCGTTCAGGCGGCTGGCCACGACGCTCAAGGAGCGCCTGCCGGGCGTCGTGCGCGGCATGCTCGACGGTCGCAGCAATGCCTATGTCGAGGCGATGAATGGCATGCTCCAACAAACCAAGCGGGCCGCGCGCGGATTTCGAACCGTGAAGAACTTCGTGGCCATCGCCTACCTCCGCATGTCCAGGCTAAAACATTTGCCGCAAAATCCTTTGCGTCCCGCCGCCCCGCGTGATCAAGGGATTAAACGTTATCGCGCCGGCCGTCAAGTTCCACTCAAAACGGCATAGAGCCACCCCGCGCGCGACCTATGCACAGGCGCCCGCCTCCAACGAAATCTCCGACGCCCTGAGCCGCACTCTAAAGAAATACGGCTGCAAGTTTGTCGGAACGACTATCTGCTACGCGTTCATGCAGGCGACCGGCATGGTCAACGACCACGAGGCCGCCTGTTTCTGTCGATCCCGCGGCAGCGCAGCCATCCCTAAACGCGAATCCGCCCAACGCCGAACAAATTAGGTAATTTGCTCAACTGATTTTCGATACAAACAGTGCGTTTTCGCAACGTTTATCGCGATTTCAACCTTCGTCAGGGAAAATCCTGACGATAGCCGCATCTGCGTGGTGAATCACGCTCTGAAGCCTTTACTACAAAGCCTCTACGGGGATTCCGCCTCTGTGCAAGAAGTCAGACATCATGTCAGAATTGCGGCCAACCGCACATTGCACAACTTTTTTACCGAAAAGAACCGCTATAAATACGTTGTAAGTGGCTTTTTTCCGGCGAGCCGGCTGACTCTGAAACCAGGGTTGCTTCTCGCCGCTTACCAAGCGTATTCAGACCGTACGAACGGTCGCGGCAAAGTAGGCAGACCGGTGAAATGACGCGGTTTTATGTGGTCGACCGCGCTATGGCGAACGAATCCGCGTCCGATACTGATAACGCTGTTTGATGAAACCCACTAAGCACCGCAGTTGTCGGCGCGGGGGAGAACCAGAATGAAAAACCTCAACTTCTTAACGCACCAGGAAATCTTCGACCGTGCCGTGCTTCACCTGTTTGGCCAAGGCCGGGCAGCGTTGTTGCCCCACGGCGGCGGTGCATATCGCGGCTATTGCGGCGGTTGTCCTGTTGGCAGCTTCATCAAGGCCCGCGATTACATGACTGCCATGGAAGGAGTTCCCATTCGATACGTCGGCAAGGGGCCGGAAACAGTGCCGGCCTACATGGACGTCGGTGTGGTTGCGCTAAAACGGGCGCTCTTGCGCTCGAATATCAACGTCTACGACCCGACGACTGTGGAACTGCTCAGCTGCCTGCAAAACGTACACGACGTGTTCGGCAAGTGGGAATGGCGTGAACGCTTTGCGTCGATTGCCCGGCAGTTCAACTTGTCGGCAAATCGACTTAAGTCGGCAGCTTGAGTACGGAATTGGGCAGGGTTTGCGGGGCCCCGAGAGGCCTCACGTGGCTGAAACGATTCCCCTCGAACTGACCCACTAACGAAGCGCGTCCGCTCCGATATCGAACGAATAGATGCGCGGGCGAGCAACGCAATAGTCAAAGCAATGAGCCATGCAATGTTAACGGCGAGAGACATCTACGAGCGCGTGAGCAACCATCTGCTTACGCAACGAGCTGTATCAGAAGATGAAAACGGTTCGTGCCGGCTTCGCAGCGGCAATGGCCGCAAGTGCGCTATCGGCTCGCTGATCGCCGATGAGTTGTATCGGCCGGAGTTCGAAGGCATTGGGATCTCGTACTACCGGCACGCGAAGGACGGCTCATTGTTACGCGCACTGTATGCGTCGGAGGTTAATGCCTACGATCCTCACATAGTCGAGTTGCTGATCGAACTGGAAGAAGTCCACGACGATTTCAACGTGGACGAATGGCCCCAGCTCCTGGCCCGCGTGGGCGAACGGCATGCATTTGTCTGAGCGCGGATAAACGCGCGCCAGCTCAGGCGAAAGGCCCGCCAAGGCAGGATAAAGGCGAAAAAACGAGGAAGATCCGCTCAGGCGCCCGTAATCCAGAAGTCCAGCCCCGGCGCGCCGAACAAGCTAAGCCGCTAGCCGAAGTAACGCCAGGCGGTAAAACCAGGAAATCAAACCTGACAAGCCGCCTGACAAGCCGCCCTGACAAGCAAAACTTAGTGAAGCTTCTTGGGCAGCATCTGGCTGCGCAGGCGCTTACGCAGACGGCTAACTGCTGCCGCCTTCTTGCGCTTGCGTGCCGTCGTCGGCTTTTCATACGACTGACGTTCGCGAAGTTCGGCGATCAGGCCGTTCTTTTCGATGGTCCGGCGGAAACGCCGGATCGCGACGTCGAACGGCTCGTTTTCTTTCAAAACAATAGTGGTCATGGATGTCCTAAATCGCTGATACGTTTTTCTGACTGCGCGGCGAAGCGTACTGCCTAAGGCAACGCCGCGCGCCGGCACTCCGATCGTCCACCTGACAACAGCGGACACGAGCAAAGCGGCCACGGAGGCCGGAAAAGAGAGAGGTGGGATTTCACCGCCGATCACGGCATGCGCAGTCTGTCGAAAACGGAACAGCGCACTTCGGGCCGCCCGGCGTCGCTTAAAAATAGCTGCGCCATCAGGCAAAAATCTCGATTCGGGCGAGATGTTATCAGATCGTCGCCCCGTCGCCAACCCCGCAACACGATTTGCGGGGCTGCAACCCTATGATCATGCGTGCTTTTTGCCGATTTCAGTCCGGATTGCTGGCTTCATCAAGGAGGGCGACGTCCTCCGCCGTCAAAGAAATCCGGGTCGCGTGGGCCAGGGTTTCGAGTTGCTTGACCGATGTTGCGCTCGCGATCGGCGCCGTTACGCCCGGCCGCGCGATCAGCCATGCAAGCGCGATTGCCGCCGGCTCCGTGTCATGGCGTTCTGCCACCTTAACCAGCGCATTCACAATTCTCAAGCCCCGGTCGTTCAGGTAACCCGACACTTTCGCGCCACGGGCACTATTTTCGGTATCGGCTTTGGATCGATATTTTCCACTCAGGAAACCGCTCGCCAGACTGTAATACGTCACAACCGACACCTTGTGCGCCTTGATAACCGGTTCAAGGTCATTCTCGTAGCCGGCGCGATCATAAAGGTTGTATTCAGGCTGAAGGACCTGATAACCCGCAATCCCCTCTTTCGCCGAGATCTTCAGCGCCTCTTCCAGCCTTTCACCGGTGTAATTCGACGCACCAATCACGCGCACCTTTCCCGCCGTAATCAGCTTTTGGTAAGCGCCGAGCGTGTCAAGGAGCGGCGT
This sequence comes from Caballeronia sordidicola, assembly GCF_002220365.1. Classification (GTDB taxonomy): domain Bacteria; phylum Pseudomonadota; class Gammaproteobacteria; order Burkholderiales; family Burkholderiaceae; genus Caballeronia; species Caballeronia sordidicola_C. The sequence continues at coordinate 163,670 of NZ_MTHB01000305.1, read as the reverse complement.
TTTATCGTCGTCTCGATGGGAAAAGTACACGTCGATGTAATCCGTTTTTAGTCGTTTCAGCGAGTCGTTGACGGCTGCCTCGATATTCGCCGCCGACAGCCCTGTCCGCGTGCTCAGCATGCCGACCTTGGTTGCCAGCACGATCTTGTCGCGCTTGCCGCTTTCCTTGAGCCACTTGCCGATGATCGTCTCCGACTCGCCACCCTGATGGCCCTCGACCCAGGCGGAATAGACGTCGGCGGTATCGATGAAATTAAGTCCGTGGTCGACGAAGGCGTCGAGGATGGAGAACGACGTGCGTTCGTCGGCGGTCCAGCCGAATACATTTCCGCCGAAAACGAGCGGCGCGACTTTGAGGTCCGACTTACCGATAGTGCGGTGCTGCATGGTTGCTCCCGGGCTGTTGTAGGCAAACGCTGATAACTGACTCGAAAAGAATACCCGCGAATCCCTTTACTCGCAGGCTGCTCGCCGACCGCTATTCCGCCTACAAATCCTTACCTAAGTCCTCAAGTTTTTTTTTCATGCGCCGCTAACCCATGTAGGCGGCCGGCTACCACGCTCGGAACCGCCCGGCAACAGTACCCGTGCAGTAGTAGCCAAAACAGCCCTTTCAGCTCTTTCAGGAGAAATCCAAATGCTTAGCATCAATAGCAATATCAACTCGCTGGTCGCTCAGCAAAACTTGAACACGTCGCAAAGCGCACTCTCGCAGGCTATCACGCGTTTGTCGTCGGGCAAGCGCATCAACAGCGCGGCAGACGATGCAGCAGGTCTGGCAATCTCGAACCGCATGCAAACGCAGATCAACGGCCTGGATCAGGGCGTGTCGAACGCGAACGACGGCGTGTCGATGATCCAGACGGCATCGAGCGGTCTGGCGCAGATCACGACGAGCTTGCAAACCATTCGTCAGCTGGCGGTCCAAGCATCGAGCGGCTCGTTGTCGTCGAGCGACCAGGCAGCACTGCAACAAGAAGTGGCGCAGCAAGTGGCTGAAGTGAACCGCGTAGCATCGCAAACGACGTACAACGGCAAGAACGTGCTGGACGGCTCGGCAGGTAACGTCAGCTTCCAGATCGGCGCAAACGTCGGTCAGACGATCAGCCTGAACCTGACGCAAAGCCTGTCGGCAGCCTCGCTCGGCGGCGGTGTCCCGCAAGCTGGCTCGACGCTTACCTCGATCACGGGCGTTAGCCTGAACGCTAGCGGCGCTGCTGCGTCATCCTCCCCCGCCATCACGACGGTCAACGTACTCGCAGACGGCAACGGCGGCTTCACCTTCACCGACCAGAACAATCAGGCTCTGTCGAGCACGGCAGTAACGGCGCTGTTCGGCGCTTCTACGACGGGTTCGGCCACCACGCCTGTAGCGTTGACGCTGACGGCAGTGAGCACCGGCGCGCTTGGCTCGACCGCCTCCGCCGCCACCGTCGCAAGCATTGCCACCGCCAATGCCTTGAATACGCCGCCGACAGTGTCAGCAGTGAACGTCAGCACGACACAAGGCGCAAACGCCGCAATGGAATCGATCGACAACGCACTCCAAACGGTCAACAACATCCAGGCAACCCTGGGTGCGGCTCAAAACCGTTTCACGTCGATCTCCTCGGCGCAGCAATCGCAGTCGACCGACTTGTCGGGCGCTCAGTCGCAAATCACGGACGCCGACTTCGCACAGGAAACGGCTAACCTGAGCAAGGCTCAAGTGCTGCAACAAGCGGGTATCTCGGTGCTGGCGCAAGCCAACTCGTTGCCGCAGCAAGTTCTGAAGCTTCTCCAGTAATAGCCTTAAGCAGTAACGGCAGGCGCATCGCAAGACGCGTCTGCCAAATCCGTTTTCCGGGGAGGCTTGCCTCCCCTATACGTATTACAAAAGTTTATCATTCAGGCTCGAAAGCAAAACCGACGTACGGAGCATCTCAATGTCGACGATATCCAGCGCATCCAGCACGGCCGCAGCCTCGGCAGCCGCCACCATTGCCGCCACCCAGGCAGCCGAAGCGTCCGCAGCGCAGTCCATCATCAGCGGATCCACGGGCAATTCGTCGCTGGATGTGTCGTCGCTGGTCACAAGCCTCGTCAATGCGAAGGTGGCAGGCCAAACCGCCACGCTTTCCGCACAACAAACGAACGACAACACTCAACTTTCGGCCATCGGCGCGTTGCAGGCAGCACTGTCTGCATTGCAGGCCGGTATCGCCTCGCTATCCAACGGCAGCGCCCTCGGACAGTTCACAGCGACTGGCAGTGGTACGGGCCTGACGGCAACGGCTGACACCACCGCGTCGGCGGGCACTTACTCGGTCGCGGTCACGCAAATTGCCAGCGCGCAAACACTTTCGTCTGCCGCGTTCGGCAGCACGACGGCGCTCGGCACCGGCACGATGAATATCTCGGTCGGCGGCCACTCGATGAGCGTTCCCATCACGTCGTCAAACAACACGGTAAGCGGCATTGCCAGCGCGATCAACTCGGCGGCGAACAATCCGGGGGTAACCGCTACGGTCGTCACCGGCACGGACGGTGCGCATCTGGTCCTGCGCTCGACGGCCACAGGCGCATCGAACACGGTCAATGTTTCAATCAGCAACCTGGCGGGCGATGCCGGCCTGTCCAGCCTCGGCGTTACGTCCACGGCCGGCGCCACCAGCACGGCCGCGTCGACCATCACGTCGGCGTCGAGCACGAGCGCGTGGACGCAAACCGCATCCGCGCAAGACGCCATGTTCACGGTCGACGGAACGGCCGGGACGAGTGCCAGCAACACGGTGACCAGTGCAATCCAGGGCATTACGCTGAACCTCACCGCTGCCGCAATCGGCACGCCGGCGGGCACGGCGCAGACACTGACTGTGGCGCAGAACACGACGTCCGGATCCACCGCGATCAACAACTTCGTCACCCTCTACAACACGCTTGTCACCACGTACGGCCAGGTGGGCAACGACAACTCGGCAGCAGCAAGCACGCAAAGCGGCGCGTTGGCCTCCAATCCGATGCTCACCACCATCCAGAACACGCTGGCGAGCATTGTCGACAGCGGCGTACAGAACGGCACCTCGACCATCTCTCTGGGTGCGCTCGGGATCACGCTGCAGGGACAAGCCAGCGCGACGCAGCCAGCCGGCTCACTGGTGATCGATCCCACGAAGCTCGCCGCTGCGCTCCAGAACAACCCGTCGGGGGTGGCGGCTCTATTCAATTCGACGACCGGCCTGGCCGCGAAGATGACGACCAGCCTGAACTCGTTCCTGAGCTCGACCGGCCTGGTTGCGAACAGCCAGAGCGCGGTGAACACGGATCTGGCAAGCATTACGAAGCAGCAAACCACCCTGACCGCCTACACGGCGCAGCTCACGAGCCAGTACCAGGCGCAGTTCACGGCGCTCAATACGTTGATGGCGACGATGAACAACAACTCGCAGTACCTGACGCAATTGTTCGGCGGCGCCAATAGCGCGGGTGCGCTGGCATCGGCCAACAACAGCTGATCGGGCGAGGATAAATCGACATGGAACAGAACAGCTTGATCGACCGCCTGCTCGAGTTGACGCTCGCGATCCAGCACGCGGCGGCCATGGCGGATTGGCAGGAAGCGGCCCGCCTGACTGAAGAGCGGACCCCGCTTTTCATGGAGTTGACGCCGGAACAGGACGCCACGGCCATGGAGGTGATCAACAGGATCCAGGCAATCGATGCCGCCATTGCCTCCGACGCGAAGACAACGCAATCGGAATTGCAGATCGAATACAGTTCGGCGATGAAGAAGGTCCAGGCGGCCAGCAAGTATCACCAGGCCGCGAAGTTCTGATCGAGTGACGAGGCCGGTACACCGCCTTGTGCTGACTTTGTTTTTGACTCTGAAGAGACAACAACAAGAACCACGCGCGCAGCGCTTTGGCCGCTTCAACACCCCGGGCACCAATGTGCGTCCAGGGTGTTTTCTTATGGGCTAGCGTCCCAGCGTCAGTAGCAGATACAGCGCATAGAGCCCGCCGTTCACCAGCAGCGCCCACAGCACGACCCCGCCCTTCTTCGCATTAAAGCGCAGCCACGCGGCTGCCGCGAGCGTGATGAAAACGCCCGTCATCACTTCCACGCGCGGCTCCCAAGGCGTCAGCATGATGCCGATACCCGGCAGCAGCGTGCCCTGGAACACCATAGCGCCAGTGATATTGCCGAACGCCAGCGTATCCTTGCCGCGCCGCGCCCAGATGATGCTGTTGACCTTCTCCGGCAGTTCGGTTGCGATCGGGATAATGATCAACGAGAGCAGCAGCGCCGATATCCCCAGCACCTTCGAAACCCCTTCCACGCCGGCGATAAACCCCTTCGCACCGCCAACCAGCAACGCCGTGCCCAGAACCATCTGCAGCACGATAGTCGCAAGCGAGGTAGGCAACCCGAAGCGCGAGATCAGCAGCCGCTCGGGCGCTTCAGTGCCGTGGCCCTTCTCGACCAAACTGGCGGACGCACGGAATGTCGTGACCACATACGTGACATACACGCCGACCAGTCCTACGGCGAACAACGCCCGCACTTCCCACGCGTGATGCGGCACGAACATGGCGCCCGCCGCGATCAGGAACGCACACAGGAAGAAGTTGAGATCGCGGGTGAAACCGCTATGTTCGGGCGCGACGACCCCTTTGAGGCCACGCGTCTTGAGCACGGCGACAGCCATCAGGCACGTCGACAGGGTCGCCAGCATCAATGGTGCGCCGAGGATCGCGCCCACGCCGATCTCCTCGTTCACCGCGCGGCTGGCCGTGCCGCCCATCAACGCGATGATCGGCACGGTGGTTTCCGGCAGCGCCGTGCCGATAGCCGCGAACAGCGAACCGGTCACCCCTTCGGAGATGCCGAGCTTTTCGCCGAGGTGTTCGAGCGCGTTGGTGAAGAGTTCCGATGCCGCCAGGATCACCACGAGCATCAGCGCAAGTTGCAGGAAAAGCAGCGTCATGCGGCACCTCGCGATGAAACCAGCGAGCAGGGCAAGCCACGGAAATGACGGAACAGCGGTAGAGAAACCGACGAACTCAGGGTATGGCCTGGGGCAGGCCTGGGGTGTTTTTGTTTTGGAGACACGATGATTTCACGGTCGGACGTCAGCGAACCAGAGTGCAATCCCGCGCCGTCCGACCGTGAACGACAAGATGCACCCATGGTCTCGCCAAACCTGACCGGTCGAACGCGCCACGGCTAACAAGCCGAGTATGTTGACGCGTCCTCCTCCCATTGCGGAAGGAAGGCTACTCCCCAAAGACGGCCACGAGTTTAGCGTGCGTCGGCGGATTAGGCAACCGGCCACGGGGGTGTTCAAAAAACTGTCACTGGCCCATATGCATATCCCGAATCGGTCGTTGTAGCGGAAATAACGGTTCAGTAAGCTACGGCCATGAGTAAGGCAACGGAGGCCCTTTGAGTGCTCTTTCATTGCGCTGACGCATCCGACGAAGCGCACCGTACAATAAGCTGCAACCGCCAAACAAGAAACGTCTGACTGACTAACACTTGCGACCACGTTCGTAACGGGAGATCCCATGCGCTTCAGAATGCTCGCAGCCGCTGTACTGGCCATCACGCCGGTGCTCGCGATCGCGAAACCGCTCACTGTGTGCACCGAGTCGAGTCCGGATGGCTTCGACGTCGTGCAATTCAATTCGCTGGTGACGACCAATGCATCGGCGGATGTGATCTTCAACACGCTCGTCTCCTACGATGAAGTCGCGAAAAAGGTCACGCCCGCGCTAGCCGAGAAGTGGGACGTGAGCCCCGACGGCCTGACCTACACGTTTCATCTGCGGCCGAACGTAGCGTTCCAGACCACGGACTACTTCACGCCGTCGAGAAAACTGACCGCCGACGACGTGGTGTTCTCCTTCGACCGCATGCTCTCCGACAGCAACCCGTGGCACAAGGTGGCCGGTGCAAGCGGCTTCCCACACGCGCAGTCCATGGGCCTGGTCAAGCTGATCAAGTCCGTATCCAAGGTCGATGACAACACCGTCAAGTTCGAACTCAATACGCCGAACGCGACCTTCGTGCCCATTCTCACCATGGGCTTTGCGTCGATCTATTCGGCCGAATACGCCGACCAGTTGCTCAAGGCGGGCAAGCAGACCGATCTGAACGCAAAGCCGATCGGCACCGGTCCGTTCGTGCTGAAGAACTACACGAAAGACGCCGTGATCCGTTACGACGTCAACCCGACGTACTGGGGACCGAAACCCAAGGTGGACCGGCTGATATACGCCATCACGCCCGACGCCTCCGTGCGCGCGCAGAAGATCAAGGCGGGTGAATGCCAGATCGCGTTGTCGCCGAAACCGCAGGACGTGCTGGACGCGAAAAAGGACAGTTCGTTGAAAGTGGTCGAGACGCCGGCGTTCATGACGGCGTTCGTTGCGTTGAATACGCAGAAAAAGCCGCTCGACAACCCCAAGGTGCGCCAGGCGTTGAATGTTGCCTTTGATCGCACGACGTACTTGAAGACCGTCTTCGAAAACACCGCCACGCCCGCTGTGAATCCGTACCCGCCGAACACGTGGAGCTACGACAAGCAGATCACGGCGTATCCGTATTCGGTCGATCGCGCGAAGAAACTGCTCGCCGACGCCGGCTTCCCGAATGGCTTCGACACCACCATCTGGGTGCGCCCGAACGGCAGCGTGCTGAATCCGAATCCGAAGGTCGGCGCGGAATTGCTGCAGGCGGATCTGGCGAAGATCGGCGTGAAGGCGCAGGTCAAGGTGATCGAATGGGGTGAGCTGATCAAGGAAGCGAAGCAGGGTCAACACGACATGTTGTTCATGGGCTGGGCCGGTGACAACGGCGATCCGGACAACTATCTGTCGCCGCTATTCAGTTGCGCCGCGGTGCGTTCGGGCATCAACTTCGCGCGCTTCTGCGATCCGACGCTCGACCGGATGATCGATGAAGGCAAGGAAACGGCGGACCTGGGGAAACGGACCAAGGCTTATACCGAAGCCCAGCAGATTATTCATGACCAGGCGCTGTGGATTCCGCTCGGTTATCCGACGGCAGCGGCGCTCACGCGTAGCAATGTCAGCGGGTATCGGGTGAGTCCGTTCGGACGGCAGAACTTCGCGAGCGTCGTGGTTCAGTAGTCGCGGCTGCAGGTAATGCCGTCGTTCACTCAAGCCGGGCGCACAAACGCCCGGCTTCTTTTTTACTTCGGCGCGAAACGGATCACACCGTCTTCATTATGGGTATGGCGTACAAGCTCGCCTTCCAGCCAAAGCAGGTGCAAATGGGCCAGCGCTTCGCCGAGCGCGAACGTCATCTGGTGTACATCGAGCGGACGCTTGAACATGAGCGGCACAATGTCAGCGGCGCTTTGCGGTTTGATCGCGCAAGCCTCGCGCACTTCCTGCAAACGCGCCGCGTGATGATCCCGAAGCTGCCCGATACGCGTATGCATGCCGCGAAACGGCTTGCCATGCGAAGGGAGCACGAGTGTATCGGCGGGAAGGGACTCGTAGCGGCCCAGTGAACCCAGGAACAGCGCGAGCGGATTGCCCTCCGGTTCAATCGCAAACACCGAGACGTTAGTCGAGATGCGCGGCAGCACCATGTCGCCGGAAATCAGCACCTTCGTCGCGGCGCAGAAGAACGCGCAATGTTCAGGAGAATGACCGAAACCCGTCACCACTTCCCAGTCACGGCCACCAATCTTCACCGTATCGCCATCACGCAGACGACGATAAACCAGCGGGATGGACGGCACCAGCAACGGGTAATACGTATCGCGCTTGCGCAGCGCTTCGAGCGACGCAGGATCCGTCATGCCATGCCGCGCGAAGTGCCGTGCCGCCCGCTCGCCGCCTGCGTCCGAGCCATCGCCGGCGGACATCACGCGGCCCATTGCGTACTCGCCGAGCGACATCCAGAGCCTGACCGGGTCCCATCGTTTCTTCTCGCCGCCATTGCAGATCCAGTCGGCAAGACCGAGGTGGTCCGGGTGGCAATGCGTGACGATCACGCGCAGCACCGGCAAGCCGTCGAGCAACGTGTCGAAGGTGCGCTCCCAGTTCGCCCGGATCGTTTCGTCTGAAATACCGCAATCGATAACGGTCCAGCCCGCCACGCCGTCAATCTCGTCGCGCATGACCCATAAGTTGATGTGATCGAGCGCAAACGGCAGCGGCATGCGAACCCAGAACACGCCGGGCGTGACTTCCATCGTGTGGCCGCTCTCAGGAAGACGGTCTGCGAAAACGTAATCGAGTTGCTGTTCGAGCAGGTTCATGCGGGTCGGGTCTCCGGGTTGTCAGTTGTTGCATTGCCGCCAAGTTGACGCTAACGTTAACCTGTATTTTAACGTCGGCTTCAGGAAAGCGCTCGGAACCTTGTAATTTCAATGACAGATACGCGCTACACCATTACCGAACTAGCACGCGAATTCGAGATCACGCCACGCGCAATCCGGTTCTATGAGAACCAGGGCTTGCTCACGCCGGCGCGCGAGGGCACGAACGGCATGCGTCGCGTATATTCGGCGCGCGACCGCACGCGGCTCAAGCTGACGCTGCGTGGCAAACGGCTTGGATTCACGTTGCTGGAGGTGAGCAGGCTGCTCGATCTCTACGATTCACCGACCGGGACGGTCGCCCAGTTACATGCGTTTCTCGACACCATCGCGGCGCATCGTGCGGTGCTGGAGGCACAACTGGACGACCTGAACGCAACGCTCGCCGAGCTCGCCGTATATGAAGCACAGGGGCGTGCGCTGCTTTCGGCGAACGCGGAAAAACGCGCGCGCCGAGCGGCAGTTGTGGCTGCATCGACGGATGCAGACGCTAAGTCGCCTTGAACTCACAACCGGCAAGAACGGCCGCCGCCCAGGAACCCAAAACATCCGGCGATACAATACCGGCCGGATTCAAAGCTGGATTTGACACTTATAAACAGCCTAGAGACGTGATCACTTTGCGCACTTAGCGCACGTTGAACGACACCACACGAAGTGCAGGCTTGATATGAATCACTTTCCCAAGTTGCTGTCGTCGCAGATTGGCTTCGATGTCGCGGAAACGCTGCTCGAAGGCTTCGACTGTCACTATCGCGTGTTTCGCGATGCGGCTATTGCGGCAAAGGGGCTATTCGAGGCCGGCGACTGGCACGCGCTGCAGCGGCTCGCGCGCGAGCGCATCACGTCGTACGACGACCGGGTGGAAGAGTGCGTGACGCGTCTGGAAGACGAGTACGACGCAGAGAACATAGACGATGAAATCTGGCAGCAGATCAAGTTGCATTACATCGGCTTGCTGACGTCGCACCGGCAGCCGGAGTGCGCGGAAACGTTCTTCAATTCAGTGTGCTGCAAGATCCTGCATCGTTCTTACTTCAACAACGACTTCATTTTCGTGCGGCCCGCCATTTCGACGGAGTACATCGAGAACGACGAACCCGCGGCCAAGCCGACGTATCGAGCGTATTACCCGAGTAAAGACGGACTCGCCGCGACATTCGAACGGATTGTGACGAACTTCCAGCTCGAGCCGCCGTTCGAAGATTTGCAGCGCGACGTTCAATGCCTGATGCGAGCCATCACCGAAGCGTTTGGCGAGTTCAAGGCCGCGCCTAATTTCCAGATTCACGTGCTGTCGTCGCTGTTCTTTCGCAACAAGGCGGCGTATATAGTGGGCCGGATCATCAACGGTGACCTGGTGATACCTTTCGTCGTGCCCGTGCGTCACGCGTCACCCGGCCTGCTTGCACTCGATACGGTCCTGCTGCAGCGCGAACAAGTGCTGATCATCTTCAGCTTCTCGCACTCGTACTTCCTCGTAGATATGGAAGTGCCGTCGGCGTACGTGCAGTTCCTTCGCTCGATCATGCCAGGCAAACCGAAGGCGGAAATCTATACATCGGTGGGCTTGCAGAAGCAGGGCAAGAACCTGTTTTATCGCGACTTGCTGCATCACCTGTCGCATTCCAGCGATAAATTCGTCATAGCGCCAGGCATCAAGGGGCTCGTGATGCTGGTGTTCACGCTGCCGTCGTTTCCGTATGTGTTCAAGCTGATCAAGGACAACTTTCCACCGCCGAAGGAAACCACGCGCAAGGAGATCCAGGACAAGTATCAGCTCGTCAAACGGCACGATCGGCTCGGACGCATGGCCGATACGCTCGAGTATTCGAGCGTCGCGTTGCCGCTGTCGCGCCTCGACGATGCATTGCTGAAAGAGCTCACCAAAGAGGTCCCTTCAATGATCGAATACGAAGGCGATAACCTGGTGATCAGGCATTTGTACATCGAGCGCCGCATGACGCCGCTGAATCTGTATTTGCAGAACGGCACGCTGTCGGAAATCGAGCATGGCATCAAGGAATATGGCGACGCGATCAAGGAACTGATCCAGGCCAACATCTTCCCCGGCGACATGCTCTACAAGAATTTCGGCGTCACGCGCCACGGCCGCGTGGTGTTCTACGACTACGACGAGATCGAGTACCTGACGGACTGCAACGTGCGCCGAGTACCGCAAGCGCGAAATGAGGAAGACGAGATGTCAGGCGAGCCGTGGTACACCGTCGGGCCGCATGACATCTTCCCCGAAACCTACAACACATTCCTGCTCGGCGACCCGCGCGTGCGCAACGTGTTCATGAAACATCACCCCGATTTCTTCGACCCCGCTCTCTGGCAAAAGCACAAGGAACAGATTCTTAACGGCGAGCTCGCCGAATTCTTTCCGTACGAACGCGGCATCCGTTTTTGCGTTCGTTATCCCGAGCGTTTTCTGGACGGCGCACCCGCAGTACGCGCCGCATGAAACCTATCCGCACTGAATGCCATGTCCAACACCGACAACACCGACAACACCGACAACATCGACAACCCTGAAAGCCAAGACAACAACCCGCTCTCGCACCTATTCGATAACAACCTGAAGTGGGTCGATCGCAAGCTCTCGGAAGACGCGGAGTATTTCTCACGCCTCGCGCACCAGCAAGCGCCCGAATACCTGTGGATCGGCTGCTCGGACTCACGCGTGCCGGCTAACCAGATCATCGGCTTGCCGCCGGGCGAGGTGTTCGTGCACAGGAACATCGCGAACGTGGTCGTTCACTCGGACCTCAACTGCCTGTCCGTGATCCAGTTCGCCGTCGACCTGCTGAAGGTGAAGCACATCATGGTGGTCGGGCACTACGGCTGTTCCGGCGTGGGCGCGGCGCTCGTGGGCCGGCGCGTCGGCCTGGCCGATAACTGGCTGCGTCACGTGGAAGACGTGCGCGACAAGCATGCCGCGCTGCTCGAAGAATGGCCGATGGGCGAGGCGCGAAATCGTCGGCTGGTGGAGCTGAACACGATTGAACAGACAGTGAACGTATGCCATACGACCATCCTGCGCGATGCGTGGGCGCGTGGACAGGAGATCACGGTGCACGGCTGGACCTACGGCGTGCATGACGGCCGTGTGCGCAACATGGGCATGATGATCAACGGGTCGGAGGAAGTCGAGCCGACCTATCAGCAATGCATCGCGGCGCTGGCGCGCGGTGGCGCGCACTCATCGGAGAACGATGTGCTCGCCTCCGATGCCGCCCGTCTCGGCGATGTCCCGGCTATTTTGAAAGGTGTGATCAAGGAGCTGAAGCATGACTGATTTTTTAGATGATCCGGTGGTGATCGTATCGGCTGTCCGTACGCCGATGGCCGCTTTTCAAGGCGACTTCGCCACGGTGACAGCGCCGCAGCTCGGCTCGGTGGCAATCCGCGCCGCGGTCGAGCGCGCCGGCCTTAAGCCCGAGCAGATCGAAGAAGCCGTGATGGGCTGCGTGCTGCCCGCCGGACTCGGTCAGGCGCCTGCGCGGCAAGCTGCGCTCGGCGCGGGCCTGCCGCTGTCCGTCGGCAGCACCACGGTCAACAAGATGTGCGGCTCGGGCATGCGCGCCGCCATGTTCGCGCACGACATGCTGCTGGCCGGCTCGGCGGACGTGATCGTCGCAGGCGGGATGGAGAGCATGACCAATGCGCCGTATTTGCTGCCGAAGGCGCGTGCCGGTATGCGCATGGGCCACGGCCAGGTGCTCGATCACATGTTCCTCGATGGCCTGGAAGACGCGTATGAAAAGGGCCGGCTGATGGGCACGTTCGCGGAGCAATGCGCCGGATCGTATAAATTTTCGCGGGAAGCGCAGGACGCGTTTGCCATCGAATCACTGAAGCGTGCGAAGCGGGCCAACGAAGACGGTTCGTTCGACTGGGAAATCGCGCCAGTCACGGTCGCGGGCCGCAAGGGCGATACCGTCATCGATCACGACGAGCAGCCGTTCAAGGCGAATATCGACAAGATTGCGACGCTCAAACCCGCGTTCGCCAAAGACGGCACGGTGACAGCCGCCAATGCATCGTCTATTTCCGACGGCGCCGCCGCACTCGTGATGATGCGGGCATCGACAGCGAAACGGCTCGGCGTCACGCCGCTTGCACGGGTCGTGGGACACAGCACCTTCGCGCAGGAACCGGCGTTGTTCACGACTGCGCCTGTCGGTGCGATCCGCAAGCTATTCGAGAAGAACGGCTGGCGCGCGAACGAAGTCGATCTCTTCGAGATCAATGAAGCGTTTGCGGTCGTCGCGATGGCTGCCATGCGGGAACACGACTTGCCGCATGACAGGGTCAACGTCAATGGCGGCGCCTGTGCGTTGGGACATCCGATCGGTGCATCGGGCGCGCGAATTCTCGTTACGTTGATCGGCGCGTTGCGTCAGCGCGGCTTGAAGCGCGGCGTGGCGAGCTTGTGCATCGGCGGCGGAGAAGCGACAGCGATGGGTATCGAACTGGTTTAGAGCATCGTGCAGGAGAGCGTCATGAAAACCGTATTGATCGTGGGTGCATCGCGCGGCCTCGGCCGCGAATTCGCGCGAGCCTATTGCCGCGACGGCTGGCGCGTGCTCGCCACCGCTCGCAATGCGGCGTCGCTGGAAGCACTCGACGCCGTGGGCGCAAAAACCTTCTCGGTCGACACAACCCAACCCGAGCAGATCGCGGCGCTCGGCTCGCAGCTCGACGGCGAGAAACTGGATGTCGCGATCATCGTGTCGGGCGTTTATGGTCCGCGAACGGAACACGCGCAGACCATCACGTCGGAAGATTTCGATTTGGTCATGCACACCAACGTTCGCGGCCCAATGCAACTGCTGCCCATTCTCCGGCCGCACACGGACGCCGCGCACGGCGTGCTCGCGGTGCTGTCGAGCAAGATGGGCGGGATCACGGAAATGAACGGGACGGCGGGCTGGCTGTATCGCGCGAGCAAGGCCGCGGTGAATGCTGCGCTGAAGGCGACGTCGCTGGAAGCGCGCGGCTCGACTTGTATCGCGTTGCATCCCGGCTGGGTGCGCACCGAGATGGGCGGGGCCTCGGCGGCGATCGAACCGGCGCACAGCATTTCCGGAATGCGCGCTGTAATCGCGGCAGCCGCCGCGAACCCTAAAAAATTCAACGGCACTTTCGTGCAGTACGACGGTACGCCGCTCGCGTGGTGAGTGCGGTACCTTAGCAGGGCTTCAAAGTGAGCGTTTCAATCAAACGAAAAGGACACGAAGTGGCGTATCAAGTACATGGCGTGGCGTCATCGGGGAATTGCTACAAGGTCCGGCTTGCGCTCGAACAACTGAGCCGGCCGTATGTCTGGCATGAAGTAGACATGATGAACGGCGCCACGCGCACCGAGGCGTTTCGTCAGTTGAATCCGAACGGCAAGGTGCCAGTGCTTCAGATCGATGAGCACACATGCCTCTTCGAATCGGACGCGATCCTGTATTACCTCGCCGAAGGCACGCCGCTGCTGCCCACGGACCGTCTTTCGCGGGCGCGCGTCCTGCAATGGATGTTCTTCGAGCAGTACAGTCACGAGCCCAACATCGCGGTTGCGCGCTTCATTCTTCAGTTCGTCAAGCATCCTGACGATCCTCGCCTGCCCGAGAAAACCGCTGGCTCGTATCGCGCACTCGACGTGATGGAGACGCATCTCGCGACGCGGACGTATTTCGTCGATGAGCAATACACCATCGCGGACATTGCGCTGTATGCGTACACCCATGTCGCCGATCAAGCCAACCTCGACCTCGGCCGGTACCCGGCCATTCGCGCATGGCTTGCGCGCGTGAAGGCGCAGCCGCGGCACATCGAGATGCCGGGCGTCGACGGATGACGCAAGTGTTGGAATGCCCGTGCGGCGGCGCGTCGCCGGGATTGAACAGCGCCAAACGGCCGCCTCGATATGCGCAATGTTGCGGGCGCTTTATAGAAGGCGTCGCGCCGGCGGGCAACGCGATGGAACTGATGCGCTCGCGCTACACCGCCTACGTACTCGGCGAGACGGCGTATCTGCGCGCGACCTGGGCCGAGACCACCTGCCCCCGCGATCTGGAAACCTCAGCAGACCCTGCCACCCGCTGGCTCGGCCTGCAGATAAAACGCCACACGCCTGTTGACGCCGATCACGCCGAGGTTGAATTTATCGCGCGCTACAAGCTTGGCGGACGCGCATTCCGGCTGCATGAGACGAGCCGGTTCGAACGGGACGCTGCCGGACTGTGGCGTTATGTCGACGGTAATATCCGCGATTGAAACGTCATAGCGACGAATCTTGCTGCGTCGCGGCAATAATTTCCTGAACGTCTGCTTTCGCCAAAAAATTAGTGTGCCGCGCGGGTACTTTCTAATTGCGCCTATTCATTTTGTCCGGGTACCCTAGCTTTTCGCCAGTCGCTGGCGAATGATATTAAGTTGCTGTTTCATAAGCTAAATATCTGCCAGCGCGACGGTGTTGCGTATTGAAGCCCATTGTCATGTCTATTCGGGGCATGACTTGACGATCCGACCAGTGATACTGATTGACAGTACGAACGTCCGGATCGATGGATTGTGACAATAAGCTGGCTCGTGCTTTGAGAAATCAGCCGGGTCGAGAAGCGGGTGGAGTTTCGGGGATGGCATTTAGGCAAGTGTTGTCAGGTTGCGTAATGGTGTGTGCGCTCGCGGCGGTGTCCGCCTCGGCGCTTGCAGAGCCGTTCCCGGGTGCGCAGCAGTACGCAAAGCTCGAGGCACCTGCCTTCGGTACGGTGCCGCAGTCGTTCGATCCCTCGCTTCCCGTTGTTGACGCAAACCTGAACGAGTCCGTCATCGAAGTGCCTTCGGGCGACGTTTCGCTTGAAACCACCCTCTTCAAACCTGATGGACCGGGTCCGTTCCCGATGGTCATCTTCAATCACGGCAAGCTCCCTGGCAATGCGCATGACCAGACACGCGCGCGTCCGATCGCGTTTGCGCGCGAATTCGTGCGCCATGGTTATGTAGTTGTCGTGCCGAATCGCCGTGGCTTTGCGCAATCGGGTGGGGAATATACCGGCAACGGTTGCGACGTCGAAGCCAACGGCTTCACCCAGGCGCGCGACGTGGCGGCCACGGTGGCTTACATGGACAAGCAATCATTTGTCGACAGCCAGCACGTGGTGGTGGCGGGCGCATCGCACGGTGGGCTGGTGACCATGGCGTATGGCGCGCGCGACGCGCGTGAGGCGGAGGGCGTGCGTGGCCTGATCAACTTCTCGGGTGGTTTGCGTCAGGACGAGTGTCCGGGCTGGCAGAAAAACCTGACTAGCGCGTTTGGTGAATACGGTGAGCATGTGAAGTTGCCGTCCTTGTGGATGTACGGGACCAACGATTCTGTGTGGCAGGGCAACTTGCCTGAGGAAATGTTTGCGTCGTACAGCGCGCACGGTGCGAAGGCCGACATGGTGAATTTCGGCGCTTATAAGAACGATGCACATCGGCTGGTTGGAGATCGTGACGGTGTGGCGATCTGGTGGCCGCGTGTGAAGACGTTCCTCGAGGACGTTGGCATGCCGACGGATCGGCAATATCAGGTTTCGGATCCGCAGGCGCCTTCGCCGACGGGTTATGCGACCGTGGATGCGGTGACCGCAGTGCCGTTCCTCGATGAACATGGCCGTGAGGGTTACGAAAACTTTCTGCATCAGTATTCGAGCCGCGCATTCGCGGTGTCGGATTCGGGTGCGTGGTCGTGGGCGGAAGGGGGCGACGACCCGATGTCGGTGGCATTGAACGGGTGCCAGAAGCAGAGCAGCGATCCATGCCGGTTGTATGCCGTTAATAACGCGGTGGTCTGGAATGATCGCAATGTCGGGCAGACGCAGACAGCTTCGAGGTAAGGCGTTTGAGTCAGCAAAAGGCTGGTAGCTGGTCCTGAGGCTAGCGGTCTGAGTCAATGCCGGGTTGCCAGGTTCCTGAGTTAGCAGTCTGCCTGAGTCAGCCATTCTCTTTGTCCATATGTGCGAAATGCCTCGTCTACGGCTGCACGCTGATATCGACGCACTCCACCAACGCGTTGACACCGACCGCCGACGATACGCTGACGATCCAGTTGGGTTGCATTGCACGGTGCAGGCGCTCGCAGTTACTGAGCTTCACGAGCGCATCGTCATAGGCCTGTGTGCCATCCTCAAGGATCGCAATGTCATCCACGATGTTAGTGATGCCGAAGTTTTCAATGGAACATCGAGTTGCGGTCTGAAAGGTGATGGTTGTTCGAACGGCATCCAGTGACAAACCAAGCGTCAGGTCGCGGCCTTGCGCCGCCATGATGTCGATGTGCCAGTGTCGAAAATTACCGTGTGCCTTCAGTCAGTCCGTAGGGTCGGTTGCTGGCCGGGGCGGTGGCGCGGGCATGGTTGGCGGGGCCAGTTGCGTCCAATCCATCGGCGTGGCCGTCACAATCTCCAAGCGGTCGCGAAGGCTCTGACGGCCCCCAACCAGACTCATGAACGCCATGCCGCCGAGCAAGCGTGCGTCCTCGTTGGTGATCGGCGCTCCCGGCGCGGGGGACGGCAATGCGTCAATGGGCGCGCGGTCGAGAAACGGCTCAACGGTCGAGCGCCGTAGCCATGAGTATTTGAAAGCGTCGCTTTCGTCGTCGTAGAACGTGATGAATACTTTGTCGTTGGCAGCCGTTAATATCCCAAGCAAGTGCGGTAGTTTTCGGCCGCGCGTGAACTGCACAGCGCGTAGGTTCGGGGGTCGCCGCCATACATCGCTTTGGCGACGTTGCACATTTCCATGTCCTGCTCATTGTCTGCAAAGCACTGCGCATCGCGGCCCGAGCGCATTGCCATTGAAAGCACGCCGTCGGATGGCGCGCTAGAAAAATACTCGAATGGCGCTGCTCCGCTCAACGGAGTCGATGCCTCGCCGATTGCCGTCACATCGCCTAAATCTACGGCGTCGGTCAAACGCGAGCCTTGGTTAAACACGCCGACAATTGCAGCGGCGACGTTCAATTGCGTACGCGTCAGGTTACTTCCCCGAAGCGTCGGCAACGCTGTCGCTACCGCGTCGCTGAAGTCATTTGTCCAACTCTCAAGCTGGCTTTGCCAGCCGTCGAAGTCAAAGGACGCGACCGGTAACGAACTGTAATATGTGTACGGCGGGTCAAAGGGTTTCGTCTCCCAGGATCTTGGCGCAGCCAGCCGGGGTGGTTGGACGAAACCATTGTCTGCGCTCATGGGTTCTGCCCGGACCACACGGACCTCGCCTTGCATAACCTTATTGCGCAAATACTCAAGGATGCTCAGGCGACCGATGCAGCTGAAGTCCGAAAATTTCGATCTCAGCCAAGTTTCGGCGTCTCGAACGAGTTCAAAGTCATTCACCCAATCGTATAAGGACGCGCCCTCGAACAAGGCAGGCCCCGAATCGGTTGCGTTACCATGAACTTCATGCTCGGCGTACGAGGCATAAGTCGTGCCTTGAACAACAATGAGTTCTCTCGGCATCCTGACTATTGTTTTGTTGCAACGACGGTAACCTACCGCACTTTACGCACACCTCATCTCAAAAACAGAACCACAGTCGTTTGCGACCGTAGAGTTCGCGCTCGGGTTCCGTTTGCTTCCGCTTCCTCGGAGTCTTGCTGAAGTCGTCGCTGGCGCGCGAAGGATTGCTTTTCACCGTGCGACACAGGGCCGCCTATGTCGGGCCTGACACGTTGATTTCGTCGCGCAATCGTGCGAGGAGCGCACTAGAGTCTCGTATTTTCGGACTGTGCGCGGTTTTTCGAAAGGTCGCCTTTCCGCTCCCGCACGTGGCTAATAGCGCCGAGAAAATAGCTTACACAGCGGACCGCAGCCCCCTGGAAGCAGAACCCGGCACTGACTCCGACCGCAAACCCAGGAACCTGGCACCTCAGCACTGCCCCCAACCGCTACCCCAAAACCCCCCACCCTCGCGTCCGCCCGCCGGTGTGCAAGCGAAAAACCTCTTCCCGTGCACCAGCGCGAAATAGCCCCCGTACCCCACCAAGACCCGTCACGATAAGCGAAGTTAGCCATGACCCCGCTCAATCCACGTTCGCGCCCCGCGCGCCGCCCAAGGTCCCCGGCCTCCCAAAATCGAATCCCGCGGCGAATTTAGAGATAATTGGTGCTCAGCGAAACACCGAGTCGCGCACATCGAGACCCCCCCATGACCGATGCAATGAACCTGCAGCGCCTGAAAGTCACCGTCGACGGCTACGTGGCACGCGTCACGCTCGATCGCCCCGACGTCCGCAACGCCTTCGACGAAGCCACCATCGTCGAATTGACCGCGGCTTTTCGCGCGCTCGCCGACGACTCCTCCATCCGCGTCATCATCCTCGCTGCAAACGGCCCCGCTTTCTGCGCCGGCGCCGACCTCAACTGGATGAAACGCATGGCGGCGTACTCGGACGCAGAAAATCGCGCCGATGCACTCGGCCTCGCCACCATGCTCAACACCCTCTACGCGTGCAACAAACCCGTGATCGCGCAGGTCCAGGGCGACGCGTACGCAGGCGGCATGGGCCTCGTGGCCGTCGCCGATATAGCAATCTGTGCGGAATCAGCGCACTTCTGCTTATCGGAGGCGAAGCTCGGGCTGATGCCCGCGACCATCGCGCCCTACGTGATCCGGGCAATAGGCGCGCGCGCATCGCACCGATACTTCGTGACCGCTGAGCGCTTCGATGCCGGCGAAGCGCTGCGCATCGGCCTCGTGCATCAGGTCGTTGCGGCAGATGCGCTGGATGCCACCGTCGATGCAGTCGCAGCCGCGATCGCCGCCAATAGCCCGAACGCCGTGCGCGAGTGCAAGCAACTCGTGGTCGATCTGGCAGACAAGGCAATCGATGAAACGCTGATCTCGGACACTGCCGACCGTATCGCGCGAATTCGCGCCTCGGACGAAGGCCGCGAGGGCGTGCGCAGTTTTCTGGAAAAGAGCAAGCCGTCGTGGCTTGCCTAATGTGATCGGGAGCGTGGCCTGAGTGCTCGACTGAGCACATGACTGGCCGCTCCCCTGGAGTCGTTTTGAACCTGAACAACCAGCTCAAGCCTGCACCCGATGACTGGGTTGCACGCTCGCTACGCGCCGTATGGCATCCGTGTACGCAAATGAAGCATCACGAGCGCACCCCGCTCGTGCCCGTCGCTCGCGGCAAGGGCGCGTGGCTCTACGACCACGACGGCCATCGCTATCTCGATGCCATCAGCTCGTGGTGGGTCAACCTCTTCGGCCACGCGAACCCTCACATCAATGCAGCACTGAAAGATCAGCTCGACACGCTCGAACACGCCATGCTCGCCGGTTGCACGCACGAACCCGCCGTCCTGCTCGCCGAGCGTCTGCACGCCCTGACGCAGCACACGCTGGGGCATGCGTTTTTCGCTTCTGACGGCGCGTCGGCGGTCGAAATCGCATTGAAGATGAGCTTCCACTTCTGGCGCAATAGTGGCCACGCGGAGAAGCGCGAATTCGTGTGCCTCGCGAACAGCTATCACGGCGAGACTATCGGCGCGCTCGGCGTAACCGATGTCGCGTTGTTCAAGGACGCCTACGATCCGCTGATTCGCCATGCGCACGTGGTGATGTCGCCGGATGCCCGCCAGGCCCGCGAAGGTGAGACGGCGCGCGATGTCGCCCAACGCGCGCTCGCCGATATGAAAACACTATTCGACGCCAAGGCCTCGCAGCTTGCAGCCGTGATCGTGGAGCCGCTGGTACAGTGCGCCGCCGGCATGGCGATGCACGATCCCTCATATTTGAAGGGCTTGCGTGCCTTGTGCGATGACTACGGCGTGCATCTCATCGCCGATGAAATCGCCGTCGGCTGTGGTCGCAGCGGCACGTTCTTCGCATGCGAACAGGCTGCGATCTGGCCGGATTTCCTGTGTTTATCGAAGGGGATCAGCGGCGGGTATTTACCGCTATCGATCGTGCTGACACGCGATGAAATCTATGCCGCGTTCTACGATGACGACATGACGCGCGGTTTCCTGCACTCGCATTCGTACACGGGCAACCCGCTTGCATGCCGCGCCGCCCTGGCGACGCTCGATCTGTTCGAAAGCGCGAATGTGCTTGAAGAGAACCGCCGCAAATCTTCCGTCTTGCGCGCTGCACTGAGCCCGCTTCAAGATCATCGGCACGTCAGGAACCTGCGCGAACGCGGCACGATCTTCGCCTTCGATGCGATCATAGAAGACCCCGCTCAGGCACGCTCATTCTCGCGGCGTTTCTTCGAAAATGCCTTGAAACACGAGCTATTGTTGAGACCGATAGGCAAGACTGTCTATCTGATGCCACCGTACATCCTCAGCGACGACGAACTGACGCTGCTCGCCGAACGCACCCGCACTGTCTTCGACGCCACATTATCGGAGGCCGCATGAGCGACACATCGCCAGCTCTTTTCGAGCCTTTGAAGCAAGGTCTCGCCGATATCGAGCGCAACGGCTTGCGTCGTCGCCGACGCATCGCCGACAGCGCCTGCGCCGCTCACATGACGGTCGACGGACGCGAGATCATCGGCTTCGCGAGCAACGATTATCTCGGGCTCGCAGCGCATGAAACCTTGCGCGAAGCACTTGCCGAAGGAGCGCAAAAATATGGTGCGGGCAGCGGCGGATCGCATTTGCTCGGCGGCCATTCGCGCGCGCATGCGAAGCTGGAAGACGACCTCGCGGCGTTCTCCGGCGGTTTTGTTGACCAGCCGCGAGCGCTGTATTTCAGCACCGGCTACATGGCGAACCTCGCGACGCTGACCACGCTCGGCGCCGTGGGTCCATCGGGCGGCCGTGACACGCTCATGTTCTGCGACGCGTTGAACCATGCATCACTGATTGATGGCGCGCGTTTGTCGCGTGCGCAAATTCGCGTCTATCCTCATGCCGACGCCGAAGCGCTCGACGCCCTGCTCGAAGCATCGGCCAATGAGGGCGGCACGAAGATCATCGTTACGGATTCCGTCTTCAGCATGGACGGCGACATCGCCCCGCTTGGATCGTTGCTCGAGCTCGCGGAGCGTCACGGCGCGTGGCTGGTTGTCGACGACGCACACGGCTTTGGCGTGCTCGGTCCGCAAGGCCGCGGTGCGCTGGCTGAGGCCGCGTCGCGCTCGCCGCATCTTGTGTACGTCGGCACGTTGGGCAAGGCAGCAGGCGTGTCCGGCGCGTTCGTGATCGCGCATGAGACGGTGATCGAATGGTTCGTGCAGCGCGCGCGGCCGTACATCTTTACGACGGCGTCGGCGCCGGCCGTGGCGCATGCGGTATCGGCGAGTTTGCAGATTATCGGCAGCGGTGAAGGTGACGCAAGACGTGCGCATCTCGCTACGCTCATCGACAGTACGCGCGCCATGCTAAAGCGCACGCGATGGTCGCCCGTGGATTCGCATACTGCCGTTCAACCGTTGATTATCGGCGGCAATGAAGAGACGCTTAGGCTCGCCGCCGCACTCGATGAATACCGCATGTGGGTGCCCGCAATCCGTCCGCCAACTGTCCCGGCAGGCACATCGCGCCTGCGCATTTCGCTGTCGGCAGCGCATAGCCACGACGACCTCGCGAAGCTCGATAATGCACTGCAAACCTTGAGTAATCGATTATGACCGCGCCACTTTCACTCTTCGTCACCGGCACCGATACCGAGATCGGCAAGACGCTGGTATCGGCTGCGTTGCTGCATGGCTTCGCCGCACTTGGCCTGCGTGCCGCCGCGATGAAACCCATCGCGGCGGGCGCGTTCGAACGGGACGGCGAGTGGCACAACGAAGATGCGGATCAACTCGATGCCGCCGCGAACGTTGCGCTGCCGCCGTCGATACGCACGCCATTCATGCTCAAAGAAGCCGCCGCGCCGCACATCGCGGCGGCGCGCGAGAACGTGTCGCTGGATATCGCGCGGATCGTGGAAGCGCACCAGTTCGCCGTGAAGCAAGCGGACGTGGTGGTGGTGGAAGGCGTGGGCGGGTTCCGCGTGCCGCTCACCGATGTCCACGATACCGCCGACCTCGCGTTCGCGTTGAACCTGCCAGTCGTGCTGGTGGTCGGCATGCGGCTCGGCTGCATCAGTCACGCGCTGCTGAGCGCTGAGGCCATCGCGGCACGGGGGCTGCATCTGGTGGGCTGGGTGGCGAACCAGATCGATCCCGGCATGCTGTTTCCCGCTGAAAATATAGAAGCAATCCGGCTGCGGCTCGACAGTCAATACAACGCGCCGCTGCTCGGCACGATTCCTCGCCTCACGCCGCCGGAAGCTCGCGTGGCGACGACTTATATAGATACCTCCGTGCTGCTGGACGCGCTTCGTTCAGCCGGCGCGGGCCAATAATTCATCGTTATCCGCAAAACGAAAAGGATCCTCACATGACGCAAGTGCAATCCACCGACAAAGCCGCCCAACCCGCTGCCCAACCCGCCGCTCAACCCGCCGCACCGCAAACGCTGGCTCGCTGGCGCGTGGCGGATATTGTCGCGCTCTACGACCTGCCCTTCAACGATTTGATGTTTCGCGCTCAGGCTGTGCATCGCGAACACTTCGATGCCAACACGGTTCAACTCTCCACGCTGTTGTCGATCAAGACCGGCGGTTGCCCGGAAGATTGCGCATACTGCCCGCAGTCGTCGCATCACGACACGGGGCTTAAGGCCGAGAAACTGATGGCCGTCGATGAGGTCCTGAAGGCCGCCGAAGTCGCCAAGGCGAACGGCGCGACGCGTTTTTGCATGGGCGCGGCGTGGCGCAATCCGAAGGACCAGCATCTTGAACCGATCGCCGATATGATTCGCGGCGTGAAGGCCATGGGCCTGGAAACCTGCGTGACGCTCGGCATGCTGGAAGCGCATCAGGCGGAACGCTTGCGCGACGCGGGGCTGGATTACTACAACCATAACCTCGATACATCGCCGGAGTTCTACGGCCAGATCATCTCGACGCGTACGTATCAGGATCGCCTGGATACGCTCGAACATGTCCGCGATGCCGGGATCAATGTGTGCTGCGGCGGGATTGTCGGCATGGGTGAAACGCGGCGTGAACGGGCCGGTCTGATCACGCAACTGGCGAACATGGAGCCGTATCCGGAATCGGTGCCTATCAACAATCTGGTGCAGGTGGAAGGCACGCCGCTGACGGGTACCGCACCGCTGGATCCGTTTGAATTCGTACGTACGATCGCGGTTGCGCGCATCACGATGCCCAAGGCGATGGTCCGGTTATCGGCGGGACGCGAGCAGATGGATGAAGCGCTGCAGGCGCTGTGTTTCCTCGCCGGCGCGAATTCGATTTTCTATGGCGACCAGTTGCTGACGACGAGCAACCCGCAGGCTGAAGCCGACCGGAAGTTGCTGGAGCGTTTGGGAATGCGCGCAGAAGCGTCGCAGCAGATGCAAGCGGCCGAGGCTTGTGATGTGAAGTGCGGACACGCGCAGGTGCAGTGAACAACAAGCTGCTTGATTCACTGATCCAGGCCGCGAAGGTGCGGTGAAGTGAAGTCAGTCGATGTCCAGAATCCCCCGCGATCATCAGGTCATGGGGGATTTTTTGTTTCACCAGCCTGCAGCCTCAGTTCTTATCCACAATCACCTGATCGAACGTGCCGCCATCGGAGAAATGGGTTTGCTGCGCTTTCTGCCAGTTGCCGAAAACCTGCTCCACCGTGAACGTCTTGATCGGCTTGAATTCGCTTGCGTGCTTGGCAAGCACGTCGGCATTACGTGGCCGCAGATGATGTTGCGCGATGATTTCCTGCGCCGCCGGGGTCCACAAATAGTCCAGGTACGCCTGCGCCTCCTTGCGCGTCCCACGCTTGTCCACGACTTTCGCAACCACCGCGACAGGCGGTTCGGCTAACAAACTCACCGACGGATACACCGCGTCGAAATCCTTGCCCGACGCGCCCGCATTCATCAACGCAACTTCGTTTTCAAACGTCACCAGCACGTCGCCAATACCGCGTTGCGTGAAGGTTGTCGTGGCACCACGACCACCCGTGTCCAGCACCGGCACGTTCTTGAAAATGGCTTTCTCGAACGCTTGAGCCTGCGCATCGGTTGCACCTTGCTGCTTCTTGTAACCCCACGCCGCCAGATACGCGTAACGCCCGTTGCCCGACGTCTTCGGATTAGCGATCACGACCTGCACGCCGGGACGCGCGAGATCGCTCCAGTCCAAGATGCTCTTCGGGTTGCCATGACGCACCAGAAACACCATGGTAGTCGTGTAAGGCACCGCGTTATTCGGCAGCAGCGTGCGCCAGTTGGCGGGCACAAGGCCGCCGCGCTCGACCAGCAAGTCGATATCGTTCGGCTGGTTCATCGTGACCACGTCAGCCTGCAGACCCTGCATCACCGACAAAGCCTGCGCACTCGACGCCCCATGCGACTGACGCACGGAAAGCGTCTGGCCGGTCTTCTGCTTATAGTCAGCAATAAACGCGGTATCGATGTCCTTGTACAACTCGCGCGTGACGTCGTAGGAGACGTTGAGCAACGCCGTATCCGCGTGTGCGAACGTAGTGAGACCCAACGCCGCGATTGCTGCCCAATGCTTCAAACCCGCCATGCATCCCCCGATTGTTCGAATAGTGAAAACCGCTGCGAAGCGGCGATTCTATCGAAAAGCCGGTGCTGGAATGCATCGGACGCCTCATCCATAGGCCGCCTGTTCAATATGCTCGAAGCGGTCGAACACGTCGGGTTGCTCCGCGAAATGCGCCGGGGCCGCGCAATGAATCAAGGTATCGACGAAATATTTTGCACGCGGCCACGGACCGAACCCCGCCGCCGTGTTGATGTGGCCGGCATCGCCGAGATTCACGAACGCGCTGCCAAGCTGGCTCGCGAGGCGCATCGCCTGGTCGAAGGGCATCCACGGATCAGTCATGCTCGCAATCATTACCGATGGCACCGCCAGACGGCGTGGTTCGAACGCGCCGGCGAACCGGAACTTGTCCGGGCTGGCGGGCGCGACAAACAGCACGCCGGCCACGGCGTTGCCGGTCAGGCCTTGCGCGATCGCGTGCGCGGCCGCGAGGCAACCGAAACTGTGCGCGGCAAGAATCACCGGACCGCGAACGCTCGCCACCGTATCCGCGACGGATTGCGCCCACGCGTCGAGTTGAGGCGCGTCCCAGTCGTCCTGCTCGACGCGTCTTGATTTCGGCAATTGCCGTTCCAACCATGTTTGCCAGTGCGTGCCCTCGCTGCCGTGCAAACCCGGTACGGTAACAAGCCGCGGCGGCCAGGCGGATGTGCTGCATGAACTCATGTGAACCTCGCTGCCAGCTCGTAGCCGGCATGCTGAGGAACAATTCTGCTGCGTGCGCGCGCCCGCGCGAACCAAGTTTTCGTCATTTGGTTATCGGCGGCGATCGGGTGAAATAAGCGGCGTGGTCCCGCGCGCTACACGTGCGAATCGGCGAAACCGCGGCGAAACCGTAAAATAGGCTTACTTTCAGACAGAATTCAACGCTCGATCCTCGCCCTTACCTCCGTGAATACGAACCTTCGATGAAGATCATTCTCTACGAGCACCACACCGAGGCCTCGCTCTGGCTTAGCGATCTCGCCCACGCGCTTCCCGGCGCCGATATACGCCTTTGGCAACCTGGCGACACCGCCCCAGCCGATTACGCGGTCGTCTGGCGTGCGCCGCCCGAGTTGTTCGCGAACCGGCCGGATCTGAAGGCCGTGTTCAATCTGGGCGCGGGTGTCGATGCAATCCTCGAGATCGAACGCAAACAACCCGGCACACTGCCGCCAAACGCGCTGCTCGTGCGCCTGGAAGACAGCGGCATGGGCCACCAGATGGTCGAATACGCGGCCCACACGGTGCTGCGTTACCTGCGCCGCCTGGACGAATACGATGCGCTCCAGCGCGAGTATCGCTGGCAAAAACTACCGCCCTATGCGCTGAAGGACTTCACGGTCGGCGTGCTGGGCATGGGCGTTCTCGGCGCGCGGGTCGCGCAGGCACTGGCGGCGTTCGGCATGCCGGTGCGCGGTTTTAGCCGTACCAAGCGGAAGGTTGAAGGCGTCAAGACCTTCGCCGGCGACGAACAGTTCGAACCCTTCCTCGACGGCACGAGAGTGCTCATCAACCTGCTGCCGCATACGCCGGATACCGAGGGCATCCTGAACCGGCGAACGTTCGGGCGGCTTGCACCGGGCGCGTATCTCATCAACATTGCGCGCGGCGGGCATCTTGTAGACGACGATCTGCTTCACGCCATGCAGACCGGCCAGATCGCCGCCGCTACACTCGACGTATTCCACACCGAACCGTTGCCGGACAATCATCCGTTCTGGCGCACGCCACGCCTCACGATCACGCCGCATATAGCCGCCGAAACGTTGCGCGAGGAAAGCACGGAGCAGATCGCGAACAAGATCATGGCGCTCACGCGCGGCGAGCCGATATCCGGCATAGTCGATGTGACACGCGGCTATTGAGCTTATCGAGTTGCAGGAATTCATACGTATTCGAAGGAGACAGGCATGCTACCCGCCAAAGTAAAGATCGTCGAAGTGGGGCCGCGCGACGGCCTGCAGAACGAGAAGGAATTCGTAGCGACCGACATCAAGATCGAACTGGTCAACCGCCTGGCGAACGCGGGTTTGCAGAACGTCGAATCGGCATCGTTCGTCTCGCCAAAATGGGTGCCGCAAATGGCCGACGGCGCAGCCGTGATGGCCGGCATCGAGCGGCGCGCGGGCACCATTTACTCGGCGCTCACGCCGAACCTGCGCGGCTTCGAGGCGGCGCAGGAAGCGAAAGTCGATGAGATCGTCATCTTCGGCGCGGCCAGCGAAGCGTTCTCGCACAAGAACATCAACTGCAGTATTGCGGAAAGCATCGCGCGCTTTGAACCGGTCGCGAAGGCGGCGAAAGAAGCGGGCTTGCGCGTGCGCGGCAGCATTTCATGCGCGCTGGGTTGTCCCTACCAGGGCGACGTGCCGGTCGATGCGGTCGTCGATGTCGTGCAGCGCATGAAGGCGCTCGGCTGCGATGAAATCGATATTGCCGACACAATCGGCGTGGGCACCGCGGGCCGCACGCGCGAGGTGATGGCGGCGGTATCGAAGGTATTTCCACGCGACCGGCTCTCCGGCCATTTCCACGATACCTATGGTCAGGCGGTCGCGAATATCTACGCGTCACTGCAGGAAGGCATCGAGATTTTTCACGCCTCCGTGGCGGGACTTGGCGGTTGTCCGTATGCGAAAGGCGCGACCGGCAACGTCGCGACCGAGGACGTGGTCTTCCTGCTGAACGGACTCGGCATTGATACCGGCGTCGATCTCGATCAGCTCGTGGAGATCGGTGATTTCATTTCGCGGGCGATCGGCAAGCCGAGCGCGTCGCGAGTGGGACGCGCATTGCTTGCAAAAAAACGTGACGGCGTGGCGCCCTGCGTTTGATGATCGGCTGATTATTTTGGACAAAAACACGATGAACGAAACACTCGACGCCTTGCCCGAATCCGCTCGCCGCGTGGCGCTCCTGCTTCAGGAGCGTGGACACGCCAGTCCCGTCGTAATGCTCGCCGAAACCGGCAAGACATCGGCTGAAGCGGCGGCAGGCCTTGGCTGCTCGGTCGCGCAGATCGCCAAATCAATTCTGTTTCGCCGCAAGAAAGATGACGCGCCGGTGCTCGTGATTGCGAGCGGGGTGAACCGCGTGGACGAAAAGAAAGTGGCCGAACGGGTCGGCGAACTTGCCCGCGCCGACGCCAAGTTCGTCCGCGAGAAGACCGGCTACGCAATCGGCGGCGTCTGCCCGATCGGCCATGCCACACCGCCGCTGACGCTGATCGATGAAGACCTGCTCGCGCTCGACAGCCTCTGGGCCGCCGCCGGTCATCCGCACGCAGTGTTCAACCTGACGCCGCAGGAATTGGTCGCGCTAACAGGCGCGCCGGTCGCCGATGTCGCGTTGCGCGAGACTGTGTGATGACTGAGGCCGTTGCATCGCCGTGTATCGATGTATGCAGAATGAATCCATCCACCGGGCTTTGCGACGGCTGTTTTCGTACGATCGATGAAATAGCGGGTTGGTCTTCCTTCGATGACCCGCAAAAAACAGCGGTCCTGACGCAAGCGCAAGCGCGCAGGAAAGGGCCGCGCGTGGTGCGTATCGGCGAGCACTTCACGGCCACGCTGGCGTTGCCGCCCGATTCCATCAAGTCGTTCGCCACGCTGGTGAACGATCACAACCCGCTGCATCACGACGATGCCTACGCTGAAGCCAGCCGCTTCGGTTCGCTGATCGCGTCGGGTACGCAACCCACGGCGCACTTGATGGCAATGCTTGCGACCCATTTTTCCACCTACGCCCAGCCGCTAGGCCTTGAATTCGGCATCAAGCTCGTGCGCGCAGTCAAGGTGAACGACGTGCTCGCGATGAGCTGGCAAGTTACCTCTGCGCACTGGAAGCCGAGCTTGAACGGCGATCTCGTGAAGCTGGAAGGCCAGGCGCTGAATCAACACGGCGAGATCATGGTCAAGGCGAGTGCGACCATCGTCGTGATGCCGAAGGGGCCAAACACATGATCACGTTACCGGCGTCCATGCGGGTGTTTGAGCGCGGCTGGCTGTCGTCGAATAATGTGCTTTTCATAGACGAAACCCGCACCGCCCTGGTCGATTCCGGCTACGCCAGTCACGCACCGCAGACGCTGGCACTCGTGCAGCGAGCGCTTGCTAGTGAACGTAATGAACGCACGCTCGATCTGATTGTGAACACGCATCTGCATTCGGACCATTGCGGCGGCAACGCGCTGCTGCAATCCAACTTCGTCTGCGAGACGCTCATTCCGCAAACAGAGGCTGACGCCGTGCGTGAATGGGACGAAGACAAACTCACGTTCCGCGCGACCGGCCAGACCTGCGAGCGCTTCGGTTTCACCGGCACGATCGCGCCAGGGGCGACGCTCCAATTGGGTGGCCTCGACTGGTCCTTACTCGGCGCGCCCGGTCACGATCCGCATTCGCTTATGTTGTACTGCGCTGAAGAACGGCTGCTGATTAGCGCCGACGCGCTGTGGGAAAACGGCTTTGGCGTGATCTTTCCCGAACTGGAAGGCGAGAGCGGCTTCGCGGAACAACGCGCCGTGCTCGACCTGATCGCCACGCTGGACGTGCGAGCGGTGATTCCCGGCCATGGCGCGCCATTCACGGAGGTATCGAAGGCGTTGGATATCGCTTTCTCGCGAATCGATTATCTGCGTGCCGATCCCGTGCGCAACGCGAAGAATGCGCTGAAGGTGCTGATCGTGTTCAAGCTGATGGAGTTGCGCTCGATGCCGCTCAGCGAGTTGTTGTCGCTCGTAGATAACGCAGGGGCCATGCGCGCTGCCGCTAACCTGCTCTCCGATGATCGTCCGGGGTTAGTGCGCAAGTATCTCGCTGAATTGGCAGCGAGCGGCGTGCTGAGGATGGAGGGTGAGACGGCGAAGATCAGCTGAATGCGTTGCCTGAATGCGCAGGCGCGAGATGGAACAGACAAAAGAAAGCCGCTTGTCAGCCATCGATTTGTCGTCGAACGGCCAAGCCCAAGCGGCGGAATTTTGTTGACGTGATCAGCGCCGAATGCATCGTAGCGCGCCTGTTTTTGAGACGCATCGGGGCTTTCCCTACAGACTTATAACAGCCCATTGAACGCGCCATGACGCGCACACGCCTCGCCCTTATGCGGCCTCGGTCGCCTCGAAAAACGCGAGCATTTCTGCAAGCAATTCATCGGGTACTTCTTCCGGAATATAGTGGCCGGAAGGCAACGCTCGGCCACTGACATCTCGCGCGACACGACGCCATTCGGTCAACGGCTCAAAGCATCGTTCGATCACGCCTTCCTGCCCC
Source organism: Caballeronia sordidicola (assembly GCF_002220365.1). Lineage (GTDB taxonomy): Bacteria > Pseudomonadota > Gammaproteobacteria > Burkholderiales > Burkholderiaceae > Caballeronia > Caballeronia sordidicola_C. Next base: position 133,454 of record NZ_MTHB01000305.1, on the reverse strand, counting down.
CACAACACTCGCAGCGGACACGCGAGTCTGTTGCCGCATTCAATATCCGCCCGATCATGCTCGAGATCGATGCTTGCCGACGCCCGGTAGTCCTCGCACATCGCATGCACCGCGCCCGGCTGGCGCAACGCGTCACGATATGCCTGCAAAGCGTGCGGCGCAAACGGCGCGAGACCTGCATGGCGACTGCCCATCACACGCTCGACATACGCGTCCGGATGCGCGCCGATCAGCAATTCCGGCAATGGCTCAGGCTGGATCAGGAAGAACCAGTGAAAATAGGCGGTGGCGAAGGCGCGATTGGTGGCCTCGTACATGGCGAGCGTTGGCGCTATGTCGAGCAGCAGCATGCGGTCGACAGCCTGCGGAAAATCCAGCGCCATCCGGTGTGCCACCCGCGCGCCGCGGTCATGCGCGCAGACCATGAAGCGCTCGAAGCCAAAGTGCCGCATGACCGCGACCTGGTCGGCGGCCATCGCGCGTTTCGAATAGGGTGTGTGCTGCGCGTCGCTGGGCGGTTTTGCCGATGCGCCGTAACCGCGTAGATCGGTCGCGATCACGGTGAAATGCTGCGCCAGGACGCCAGCCAGCCGATGCCAGATCTCATGTGTCTGCGGATGGCCGTGAAGCAGCAGAAGCGGCGGCCCACTGCCACCCTTCATGCCGAAAATATCGACGCCTGCGGCATCGAAGGTGAACGGCTCATAGTCTTCGAACGGCATGGCGTGAATATTCAGCGTGACGGGAAAAGCATTGTAGGCGTCCTCGGCGATACTAAACTGCTTGCTGGCAGGCGCTTTCGTAGAAGCTGAAGACTTCTTCCAATGTCCCTGGTGATTGCGCATGGAAAGATTCGCCTATAATCGAACGGTCGTTCGCATTCCTTCAGTGCACGCGCCAGAGCTTCGCCCGAGTCCGGCAACAACCGCCATGCGAAGGCTTCACGCAGTTAAAGCGCGGTTATTGTGACCCCACGTCAGATGGACGCGCGCGCATCGCCGGCTTTCACATTCAATCAGGAGACACGTGTCATGGCACTTCCCGCCGCTCTGCAACACCTCGCGCTGCCCGTCATCGCTTCACCGATGTTCATCGTCAGCTATCCCGAGCTCGTGCTCGCGCAATGCAAGGCGGGGATCGTCGGCTCGTTTCCCGCGCTGAACGCTCGGCCAGCCGAGCTGCTCGACGAATGGCTCACGCAGATCGGCGAGGGGATCGAGGCGCACAAGGCGGCGAATCCTGGCGCGCCGGTCGGTCCGGTCGCAGTCAACCAGATCGTGCATCACTCGAACGCGCGGCTTGAGGCAGACGTGCGGGTGTGCGTGGAACATCGCGTGCCGATCTTCATTACGAGCCTGCGCGCACCGGTCAAGGAGATGATCGACGCCGTGCACAGCTACGGCGGCATCGTGCTGCACGACGTGATCAACCTCCGGCACGCCGAGAAGGCGCTGGAAGCGGGCGTCGACGGCCTGATCCTGGTCGCGGCCGGCGCCGGCGGGCACGCGGGCATGACCTCGCCGTTCGCGCTGGTGGGCGAAGTGCGGCGTATCTTCGATGGCCCGATCGCGTTGTCCGGGGCGATTGCCAACGGCGGCTCGATTCTCGCCGCGCAAGCCATGGGGGCCGATTTCGCGTATATCGGCACACGGTTCATTGCCACGCGCGAGGCGCACGCGCTAGAGGACTACAAGAGTGCGATCGTGGGGTCGAAAGCCGCTGACATCATCTATACGAACCTCTTCACCGGCGTGCACGGCAACTATATTCGACAGAGCATTCTCAATGCCGGGCTCGATCCGGACGCGCTGCCTGCATCGGATAAAGCAGCGATGAATTTCGGCGACTCGGCGATCAAAGCCAAAGCGTGGAAAGAAATCTGGGGCGCGGGGCAAGGTGTCGGCCTGATGGACGACGTGCCGACGGTGGCGGAACTCGTGTCGCGGCTCAAGCACGAATACGACGATGCAAAAACGCGGCTAGGTATTTCGCGATAAAGCAGTCCGGCGAGCGGTGGCTCGTGAAGCTTTTTGGATCTCTTGCGCGCGTGTCAACAAAGCGCCGCCCTTGGGCTTCAGGGGCGGCGTTTTGCGTTGCCGGGAGTCAGCGCACAACGCTCGCTCTGCTCGCTTAGAACTTCGTGCGAATGCCGACGCCGTAAGTATCGCCGCTCGACATGCTCGTGTACTTGTCGTTCAAGTACGCGGCATAGACGTCGGTGCGCTTGGACAGCGGATAGTCATAGCCGAGCGCCCAGCTCTTGTGGGTCTGGTCGAGCCCGCCGTTGCTGCGCGAATACGCGTACGACGCCATCACCGAACCCACGCCAACCGGAATGGTCACGCCACCTTGGCCCGTGTTCACGTGGAACGAACCCGGATCGATATCGTTGTGCGTGTACATGTACTGCGCAAAGAACTTGACGAATTTCATGTCGTACGACGCGCCCAACTGGCCTACGCTCTGGCTCTTGTAACCGGCCACGAACGACGTCAGGTCACCCGGCGTTGCGCTGAAATTCACGTACTGATATACGCCCGTCGCCGCAAACGGGCCGTGGAAATACAGGAATTGCGCGCTGTATTTCTTCGCACCGTTTTCTCCGGCCTGATTGCCGAAGCTGTACATCGCGCTACCCGACAAACCGCTGAAATCAGGCGTGGTGTACTGAACGGAATTATCCCATCCCGAATCACCGACAACACCCTGGTCCGTCGTGTACGTCGGGAACGTGCTCTGACCGAGGAACACGTGATAAACCATCGGCGAGAACGTGTACGAATCAATAAACGGGTTAAACAGGATCGTCGATACAAAAAGCTGCGTGGTCAGCCGTCCGGCGGTGACCGTACCGTACGGCGACTGAATACCCACATACGAGTTGCGCGCGAAAAATGTATCGCCCTGGAAGCGGCCGTAATTACCGTTCTGCGCGCGAAAGAAACTCTCCAACGTGAAGATCGCCTTATAACCGCCACCGAGATCTTCGCTGCCTTTCATGCCCCAGTACGACGTTGACATACCGCCGCCACCCACGTTCCAGGCCGTAGGGCTGCCCGGGAATTTAGTGGCTCCCACCCATTCGTCAACCTGTCCGTACAACTGGACACTCGATTGCGCTTGGGCTGAACTGGCGGCAAGCAAGCCGAACATGCCGGCAGTAACGGTAGCCTTGGCCGCGGCCTTAAGCACGCGGTTCACGGGTGGCTTCATGGACTCTCCTGTCGTATTAACGTTAAAACGGGATTCGGCGAGGGACATTGCCTCGCTTTATCGGACTGTTCTTATAAATGTCCGCTATGCGTGCGGATGGCTTAGGGCGGGACCATCTTTACGGATCATTTTTCTGGACAAAAATAACTTTCCTTATGCTGTCTATAGCGGTTTCAATACATTGCGCGCGACGAACTTTTATCGCCCGATGTAATGCGATGCGAAAAGGACGCTTGAACGAGGAGCCGGTCTGCCAGTCGATAGCCCGCGATGCTATATGCCACGGTGCACCCGGGCAATCTGCATTCCGGCAACAATAAAAATGCGATCAGAAACGCCAGTCGAACGCATTGTTAATGCGACTAATTTTGAGAGGAACGGAATCGGGCAACTGGCGATGAGACTGTGGCGGGATTACGTCATTGCGACGCTTGCCATAGACGGGGGAATTGTTTTTTGTTTTGCACTCGCAAACAAGTTGCGAGAAGTCGAACCCGTGGTTCGAACTAGTGGATGAAGAACATCACGGGAACTACGAGAGAACGACTAGGAAGGTTCGAGATTTTTTGAGAGTCGGCAGGGGCGGATTTCGTCTGCTAATACCCCGTGCAGGCGTGATTCACGTGGGTGATTACCCCTCGACTGCGCTCGCGGAGCGCAGTCGCCATTAATTCCGATAGGCGGAGTTTGCGGGCGAGCGCGGGTCATCGGCCTGACGGCCGGACGCACGCGGGTTGCCGCGCTCTTCGTTATAACGTGCGATATCGGCACGGATCGATCCGCCGGCGCGCAATTGCGCAGCCTGGTCGGCGCGTGGTCCACCGTGGACCTCAGCGCTGATCGGCGTCAGGCCCGAGCCGGCCGCGACGCGTTGATACCGAAACGACTGAGCACCCCGCTCACCGCGCTCGACGTCGTCCACTCGCATGGCATGCCGATTCGCGACCTTCCATTGCCCTTGGGCTTGACCGGCGTTGCGATTGAACATGCCTCCAGCGTTCCAGCCGTGCCCGCCAGCGAAAGCCAGCGACGCACACATCGACGCCGCAACCAGACCGGCGGTAGCGGCGAGGATAAAACGAGCGATAGGTCGAAATCGGGTGAGCAACATGTCGATACTGCGAGTTGTCCGGCTCTGTTTGAGCGTGTTGGCGAAAAGAGGAAATCGCGAGCATCGCCGACCGGTCAATCCTCGGAGCATCAGGCCCGCGTTTCTTAACGCCTGCCGACCGGTCTGTCGTTCAATTTATTGTGCCGAGCGACTGGAGTCGAGCCAAAAAGTGTTAGGCCTTCCCGAGGGTTGTAACACCATGTTACTTCACTGTTTTTTGGCTCTTTTTGGGATGACTTGCGGTACTTCCGTCTTATCAAATCAGCCCGATCCCGGTCGCTGATCAGTGGTTCTCAAATGGTCCGCATCGGCTCTGTATGTGCTTGTGCCAAATGCCCACAACGGGCAATTCATGCGTTTAGAGAATTAATAGATCATTTAAATGAATTTGCGTCTTGAATCGTTATGCGCTCAAAATAGCGTTCGCGACGGTTTCGCGCGCGTCCGTTCGCCTTTTTGAAGGCACAAAATGTGATCGCCGGAAGTCGTCATGCACTTTCATGAACATGCGAATCCCCGATGACCCGCCCCAAGTTTCTTCCCGATAACTTCACCCTCGCACTCGTAGGCACGGTGATCCTTGCCAGCCTGCTGCCCTGCCGCGGCGCGGCGGCGGTCGGCTTCAACTGGCTGACCAACATTGCAGTCGGACTGTTGTTTTTCCTGCACGGTGCAAAGCTCTCCCGCGAAGCCATCGTGTCAGGCATGACGCACTGGCGTCTGCACATCGTTGTACTGCTCAGCACTTTTGCGCTGTTTCCCTTGCTCGGCCTGGCGCTGAAACCCGTGCTCACGCCGCTCGTCACGCCCGCGCTGTATATGGGCGTCCTGTTCCTGTGCACGCTGCCGTCCACCGTGCAGTCGTCCATCGCGTTCACATCCATTGCCAAGGGCAATGTGCCGGCGGCGGTTTGCGCCGCCTCGGCGTCGAGCCTGCTCGGCATTTTCATCACGCCCGCGCTGGTCGGTCTCGTTGTGACTGACGGCAGCGGCCACGCCGGTTCCGCATGGCACACAGTCGGCAATATCGTCTTGCAACTGCTCGTACCGTTTATTGCCGGGCAGTTGCTGCGGCCGGTAATCAGCAAATGGCTCGACAAGAATCGCAGCGTCCTGCGTTTCGTCGATCAAGGTTCGATCCTGCTCGTCGTGTACGTCGCGTTCAGCGAAGCGGTGAACGAGGGGATCTGGCACACCATTTCCCTGCAAACGCTCGGTGGACTGGTGGTAGTCAACGTAGTCCTGCTGGCACTCGCCCTGGGGGTGACGGCGTTTGCCAGCAAGCGGTTGGGCTTCAACCGGGCAGATCAGATCACGATCATTTTTTGCGGATCGAAGAAAAGCCTCGCCTCGGGGATCCCCATGGCGAAGGTGATTTTTGCCTCTCATGCTGTGGGCGCAGTCGTGCTGCCGTTGATGCTCTTTCACCAGATCCAGTTGATGACGTGCGCTGTACTCGCGCAACGATGGGGTGCCCGCGATACTTCCGGCGAGCAAGCGCCGCAGCCGGACGGAGAAGGCGCCCGCGCGCAAGTCCGTTAGGTCCACATTGCGGGTCCATTGGGACCGGTAGTAAGCGCGGCGCCCATGCCGCCACTGGCAATAGTGCGAAAACATGTTGCATGACTGACTCTCCCAATCCAACTTGACCAAGCATGAAGCCGCCCTGTGCGGCTTTTTTGCTATTTGGAGCTCATTCACGCGATCTGTCGATTCGGCCTGACGGCCTATGACCTGACGTGGGAGCCGGCCGCGAACGCGTTTCACCTCTTCACAAGGCCTGTGCCGTCCGGTGGACTGGTGATCGGGCATGTGCCTTGCCACACTTGTGTCCACAAGCTGTTACTGGCACCAGGCAACGGACAACGACATGCATGACTTCATCCACGCAACCGGTTGGGAATGACCACCATGCAAGCAATGACTGGCGGGGCCGCAAGCGAATCCATTCTCGGTCCGTTTTTGCGTGAACTCCGCTTCGAGCGCGGTTCGAACACCGATACCCCCCGCGCGCTCCGCGCCCTGATCGATGCTGGCTTTGATCGCCTGCCACTCCCTGGCCATGGCGCAACGCTCGAACGCTGGCGAATGCTCGCGGCGGTCGCGGGGTGCGATCTCGCACTGGTCAAGCTGTTCGAAGGCCATACGGACGCGCTCGCCATCATGGCTGAACTAGGCGAAGAACAGGTGCCGGAAAGCGGTCAAGCGTGGGGCGTTTGGGCAGCAGAACCGCCCTCGGCACGCCTCGCCGCGAAAGCGGCGTCCGACACAACCAGCGTCACGCTGCATGGTACGAAAGCATGGTGTTCCGGAGCGGCCTCGATAACCCATGCCCTCGTCACAGCCTGGAACGAGCAGGACCAACCGGTTCTCGCCGCGGTCGATCTCCGTCAGCCGGGCGTGTGCATCACGCACGATGGCTGGATGGCGGTCGGCATGTCGGCGAGCGCGAGCGTGGACGTCCATTTCGATCACGCTCGAGCTACCTGCATTGGCGCGCCGCGCGCCTATCTGGAGCGAGCGGGCTTCTGGCACGGCGGTGGCGGGATTGCTGCATGCTGGTTCGGGGCGGCGGCGGCAATCGGAGAATTCGTCAAAAAGGATGCTGCGCGTCGCGCCGACCCCTACAAACTCGCCCATCTGGGTGCTATAGACACAGCGCTCTGCGGTACAGCCAGCTTGCTGCGCGAGGCAGCCGCACGGATTGACCGCGAGCCGCAGGCCGACGCAATGCCCGATGCCTTTCGAGTCCGCCTGGCCGCGGAACGGGCGGCGGTTGAAGTCGTCGAGCGCGCCGGTCGCGCGCTAGGCGCTGGACCGCTCTGCCGTAACCGCCATTTCGCCAGCCTGATGGCCGATCTTCCCGTCTTTATCCGGCAGAGTCATGCCGAACGCGATGAAGCCGCGCTTGCTGAACGACTTATCAATGGGGAATGCGGCACATGGAACCTTTAGTAACTCACTCGGCAAACGACCGCGCTATCAAGGGGAATGGCACGCCGGAAGCAACTTGGCAAAACTCCGGGAAACTCTCGAGCCTGCCCGAAATCGATCCGGCGATCCTCGTGCCGCCGGGCGCACGCGCAGTGATTGTTTCGCCGCATCCGGACGACGAGATATTGGGCACGGGCGGCTTGCTGGCGCAACTTTCCGATCTGGGCCGCAAGGTGCTGATCATCGCGGTGACAGACGGCACTGCAAGTCATCCTGATTCGCCGGAATGGCCCACAGCCAGGCTAGCCGCGACTCGTCCGCAAGAAACGCGCGACGCGCTGCAACGTCTACGCATGAAACATGTCGCGCTAGTGCGGTTGCACCTTCCTGATGGTGGCGGAGAAGCGTTCGAGTCGGAACTGGCGGAAGCGCTGAAAGTCCTGTTTGAACCGGGCGACATCGTGTTTGGGACCTGGCGTTTCGATGGCCATCCGGACCACGAGTCGGTCGGCCGGGCTGTGACCACCGTGGCTGGTGCGCTTGACCTGTCGTTCGTGGAAGTCCCGGTGTGGACTTGGCACTGGGCGACACCTGAGGATTCCCGCGTACCTTGGAGCCGCGCGCGCCGCATCGTGCTGGATGCGGCCACCCTTGCTCGTAAGGTCTACGCGGTTCAGGCGTTTCGGAGCCAGATCGAAGCCGACAATTCGACAGGTCGCGCACCCATCCTGCCCGATCATGTGATCGAACGTCTCACCCGGCCCTACGAAGTCGTGCTGATATGACACCAGACCCGAACATGCAGGAGCCATCCGCGCTTGAACCAAACGCGCAGGACTATTTCGCTGGTCTCTATCAACGCAGTGACGACCCTTGGCTACTTCGTGACCGATGGTACGAGCGGCGCAAGCGCGCGTTGACGCTGGCCGCGCTACCCGACGAACGTTACCGCCGCGCGTATGAACCCGGTTGCGCGAACGGCGAATTGACGGCTGAACTGGCGCCTCGATGCGAGACGCTGCTCGCGGCGGATTTGAATCCGGCCGCGGTCGAACTTGCGCGCAAGCGAGTCGCGCATCTGCAGTACGTTCGGGTCGAACAGCGCGCCATGCCTGACGACTGGCCGGATGGCGAGTTCGACCTGATCGTTATCAGTGAGGTCGCGTATTACCTGAATGAAGCGCAGCTAGCCGGACTCATTGCGAAGCTGAAGGTTTCGCTCGCCGGGGGTGGAACGCTGCTCGCCTGCCATTGGCGGCGGCCGATCGAGGGATGGCCGCATTCAGGCGATCATGTGCATCAGGAACTTCGCGCGAAACTCACGCTACCGCGGTTGTCGTGCTACCAAGACGACGACATGGTGCTTGACGTATGGTCATCGAACAGGAAATCCACTCATCAGCGGGAAGCGCGCTAGTGCTCGTCACCTCGTGTTAAGTTGAATTTCCTCACCGCATTTACTAAACAATAAAGCTAACTGAAAGCTATATCAGCAAACAGCTTACGGGTTTTCTCTAAGTTTATCGAGCAAGTTTTCGCGTTGTTTTACTATACAATCGCCGAAATTGTGCGAACCTGTCGTCGTCAGTAAACATATGACGTGCGAACAACGCATCAAGGCCGATAAACAACAAATCCACGCAACGCGGAGACGAGAAAACCGATGGCCACCACCATTCGCGATGTCGCGCGCGCAGCCAGTGTGTCGATCGGCACGGTGTCGCGAGCGCTTAAAAACCAGCCGGGCTTGTCCGAAACCACGCGTGAACGCGTGGTGGAAGCAGCGCGACAACTTGGCTACGACGCCGCCCAGCTTCGCACCCGAATCCGGCGCGTCACGTTCCTGCTTCATCGTCAGCACAATAATTTCGCAGTCAGCCCGTTCTTTTCCCACGTGCTGCATGGTTTCGAAGAAGCCTGCCGCGAGCGGCGGCTGGTGCCCTCGGTACTGACAGCCGGCCCGACGCATGATCTCGCGCAACAGATGCGCCTCCACGCACCGGACGCCGTAGCGGTTGCGGGATTTATCGAGCCGGAGTTGCTTTCTCATCTGCGCTCCATGAACCGCCCGGTCGTATTGATCGACTTGCGCGCGCCGGGTTTCCGCTCGGTCAACGTCGACAACGCGCGTGGCGCCGCGCTCGCCATGCAGCATCTGTTCGCACTCGGGCGCAAGCGGATTGCGTTCATTGGCGGATCGCTTGCGCACTACAGCATCTCCCAGCGCGCAATGGGTTATCGGTTGGCCTATTTCGAAGCGGGATTACTCTTTAATCCGACGCTAGAAGTCACCACGCAGCCCGCTATTGATGCGGACCTGGCCGCCGCCGATGCCATGGAGCGCCTGATCGCGCAGGCGCGTGCGCAATCCGCACCGCTGCCCGACGCCGTTTTCGCCTATAACGATGCTGCGGCCCTCGCTGCCATGCGCGTCTGTCTCGCGCATGGTTTGCGGGTGCCGGAAGACATCGCGTTTGTCGGTTTCGACGATATTCCCGCCGCAGCCCAAAGCACGCCGCCGCTCACCACCGTCACGGTCGACAAGGAAGCGCTGGGACGGCGCGGCGTCGAGTTGCTGCTGGAAACCGCTCAGAACCACGACGACGCGAATACCAACGACACGCTCGTGCCCGTGCACCTTATCCCTCGTGCGAGCTCGGCCATAACACGGACACATACATCGGTATGAACTCAACCGCTCTGGACGTGGCGGGTTCGACAGAACCGGACTTTCGCAGCCGCGATTTCCTCCTCGATCACGTTCGCCACACACTTGCGTTCTACGCACGAACCGCCCGCGATGACTCTGGCGGTTTTTTTCATTTTTTCAAGGACGACGGCACGGTCTACGACCGCACCACGCGTCACCTTGTCAGCAGCACGCGCTTCGTCTTCAACCACGCGATGGCCTTCCGTCATTTCGGCGGTCAGCAGCATCAGGACAACGCCCGTCACGCATTCGCGTTCTTGCGCAACGCGCATTGGGATGCGGTGAATGAAGGCTACGACTGGGAAATCGAATGGCAAGACGGCACGAAACGGACGCTCGACGGCACGCGGCATTGCTACGGCCACGCGTTCGTTTTGCTGGCGTGCGCGCACGCGGCAATGGCGGGTATCGATGAAGCAAAACCCCTGATCGATGAAACCTTCCAGCTGATGGACAAGCATTTCTGGGACGCGGGCGCCGGTCTATACGCCGATGAAGCCACGCCCGACTGGCAGTTGTCGCCGTATCGCGGGCAGAATGCCAACATGCACGCGACCGAAGCGCTGCTGGCCGCGTACGAGGCGACCGGCCATGTGCTGTATCTGGATCGCGCGGAGAAAATCGCCGGCAACATCACGTTGCGCCAGGCGCGCTTGAGTAACGGCCTGGTCTGGGAGCATTACCACCCCGACTGGTCAATCGACTGGCATTACAACGAATCCGACAGTTCCAACATCTTCCGGCCGTGGGGTTTCCAGCCCGGCCATCAGACCGAATGGGCGAAGCTGCTGCTGATCCTGGAGCGGCATCGCGCGTTGCCGTGGCTGGCGCCGCGCGCTATCGAACTATTCGATGCAGGTTTCAACCGCGCGTGGGACGACCAGCACGGCGGCCTGTATTACGGCTTTGGCCCAGACAACTCCATCTGCGACCACGACAAATACTTCTGGGTGCAGGCCGAGACCTTCGCCACCGCAGCATTGCTCGGCAAACGGACTGGTCTGGAGCGATTCTGGGATTGCTACGACGAACTCTGGCGTTATAGCTGGGCACATTTCGTCGATCACGAATATGGCGCGTGGTTCCGCATCCTGACCTGCGACAACCGCAAGTACGGCGACGAAAAGAGCCCCGCCGGCAAGACCGATTACCACACGATGGGCGCGTGCTACGAAGTGCTCAAAGCAATACCACTAACCGACGCGCCCCGGCTAAGCCTCGACGCAACGAAAGAGACAGCGAAAGAGACGAGCTAAACGGTGAGCATGATGACCTCCAATTCAACCTTCCCCCAATTCGTCTCGGCCGGCGACATCCTGACCGACCTGATCCGCACCGGGCCGTCAGACTGGCTTTCGCGGCCGGGCGGCGCCGGCTGGAACGTCGCACGCGCCGTCGCACGTCTCGGTTTGCCGACGGCATGTGCCGGTTCGCTCGGCACGGACAATTTCTCCGATGAACTCTGGGACGCCAGCGTCGCGGCCGGCCTCGACATGCGCTTCATGCAGCGCGTCGAGCGGCCGCCGCTGCTGGCGATTGTCCACAAGACGCAGCCGCCGACCTATTACTTCATGGGTGAAAACGGCGCAGATCTCGCCTTCGATCCCGCCCTTCTGCCGTCCGGCTGGATGGACTCGGTGAAATGGGCGCACTTCGGCTGCATCAGCCTCGTGCGCCAGCCGCTTGGCGACACCCTCGCCCGTCTCGCCGCACAATTGCGCGAGCACGGTGTGAAGATCAGCTTCGACCCGAATTATCGAAACCTGATGGAGCATGGTTACGAGCCGACCTTGCGCAAGATGGCCGCGCTTGCCGACCTGATCAAAGTCTCCGACGAAGACCTGCACAAGCTCTTCCCGTCGATCCCGAATGAAGCCGACGCCCTCGCCGAAATCCGCGCGATGAACCCGCAAGCCACGGTGCTTGTCACGCGCGGATCGGCCGAAGCCACGCTGCATGTCGGCAACGAAAGCTGGCAGGCACGCCCGCCCACAGTCGATGTCGCCGATACGGTGGGCGCCGGCGATGCGTCCATTGCCGGCTTGCTCTACAGCTTGATGGCACGCGCCGGCGGCTGGCCTGATCATCTGCGTTTTGCGCTTGCGGCGGGCGCGGCGGCCTGCCGCATGTCGGGGGCGCATTCACCGTCGCTGGAAGAAGTGGAAGATTTGCTGGCCTAAAACGTGCGCCTCCGGGTCAATGAGAGACGGTCATACGCGCGATAAATGCACGTGCTAGCATCGTTTCAACCTTTGCCGGAGGTGCATCATGGAAGACACGATCTACACGAAAGGCATCTACACCGCGACCATCGGCGCCCACGCCGTAGACGGCGGCCAGTTCCGAGGCGTCGTCACGCTGGTGCGGGACGATGGCGAAGACGGCGAGGATTCCGAGCCGAAACAGTACGACGTCGCGGCCACTTCGCTGTCCGAAGAAGAGGCGCTGGAAGAAGCCCGCGCGCTCGCTCACCGGATCCTCGGCGAACTCGAACTGTGAGAAATCGGCGACGCGGAGATTGCGCGCCGCCGCCGTCCTTCGCTTGAACGGGAGAACCACCATGCCTGAACAACTCTTCCTCTACGGCGTTTATTCCATCCACGTTCGGCCCATCGAACTACAGGGGACGCGCTGGGACGCCGAATACGAAATCCGCCATCTCGACAAAGCTGTGCAGCCGTGGAAAACCATTGGCGGCGATAACGGCTTGTCGAGCCCCACCGACGCCGTCGATGCCGCGCATGTGCAAGCCGTCGCGGACATTGAGGCTGGCGCGGGCATTCCCAAGCCGAAGACCTTTCCTTAAGCCTTGATCCGAACGGACCTCAGGGCTTGAGACTAACCGTGCCCGTCTGCTGCTGCGAGGCCGCTGACGGCACCTTCTGCGCTTCCTCTTTATCGATCAGTGCCGCGCGTTCGTGTGCGTCCCGTGACGTCGCCCGCGCGACATACTCCGACAACACCCCGCCCGGCTCGATCAGCTTCGCCATATAGGCAATTTGCAGCGTACTCGAAACGAGGATATCGGCGGCGGTGAAGCGCTCGCCGAGCAGCCACGGCCCGTCGGCCAACGCCGATTCGATCGCCTTTTCCACGCGCCCTAGATCGCCCCAGCCGAAACTCACGCTATTGCCCGGTGCACCCGTCATTTTTTCGGCCATGGCCGGCTCAAGACAAGCGCCCGTGAAAAACATCCATTGCAGAAAACGGCCTCGCAACGGATCGTCAGGCGGAACGCCCAGCCAAGCTTGCGGGTATTTATCGGCGAGATAGAGCAGCACCGCACCCGACTCCGCGACGCACACCCCGTTGTCATCCAGCGCGGGCAACTTTGACATCGGATTGACCGAGCAAAACGCCAGCGCATTCTGCTCGCCTGCCCGGATGTTCACGTAGGCGAACTCATACGGCACGCGCAATTCCTCGAGCATCCATAACGCGCGAAACGCTCGCGTTTTCGGCCAGTAGTAGAGCTTCATGGGCGGATTCCTTTTCGTGGCGCGGCATTGTCAGAGAGCGTCCAGATTACCCGCTCCCAGCGGTTTCGAGACGCGGGTTAACCACACGTTAGCCATTCGGCAGGTGATTTTCGCTCACTTATCTCAATAAAGATCGATTTTGTTTCTGGTACGAGAGTTCGATCGCAGAGAACGCAAAAACCTTCCGGTTATGTCGAGCAAGAATGGCGACATCCTCTAAATTCCCCAGATAAAACGCCGGAGACTCATTCATGAACGCGCGTGTGCCTTTTTCAGATAGTCCTCCTCTCGCAAGCTACCAACTCACCGATAACCTCAACGCCGCGCACGGCCGGATTTTCCTCACCGGCACGCAGGCCTTGGTTCGGCTGGTGCTGACGCAGCGCCAGCTTGATCGCGCCGCCGGGCTGAATACAGCGGGTTTTGTCAGCGGTTATCGGGGCTCGCCGCTGGGTATGGTCGATCAGCAATTGTGGAAAGCAAAAAAACTCCTCGCGTCGCATGACGTGCGTTTTCTGCCCGCGATCAACGAGGAGCTCGGCGGCACGGCTGTGCTTGGTACGCAGCGGGTGGAATCGGATCCCGAGCGGACTGTGGAAGGCGTCTTTGCGATGTGGTACGGCAAAGGCCCGGGCGTGGATCGAGCTGGCGATGCGCTCAAGCACGGCAACGCGTACGGTTCGTCACCGCACGGCGGCGTGCTGGTCGTGGCGGGCGACGATCACGGCTGCGTGTCGTCGTCCATGCCGCATCAGTCGGATCAGGCGCTGATCGCCTGGCACATGCCGGTGGTGAACCCTGCGAATATTGCCGATATGCTCGAGTTCGGTCTCTACGGCTGGGCGTTGTCGCGTTTTTCCGGCGCGTGGGTGGGGTACAAGGCGATATCGGAGACGGTGGAATCCGGGTCGACTGTGGACCTCGACGCGTTCCAGACCGTGTGGCCCGCGCCGGAGGGTTTCGTCGCGCCCGAGGGCGGTTTGCACAATCGCTGGCCCGATTTGCCGAGCTTGACGATCGAGGCGCGACTTGCCGCGAAACTCGACGCCGTGCGGTACTTTTCCCGTGTTCACTCCATCGATAAATGGATCGCTCCGAGTCAACACGCGAACGTCGGCATCGTCACGTGCGGCAAGGCCCATCTCGACCTGATGGAAACGCTGCGCCGCCTGGATCTCACCATCGATGACCTCGATGCCGCCGGCGTGCGCATCTATAAGGTGGGCCTGTCGTTTCCGCTGGAAACCACGCGTCTCGATACCTTCGTGGAAGGCCTGTCCGAGGTGCTGGTGATCGAGGAAAAAGGCCCGGTGATCGAGCAGCAGATCAAGGACCATTTGTATAACCGGACCCAAGGCGCGCGGCCGATCGTGGTCGGCAAGAACGCGCAGGACGGGGCAATGCTGCTGAGCGCGCTAGGCGAATTGCGCCCATCGCGCGTATTGCCCGTGTTCGCGGACTGGCTCGCGCGGCACAAGCCGGAGCTGGATCGTCGCGATAAAGTCGTGGATCTTGTCGCGCCACAAATCCTGTCGAATGCTGCCGATGCCGTCAAACGCACGCCGTATTTTTGCTCGGGCTGTCCGCACAATACATCGACGAAAGTGCCTGAGGGCTCGATCGCGCAGGCTGGGATTGGCTGCCATTTCATGGCGTCGTGGATGGAGCGCGATACAACGGGCCTGATTCAAATGGGCGGAGAAGGCGTGGATTGGGCGTCGCATTCCATGTTCACGAAAACGCCCCACGTGTTCCAGAATCTCGGCGATGGCACCTACTTCCACTCAGGAATCCTGGCTATTCGCCAGGCGGCCGCGGCGAAGGCCAACATCACCTACAAGATCCTGTACAACGACGCCGTCGCGATGACCGGCGGCCAGCCCGTCGACGGCAGCATTTCTGTGCCGCAAATCGCGCGGCAAGTCGAGGCGGAAGGTATCGCGACGCTGGTAGTCGTCAGCGATGAACCCGAGAAATACGACGGCCATCACGATCAGTTTCCGAAGGGCACGACGTTCCATCATCGGCGCGAACTCGACGAAGTCCAGCGGCGCTTACGCGATATCAAGGGCGTGACCGTACTCATCTACGATCAAACCTGCGCGGCGGAGAAACGCCGTCGCCGTAAAAAAGGCGAGTTTCCCGATCCGGACAAGCGCTTGTTCATCAATGAAGCCGTGTGCGAAGGCTGTGGCGATTGCGGCGTGCAGAGCAATTGTTTATCGGTGGAACCGGTTGAAACCGAACTCGGACGTAAGCGCCGCATCGACCAATCGTCGTGCAACAAGGACTACTCGTGCGTGAACGGCTTCTGCCCGAGCTTCGTCACGCTCGAAGGCGCGAAGCTCAAGAAAACCGCCGGGAATGTCTTCGATCCTGAAGCGCTCGCGGCACGTGTCGATGCGTTGCAAGAACCCAGGCTCGAACTCGATAACGCACCGTACGACATTCTGATCACCGGCGTCGGCGGCACGGGTGTGGTGACGGTTGGCGCGCTGATCAGCATGGCCGCGCATCTGGAGGGCAAGAGCGCGTCGGTGCTCGACTTCATGGGCTTTGCGCAGAAAGGCGGTGCGGTGCTGTCGTTCGTGCGCTTCGCTTCCACCGATGCATTGCTGAACCAGGTGCGCATCGATACCCAGCAAGCCGACGTGCTGCTCGCCTGCGACATGGTCGTCGGCGCGAGCGCTGACGCGCTGCAAACGGTGCGGCATGGGCGTACGCGGATTGTCGTGAACACGCACGCGATACCGAACGCGACCTTTGTACAGAACCCCGATGCGAACCTTCACGCCGGGTCGCTGCTGGAAAAGATGCGACACGCGGCGGGCGCTGAGCGCATGAACACGTGCGACGCGCAGGCTTTGGCGACGCGTTTTCTCGGCGACACCATCGGCGCGAATATTTTGATGTTGGGTTATGCGTGGCAGCTTGGACTGGTGCCGGTATCGCATGCCGCGTTGATGCGTGCAATCGAGTTGAACAATGTCGCGGTGCCGATGAACAAGCTGGCGTTTGCTATCGGTCGACTGGCTGCGGCGGATATGGATGCGCTGGAAGCGCTGCGCAAAGCTGCTGTTGCCCCGCGTGTCGAGATGAATGCAATGTCGTTGGATGCGTTGATCGCGGATCGAGAAGCGCGGTTGCTGGCTTATGGTGGTTCGAGTTATGTGACGCGATATCGGGCGCTGGTTTCGGCCGCAGCGGCACATCACGACGATGCCGTGACGCGAGCGGTGGCGTCGACGTTTTATCGGCTGCTGGCGGTGAAGGACGAATACGAAGTCGCGCGGCTTCACACCGATCCGGCATTGCGCGCCGCCCTGGAAGCGCAGTTCGAAGGCACGGCGGGTCAGGATTTCACGGTGAAATTTAATATGGCTCCGCCGGTTTTATCGAAGGCGAAGAACGGTGGCCAACCGCGGAAAATGACGTTTGGACAATGGCTCTGGCCAGTGCTTGGGGTGCTGTCGAAGGTTCGTGGATTGCGGGGGACGGTCGTCGATCCGTTCGGCAAGTCGCTCGAGCGAAAGATGGAGCGCGAGCTTCCTGGAGACTATGAAATAACCATTCGACGCGCGCTTGAAGCGATGACGCCGGATAACGCAAAGGATGTGGAAACGCTTGCGCTGCTGCACGAACGCATTCGCGGTTATGGACACGTGAAGCTGGCGAATCTGTCGATGGTGAAACGTAGGGAGAGGGAGCTTGGGGTGAAACTGGGAATCGAGGTGAAGACTGGGCGTCATGTAAAGGCATCGCTTGATGAGGTGAAAGGTGCCGGGGCGTTGAGGGGGATTCCCGTGGTGGTGGCGAAGTGAAGACCGCGCCCAAAGCGATTGGATAGCCGCTTCGTAGGCTTTATCCCGCCAAAATGAAAAAGCCCGCGAGCGATTCGCGGGCTTTTTCGTGATGTCGTGGAAACGCCCCCTACTCTTCGTCCTCCGCCATCCAGTCGATATCCCCGCACAGCACGCACCGTTGCCCGCCCATGAGCGTCTCGACCGACAGCGTGACACACGGCAGCGCCTCATTAATCGACAAGTACGGCTTCGTCACATGCACCCTATCCGGGTCGCCCAGAGCCGCCCGAAAATACGGCCGCCTTAACCAGTTCGCCCCTTGCGCATCGATAAGCGGCAGCAACCGCGCCTCATGCGCCGCGCGATCGGCCCTGAGCACCACGTTGCGCCCAGCCTGGCGCCCGTTGGCGTCGAGGAGGAAACACCGCGCGGCGTTATCCAGCGCCAGGAAATTCCAGCACACCTCCTCCAGTGGCTCCCCCGCCGCCAGCCGTTCCGCCGCGCGCTCGAACGCCCGCACGTACGGCTGCAGCCGCGCCGCCACGCGACGTTCCTTAGCCTCCGTCTGCAACCGGAAACGCTCGGTCAACTCGCTCATCAACGTGTGCGCCTGGGCGGCATCGGCGAGTCCGGGATTTGGCCGGCCAAAGAAGAATCCCTGCACGAAGTCGGCACCGCTAGAGAGCGCCAGTTGCGCCTCGTGCTCGGTCTCCACGCCTTCGATCAACACCAGCTTGCCGGCTTCATGCAGCAGCGACACCACCCCGCACAGAATCGCTTCCATGTTGCGCCGATGCTTCAGGTGGCTCGTCCCATGCACGGAATGCGCGGAGTGCGCGGCATGCGACAACATCACGCGATCCAGCTTGACGATATCCGGATCGAGTTGCCAGATCCGTTCGATATTGGAATGTCCCGCGCCGAAGTCATCGAGCGCGATCAGAAAGCCATGCTCGCGAAAATGCTGCACGGCGTCCGCGAGCTTTTCGATATCGTCGGCGCGTTGCTCCAACACCTCCAGCACCACGCGGCGCGGCTCGATCTGCAAGCGCTTGAGATTCGCCAGCAACGCGGCCATGTGATACGGCTCGGTCAACGCCCCCGGATGCACGTTGAGAAACAACCACTCGTTCTCCGTGCCGAGCACATTGAAATTCTCCAGATGCAGCGCCTGTGACAACCGGTCGACCTGCATCGCCTCGCCCACGCGCGCGGCCTGGCCGAATACATCGAGCGGCGACACCACCCGATCAAGCGCGTCATGCGCCCGCAACAACCCTTCGTAGCCGACCGCCCGCATGTGCGACAGGCTGAATACCGGCTGAAACACGCTCGATAGCGTCCAACCGCCGTGTTCGACCGAATACCGGTCGAATCCCGATGTCACGCTCAGTTCGAATGTCCGCGGCGAGACCGGCTTCACCTTGTCAGGATTCGCTATTGCCATCTTGCCTTCCCCGTCCGGATGTCCGCATTCGATCCTGGTTCCTGCCACCGGTCATGGTCGCGGTCATGGTCGCGGTCTTGGTCGCGGTCTTGGTCGCGGTCTTGGTCGCGGTCTTGGTCGATTAACGCAATCGATTGCGCTCGACGTCGCGCAACCGGCGCCCTCAATCCTGGTTTCATACACTGCCCTCGTTTATCTTCAAGCGGAATCTACTCGTCCCGTCGCCTTCGATAAAGCAAGCTCCGTGCTCACGCAAGTCCAAGCGTTTCGTGACTGCCCAACGGCATGTGCACCGCCGCGAGACGCCGGCTTCACGGCGCAGCGTGCGAATGCACCAACACAGTGCGGATCGTGGCACAAGCTCCAGCACAGCCCGAGTCGTCAAAACACCTTCGAATCACGTCCAAGCTAAACTTTGCCCCTTCCCCGTTAAAAAGGAGCGCCGCTGTCGACTCGCCGCGCTCCTGCCAGATCGCATAAATCTATGGAAATCGTTTTCACTGTCTTGATCCTGATGCTGGCGGTCGCCCTGTCCGGGTTTGTCACCAGCCTGTTGCCCAACGCGTTGCCCTTCACGCTGCCACTGCCGCTGATCCAGATCGCGATAGGCGCGTGTCTCGCGTGGCCGGGATTCGGCCTGCACGTCTCCTTCGATCCCGAGTTGTTCATGATGCTCTTCATCCCGCCGCTTTTGTTTGCCGACGGCTGGCGCATCCCCAAACGCGAATTTTTCATGCAACGCCGCGCGATCCTGCTGCTCGCGCTCGGCCTCGTATTCATGACGGTGGGCGCGCTCGGCTGGTTCCTGCACGTCATGATCCCCGTGATGCCGCTGCCGGTCGCGTTCGCGCTGGCTGCGGTGTTATCGCCGACAGATGCCGTTGCGCTCAGCGGCATCGCCGGCAAGGGCCGCATTCCGGCGAACCTGATGCACATCCTGGAAGGCGAGGCGCTGATGAACGACGCGTCCGGCCTGGTCGCGCTGAAATTTGCCATCGCGGCGGCACTGACGGGCGTTTTCTCGTTGCGCGCGGCGGCGATCAGTTTCGTGCTGATTGCGGTGGGCGGTCTGGTGATAGGCGCGGCAATCAGTTGGCTCGTGACATCGATTCCAGGACGGGTCGTCAAACTGTCCGAAGACGACGATCCCGCCGCCGGCGTCATCCTGACGCTGCTGATTCCGTTCGCGGCGTATCTCATTGCCGAGCGGTTCGGTTGCTCGGGCATTCTCGCGGCCGTGTCGGCCGGGATGATGATGAACTTCCAGAGCCTGCGCGAGGGCATTCCGACGGCAGCACGAATCCGCATGACCAGCACGTGGACGATGATCGAATTCGTGTTCAACGGCATGGTGTTCATCCTGCTCGGGCTGCAGTTTCCGCACATTATTGGACGCGCGTTGATCGAGGCACATCACGATGGTCTTCAGCAGGTCGGCTTGCTGCTCGGCTATGTGGCAGCCGTCGTCATCGCACTGTACGGACTGCGTTTCGCCTGGGTCTGGGTGCTGCGCTGGGTCGCGAGCCGAGGTGCCGCGAAACAAGGCGTTGCGAACGCGGTGCCGGGCGTGCGCACGGTCGCGATGACGACTATCGGCGGCGTGCGCGGAGCAATCACCCTCGCGGGCGTGCTGTCGTTGCCCGAGGTGCTGCCGAATGGGTCCGAACTACCCGGACGCGACCTCGCGGTCTTCATTGCATCGGCGACTATCCTGATGTCATTGCTGATCGGCGTGGTCGGCTTGCCTTTGCTGCTGAACGGCCTGAAAAAACGCGGTGATCCGCACGCGGCCGAGGAACGCATCGCGCGCCGGCATACGGCGCAGGCCGCAATTCGCGCTATCGATACCGCCCAGGAAAATCTCAGCGAACAGATGGACGAAGCGGCGTCGGCACGTTGCACGGATACGGCGGCGCGCGTGATGAGTTTGTATCGTCGGCGTCTTGAAGGGCTCGGCGAAGACGAGGAACCACGCCGGGCCGCGCGTCAAAGCGAGATGGTGGAAACGAAGCTGAAAATGGCCGCATTGAGGGCGGAGCGCTCGGAATTGCTCAAGATGCGCGCACGGCAAGCGATCAACGACGAAACCTTTAACAAGCTGATGCGGGAGATCGATTTGTCGGAGACGGCGATTGTGAATCGGAAAAAAGGAAGCACTGCGTAAACGAAATTTCGACGTTTCGACATTTTCTTGTTCGTTGCTTCACGGCGATCCGCCACACGGGGAACCGCTGCGTTCCGGGCTTCGACACAATGTACGCAAACGGATCAACCCACCGAATTTTAAGAGTTTTCGTATTCGCCGCCGACGCGCAGCGCCGCATACTTCATCTCATGCGCAATCCATGAATGTGCATGATGTCGTTGTAACTCTCCGATCTTGTCCGCTCACAGCCACCGGCTCTGGGCGGTTTTTTTTGGCGTTTTTTCTGGATAACGAACGAGTTCTGGCTTGAACTCACGTCGCGCCGACTCGACTCTGCAGTTGCCGCTCTCCAAAGCCGGCTTAAGTTTTTCGAGAGAACGTGTTCACGGACTATCGAGCGTGGCTAATGTGTCGCGTCGAGAAATGTCACGGGCGCAGGATCGAATCCGGCGGTCCAAGTCAGGGGCCGCAAAACAAAGAAGCCCGCACAGCTTGCGCCGTGCGGGCTTCTTAACATCCGTCATGTACCGTGAAATTAACCGTGGTGGAGAGGAGGAGGATCGAACTCCCGACCTTCGCATTGCGAACGCGACGCTCTCCCAGCTGAGCTACCCCCCCAACGTTTCCTGATAATAGCACAGCCTTAAGACCGTCTGACAAGGCCTAAAAGTCGCCTGCAGCGCGCCTTATTTCGACGGCGCACCCGCGAGAATCCAGCCCACAACCGCCTTGATATCCGCCCCATCCATGGTTCGATGCGACGGCATGGGCAAGACGCCCCACACTCCACTACCGCCGTCCCTCACCTTGGTTTCAAGCCGCGCTTGCGCCTGCGCGTCGCCCTTGTACTTCGCGGCGATCTGCTGAAACGATGGCCCCACAATCTTGCGATCCACCGCGTGACATCCCATGCAGGCATTCTTGCCAGCGATGTTCATGGCATCGGCGGGGGAAAAAGCGGCCGGAGCGTCGACCGCGAGCGCGGCGTGGCCAGTCGCGACCGTGATCGCGATTGCGATCACGGTCATGGAGAGCCACCGCTTCATTTCGCTGCGGGCGCAGGATTACCCGGATGCACAGCGGAGTTCACGACCGGCGCGGGCGACTGCCCATCGAGCGGTTTTGAGCTTACCGACGAATCCGGCACCGCGCCGACGGTTGGATCACTGTCGATGGGTGTTACCACCGGCGCGCTCGCACCCGATGCAGCCGCGGCCGACAACGCCTGAGCATCTTCCGGCTTGATGTACTGGAATACCTTGACCACCTGTGCAACACCCGGGACCTGCGCCGCCACATTCGCGCCGGCGGCGCCTTCGTCACGCGTGACCAGGCCCATCAGATACACCGTGTCGCGCTCGCACACCACCTTGTAGAAGTTCGCCCGCATATCCTTCTCGCCGACCATCGCACCTTTCACGCGACTCTCGAGATAGGCATCGTTAGTACGCGATGACAGCGAACTCGCGCCTTGGACAGCGAGCTCATTCACAATGCTGTTCACATTGTTGATGCCGCGCACCACTTCTTCGGCCTTCTGTTTCGATTGATCAGTCGGCACTTCGCCGGTCAACAACACACGCCGGTTGAACACGGTCACGCTGACGTGCGCCTGATCGGGCAGGCTTTCATTGATGCGCGACTTGGCTTTCACCTGAATCTCGCGGTCCTCGGTCTGCGCGCCGAGCGTACGCCGGTCAGTGGCGACCAACGTGCCGCCGCCCACTGCCCCCCCCATTGCACCGATGACCACAAGCGGGCAACCTTGCAGGGTCAGCACAACGCCTGATAACAGGCTCGCCAGCAACGTGGCTCTGGCTAGCGTCGACCTGACGCGTGTCTTTTTCATCAACTCTTTCCCCTTAAGAATCATTCGTCGCCCAGCAGCATCGCGTCGATGCCATCGCACAGACAGTGAATGGTTAGCAGATGGACTTCCTGGATTCGCGCCGGCCGTTCGGACGGCACGCAGATATGGATGTCGGTATCGGCGAGCACTTCGCTGATCACGCCGCCGCCCGCGCCCGTCATTGCGATCACGAACATCTCGCGCTCATGCGCGGCCTGGATCGCCGAGAGCAGGTTGACCGAGTTGCCCGACGTTGAGATGACGACCAAGACGTCGCCGGCCTGCCCGAGTGAGCGGATCTGCTTCGAATAGATCTCTTCGAACGCCGAGTTATTGCCAATGCCCGTAAGCGTCAGGACATTCGCGTCCAGAGCAATAGCCGGCAAGCCAGGGCGCTCGCGCTCGAAATGCCCTACCAGCGCAGACGCGAGCCTCTGTGAGTTAGCCGCTGATCCACCGTTGCCACAGGTGAGGATTCGCGAGCCGTTGGCGAGCGCGCCGAACAGCACGTCAATGGCTGCGGCGACGGGGAAAGCAAGCGTGTCGAGTGCTTCACGATGGACTGCCGCATTTTCGCGGAAATGTTGCTGGATACGTTCGACGGACATCGACTCTCGGTTATCGGCCGCGCCATGCGCGGTGGTTCATTGACGGGCTGCTTCGATGATTTGCTTCAACAGCTAGCTTCAACGGCTGGCTTCGACGGCTGGCTTCGACGACTTGCTGCCAAGGTCCCCGAAGCCGATGCTTCACCAGTTCAATAGTTAAGCTCCGGCGCCTGACGATTCACGATTCGCCGCAACGCGCGCTCTCGCAGCGGTTGAACATAAGACCATAAGACCTCGATCAACCCGGCGCGCAGGCTCCGCGCAGTTTACCGCACTCGCTGTCCGCGTCACTCAAGATGCAGCCATTTTCACGACGTATCGGCGCGAAAAGCATCGCGTAACCACACGATACGGCCCGCATCGAACGCGATCACGTCGAAGCGGCACACAGGCAATGCCCCGCGCCACGTCGTCAGGTAGTACTGCGCCGCGAGCACCAGCCGCCGCTGTTTATGCACGCCGACACTCGCCGCCGCTGCCGCGAACTGGCGGCTGCGCCGCGCGCGCACTTCCACGAATACGAGTGCGCGCTGACTGCCGGTTTCACGCATCACGAGATCGATTTCGCCGCCGCGACAGGCGAAATTGCGGGCGACAAAATGCAGGCGCTGCCGCTGCAGATATTCAAGCGCGCGTTGTTCGAACGCGCTTCCGATCGTTTTCGACATCCCGTTTCCCAAAAAGTTGTCCCTCATCGCATGGCACAATGACGTCCTCCGCATGCCACCCGCCCTCATGACTCCACTCTCCGAATTGGCCCTTGGCCAGCAGTTTCCGGCTGGCGCGCTTTATATAGTCGCGACGCCGATCGGCAATGTCGCGGACATCACGGTGCGCGCGCTGCATGTGCTGGGTCTCGTCGACCGAGTGGCTGCCGAGGACACCCGCAACACTTCGCAACTGCTCTCGCGCTACGGCATTTCGAAGCCGACCATCGCGGTACACGAGCACAACGAGCGCAGCGCCGCCGAGAACGTGATCGCGCATCTGCGCAACGGCGAACGCATTGCATGCGTGTCCGACGCAGGCACCCCAGGCATTTCCGACCCCGGCGCGAAACTGGTCGATGCGGTGCGAGAAGCGGGCTTTCCCGTTATTCCTTTGCCGGGCGCAAGCGCCCTCACCACCGCGCTCAGCGTAGCCGGCTCATGGGTTCACACGTTTTCGTTCATCGGCTTTCTTGCGACCAAACCGAAGCAGCGCGACACGCAATTGCAGTCGCTGCTCACGCACACGCCGGCGCTCGTGTTCTACGAAGCGCCACACAGGATTGTGGAAACGGTGCAAGCGCTCGAGCGCGCATTCGGTGGCGAGCGGCAATTGCTGATTGCTCGTGAGCTGACCAAGTTACATGAGAGCATCCATCGTTGCACCCTGGCCGAAGGGCCAACGTGGCTATCCGGCGATGCAAACCGGCAACGCGGCGAGTTCGTTCTTGTAGTGGAAGGCGCACAGCAGAAGGAGGCGGCGGAAGACGCTCACGATGCGTTGCTCGCGACCTTGCTGGAGGAGTTATCGGTAAGCAGCGCTGCAAGACTGGCCGCAACGCTGACGGGCGCATCACGCAACGCGCTTTACACAAGGGCGCTGGCAATGGATAAGGCCCGCGGAGAACAGGGCGAAAACGAGCAGGAATGACGAGCAGGAATTAGGCAGGCAAACGCGCTGGGCAATAAAAAACGGGCCGTCGAAACGGCCCGTTTTTCTTAAGCAACAAACTGACGATGATCAGTCGACTGGGTTGATTGACGCCAGCGATTGATCTCGTGCCGCCGCCCGCGCTTCCTGCGGCGTCAAGCCTTCGATCTTCACCTTTCCGACACCCGCGCCACGCATGCCCAGTACCGCGGCTGCCGCATAGGAAAGATCAATCACGCGGCCACGCGCGTACGGGCCGCGGTCGTTGATCTTGACGACCACTGTTTTCTGATTCGCCTCATTGGTCACACGAACCCACGAAGCAAGCGGTAACGTGCGATGCGCTGCCGTCAGCGCGTGCATGTCGTAACGTTCGCCGCTCGCCGTCTTGCGACCGTGGAAGCCGCGGCCATACCAAGAGGCGCGCCCCTGCTGCTCGAAGTCGCTGACATCGGGTCCGGCAGTAATGGGCTTCGCGTTGGCGAGCGAGGAGGTATCAGACGAATTGCTGGCTGACGAAGGCAACGCGTTGAGCTGGGAATCATAGGCGAGCGGCACCGACCCTCGGCCCTGGTTCGCAGCGTTGTTTGCGGTGGTAAGCTGCGAGCCGGTTTTCAGCGCGCTGGCCTGATCGCCGCCGCTTGGCGGCATGGCGCAACCGGTGAGGATTGCAAATACCAAAAGACTCCCGAGACGTCGGGTTAGTCGTACATTCATAGACGTGTAATCAACGGTTAGAGCCACCTAACCATCCGACAAAACGCGGACGTGCGTAGGCAGCTCAAGGCTTTTTTCCGCGCAAAGGTACACACCGCTCGAAAAATCGAACGGCGAGCCAGTGCTCGGGTGCGGCGTACCTCGCCACAAATGCCCGGTTAGTTTTCACGTCTGGCGCAACCTGTCCCCGGCAGCCTGACCAGACCCCACATGCCGCCATCGAACGTGGATCACACATTCTTGCGCGTTGAACTGCGCAGGAACGGCGGCGTAGGCCCCATCCAGCGTAACGGCAGCTAAGGCCGTTGGCAGGCGCATCGCACCTGGCTGGACAAGACGTGCACATCGGCCGAAACCGATGCTTGATTGCGATTTCGAAGCATCTCTGCTCCGAATTGCGTACTTGATGACAATTGTAAAAACGCGCTACTCGTGTTTCTCATTGCCCATTGATGGCATGGTCAAACCATGCACAACTGGACCGGATTATACCCAAACCCACGGGCGAGCCGCCCGGAGACGAACAGAATGTTACTTATTTTCTCTGTTAACGTAAAAATTGCGGATTCCGCCTGTTTTTTGAGCACACCTCGACCGTTTGACTAACGCCCGGCGTGCTACGGCAGCGCGAGTTTTCGCCCGTTACAATGGACGTTTTTACACGCCCCGGTTGCCCAGCCATGAAGGTCACCCTTATCCCAGTGACACCATTCCAGCAAAATTGTTCGATCGTTGTGTGCGAGACAACCGGTCGTGCGGTCGTTGTCGATCCCGGCGGCGACGTCGAACGGATCATCAGTGCGGTCGGACAACTCGAAGTGAGCGTCGACAAGGTGCTCCTCACGCACGGGCACCTGGATCACTGCGGCGGAGCAAAGGCGCTCGCGGATCACTACGGCGTAGAGATCCATGGACCACACGCCGAAGACGCTTTCTGGATTGAACAGTTGCCGGCTCAAAGCAAACGCTTCGGCTTCGGCGAGGCGCAGGCCTTCACGCCCGACCGGTGGCTGCAAGATGGCGACTCGGTTCAGTTTGGCGACGAAACCATGGAGGTCTATCACTGCCCCGGACATACGCCGGGCCATGTGATCTTCTTCAGCCGCGTGAATCGCGTGGCGCTGGTAGGTGACGTGCTGTTCGCGGGCTCGATCGGCCGTACGGATTTTCCGCGTGGCAACCATTCCGACCTTGTGCGCTCCGTGAAGGAAAAGCTTTGGCCACTGGGCGATGACGTCACGTTCGTACCGGGTCACGGACCCACATCCACGTTCGGGCATGAACGCCGAACCAACCCGTTTGTCGCCGACCGGATGACCGCATGAACACCGCTACCGCCATTCCTGAAATTTACGTCAGCACGGATGTCGAAGCTGATGGCCCTATCCCCGGACCGCACTCCATGCTGAGTTTTGCGTCGGCGGCCTACACGGAACACAAGGAGCTGATCGGCACGTTTTCAGCGAATCTGGAGACGCTGGAAGGTGCGGCGCCTCACCCGATTCAGGCCGCTTGGTGGAAAACTCAGCCCGAGGCATGGGCCGCATGCCGGACCGACCTGCAGCAACCGCTCATTGCATTGCGCGCGTACGTGGAATGGGTCGAGGCGTTGCCTGGCAAGCCGGTGTTCGTCGCGTATCCGGCAGGCTTCGACTTCACTTATATGTTCTGGTACATGATGCGTTTCGCTGAACGCTGTCCGTTCTCCTGGTCGGCGCTCGACATCAAGACGCTTGCGTTCGCACTGACCGATCTGCCATACCGGAAGGCGATCAAACCGCGTTTGCCGAAACACTGGTTCGATGAACTCCCGCATACTCACGTCGCGCTCGATGATGCCGTTGAACAAGGGGCTCTCTTCTGCAACATGCTTGCCGAATTGCGGACTCAACGGACATTGCTGGCGTCGCTAAAAGCGGCTGTCGAAACGCCGGACGGTACTGACATCGAAGGACAAAACGCGCAGTCTGGGCGTTGAGTTAGGCAATATTGCTCAGAGTTGGCGTTTGACATTGCGCTTCCTTTCTGCCCCCTCTACTATTGGACTTGGTAGCGACCGACAGGAGGCGCAGTTGACTCTCGACACGTTTTCACAAAAAATCCTGCGACTTCTGCAACTGGACGCCCGCCGTTCGGTTCAGGAGATATCCGACCAAGTCGGGCTTTCGAGCACTCCGTGCTGGCGGCGTATCAAGGACATGGAGCAATCGGGCGTGATCCAGCGGTACACCGCGTTGCTCGATCGCGAAAAGCTTGGCTTGCATGTCTGCGCACTCGCTCATATTCATCTCACGCGTCACACAGAAGGCGGCGTCGAGCAATTTGAACGCGAGATCATCACGTGCCCGGAAGTCACCGAGTGCTACAGCACCACCGGCGAGGCCGATTACATCTTGAAAATTGTTGCGCCGGACATCAAGTCGTATGACGCTTTTCTCCACGACCGCATTTTCAAGATTCCAGCGGTCGCGCAAGTGAGGACCAGCGTAGTCCTGCGCGAAATCAAATTCGATACACAATTGCCGCTTTAAGGCAGCTTTCAAATACATTAATTCCGTCGCGCTAATCCAGGCGTGAAACGGCAATAGATTCAGTAATGACAATGCCCGGCCCGTTTCTTACAGTTCGCGAAAACCGAATTTCACGCGCACCTAGCTTTCGCTTGAGTGCGTCAAAGTCGCCGAGTTCTAGACTGGCCAGTTGACCGTCGCTTAAGTCTGCGGGAAGCGTCACGTCGATATCAAGGCCGCTACTCAGATAATGCAGGTTCAGCGCGCTGTAGGTGAGACCATGAGCCCCCAATACGGCGCTAATGGCATCACTGACTGTCGAACGCGTTGGCATTCTGGGCGGCGGCGGGTTGATTTCATCATTTTCCGGATCGACGTGAATCAATGAATCCAAAATGTGGGTATTCGTCAACAAGCGCGCTCGCGCCAATTCCGCAATGTAGTGACCCTCTGAAACTGAAATGAGGGGATCGACGAGAATATGCGCATCGACAATGGCGAGATCGCCCATTTTCCGCGTACGCAATTCATGCACGTCGCGAACACCCGGAGTGGCGCGTAACAACATGCGTAACTTCTCGGTTTCGGCCTGATCCAGTGCGCGATCAGACAAATCCTGCAGGGCATCCCATCCGAACGTCCATCCCATCCGAGCGACCATAAAACCGACGATTGCGGCCGCGATAGGGTCGAGCAAACGCCAGCCGGCCATACTCCCAATAATGCCGATAGCGACGACCAGCGACGACGCCGCGTCCGAGCGAGCGTGCCACGCATTTGCGATCAGCAGTGCCGATCTCACGCGTTCGGCCGCGCGGAGCATATAGCGGAACAATAGTTCCTTAGAAATCAGAACGAACACCGCGACAATCAGTGCACTTGCGTGAACCTCCGGGATGTCTTGAAGATTGGTAATACGTTCACCTGCTCGCCATAACATCCCCACGCCGACGGTAATTAAAAGTGCGCCGAGAAATAATGAAGCGACTGTTTCATAACGGTTGTGACCATAATTGTGATCGTCGTCAGGAGCAGCGGTGCTATGCCGATTGGCCAGGAGCACGATGAAGTCCGACACCAGGTCAGACAGTGAATGAATACCGTCGGCTATCAGGGCCTGGGAATGCGCAAACATGCCGACGAAAATCTGTGCCACCATCAGCACAGAATTCACCGCGATACTAGCGAAGGTTGTTTTTCGGGCTACGTCCTGCTTTTCTGCGGCGCGCGCCGTTGATTGCGACATGTCATCACTCGAAGTCATCGTTTGACTGAATTTTACCAAGCTGCACTGCCACATATTCGATCAAAAACGAAAAACTCTATAAAAATCATAGATTTATGTTGAACGCGACGTGTTCTCATGTCATACCGTGAATTCTGTCGCCATACCGCACGGCCGGTTGATTTCAACCGTGCCGACTATCGGCCGACCGCCACGCAGGCGCAAAAAAGCCGCACCGTTTTAATGGTGCGGCTTTTTCAAACAATCCACCTCTTACTTCTGAATCAGGAAGTTATCGCGCTCCTGACCGGCAATCCATTTCGGCGGCTTACCGCGGCCCGACCACGTGCTGCCGCTGTCCGGGTCGCGATACTTCGGGGCAACACCGGCACGCGGACGCCCGGCGTTTTTCAAATTCTTGCCGCCGCGGCCACCTGCCAATTCAGCAAGCGTGATCCCATAGTCGGCCATCTTCTGCTTGATTTCATTGAGAACTTCGGCATATTCCCGCGACTTCGCTTCTTCAATCTGTCGTTCGAGATTTTCGCGCTGCGCGAGAAGTTCCTTGTAAGACGGCATGATCTGTTCCTTGTGGTTTGCAGTGTACGAGTCGTCGCCCGTTCCGGTTATAACGTTAAGCCTCTCAATGAATCGCAGATTAACACAAGTAGGATTCTGCGCGCGTTTCTACGCTATCGATTTAAATCAGTTCAGTCGAACGGGCGTACGTAACAATTCGTGATATTCCGTGAAAATTAGCGTGCTTACGCATTCATCTTACTTACATCGTTAAATTAACCTGCAAAGTCTTTCATGGAATGAAAATAACCCGAAACGTACCGACTAAACCTTCCATCCCGTGCGAGTTTGCCCAAATTCTCCCGTCGTCGTAACACCATCTCGTAATTTAGCGACATAAAGACGCGTATCGGGTGATCACAAGTTCAGACAATCACCTATGCCGTTCAATACAATCGATCAACGCAGCATTCAGTTCTG
Source organism: Caballeronia sordidicola (assembly GCF_002220365.1). Taxonomy (GTDB): domain Bacteria; phylum Pseudomonadota; class Gammaproteobacteria; order Burkholderiales; family Burkholderiaceae; genus Caballeronia; species Caballeronia sordidicola_C. The sequence goes on along the minus strand of NZ_MTHB01000305.1, from coordinate 103,065 downwards.
TGCGAGTTTGTTTCGGTTTATCGAAGGTGAAACGATTGCGCGCTCCGGGCGTCCTCAGATCGCAACCATATTTGTCGATACCCATTAGTTCGAGCTCTGCCGGCCGCGCGGGAGAATCGGCAAATAATTCCAGGAGCCGATGCTCATTCTGTTCGGATAACGGTTCGAGTGGATCAAGCGCCGTTGCATCCAGCCAACCCATTGCACCAAAACCGCCTATATACCTCATGCGTTCCAGCGACATGATCCAGAACGTGAAGTCTCCCAATTCGAGATAACGCGCGGCATCCGGGTGATATCGCAGATAGCGGCGCGCCAGTTCATCGACGGATTCAGGCGGCGCCGGAGAAAACGAGCCGAGCATGGTAAGACGCTGGCCTTCGAGAATGGCATCGCTGGCCGTCTGGGTAATCAGAAAACCCGCCCGCGCGTCCAGTTGCAGATTGCGCGTGTGTTCGGCCAGATGGCTAATGAGCACCATTGGCACGTGACGGGAAGTCGGCGCGAACGGTAATGCGGTCGGGTAAGGGAAACCGCGTGGCTCACGCGAGTGCGTGGCAAGCGTGCCGTGCGGCACTTGATGCAACAGATGCAACGGAGCATGCGACGGGATATTCAAAGCGGGACCTCACGAGGAAATTCACCAGCGGCCCTGCAGGCGAACCAGATAAGCGCAGCGAGCGGCCCTTGCGATCTTAAAGCACTAAAACCAGGTCCGTCCGCAACCCGTTAGAATTGAAAGCTTCGCCGGCCAATGAAAGGGCCGGCCGTTAAAACAAGAAAGCAAAGAGAGCAATTCCTGTGTCCGAATCTGTCTCAAGTGCCCGCGCCGTCGGGCACGACACCCCGAATGCCGTGCATCGGCGGCTTCCCGCGGCAAAACGCGAGCGTGCGCGCTACGCGACCATGGCCGTGTTTTTCATCGCCGGGATGCTGTACGCCTCCTGGGGCGTGCACGTGCCCACGGTGCGCGACAAATTTCACCTGAGTCCCGGATCGCTGTCCATTGCGCTCCTGGCGGTTGCCCTCGGCTCGATTGTCGCGATGCTCACCAACGCGCCGTGGATCGCGCGCGTCGGCACTCGTCGCGCGTGCCTCGCCGGCGGTATCGGCATGACGATTTGCGGCGCGCTGATCCTGGTCGCGCCGTTCTACTGGCTGCTGCTGGTCGTGCTGGCGCTGTTCGGCTTCAGCATGGCCACACTCGATGTCGCCATGAACGCGGAAGCCAGCGCCGTTGAAGAAGCGCTCGAGCGGCCCATCATGTCGTCGCTGCACGGCATGTTCAGTGTCGGCGGGATGGCCGGTGCGGCCGCCGGCGGCGCGTTGCTCGCGCACGGCATGCCGCCGGCCGCGCATCTCGCGCTCGCTTCAGTGGTCAGCTTGATCGTGCTGCTGGTGTCGATGCCCGCCGTGCTGCCGCACGTCCCTCACGCGGACCATGTACATGGCGGGTCGTCGTCGAATCGCTGGCGCTCCAGGGCCTTGTGGGCGCTCGGCGGCATGGCGTTGGTCGCGTTGATCGCCGAAGGGGCCATGTACGACTGGGCAACGGTCTACATGCGCGACGTTGTGCTTGCCACGCCTGCGCTGTCCAGCGCGGCCTACGCGGCCTTCACCGGCGGCATGGCGGCCGGACGCTTCGGCGGCGACGCGGTGCGTGCCCGCTTCGGCGCGCCTCAGCTCATCTTCGCGAGCGCGTCGCTGGCGTTTGTCGGCATGCTGGCGGCGCTGTTGCTTCCGAATGCGGTCGTCACGCTCGCAGGATTCACGCTGATGGGGCTTGGACTCGCGAACATGATGCCGGTGCTGTTCGCGGCGGCGGCGCGTGTGGAAGGCGTGAGCCCGGCGGAAGGACTGGCGCAGGTCGCGGGGCTGGCTTACTTCGGCTTGCTGTTCGGGCCGGTGCTGATAGGCGGTGTGGCGCAGTTGAGCACGTTGCCGATCGGGTTGTCGGTGGTCGCGGCGTGCGCCGCGCTGATCGCGCTCGTGGGACCAAGAATCATGAAACAGTTGAAGCTGTGAACGGACACGTCGCGGTCACCGGATTGCACCACGGTAACCGGCCGCAAGCGCCAACCATTCGATAAGCATTGATCAATTCATTGGCGACTACTTGCCAAATCACCGCGCAAAAAAAACGCGCTGACCGAAATCAGCGCGTTTTTTTAAGAATGAAAATCGTCGAAGGCGGCCTTGGTCGAAACATCACGACCATGACCGCTCGCGGCAATTACATCTTGACCACGTCCAGCAGCGTCTTCTTGCCGCCCTTGTAGTCGTACAGCGAGATCACGCCGTGCTTCAGGTCGCCCTTCGAGTCGAAGGTCGTTTCGCCGATCACACCCTTGTAATCCGTATTCGGCATGGCTGCCAGAATCTTCGCCGGATCGGTGGAATTGGCGCGCTTCATAGCATCGACAATGATGTACACCGCGTCATACGTGAACGGAGCGTAGATCTGGATCGGCTGGCCAAAACGCTTCTGGAACTTGGCCGCGAATTCCGCGCCGCCCGCCATCTTCTCGAGCGCCATACCGGCTTCCGAGCAGACGATGTTGTCGGTTGCATCGCCAGCAAGTGACGACAACTGGTCGGTACAAACCCCGTCGCCCGCCAGTACCTTGGCACGCAGGCCGAGTTGCTTGGCTTGCTTCGCGAACGGGCCGCCGGTTGCGTCCATGCCGCCGAACATCACAGCGTCAGGATTTTCGCCCTTGATCTTCGTCAGAATTGCGCGGAAGTCGACAGCCTTGTCGTTGGTCGCATCATGCGACATCACGTTCATGCCGAGCGACTTGGCAGTCTTTTCGAACTCGTTCGCGAGACCCTGGCCGTAAGCGGTTGAGTCATCGACAATCGCGACGCTCTTCAGCTTAAGTTCCTTGGATGCATAGTTAGCGAGTGCCGGACCTTGTTGTGCATCGGTTGCCACAACGCGATACGTCGTCTTGAAGCCTTGCTGCGTGTACACCGGGTTCGTTGCCGACGGCGAAATCTGCACGATACCCGCATCGCTGTAGATCTTCGAAGCCGGGATCGAGGTGCCCGAATTCAAGTGGCCAACCACGGCGACGACTTTATCGTCGACGAGCTTCTGCGCCACTTGCGTAGCCGTACGCGGGTCAGCCGCGTCATCTTGCGGGTCGAGTTGAAGCGTGATCTTCTGGCCGCCGATCGTCAGACCCTTGGCATTGATTTCTTCAACTGCGAGGCGCGCGCCGTTTTCGTTGTCCTTGCCCAAGTGGGCAATACCACCGGTCAACGGTGCAACGTGACCGATCTTGACGACCTCGTCGGCCGTAGCGGTTGTTGCCATCGAGGCGAACATTAGCGCTGCAGCGCTGATAGGCAACAATTTGTGAAGCTTGGTGTTCATGTAAGTCTCCAGTTTCGGTCCCAAAAACAACGGTGTCGCCCTGTGCTTCGTCTTCGTCACGTTTCGCTCAGCCCCGTGGACGACCACGCCGGATGCATCGTCATGCACTTGGCTCGTACTTCCGCGGGCCGTTTATGACGACCAGCATCCGTACTGCGCGCAAGTGTAGGGTTGTCAAATTAATTTGGGGAAGTTTTTTAGGATAGTGGTGAGACTACTAATAAGAGATGTGTTGAGAAGCGATTGAAAGTGTGCTGGTGCAGTGCGCAAAGGTCCTGTTCATGCGGTTCTTCAGCAGATTGACACGTTTTCCCAAGTGAGCGTTCACGGCATGCTAGAGGCAACGCTTTAGTTTTAGCCGGCCATGCCGTTAATATCCTGTCCGCTTGTTTCAAGTCAATTGCGCGGGTTAAGAACTCGGTTAAGGACTCAGTGACGGACTCAGTGACGGACTCAGTGATCGACTCAGTGATCGACTCAGTGATCCACTCAGATAAGCACTGGGGTTAGCACTATTAACTAGTCGCCGCTTTACAGCCGGGTGCCGTGCTCCATGACGACTGCGCAAAGTTGCGGAATCGTCGCTAAAAGCGCGCCGCCGCGTGCATGGCCTACAGCCTCTTTACAGCCCGCGCCCTTGCCAGCAAGGCGCATCGAATGGTGGCACACTGCTCGGCTGCGGTTCGTCCCCTTTCGTCCCCTATCATTTGGCCCCACTCATTCAGGCATCAGCCAGGAGCTTCATCATGACCGTGACATCCCGCTGGATCGACATTCCTGCAAACGGCGACACCTTCCAGGGCTATCTCGCGTTGCCCAAAAGCGGCAAAGGTCCGGGCGTCGTCATCATCCAGGAAATCTTCGGCGTGAACTCGCATATCCGCGCCGTGGCCGACCAGTACGCGGCCGATGGTTACGTCGCCCTCGCACCGGACATTTTCTGGCGCGTCCAGCCGCGCGTGGAACTCGGCTACGACGGCGCAGACCGCGAGAAGGCAATGGAAATCTACGGCAAGCTCGACGTGGCGCATGCAGTCGCCGATGTCACCGCCACCGCCGCCGCGCTGCGCGCACTGCCGGAAGTCACGGGCAAGGTCGCGGCTGTCGGTTATTGTCTCGGCGGCCGGCTGGCGTATTTGTCCGCTGCTCAAGGTGCATTCGATATCGCCGTGGCCTACTACGGCGGCGGCATCCAGAACGAGCTGGACCAGGCCGACAAGGTCAAGGTGCCGATGCAGTTCCACTACGGCGCACTCGACGCCCACATCCCGTCCGCCGCGGTTGACTCGGTCAAGCAGCGCTTCGCGGGCAAGGACGCCCAGGTCCACGTGTACCCGGGCGCCGATCACGGCTTCAATTGCACGGACCGCGCATCGTACAATCAAGCGGCGTCGGCACTGGCGCACGGCCGCACACTCACGTTCCTCGGCGAGCATTCCTGACTCGGCGCACTGCCGCGCGGACTGCACGGTTGGCCGCCTTAGAAGACGGGACACAACCGCATTAAAGTAGGGGGAACCTTGCAGTCCGAGTATCTCGACTACGACGCGATCGGCTTGGCCGAGCTCGTGCGCAGCGGCCAGGTTAGCGCGCGGGAACTGATCGATACGGCAATCACGCGCGCCGAAGCCGTCAACCCGGCGCTCAACGCCATTGTCCTGAAGGACTATCAGGCAGCGCGTAACCGCGCGAGCCGTGGCGGGCGCGACGGCTCCGGCACCTTGGGCCAAGGTCCGCTCGCGGGTGTTCCCTACCTCATCAAGGATCTGGGTGCGGCGGTCGCGGGTTTGCGGATGTCTATGGGCTGCCGCCATTTCCAGCATTTCACGCCCACGGAAGACTCGCCGATCGTTGCGCGCTCGAAGCAGGCCGGGCTCAACATTTTTGGCAAGACCAACACGCCGGAAATTGGCCAGATGCCGTACACCGAACCTGAGTTGTTCGGCCCGGCGCGCAACCCGTGGGGACTCGATTACACCACCGGTGGTTCCAGCGGAGGCGCCGCGGCGGCGGTCGCAGGCGGCATCGTCCCGCTCGCGCACGCGGCGGATGGCGGCGGGTCGATCCGCATCCCGGCGTCGTGTTGCGGGCTCTTCGGCTACAAGCCGTCGAGCGAAGTACAGCCGCAACTGCTGCCCGCACCCGGTGACCTGGGGGTGGATCATGCCGTGTCGCGCAGTGTCCGCGACAGCGCCCTGTTGCTCGATCTCACGTCGTCCGGGCAATCGAGCGCTTTCTTCCGGGCCGCCGGCGAGCCGTGCGGGCCGTTGCGCATCGGCTATATGGAAGAGCCGCAGCTTGCAGGGGCGTTGTCGGCGGATGTAAAAGCCGCTCTCGACGATGCCGCCAGGCTCGCTGAATCGCTCGGTCATCATGTGGAGCCGGCGTCTTTCGGGCTCGACTTCGGCGTGCTCGCTTATGCGTTCCTAGTGATGTGGTCGGTGCTGGCCGAAGAGATTGTGCTGCATGCCGACCGCATCAGCGGCCAGAAACCGAAGCGCGCTGATTTCGAAATTGCATCGTGGGCGATGGCGCATATTGGCCGGAAGATTGGCGAGCGCGATCTGCCGGCGGCGCTGGAAACGCAGCGTCAGTTCAAGGCGAAGATGGCTACGCTGATGTCGCGGTATGACGTGTTGTTGACACCCACGCTGGCGGCCGCACCGTTCAAGATCGGCGCCAAGCAGCCGAGCCAATTCGAGCGTTTCCAGATGCACGTGCTCTCGGCGGTTCCTATTGAACCGTTGTTGCAGCGGATGTTGTCGGTTTCTGCCAAGAAGGCGTTTGACTGGGCGGGTTGCACGGAGCTTTTCAACTTTACCGGTCAGCCGGCGATGTCCGTGCCGCTCTACTGGAACGCCCGCGGCATGCCGATCGGCGTGCAGTTCGCCGGGCGGATAAACGACGATGCCACGTTGTTCCGGCTGGCGGCGCAACTAGAGGCCGCGAGGCCGTGGTTCGCCCGCCGCCCGGCGTTGATGGCGGCGAGGTGAAAGAAGGCTTTGGGTTTGCCCAACCCAAGAGACGACAACCTAGCCTGAGCGCTTGGAAAAGCGGTAATGCGCGACGCCCCATTCGTTGCCGCCCGCGTACCCGAACAACTCGGCCACCGCCATATAAAACATGCGCCAGCGCTGAAACCAGATACCGGCGTCAGCCGCGCCATACGTCTGGACCATCAGCGGCATCAATTCGGTGCGCGCCGCGTCCAGATTCGCCAGCCAGTGATTCGCTGTCTTTTCATAATGCGCGCCGCTGACCCACCATTGACGGTCAATGGTGAGATCGTCCTGGAAATGCAGCAGCAACGCCTCCGACGGCATCGTCCCGCCCGTGAAAAAGTACTTCGACATCCAGTCGCTGCCGTCCTTCACCTCAAAGTGATAAGCCAGCGTGCGGTGCGCGAACACATGCACAAAAAGCTTGCCGTCCTCGCGCATCCAGCCAGAGATCTTGTTCAGCAACAATCGATAGTTCTTCATGTGCTCGAACATCTCGATCGACAACACGCGGTCAAACCCATCGCCGAGCAATGCCGGATCGAACTGATGATCGACGATATTCCCCGTCACCACGCTCAGATTGGTTATGCCGCGCTCGGCTGCCTCGCTCTCGATAAACTCGCGCTGCCCCTGCGAATTCGATAAAGCCACGATCTGCGAGCGCGGATAAGTTTCCGCCAGCCACAGCGAGAGCGAACCCCAGCCGCAACCGAGATCGAGAATGCGCTGGCCATCGGTGAGTTGCGCGCGGACGGCATATTCATCAAGCATGGCGCGCTCGGCCTGATCGAGCGTTTCCGTTCCCGTCCGATACAAGCAGCACGAGTACTTCAGGTGCTCGCCCAAATGGCCATGAAAAAACGCCGCCGGCACCTCGTAGTGCTGCGTGTTCGCGGCTTGCGTTTCGATCGCGATCGGGCTTGCCCGCAGTTCATCGACCAGACGATTAAAGCGCTTCGAACGCGCTTCCCCATCGTCGATACCCTCATCGCGTAGACGCTGTTTCATCAGGCGGCGCATTCCCATGCGCACGAGCGAGTCTGGAAGCCGGCCGCGCTCGCACCAGTCGATCAGCCAGTTCTCCGTCGGCACTTCTTTTTCTTGTGGTTGTGACATAACCGCTCGCGATGGCAGGTCGCTCATGTGGAAACTCCTCGCTATTATTATTTAAGGATGACGCGGCGGCCATGGAATCAATGCACTGGTTGTACGCATGTAATCGGCATATCCCGGGCGCTTTTTAGCCGATTCCGCTTCAATCATGGGGACGCCCGAGACTTTCATCAGCAGCCACGCCATCAGCACGGGCGGCAACAGCATGGCGAAAATCCACGCGCCAACGCCGATGGCGAGCGGGATGTACGCGACCCAATGCACGCACTCGAAGAAATAGTTCGGGTGCCGTGAATAACGCCACAAGCCCGTGCGGCATACAGTGCCATGATTCGCCGGATCCGCTTTGAACACGCGCAACTGATGGTCGGCGAGCGCTTCGCCCAAAATCGAGATCACCCAGATCACCGCCGCCAGCGCGACCCAGGCAGCGCCCGGCGGCGTTGCACGATAGGCCGGTACGAAAAACGCGAGCGACAGCAGCATCGAAATCACGACTTGCATCTGGAAGAACCAGAACATTTTTTTGTTCGCATCGGCGCCCCATTGCTCGCGGAACTTGTGATACCGGGGATCTTCAGCGTGACCGGCATTGCGCTTCCAAAGATGCAGACCGAGCCGAATGCCCCACACGAACCCGCCAATTCCGACCACGACCCGCGTGTGGAGGTCGCCCTCGGCGAGTACTGCGACCAGCACTGCGACCGCGCCTAGCGACATCGCCCAGACGGGATCGACCATCCCGGCATTCTTCGATTTGATTTGCCAAGCCCAGACCGCCGTGAAAACAACGATGAGCGCGATAAAAGTGATAACGGCAACGGTGAGCGGTGGCATGAATTCCTCGATGTCGATTTTTTGTTCGTTAGATATAGATGGCATCGACTGGAGAGCGATTGCAATTACGACCCGGACTACGACTTGGAGTAATTACGCACGTTGTCCTCCGGCGGATGCGCCGACGCAAGGTAGCCAAGCAGTAGTGGAAGCACAGCAAGCGTCGACGTTCAGAACGAACGCGAGCACGAGATATTCCCGACGATAACCGGGAACGCGGAAACGGTGCGTCTTCCGACACACCGTTTCCGATCGACAGGCGTGGAAAGTGGAAACCGAAGCCTTAACTCGCCGCGCCAATCAGCCCATCGGACTGCTAAACCAGCGCCGGCAATCCTTCCACCAGCAAAAACGCAATCAGCACGCCGAGCAGCGCGCCAAATACACGCAGCGTGTTCTTCCGGAATTGCGTTGCGCACGGTACAGCGCCGAGAAAGAGAATGCCTGCAAGCGCCATCGGGATAATCAGGATGAAGTCGCCGATCGTGAAGTAGGTGGTCATACTCGTCTCCCATCATTCGTGCTCAGCGTCCACCTGGTTGCATGAGACGTCGCACTGTCGATTCGAGTATAGGCCGTTGTTTGAGCTTTATTTGTGCCGCTTTGCGCAAACGTTAGCGAACGATCCACGAAACGCCTTATGGAGCGGGACTTCGCGGCCAGATGTTTTAAGCGGATACGGAAAAACCCTCGCCCGCCAGTATTTACAAATAACTTTCATTACGTTCACACGTGTATCTAAACGGCAAGATAAGCGGTCAGATAAGCGGTCAGATGAGCGATCAGGTACGCGATCAAGCGTTCAGGTGCCGTTCTCTCCGACGCAAATATTCGGCGCCGCCCAAACCGATTAACAGCAGAACGAATACGAAGCTGCTTACGCCCGGCCAGCCGGCGATAGTCCAGAAATGCCCACCCCACGAACCAAGCACGCTGGAGCCGATGTAATACGCCAGCAGATAGAGCGCGGCTGCCTGTCCTTTCGGGCCTTTCGCCAACAAGCCGATCCAGCCGCTTGCGACCGAATGCCCGGCGAAAAACCCGAATGTCATGCATGAGATGCCGGCGATCACCATGGGCAGCGAACTCGACAAAGTCAACGCCACGCCGAAAATCATTAGCAGGAGCGCGGCGATCAGGACGCGGCCACGGCCGAAGATATCGGCCATTTTTCCGGACCAGGGCGATGCCACCACGCCCGTCAGATACACCACGAAGATTGCGCCAATTTCCGTCTGGCTCAGGTTGAACGGTGCCGCGATCAACCGATACCCGACGTAGTTATAAAGCGTCACGAAACTGCCCATGAGCACGAAACCCATCAAGATCACGCATCGCAGGCCACGGTTTTTCAGATGCCCGGCCAGCGCTGTCCGATGATGGCGAAATCCCATCCCGGCGCGCGGCACGAAACGTCGTGATGGCGGCAGGAGCGCACGAAACGCCAGCGTGGCGAGCAGCCCAAGCACCCCGATCCCGCCGATAGCCACGCGCCACGAAAAGAAGTCCGCGAGAATCCCGCTGACCACGCGCCCGGCCATGCCGCCGATCGCCGTGCCGCCGACATAGAGTCCCATCGCGAGGCCGAGGCCGTCGGGATGCACTTCCTCCGCGAGATAGGCCATTGCGACGGCCGGTACGCCGCCAAGCGCAAGACCTTCTAACGCACGCACGAACAGCAGCGCGTGCCAGCTCGGCAAGAACGCCACGATGATCGTCAGCAATGACGACGCCGTCAGCGACAGCGTCATCAACCGGTGCCGGCTCCAGCCCTCTGCAACAAAGCCGGCGATAAAAATCGCCACGGCGAGTGAAGCCGTCGTCACCGATACCGACAGCGCACTTTGCGCCGGACTCACGCCGAACGTCTTGGTGAACTCCGGAAGGAGCGGCTGCACACAGTAGAGCAGCGAGAAGGTGGCGTAGCCTGCAAATAGCAAGGCAATCGCCGCTTGCCAGTAAGCAGGCGAGCCACGTTCGAGATACGGCAAGGGATCAGGGGGAAGCGAGGTGGACGAAGCTGACCGGGACGGCGCCGGCGATGAAGTCACAAGTGGATCTCCGGTGGCGAATGCCTTAACGATACCGTGATCGTCAGGGTTGTGCCGGACGCCGCGCCGAGCGCTTTCAATCAACTTTCGAAAAACAGTTGGATGAAAATTCGTTGTTCCAAAGCGATGCAAGTTTTCGACCCACGCGAATTGATGCGCTAAAGTAGAACATCGTTTCAGCCGAAATCATCGGAACAGGACTGCAGTTTGCAGGCATTCGAGGAATTTACGCGCGGCACTTCAGTTTCGTGCACTGGACCTCACGCTCCTGTGCTTCATGCAGAACCGACCGGCACGCGCACTGTTTTGCCGGCACACCTCGGGGAGTCATCATGCAAATTGGTTCAATCGTTCGCTCCGTCCATATCGCTGTGCCACAAGGCGCACGCGGGATCGTCATGCGGATTCTCGGCGACATGGCCATGGTCGCCTGGTACGCGGATGAACCCGGCACGTCGGAGCTGCTAAACACGGAACCCTTCTTCCTCGAAGATCTGATCGATACCGGCGAACTCGTTCGCCCGACCAACGCGCTCATGCATTAAGGAATTACCGCGTTTCAGAACTCTGTTTCGCTGTAAGCGCGCATCGCTGATGCTTCCCCCCGCGATGCGCGTCACAATGCAGGGATGAACCCGAACCATTCCGATGCACCGCGCGCGTCCGGAGACAATCTGTCTCTCTCCGGCGACGACGCTAATCTCCCGCCTCCGCCTTTCGCCGAACTCACGCCCGAGCGTGTGCTCGATGCGCTCGACAGCGTCCTGATGCCGCTTGGCGAACGCACCGACGGCGGCATGCTTGCGCTCAACAGCTACGAAAATCGTGTGTACCAGGTTGGCATGGAAGACGGGCCGCCGATGGTCGCGAAGTTCTACCGGCCCTTGCGCTGGTCCGACGACGCCATTCTCGAAGAGCATGCTTTCGTTTCGACGCTTTACGAACGCGAAATCCCGGCGGTTCCGGCACGCGTGCTGAACGGCGCGTCGCTGCATACCTTCGAGGGTTTCCGGTTCTCGATCTTTGAACGGCGCGGCGGGCGTGCGCCGGATATCGACCGGCCGGAGACGCTGGAATGGCTCGGGCGTTTTATCGGCCGGATTCACGCGGTCGGGCAGATCAAGCCGTACGTCGAACGGCCTTCACTCGATATCCAGACCTTCGGATACGAACCGCGCGAGTTTTTGCTGACCCACGGATTTGTGCCGAAGGACGTGCGGCAAGCGTATGAAACCGTGGTGAAAATGGCGCTGGAAGGGGTCGAGCGATGCTACGAGCGAGCCGGTGACGTCAAAAGCATCCGGCTGCACGGGGATTGCCATCCAAGCAACGTGTTGTGGACAGACGCGGGTCCGCACTTCGTCGACTTTGACGATAGCCGCATGGCGCCTGCTATCCAGGATTTGTGGTTGTTGCTGCCGGGCGACCGCCCGGAGGCAACGCGCGCATTAGGGGATTTGCTGGCCGGGTACGAAGATTTCTGCGATTTCGAGCCGCGCGAGCTGCACTTGGTCGAAGCACTGCGCACGCTGCGATTGATTCATTACGCGGCGTGGCTGGCCCGTCGCTGGAACGATCCCGCGTTTCCCGCCGCTTTTCCGTGGTTCAACACGCAACGGTATTGGGAAGACCGGATTCTGGAGTTACGTGAGCAGGTCGGCGCGATGGAAGAAGGTCCGCTCTGGCCGGTTTGACGGGTTTCGGCGGTCGTTTGCCCGTGTCTCTTTGCCGCGGCTGGCGCGCCCCTCCTGCGCCGGCCGCGTAACGTGACTATTGAAGATTTTTATTGCTCATGTAATGATAACCATTATCATTTGAAAGTTTGACATCGCCGATGTGCTTGTTAGCCGCATCGATGAGAAATCCATCCGACGCATCCCCTTATTCGCCATGCCCTTGGAGAGACGCGTGAACGCGCCTGAGACTTTTGAACCCGCGTCCAACGTGACCACGATGCCGTACGCGCCGCGCGCCGGCCGCCCTATTGACGACGCCGAGCAATACGTTCGCAAACAGCGTTCGCGCCGCGCAACCTTCATCAAATGGCTACGCAAGGTGCATGGCTGGGTCGGTTTGTGGGGCGCCGTGCTGGGGTTGTTGTTCGGGACAACGGGGTTTCTGCTGAATCATCGCGCCGGTCCGCTGAAGATTTCGAGCGGAGAACCACAGGTTTCGCAAATGCAAATGGCCGTACCCGAACACGGTCTCAAGTCGCCGATGGAACTCGGGAAATGGCTCAAGCAGGAACTCAGGCTCGACGGCAATATCGGCCGGTCGAAACGTGAGTCTGCGCACGCGGTGGGCTGGGGCGATCAGAAGACCATGCAACCGGAGTTGTGGACGGTGGCGGTGGCGTCGCCAAGCGGGTCGGTATCGGCGGAATACTGGGTGGGGAACGGCTTTGTATCGGTGAAGAAGAGCGAGAACAGCTTTCTCGCGACCATGAGCAACTTGCACAAAGGCGTGGGATTGAGCGTGGGCTGGGTGCTGCTGATCGATACCCTGGCGGGTAGCATTATTCTGCTGTCGCTGACGGGCGTGTTGCTCTGGACCGAGTTGAATAAGCGCAAGACGGTGGGCGCGATGATTGTGATGGCGTCGATTGTGGCGATGGTTTGGATGGGGTTGATGTGATGGCTTCGGTCTTCAATTGCGCGGGTGCCTGAATCTGGAACCCGCGAAAACCACGCGCATCACAACAATTATTACGTTTCAAACCGAATTTTAAGATGCCGCCGATATTAAGCTCACTCAGACCCGGGCCGATCAGCGGCATGGCGGCAAACTTAGTCGCTTGATTTCGATGATCGCAGCGCCCACCAATCCTCCCGAAAAGGCGGCGCCCGTGACTCGAGTTTTTCACGCACATTCAACGCCAAATCCGGACGAAGGCGGCTGGCAAGCACTCCCGCAACACCTCAACGCGGTCGGTCAACTCGCAGTGCAATCGGCACGCACTTCGGCGCATCCAAACTTGCGGAAACCGCCGAAAAACTCCACCACCTTGGTAAGTACACCGACGCATACCAACAGCGCATCCGTGGTGGCTCGCGCGTGGACCACGCAACGTGGGGCGCGAAGATCGCGCACCAACCCAACTGTACGGCCCGCTTTATGGCACGCAACTCAGGCAAGCAACTCAGGCACGCAACTCAGGCACGCAACTCAGGCACGCAATTCATGCAGCTTGTTGCCATGGATCTGTACAGCCACCGCTATGGTTCGCAGCTTGACGTACCCATGCTTCCCGACCCTGGCCGGCTGATTTATTAAGCCTGTTCCAGACCGGTTTGATCCACCCGGTGAGGCAGAGGGAGTAACGGTCGAAGCCGATCACGCATCCCATCGCGACATACAAAGGAGAGAACCGTGGCATACGGAATACGTTTGCACGTCCAGGGCGAGCGCGCGTTGTTCACCCGGCCGGAGATGAAGGTTGAGCGCGTGTCCTATGACGTCATCACACCGTCCGCTGCGCGCGGCATCCTGGAAGCAATTCTGCGTATTCCGGTGATCGTGACCGCTCATTCCGGCTGAACGTGACCGTTGCGCATGAGATGGTGCTACGCGATTAGATCGTAATATCTGCGGTCACGATGGGTCGATAGTTTGCTCCTTTTTGCTGGTTGTTGGTCGTTCCGTTCGCAGCGAGTCGCCGGTCAGCGTAAATCGATGATGGCGCTGCATGATCCGGTCGAGAATGGCGTCGGCAATGGTGGCGTCGCCGATCCAGGCATGCCAGTGCTCAACTGGTAATTGACTCGTAATGATCGTGGCTTTGTTGGCAGCGCGATCGTCAATGACTTCCAGGAGATCGGATCGGGTCGTGCTGTCGATTGCGCCCATGCCCCAGTCGTCCAGGACCAGCACATCAGTTTTGGCCAACTGGAGTAGCCATTTGCCGAAGGCCCCGCTGCCGTGCCGAATGCGTAGTTCTTCCTGCAGGCGGGGTACACGCTGATAGATGGCGGAGTACCCTCGACGACAGGCGTGTTGCGCCAGTGCGCAGGCGAGCCAGGATTTTCCGGCGCCAGTCGGACCGGTGATCAAGACACTGTGGCCGGCACTAACCCAGTCTCCCAATGCCAGGCTCATTACCTCGCGCCGGTCGATCCCGCGGCCCGAGCGAGCGTCGACGTCCTCGATGGCCGCCTGCGCATATTTCAGATGCGCGTTCTTCAGCAGACGCAGCAACTTGCGGTCGTTGCGGCAATGTACTTCGCGGTCAACCAGCAGCGCCACGCGTTCCTCGAAGCTCATCGCAGCCATGCCGGGCTGGGTCAGTTGTTCTTCCAGGCCCGTCGCCAGGCCGTCCAGTTTCAATGTACGCAGTTGCGCCAAAGTGGTGTGCATCATCATTGCAGAATTCCTCATTGGTAGTAGCCGGGGCCGCGGACGTGGGCATGGTTGGGGCTGACCCAGTCGCCGGCTGTTGCTGGCGCGCTTTGGTCACGGTTGTTGACCAGGATGTCGCGTACGTGGCGGTACTGGCAGGCGCCGATCTGCAACGCCAGCGTGCAGCCCGCTTCAAGCCTGGGCTTGCCGAAGCGCTTAGCCAGCGACAGCAAACCCAGGCAGGCGCGGTAGCCGTGCTCGGGATGCTTGTTCTCCTGCATTAGTCGCGTCACCGCCTCGGCGGTAGCCGGGCCGATACTTTGACCCCAGTGGATCAGGCGCTGCGGCGTCCACTCCATGTGGGCGCGATGCGCGGCCGGCATGTGTGCGGCGGTGGTGGTGAAGCCGCCGTGCCGGCTGCTGCGCGCATGGCTGGCCACTCGCTGCCCGCGATGCATGAGCTCGACCACCGCGATCGTAATGCGCGCTTCCAGCACTTGCCCGACCAGTGCGTGCGGCACGCTGTAGCGATGCTGCTCGACCTCGACGTGATAGTCGATGTGGGCCTTGACGGTCTTGAAGTGCGCCATCTCATAGCGCTGCAACGGCAAGGGCAGCAAGGCCGGCGCGTCGAGTGCGGCAAAGGTGCTTGCACGGCTACCGGGCAGCTTCTGGAACGGCTTCTCGTTGAGCCGCGTCAGCAAAGGCGCGACAGCCTGGTTCACTTCATGCACGCTGGCGAACTGCTGATGACGTAGGCGCGCCATGATCCAGCGTTCGACGATCTGCACCGCCGACTCCGCCTTCGCCTTGTCCTGCGGATGATAGGGACGCGCCGGCAGAATCGAGGTGCCGTAGTGGCGCGCGAAGTCGAGCACCGTGTCGTTGCTGCGCGGTTCGTATCGGTTGGCGTCCGAGATCAGCGCACGTGGGTTGTCGGGCACGATGAGCTGGGTCACGCCGCCGTAAAAGCTCAGTGCGCGCGCCGTTGATTCAAGCCAGTCAGCCATCGTCTCGCGCGGCGTGGCACAGGCAAAGGTGTAGCTGGAGGCACCCATCGCGGCGACGAAGATGTGGGCCCGGCTGCCATCGGTCAATGCGATGGTGGGGCCGGCGTAATCGATGAACATCTTCTCACCTGCGCGGTGAATCTGCCGCATCGAGCGCTTGAGCTGCCTGGCGAAGCGCCGATAGTTGTCGCAGAACTGGGAGTAGGCGTAGGTCTGGCGGTCCGCGTGCTCGGCCCGGTATTCCTCCCACAGCAGCATCAGCGTCATGCCCTTGCGGCGCAACTCCTGGTGCAGGCGACCATAGTCCGGCTGGACATGATTACGTGGCTTCTGGGGCGCCACCAGCAGTCGCCGCTCAAGTGTGATCTCGTCGGCATCTTGCACCATAGGCCAGTCCAGGCCCGCTGCCGCGGCGAGCCCCACATACTTGGTGACGACGCCTTTGGAGATGCCCAGCGCGCCAGCAATCTGCTCGTGTGAAAGTTTGGCGTCCAGTTTCAAACGCAATACGTCTTTTATCTTACGCATATTGATCCTTGGTGCGGGCACGCTGTCTCCAGACGAAAAAGCTGGAAGCGTACCCACTCAGTTGCTCATATGCGTAACATCATTCCTGCGCCGTACAACGCCATTCCGGCATCGTGACCGATGATTCCGGTATCGTGACCAGTGATTCCGGAGGTCCTCCGAAATCGGTCACGTTCGCCCGGAATGAGCGGTCACGATGAACCAGAATGGTCGGTCACGTTCGGCCGGAATCATCGGTCACGATGCTCCGGAATACCCACAATTCACTGGAAACCGGCCATTCGTTGGGTCGTCGACCGGATTCAGGTGCTCAACGAGATTCGCTTCGACACTATCCGTCGAAATGAAGTCGCGAGCAAGATCCCGGCATCGAGCGCGCGATCGGCCATGAAAAACGGCACACTGAAGGGCCTCGTCAACTACGTTGATGAAGACCGGCAGCAACGCGCGGCGTACATTCTCAAGGACGTGGCGTACATCATTGAAGCGCACATCGAACTCACCGATAAGGCCGAAGAAGGAGACTCGATCGGCAAACACCTCGATATCTTTAACCGGCGCGCGCGCAAAGGTCAGTGTTTTCAAATCCCATGCCCAGGCGTGCGTGAATTTCCCGCCTGTTTCAGTTTGCTGGAAGACGATGCCCCCCTCTGCGAGCCGCATTCATCGCTCATGAAGGTGAAGGATCTCGGCTGGATGCTTCACGACATCGACTTCAAGAATGCCATGACGCCGCACTTCTTCAGGGCGTCCATGAAGGATGGCTGGATCGACGTTCCGCCCTTACCGTTCGTGGAACGCCCGGCATGATCCTCACCGCTCTTGTCGAGTATTACGAACGGCTCGCTGCTCAGGGCAAGGTACCCGCGTTCGGATTGACGCAGGAAAAGGTCGGCTACTCGATCCTGTTGAATCGCGACGGCAAAGTGAAGGACGTCATTAATCTCAGCGATTGCGCCGACAAGAAATCGAAGTGGACAATGCTCACTGTTCCTGCGTCGTTTAAACGCTCCGGTATTGCACCACCTCCATTTTTTTTGTGGGACAAGACCGCATTCGTTCTCGGTGTGGAGCAAAAAGCGGGGGCCGATACACCGACGCTCAATCCGAGATCATGCGAAGTTTTCAAGGATCTCCATCTGGATCGTCTCGCCGGGGCAACCGACGATGGGCTTGTCGCGTTACGCAAGTTCATAGAAACATGGATTCCGGGCGAGTGGCGGCAGTGCGAACACATCGTTAAACACACCCCGGCCATTTTCAGCGCGAACGTCGTCTTCCGGCTCGATGGTGAACCTGGCTACATCCACGAGCGACCCGCGGCGCAGGAACTGGTCAAGCGCTACAGCGCAGCCGACGAAGCGACCCTTGGCTTGTGCCTGGTCAGTGGAGAAGCGCGCCCGATCGCGCGTCTTCATCCTGCTATTAAAGGCGTGTGGGGATCGCAGGCGTCAGGGGCATCCATTGTCTCGTTCAACCTCGACGCCTTCAACTCATACGGCAAGGATCGCGGCGCCAACTCACCCGTTTCCGTGCATGCGGCCTTCGCTTACACAACGGTGCTGAACCACTTGTTGCTGCGCGATCCGCGTCATCGTCAATGCGTTCAGATAGGTGACGCAAGTGTGGTGTTCTGGGCGCAAGCCAAGGATCAACACCAGCAGGAAGCAGCGGAAAGCCTGTTCTTCAGTACGCTTGAACCACCGCCCAGCGACTCCGCCGAAGCCGCCAAGCTCAAGCATGCGCTTGATGGGGTATCGGAGGGACGTGCGCTGCACGACCTCGATCTGAATTTCGATTCAGCCGCAAAGATATTCGTGCTTGGGTTGTCACCGAATGCGTCCCGGCTTTCGGTCCGCTACTGGTTCTGCGAGAGCATTGGCGTGTTCACCAAACGATTCTCACAGCATTACGACGATCTCGCGATCGAACCCACGCCGTGGAAAACGCCACCAGCCCCCTGGCGCCTGCTGCGCGCTATCGCGGCACAGGAAAAGACTGAAAACGTCTCGCCGCAACTAGCAGGATCGGTGATGCGCGCGGTGCTCGGCGGCGGACGTTACCCGCGCACTTTGTTGAGCGCCGCGATCATGCGCATGCGCGCAGATGGAGATATTTCCGGACTTCGCGTGGCGTTGTGCAAAGCCGTTTTGACACGCGACCAGCGTCTCGACAATGAAGATGTTCAAGAGGAGGTCCCTGTGAGTCTCGATAGAAGCAATACCGCGCCGGGTTATTTGCTCGGGCGGCTGTTCTCCGTGCTGGAAAGCATTCAGGAAGCCGCGCTGCACTCTGTCAGTGCGAGCATCAAGGACCATTATTACGGGTCCGCTTCTGCCATGCCCGCAGGCATATTTCCGGTCCTCATGCGTGGCGCGCAAAACCACTTGTCCAAGGCGATGAAAGACCCGAAGGAAAAAGGACTCGCGATATCGCTCGAAAAAGAAATGCAACACATTATCGATGGTCTTGGCTGTGAATTTCCAAAGACGCTTCGACTAGAAGACCAGGGCCGCTTTGCCATCGGCTACTACCACCAGCGCAACGAACGTTTCCGCTCGAAGGCTGGCAAAGACGACGCCGCAGAAATCATCACCAGCGACATCCTGGAGACAACCGTATGACCATCCTCGCTAACCGCTACGAATTCGTTTATCTGTTCGATGTCACCAACGGCAATCCGAACGGCGATCCCGATGCGGGAAACCTGCCCCGTCTCGATCCCGAAACCAATCTCGGCCTCGTCACCGATGTCTGCCTGAAACGGAAGATTCGCAATTACGTGACGCTGGAGAGTGGCAACAAGGCCGGTCACGCCATCTATATGCAGGAGAAAGCCGCGCTCAATCTTCAGCACAAACTGGGTTATGCGGCGCTCAATCTCGTCCCGGTGGACAAGAAGCTGCCTAAGGATGCGAAGGACGCGGAAGCGCTCACCAAATGGATGTGCACGAACTTCTTCGATATCAGGGCCTTCGGTGCAGTCATGAGCACCGGCGTGAACTGCGGACAAGTGCGCGGTCCGATTCAACTGGCTTTCGCTAAATCGATAGAACCCGTCGTGCCGATGGAAGTCTCCATCACGCGCATGGCCGTCACCACCGAAAAGGACGCCGAGAACTCTAACCGCACGATGGGTCGAAAACATATCTTGCCCTACGGACTATATCGGGCGCATGGCTTCATATCTGCGAAGCTTGCCGAACGCACCGGCTTCACTGAAGACGATCTCGAACTCGTCTGGCGTTCGCTGACCAACATGTTTGAGCACGATCGCTCAGCGGCCCGCGGCGAAATGGCCGCGCGCAAACTCATCGTGTTCAAGCACGAAAACGCTTTGGGCAACGCGCCGGCGCATACGCTATTCGATGCAGTAAAAGTCGATCGCGTAAAAGAGGGAGCCGATCTGCCCGCTCGATACTTCTCCGACTACGCCGTGTCGATCGATACAACGAAGATTGCGCGCGGCGTCGAAGTCATCGATCGAATCTGATCTGATGACCAACGCGCCCCACCCCGAAAAATAATGTCGCGCTTTTCGCGAGTGCGTGGATTGAAACAATTGCTGGTGCCCGAAAGTTGTCGATCGATGTACGTCGCGCCCTTCACGAGCGCGTGGATTGAAACACTATGGACGCATGCGCATGACCCCGCATTGACGGTCGCGCTCTTCACGAGCGCGTGGATTAAAACACGATGTCTTCTCCCTCGGCGCGCTAGCAACGTCTAGCCCGACGAACCCATAGATTGAAAAACTAATCGGCTTCAAATCACAGGGTGTAATCCCCGCAGGATTATTGCGAGTCGATAAAGCCTGAAACTGTCGCCAGCGCATTCCGCCATGTACCATCACGATATCCAATCAACACCCACATCTTATTTCGAAAATTTATTTTAACAATCCTAACTATATCGCCCATTTCCCTATAGGCGCAAACTCGATCATCCCCATACGGACACCCCCATACGGACACCCCCATGCCCTCCCACCACGTCCTCATCTGCCTGCCCACCTATAGTGAAGAAGTCCATGTCAATTTCGCCTTCTCGCTGCTCGACTTGACGCGTGCATTGACGGATTCAGGCTCGACCTACGAAACGTTGCACGTTGCGTCATCCCAGATCATTCGCGCACGTAACTTCTTCGCCAACTATTTCCTGAACCATCCTGAATTCACGCACCTCCTTTTCCTCGATACCGACATGAAGTTCCCAGCCACCGCAGTCATGAGACTGCTGGCCGCGAACAAAATCGTTTCAGGCGTCGCATATCCGTTCAGGAGAATGAATCTGGACGGGGCTATATCTGCAGCCGATGTGGGATTGACCGTACGCCAGTGGCTAGAGAAGTACGCCGACTACACCGTCAGCCCGCTGACGGAGGAAGACGGAAGTGTGAGTTTCGCGAATGGATTCATTGAAGCCGAGCACGTCGGAACGGGTGTTTTTCTAGCGCAACGTGAAGCGTTCGAGGCAACAAAACCATTCACGGAATGCTACGCTCCGCCGCAACAATATGCGTCGATGCTACCCGACCAGAAGTTCTATGGATTTTTTGAGACGGTCGAAGAGAAAGGGGTATATCAGGGAGAAGATATCTCGTTTTGCCGACGAGTCCGACAGGCAGGCTTATCGGTCTGGGCACTCATCGACGAGACAGTCGTGCATTACGGCATGTCGGAAGTGTCAGGACAGTGGCTGCATTCCATGAAGCTTCGCGGCAATATTTCGTGAACGTTTGAACGCCGCGCGCTAACGCTTTGAACCGTTCAAAGCGCGCCGACGCCGCGTACACCTAAATTCCGCAAATCTCGCCGGTCCCCTCAAGTTCCCGCGCAGCCTTCGCCCCTTCAACCTGCAGAATAGTTGGCAACGAAACGCCGTTCTTCGCCGCCGTCACCTCAGCAAGAATAGACACCGCGATCTCCGGCGGCGTCCGGCTGCCGATATAGATCCCCACCGGCCCATGCAAGCGCGACAACTCGGCATCGGAGAGATCGAACTCCTTCAGCCTTTCCCTGCGCGCCGCGTTATTTTTCCGCGATCCCAACGCGCCCACGTAAAACGCCGCCGTCTTCAACGCTTCCATCAATGCGAGATCGTCAAGCTTCGGATCGTGGGTTAGCGCAATCACCGCGCAGCGCTCATCGAGTTTCATTTCCATCACGGTATCGTCGGGCATGGTGCGTACGATCTTCGTCCCCGGCACATCCCACTCGTCCGTGTACTCCTCGCGCGGATCGCAGACGGTCACGTGATAATCCAGCCCGACCGCGATACTGCACAGATACCGCGACAACTGCCCCGCGCCGATCACCAGCATCCGGTACCGCGGACCGTGAATAGTCGAGAGCGTGGTTTCGTCGAAGGAAACGCCATCCGTTGCTTGCGCCGGCTCTAACTTGACCGCACCATTGGTCATATCGAGCGTGCGTGTCACCAGCCGCCCGGCGAGAACGGCATCGCACAATTCAGCAATACCGCTCGCCATCGACAACGGTTCAAGCACCAGTTGAATCGTCCCGCCGCAAGGCAGTCCGAACCGATGCGCTTCTTCCGCCGAGATTCCGTATTTCACGCTTTCGGGCGTCGTCTGCTCGATGCCGCGCTGCCTGACGCGCTCGATCAAGTCGTCTTCAATGCACCCGCCCGACACCGATCCCATGACCGCGCCGTCATCGCGCACGGCGAGCATCGCGCCTTCTGGCCGGGGCGACGAGCCCCACGTCTTAACAACCGTAACCAGCAACACACGATGCCCACGTTCGAGCCATCGCGCGCTGTTTCTCAGGACTTCGAGATCCACGCTGTCCATGATCTTTTCCCCTTCTTCTCTTCACCTGCACCGTCGGCGGCCGCCTCATCGGGTCCACCAGCGGGCTCGTCACTCTGCGTCAACTGCGCGCTGAAACGTTTGAAAAATTCCCCGGCAATCTTTCTGGCCGCGCCATCCACCAACCGCGAGCCGATCTGCGCGAGCTTGCCGCCCACTTGAGCATTCGCCGTGTAAGACAACGTGGTCGAATCCGCATTGTCACCCGGTTCCAGATTGACCTTCGCCTGCCCCTTGCCGAAACCGGCCGTCCCGCCTTGTCCCTCGAACACGATGGTGTACGTGTGCGGCGCGTCGATGTCCACCAAATTCATGCGACCTTTGAATTTCGCTTTTACGGGTCCGACCGACGCCGTCATGGCCACCGCATACGCGTTCTCGCCATCGGCTTCGATACTTTCGCAACCCGGAATGCACGCGCGCAAGATTTCGGTATCGTTTAACGCTGCCCACGCGACATTCTGCGGCACGGGCAGATTATGCGTTTCACTCAGTTCCATGACGTGTCTCCGGCTGATTTCCGGTCCGCTCGACGCGTCACCGCCGCCAGCTCCCGGCCGACAGCATTCAGGCTGTCGAGGTTGTGAGCCGCAAGCATCGCATCGACATGCGGCAGGATTGCCCGCACGCCCCGCGCGCGCGGGGTGAAATCGGTGTATCGAAGCAACGGATTGAGCCACACCAGCCGATGCGCAAAGCGGCGCAAACGGAGCATCTCGGTCTCGAGGACATCGATTGCTTCGTGATCGAGCCCGTCCGTGACGAACAACACCGTCGCGCGGCCGTTGAGCACCCGCCGCGCCCAGCGCCGGTTGAACTCGGCCAGCGCCGCGCCGATCCGCGTGCCGCCCGACCAGTCGACCACCTGATCGGAGATAGCGGCGATCGCGACATCGGGATCGCGTTCGCGCAACGCCCGCGTGGCGTTGGTCAGGCGCGTGCCGAACAGGAAGACCTGCAGGCGTTCGCGCGATTGCAGCAATGCATGGCAGAAGTAAAGCACAGCCCGGGAATACGCGCTCATCGACCCGGAAATGTCGAGCAGCAGGACAAGCGGCGGCCGGCGCTCGACGACCTTCTTGTACTTCCATGTCGTCCAGTCGCCGCCCGAACGCACGGCGCTGCGGGCGCTGGCCCGTAGATCAGCATGCGTGCCGTGCGACGCGGTTTTTAAACGCCGTGTCGGCTCCGTGGCTAGCGGCATTCTATGCGAACGAATTTGATGTCGAAGCGCGCGCCATTCATCGGACGTAAGGGTATCGAAATCGCGATGGCTCAGGCGTTCCTGCGCGCTGAACGTAATGCGCGCGTGGAGATGTTCAACGTTGTCCGGCTGTTGGTTCGCCGGGTTCAACGCAGCCGCGCGTGCGGCGAGGGCATCGGCGAGACGGTTGTTGCGCTTGGGCGGCGGCACGCCGTTCGTCACTTTCGGCAGCAATAGCGCGCGCAGTTTCCCTTCCCAGTCGGGATCGCGCCAGAAAAGATCGAAGGCCTGATGGAATAATTCGCGCTCGTCGGGCGCATGAACAACTAGCGCGGCGAGCGCGGCCCGGACATCGTCGCGACGGGTGATATCGATCCAGCGCAACGCTTCGAGCGCATCGACGCTGTGCGCCGGTGACATCGCGAGACCCGCGCCACGCAGCAATCGGACGAAATGCACGACGTTGTGAGCAAGCGTTGGCGTGGACATGATGGCTCAGGCCGGTGCGGCGAGGCACTGCGCGATCTCGGCGGCGTCCACGCGCGCGAGATCGTCCTGGTACTTCAGCAGCACGCCCAATGTGTCCTGCACCGATTGCGGATCGAGTTCACTGACAGAAAGCGCCGCCAGCGCACGACACCAGTCAATCGTTTCCGCCACGCCGGGCGCCTTGAACAAATCGAGCGTCCTCAGCCGATGCACAAACGCCACGGCTCGCGCCTGCAAGTCCGCGCTGGCTTCGGGCGCACGCGCCGCCACAATCTGCAGTTCCACATCGCGGGCCGGATAGCCAATCCATTGATATAAACAGCGTCGCTTGAGCGCGTCATGGACCTCGCGCGTGCGATTCGATGTCATCACGACCAGCGGCGGCCGCTCGGCGCGCACGGTTCCGTATTCGGGAATCGATACCTGGAAATCCGACAGCAACTCGAGCAGGAAAGCTTCGAACGGTTCATCGGCGCGATCGATTTCGTCAATCAGCAGCACGCGTTGAGCGGCCGGATTCAAGGGGTCCGGCATCAGTGCTTGCAGCAGCGGGCGCTTGAGGAGGAATTCGCTTTTATAGAGCGAATCGTTCGATGGTTGTTCGCCTGCCGCCTCGGCAAGCCGCAGCGCCATGATCTGGCGTGGGTAGTCCCATTCGTAAAGTGCGCTGGCGATGTCGAGACCTTCATAGCATTGCAGCCGCAGCATTTGCGTGCCGAGTAAACCGGCGGCCGCTTTTGCCAGCTCGGTCTTGCCAACGCCCGGTTCGCCTTCGAGGAAAAGTGGGCGCTGCATCTTCAACGCGAGGAAAAGCCCCGTTGCGAGTTCGCGGCTGGCGAAGTATTGCTGCCCGCCCAGGGCGGCGAGGGTTTCGTCGATCGATGCCGGGTCCATGAGGTTCCTGGGTCTGGGTAGGTCAATCTTTGTTTCGCTCGCGCCGGGAGAACCCCAGCCCATTCATCGGCGCGAGCAAAAAACCGGGGCGAACAACAAGCTAGAACGCGTTGGCCCGATCAACAGCCCTCCCGGCAAGAATCGGAATCAAATGCGCCCGATACACCGCACTCGCGTGCATATCCTCGTTGAGCGCATCGGCGGAAATCGATGTACCGCGCGCCGCTGCAACCGAGAAATCTTTCGATAAGGCCGCTTCGAGTTCGGTAGCCCGAAACACGCACGCTGCAGCACCCGTGATGGCCACTCGCACACCACCCGCATGCTTCGCAACGAACACCCCAACCAAAGCAAAGTGCGACGCGGGATTGCGAAACTTCTCGTAGCCCGCCCGCTCGGCGATCGGAAATTCAACCGATGTAATCAGCTCATCGGGCTCCAACGCGGTCTCGTACATGCCAAGGAAAAAGTCATCGGCGGTGATACGCCGCCTGTCCGTGACAATAGTCGCGTTCAACGCCAACACCGCGGCCGGATAACACGCCGCCGGGTCATCGTTGGCAAGCGATCCGCCGATCGTCCCGCGCTCCCGAACCTGCCGGTCGCCAATATGACCGGCAAGGTCAGCCAACCCCGGCAGCGCGCGCTGCACCTCCGGGTTCGCCGCAACCTGCGCATGACACACCGCGCCGCCAATCGTCACCTTGTCACTCGTCAAGGTGATGTCCTTCATCGTGCCGATCCGCGTCACATCCACCAGCGCCGACGGCTGAGCGAGCCGCAAGCGCATGGTCGGCAGCAAGCTCTGCCCGCCCGATAGATATTTGGCGTCCTCGTGTTGCTTGAGGAACGCCACCGCTGCGTCGGACTGGTCCGGCCGTTGGTAATCGAATGAGTACATGTCGAAGTCCTCTTAAGCGGGAGTCGAAACGCCGCGAGCGGCCGATTCATCGGCGGCGGCATGCATCGCAGCCCATACGCGATGCGGCGTGGCAGGCATCTGCAGGTCGGTCACGCCGAGCGGCGAAAGCGCGTCGATGATCGCGTTGATCACCGCCGGCGGCGAGCCTATCGCGCCCGCTTCGCCGCACCCCTTCACACCCAAGGGGTTATGGACGCACGGCGTGCCTTTCGATGTTTCCACATCGAAATTCGGTAGGTCGGACGCGTGCGGCATGGCGTAATCCATGAACGAGCCGGACATCAACTGGCCGCTCTCGTTGTCATACACGGCACGTTCCAGCATCGCCTGACCAATGCCCTGGCCAATCCCGCCATGCACCTGACCCTCGACGATCATCGGATTGATGATGTTGCCGAAATCATCCACGGCCGTGAACTTCTGGATGCGCGTTTCGCCGGTGTCCTGATCGACTTCCACTTCGCATAAATACGCGCCCGATGGATACGTGAAGTTGCTCGGATCGTAGAACGCGTTTTCGTTGAGGCCGGGTTCGAGCTTGTCGAGCGGGAAGTTGTGCGGCACGTAAGCCGCCAGCGATACCTCCGCGAACGCCTTCGTCCGGTCGGTGCCCGCCACCCGGAAAATGCCGTCCTTGAACTCGATGTCTTCCGCGGATGCCTCCAGCAAATGCGCCGCGATTTTCTTGGCCTTGTCCTCGATCTTGTCGAGCGCCTTCATGATCGCCGAGCCGCCCACCGCGATGGACCGTGAGCCGTACGTACCCATGCCGAAAGGAATCCGGCCGGTGTCGCCGTGGACGATCTCGATGTTATCCATCGATACCCCCAACCGGTCCGCCACCACTTGCGCGAAGGTGGTTTCGTGCCCTTGACCGTGGCTATGCGAGCCGGTGAACACGGTGACCGAACCCGTGGGATGTACGCGAATTTCGCCGGCTTCGAACAAGCCCGCCCGCGCGCCCAACGCACCCGCGAGATTCGATGGCGCCAGCCCGCACGCCTCGATGTAGCAGGAATACCCAAGCCCGCGAAGCTTGCCGTTTTTCTTCGATTCCTCGCGCCGTGCAGGGAACCCTTCCACATCGGCAAGTTGCATTGCCCGGTCGAGCAGCGCCGAGTAATCGCCGGAATCGTAGGTCAGGCCAACCGGGGTGGTGTACGGCCAAGACCGGATGAAGTTGCGTCGCCTCAATTCAGCCGGATCAATGTTCATCTCCCGCGCCGCCGTTTCCACGATACGTTCAAGCACGTAGGTCGCTTCAGGACGTCCGGCGCCGCGATAGGCATCGACGGGAACCGTGTTCGTGAAAACAGCCTTCACCTCGGCGTAGATCGCGGGCGTGGCGTACTGGCCGGCGAGCAGCGTGGCGTACAGGATGGTCGGAATCG
Organism: Caballeronia sordidicola; assembly: GCF_002220365.1. Lineage (GTDB taxonomy): Bacteria > Pseudomonadota > Gammaproteobacteria > Burkholderiales > Burkholderiaceae > Caballeronia > Caballeronia sordidicola_C. The sequence continues at coordinate 76,077 of NZ_MTHB01000305.1, read as the reverse complement.
CGGACGCGAACGTCGACAAATACGCGCCCATGTTGGCCGTCGTATGAACGCGAAGGCCCAGGAACTTGCCGTCGGCGTCCATCGCGAGTTCGGCTTTCGTCACGTGATCGCGGCCATGGGCATCGGAGAGGAATGCTTCCGAGCGCTCGCATGTCCACTTGATCGGTCGCCGGACTTTCTTCGACGCCCACGTCAACGCCACATCTTCCGCATACAGATAAATCTTCGAGCCGAAACCGCCGCCGACATCCGGCGCGATGATCCTTAGCTTCGACTCAGGCAGCGACAACACAAACGCCGCCATCAACAAACGCTCGACGTGCGGATTCTGGTTCGCGACGTACACCGTGTAACTGTCGTCGGACCTCGAATAACTCGCGTTCACGGCACGCGGTTCGATCGCGTTCGGCACCAGGCGCTGATTCACGATATCCAGCGTGGTCACGTGCGCGGCCTTGGCGAAGGCGGCGTCGGTGGCGGCTTTATCGCCGTGGCCCCAGGTGTAGCAGAGGTTGTTCGGCGCTTCATCGTGGACTTGCGGCTGGCCTGGGTCGGCGGCAGTGGCGGTATCGACGACGGCCGGCAGCACGTCGTAATCCACCTCGATCAACTCGATAGCGTCCTTCGCTTCCTTCACCGACTCCGCAACGATCAACGCCACCTGATCGCCCACATGGCGCACTTTCGTATGCGCGATCACGGGATGCGGCGGTTCGTTCATCGGCTTGCCGTCGATGTTGTGGATCAGCCAGCCGCACGGCAATCCGCCGACGCTTTCGCCGGCCATGTCGGCGCCGGTGAAGATGGCAACGACGCCCGGCGCGGCCTTGGCCGCGGTGATGTCGATGCTGCGGATCGTCGCGTGCGCGTAGGGCGAGCGCAGGAAGACGCCGAAGGTTTGCTGCGGAAGGACGACGTCGTCGGTGTACTGGCCGTTGCCCGTCAGGAAGCGATAGTCTTCCTTGCGTTTCACGGCAGCGCCGATCAGGCGGTGGGTATCAGGTGTTTCAGGGGCGTTCATCGCGGACTCCTGTTCAGGCGCGAATCTTCATCGGAAAAGGTGAGTGCGGGTTCGGTGAGGCTTGGCTGGAAGCGCGGGCGGCGGCTCAGGGCGAGGCCTTCATGGCCTGCGCGCCCTGCACTATGGCTTTCACGATGTTGTGATACCCCGTACATCGGCAGAGATTGCCGTCGAGTTGTTCGCGGACATCGGCTTCGGTGAGGTCGGGTTTTTGCGCGGCGAGTGAGGTCGCGCTCATCACCATGCCGGGCGTACAGAAGCCGCATTGGAGGCCGTGGCACTCCTTGAACGCTGCCTGCATGGGGTGCAGTTCGCCGTCCTTCGCCATTCCTTCGATAGTCGTCACCGACGATCCGTCGGCCTGCACGGCGAGGATGTTGCACGACTTGATCGCGCGGCCATCCAGGTGAACGGTGCACGCGCCGCACTGGGCGGTGTCGCAGCCGATGTGCGTGCCCGTGAGATGCAACTCCTCACGAAGAAACTGGACTAGCAGGATGTGGGGTTCGACGGTGGCGGTAACGGCTTTGCCGTTGACCGTCAGACTGATGCTGAGCGCCATGCTTCTGTCTCCTTCGGGGATAAACAGCCGAAGCTCACTCACCGCTTTTGTTTCACTGGCCTTGCGACTTCACGAGTGTGAGGGTCTGGCTGGGTTCATGGTTATTTGTTGTAGCAATGAGTAAAGCACAAAATGAAGACCGTCGCTATTGGGCTAAAGGCGGGTGGGGACCGGGTTAAATGTTGAGAATTGTCCTTTTGAGCCTTTCCCAGAATGTCATCCGCGTTTTGTCCAGTTCGCTGCCGAAAGACTGGGAAGCCGATGGGTCCGGGTTCCGAGGGTTAGCGCTCGGCGACCAGGCCGTTCGAGAAGCGTCGCCAATATCCCCAGGCGGCACTGCGCTTCCTGCGCCGGACTTCGGATTGGGCGGCGCAGGCGATGGGGGCGGCGGCGCAGTCGACAGAGATCGGACAAACCGATGGCCGGGTCCATACGCAGTTATCGAAATGGAGGATCCCTCTTTGAAAGGAACTGACTTTCCGTTGTCGTCCACAGAAAAAACATCGAATTCCACTATAGGGATGCACCACTTAGCTTTGTCACGAGACACTTCCTTCTCGTTCTCGTCAAGGCAAAGAAATTTGAACGAGTCGGGATATTCATCTGCACTTTTCCGCTTGGGAATGTCGGTCCACGACTCGATAAACGTAATGGTGCCAGGGTGCGGTAAGCTTGCCGGCTGAAACCCTTCCAACGAAAAATCTTTTGGCATTACCTTTCCTTCTGTTTGTGTCGGGCATCCAGCGACGAGCATGATCGACGTCGCTAGTGCAGTAGTTAGCGCGACCAGTTTCATCATTTGCTAACTGAATCGAAGTAGGCAAATCTGGCCGGATACCGCTTGCGTCCCTCTGCCTCACAGGGCGTTCCTTTGCTCGACCAGTACATATTCCCCGATTCAGCAAAGTCTTCGTTCGCGTTCCGTCTCGCGTATTGCGACGGTGCCTGTCCATCGCTGGAAATCGCATCCTCAAAACGTTGCTTCATCGCAGGATTCTTCCAAAGTGCCTCACTCACCTGATGTCCTGTCTCATGGAGCATCGTGCTGTCGATATATCTTTGAGGGATTTCGCCTTGTCCTTTCCATGCGGCCCACGGATAGAAGGCGACGCCTTGTTTGAGGCTGGCGGTCGCAGCCGATGAGAAGTCTGCTTGCCCATAATCGCGTCGCCAGATCGCGTCTTCCGGATTTGCACTCGCATTGGTCGTGATTTGGCCGATATTTTCCAGGTTCTGCGGCGGCAGTTTTTCCAGCGCTTTCGCGAGTTGGCGTTCGCCGATCATCGGCAAGCCGTCCGCAGGCGGCCGAGTCGGCACGAAGATCGGAATCTCTTTGCCACCGACCTTCGCATCGTATTGCGTTGCGGCTGCTGCGCCGCCCGCCGGGAAGTCAACCTGGGTTGATTTTCCGGGTGACAGACTCATAGTATTTCGAGAGACGTAAAAATCTGCCGGTGCATCGATTCGACTCTTTGACCCGTCGAGATACGAACAATAAGTTGCCGGTTGGCCGCTAGGGCCGCTTGCCGGATTGTTCTTCGTCGATTCGGCTAGATCCTGATCCCCCCGTCCCACAGGCAATGACGATTTTGGCAGCGGCATGCCCGTCGGCGAAAAGCCCATTGCAGCTAACTCTTGAGGTTCGAACGACATAAACATGCCGTTCTGCGAGGAGATCAAACGCGGCTTGGGATCGCATTTACAGGCACAGAGATCGTTATGTAAGGCTGGCTCCTTGCCCATCCAGTATCCGGGGCGGCGGGGTCCCGATGGAATGATCATTCCGATGGTATTGCAAACGGGACAACGGACTTTCGCGTAGAGATAAGTCAGGTACATACCGCCGTAACTGACCTTATCGATACCTTCTATGATCGTTGCGCCGTTATCCGCTTGATCACCAACCTTAAGATAATTTCGTCTCACAGGTTCTTTGCCTTTTATTGGATTCAAACCATGGTTTTTAACGACCGCTGAACCCGTGGGTGAATCAGACAAGTCCTAAAGTTGTCGTGAAACGAAAAAGGCAACAGATGGCGAAGAGAAATGCGAAAGCCGTTTCAACTTGCGTTGAAACGGCTTTCGACGGCTTGCGCCACAAGCTCAGCAGCTACGTTCAAGCCTGGCGCGTCACTCCACCCCGCGACCCAGTTTCGAATGCCAGCGCGAATAGCCGAAATAAATCGCCAACCCGATTGCCAGCCATACCACGAATGCAAACCACGTCACGGCTTTCAGATTCAGCATCAGGAACAGGCAAGCCGCGACCGCCAGCACCGGCACGACCGGCACGCCCGGGCAACGGAATGCACGCGGCAGATAAGGATGCGTACGACGCAAAATCAGCACCGCGATAGACACCATCGAAAACGCGGCCAGCGTGCCAATATTGATCAGTTCCGCCAGCACGTTGAGCGGCACGAGCGCACCGATCAAACCGAAGAACAGGCCCACCAGCCACGTCGTAAAGAACGGCGTGCCGAATTTCGGATGCACCGTCGACAGACGCGCGGGCAGCAAGCCATCGCGGGACATCGCGTAAATGATGCGGGTCTGGCCGTAGCTCATCACCAAAATCACGGTCAGCATGCCGAGCACCGCGCCCAGATCGATGAAACCCGCTACCCACTTCTGCCCCACGACCTGCAGCGCGTACGACACCGGATGCGAAATATTGGCGAACTGCGCCGCCGGAACAATACCGGTCACCACGGCCGCCACCGCCACATAAAGCACCGCGCAAACCGCCAGCGAGGAAATGATGCCGATCGGCAAATCGCGTTTTGGATTCTTCACCTCTTCTGCCGCCGACGACACCGAGTCGAAGCCGATAAACGCAAAGAACATCACGGCCGCCGCGCCGAACACGCCGTTCCAGCCGTTGGGCATGAACGGATGCCAGTTCGCCGGCGTGACGTGGAATACGCCGACGCCAATCACCATCAGCACGACCGCGACCTTGATCGCGACCATCACGTTGTTCACGCGCGCCGACTCCTTGATACCGATCGACAACAGCGACGTGATCACCATCATCACGAGAAACGCGGGCAAGTTGAACAGGGTGAATTGCCCAGGCACGGCGCCGGGCGCCGCTGTCAGCACCATGGGCAACGAAATGCCGAAGCCTGACAACAGCGACTGGAGATAGCCCGACCAGCCGACCGACACGGCGGAGGTCGCCAGCCCGTATTCCAGCATCAGGTCCCAGCCGATGACCCACGCGGCCAGTTCGCCGAGCGTGGCATACGAATACGTGTAAATGGATCCGGCGACGGGAATTGTCGACGCAAACTCTGCGTAGGCCAGCGCCGCGAGCGCGCACGCAATGGCCGCGAAAATAAACGACACCATCAGCGCCGGACCGGCTTGCACCGCACCGGTCCCGGTGAGCACGAAAATCCCCGTGCCGATAATCGCGCCGACACCCAGAAACGTCAGATCGAGCGCCCCCAACGTTTTTTTGAGTCCGGCGCGTTGCGCGCCGGCGAGCATGTGCTCGATGCTTTTCTTACGGAACAGGGACATGAACGGTGACTCCTCAAACCTCGAGCGCGGTGCGCTAAATCGATGGGAAAACCCGCGATTTTATCGGATTGAGGAAGTTAAGCGTCGCAAAACGTTGCACACAATTGAATTTTGACTTCTCGGCGTCAGCGCAGTTTTTAAAAAAACGTTTGAAAATTGTGTATCAGACCGAATTTGGGATGAGATCGACTTTCGTAAGTTGAAACAGTAGTAAAAGCCGCTTTTAAGCGCATCTTGCCGCAACGCGGAGTTGCAGATCGCGATTGGTTGACGGCCGCTCAAATGAAAAAACCGAAGCACAAAGGCTTCGGTTTTCGTTTTCCAGCACGCCGGTAACGGCAAGCTCAGCCGACGAAGGCCTTCTCCACAACGTAATGTCCCGGATGATTGTTGCTGCCTTCCTGGAAGCCCATTTCATCGAGGAGCTGACGCGTGTCGCGCAGCATGTGCGGGCTGCCGCAAAGCATCACGCGGTCGTTTTCCACGGAGAAGGGCGCCACGTCCAGGTCGGCGAACAACTTCTTCGTTTCGATCAGGTCCGTGATCCGGCCGCGATTGGCAAACTCTTCACGAGTGACCGTCGGGTAATACACCAGCTTTTCCTGGATCAGCTCGCCCAGATGCTCGTGCGCCGGAAGGTGCTCGGTGATGAAATCCTTGTACGCGAGTTCATCGACGAAACGGCAGGTGTGCGTGAGCACGATCTTGTCGAAACGATCGTAGACGTCCGGGTCCTTGATGATCGACATGAACGGCGCCAGGCCCGTGCCCGTCGACAGCAGCCACAGCGTCTTGCCGGGCAGGAGGTTATCGGCGACCAGCGTACCCACTGGCTTCTTGCCGATCAACACTGGATCGCCGACCTTCAAATGCTGAAGACGCGATGTCAGCGGACCGTCCTGCACCTTGATGCTGAGAAATTCGAGGTGCTCTTCGTAATTCGCGCTCGCCAGGCTATAAGCGCGGAGCAGCGGCTTGCCATCGACTTCCAAGCCGACCATGGTGAACTGGCCATTTTCGAAACGGAATGCGGAATCGCGCGTGCACGTGAAGCTGAACAGCGTGTCCGTCCAGTGATGGACGCTTAGAACGGTTTGAGGATTAAGGTTGCTCATGGCTTCATGGATAGTGCGGAATCAGGGCGGCGCAGTAGTGCGTTCCGGCGGCCGTTGGGAAACTCGGGCTCGATTCCGGCGACAACACCTCGAAGGCGCAACGAAAGCAATGCGTGATGCTGCTAAAGCGGAATTTCCGGCGATACGCGAGCACCGGGTCGAGAACTGCGATGACCCGCGCGTTCGAAGCGAATGTTCCGCATTCCCCGCTTGCCTCGCGCGTAATCGGCTATTTTACCGCACACGCGATTTCTGGGTTCGAGGCGCGCTCTTTCGACACGCGGCACTGGAATGACCAGCCGATAACCGAAAACCTCGGGCTCGTCCGGATCCGGCGCTCAGGGCGTGAAAAGTCGGACAACGAACTCATTCGCGAGCGAAGCAAGCGTTCCGGAGTCCGCATGATAGCAATCCGTGCGCGCAGCAAGGCAAAGGCCCTGCTGCCGTCAGGCTGGTTTCGTCGAAACGGGAAGACAGCCGACGCTGACACCTGCATTACCAGCCGGCTTTCACCCTGGCTTTGCTGCCAACGCCGCGCCAGATGTCCGTGTCGAAGCGGTATTGCGGTTTCGATCTGGAGTCAGGGAACGCAGCCAATGCCGCGCCCCTCATGCTCGTCGGTACGGACTTAAATCCGCTGATCCGTCGACGGCTTTTCCCACAGGTTGATCCCGCCTTCGGTCGCGTGCTGATCGATTTCGGCGAGTTCTTCCTTCGAAAACTCCAGGTTCTTCAACGCGCCGACGTTCTCCGTCACTTGTTCCGGACGGCTCGCGCCGATCAGCACCGACGTCACGCGCCCGCCGCGCAATGCCCACGCCAGCGCCATTTGCGCGAGGCTCTGACCGCGCCGCTGCGCGAGTTCGTTGAGCTTGCGCACGTGCTCGATATTCTTCCCGCTCAAATGCTCCTGCTTCAGCGACCCGCCACCCGGCTTGTTGACGCGTGCGTCGGCGGGAATGCCATTCAGGTATTTGCCCGTCAGCAGCCCCTGCGCCAGCGGCGTGAACGCGATACTGCCCGCCCCGACTTCATCGAGCGTATCGAGCAGATCTTCCTCGATCCAGCGGTTCAGCATGTTGTACGACGGCTGATGAATCAGCAGCGGCACTTTATGCTCGGCCAGCAGCTTGGCCATCTCGCGCGTTTTAGCCGACGAATACGACGAAATGCCCACGTACAGCGCCTTGCCCGAATGCACGGCGGTCGCGAGTGCACCGGCGGTTTCTTCGAGCGGCGTGTCGGCATCGAAGCGATGCGAATAGAAGATATCGACGTAATCAAGGCCCATGCGCTGCAGGCTCTGATCAAGCGACGCCAGCACGTATTTCCGCGATCCGCCGCCCTGGCCGTACGGCCCCGGCCACATGTCCCATCCTGCCTTCGACGAAATCAGCAATTCGTCGCGATACGGCCGGAAATCGTCCTTGAACAGCCGCCCGAAATTCGTCTCCGCGCTGCCGTACGGCGGCCCGTAGTTGTTCGCGAGATCGAAGTGCGTAATGCCGAGATCGAACGCGGTGCGCAGGATGTCGCGCTGCGTGGAGATTGGCGTGGTGTCGCCGAAGTTGTGCCAGAGACCCAGCGACAACGCCGGCAACTTCAGGCCGCTCTTGCCACAGGTGCGGTAGGCCATCTCCGAATAGCGTTCGGAAGCTGCTTCGTAAGCCATGACGGAATCCTCGAATTGGTGAAGGGACAAATGGGGTTTGTAAGCACAGGCTGGCAACAATCGCGTGGGACATGTCGTCTGACGTGCGCCGGGTCCGTCATGTTAGCGAATCGCGCGAACTCGCGTCAGGCTTGACCCGAAAGACTTCAAGGCTATCCCGATATTCGGGACACGACCAAATGGCCAGCAAGGGGAACGATTAGGGGGCGGACCCAGCCCAACTCTGTTCATTCGAATGAGGAGAAGTTTCATGGACCCGCTGGACAAACTACGCCCCGTCTACAATTTCTTGCTGACGGCAGGCGTGACCTATGGCTTCGACATCCTGATGGCCATACTGATATTGCTGGTCGGCTGGTGGGTATCGAACCGTGTTGCGAACGCAGTGAAACGCGCGCTCGGCCGCACGAACGCGGACGCGACGTTCACGCCGGTGATGGCAAGCCTGGTGCAATGGGCGATCCGGGTGGTCGCCATTGTTGCGGCGCTGGGCAAATTTGGCGTCGCGGCGGCCAGCATCCTGACCGTGCTCGGCGCGGCCGGACTGGCTATTGGCCTGGCATTGCAAGGCACGTTGCAGAATATTGCAGCCGGTTTGATGCTGTTGCTGCTGCGGCCGTTCAAGGTGGGCGACTACATTGAAGGAGCCGGCGCGACGGCTGGAACCGTGAACGAGATCGGCTTGTTCAGCACTCGTCTGACCAAAAACGACGGCGTCATCATGTTCGTGCCGAACAGCACGATCTGGGCGAACCCGGTCACCAACTTCACCGCGAACGATCGCCGCCGCGTGGTGCTGAATGTGATCATCCCGGAGGATCAAAATATCGAGGAATCGCTGGCGTCGCTGCATCGGATTGTGGAAACCGATCCGCGCATCATCAACGACGAAAAGACCAAACCGTGGATCGCGGTCTCCGACTACACCGATACCGGCGTGAAACTGAATGTCGCTGTCTGGACGAAGCGGACCGAGTACGCGAGCGTGCAGGCCGACTTGCTGCGCCAGATCAAGCCGGGGATGAAGCCAGCCCAGAAGCCGCCCGCGCCTGGAACTGATGCGGCGCTGGACGCTGCGGCCAAGCCCTAATAAGCTTGCCGTCCGCACATTGAAGAGATTTTCATGACCAAGGCGATTTCCATTGCGCTGATCGTAGGCGGCGTCGTGCTGCTGTATTTCGGCGGCCAGTCATTCCATTCGCTGAGCAACGACGTCTCGCGTTTCTTCACCGGCTCGCCCACGAACAAGACGATCTGGTTGATCGCGGGCGGCATGGTCGCCATGCTGGCCGGGTTGATCGGCCTGGCGGTCCCGGGCAAGCGCTGACGCGTCCAGGCCCAGGCGTCAAATAAGGGGCACGTCTTCCATCGACGCCGACCGCGTACCCGGCAACGGCAAGTTGCTGGCGCCACGAAAGGTGTAGACCAGCGAGAATTTCACCTGATCGGTGAGATTCTTGCCGGCCGAATGCAGCGTGTTGCAGTGGAAGAACACGACGTCGCCGGCATTGAGTTTCGGCGATACCGCGCTGCGAATCAGCACTTCGTTCTCGGGCAGATCGGAACGAAAGAACTTGGCTTTATCGAAACGTTCGGACGTGAACGGCAATTTGTGCGACATCGGCACGAACCACAAGGCGCCGTTTTCGACCGTCTCGTTACCCAGCGCAACCCACGCCGACACCAAATCGTCTCGCTCGAAGTTCCAATAACGCACGTCGCGGTGCCAGCCGGTCAGGCTGCCGTAAGCGGGATGTTTCGTCATCACGCAGTTGTGATGAGCGCGAGAAAGCGTCGGCGTCTCGCCGAAATACACCTCCATCCAGCCGCGCACATCGGGCGACGTGGCCCAAGCGGCGAAACGCGGATCGCGCCCGTATGCATCGAGCAAGCGTCGCACGGTGTGTCCACCGGGCGCATCTTTCGAATTCGGCGCGCCGGGGTATTGCAGGTCGACTTCGAACTCCACCGGTGCCGCCGCTTCCACCAACTGCTGCCGCGCCACGCCACGCATGGCTTCGCAGCGCTCCGGCGTGAGCAGGCCAGGCACCACCACATAGCCGTTCTCACGCAACGCGCGGACTTGTTCCAACTTCGATTGATTCGGCATATCGACTCACAGGGAAAGCATCTGGCCGGCTGGCTTCATCAGGCAACCATCCTGTAAGGAAACCGGCTAATTAGGGCGAATACATCAATTGTAAATCGCCCGGGCCGTCCAGCGCTTCGTCCTGCGGGTTTCGGGCCATCGAACATTTGCTTGAACCCCCGTTCGGGAAAATGCCGACTTCCGGCAGTAACATTTCTTCTATAACCTGCCGTCGTGCATTGAGAGAGCCCATCGAAAATCCCTTTCGATGAAAATCTATTAAATAAGTGCGCGCTTCAAGCTCGCAACTTTTATTGTGTTCAATCGATCAAACTGTTGAACGCTTTTTTTGATCCGACTAATGTCGGGTTGCAGCCATTGCGAACCCGAGCCTGTGAAATCCATGAATATCCATTTCACGAATCGTCTTACCCGTGCCGCCGTCCGCGCTGCACGTCCTGCCGGACGCAGCGTTGTTCGGGCCTTACGCCATCATTCCGCACGCACTCAATTGCTCGCGGGACAATTCAGGAATACCCATCCTGTCGATGGCATTCGCTCTTGGTTTCACGGATTTTTTTCGAATCTGCGATTAAGGGCGGCATCGCGACAGGCCGCATTTAAAGCGCTATTGCGCAAACCTACGCAATTGCACGCGCCCGTCGCTAAATTGAAATTGGCACCCGGAGTCATTAATACGACGAGCCGTCGTCCGCGCAGGCTTTCAACTAGCGACGGATGGTTTGCGTTTGCTGCCCGCTGAATATTCCTGAAGACGCAAAGCTGAAATCCGGCCCCGCTTTCTTTATGCGTGCGCTGTTCGCCGCCATCATCGTTGGATGAAGTTGGCGCGCTGCGCCTGCGGTTGAACCCGCTGAGATAGGGTCGACGCCCTATTGCAGACGATCCGCGACAACGGCGCCGTCACAAAAAAGCCCGCTGAGCGTCACGCTCAGCGGGCTTTTTACCTACTCAAACCAGAAACTCAGGCCGTTTCAACAACCGGTTCCGTACCGGCGGCTTCCGCCAGCAGCAGCGCCTTGTCCGTGGCTTCCCACGAGAATTCCGGCTCTTCGCGGCCAAAGTGACCATACGCTGCCGACTTCTCATAGATAGGACGCAGCAGGTCGAGCATCTGGATGATGCCCTTCGGACGCAGGTCAAAATGCTCGAGCACGAGCTCCTGGATCCTTGCATCCGACACGCGGCCCGTGCCGAACGTGTTGACCATGACCGAAGTCGGACGCGCCACGCCAATTGCGTAGGACACCTGGATCAGGCAACGCGAAGCCAGCCCTGCCGCGACAATGTTCTTCGCGACATACCGGCCAGCATACGCTGCCGAACGGTCGACCTTCGACGGGTCCTTGCCCGAGAACGCGCCGCCGCCATGAGGTGCCGCGCCACCGTATGTGTCGACGATGATCTTGCGACCCGTCAATCCGCAATCGCCTTGCGGACCGCCGATTACAAAACGTCCGGTCGGATTGACCAGGAACTTGATGTCGCCCTTGATCAGCTCTGCCGGCAGGACCGGCTTGATGATCTCTTCGATCACGGCTTCACGCAGCGCCTTCAGTTCAATGTCTGGCGCATGTTGCGTGGAGAGCACGACGGTGTCGATGCTGTGCGCCTTGCCATCCACATAGCGCACGGTCACTTGGGATTTCGCGTCCGGGCGCAGCCAGTTCAAACGGCCGTCGCGACGCATATTCGCCTGGCGCTCGACTAGCCGGTGCGCCAGGTGAATAGGCAGCGGCATCAGCTCGGGCGTTTCGTCGCATGCGTAGCCGAACATCAGCCCTTGGTCGCCGGCGCCCTGATCGAGGTTGTCGTCATGAGCGGCGTCCACGCCTTGCGCAATGTCCCGCGACTGTTTGTCATACGCCACGAGCACCGCGCAACCGCGATAGTCGATGCCGTATTCCGTATTGTCGTAGCCAATACGCTTGATGGTGTCACGCGCGACCTGGATGTAGTCGACGTTCGCCTGCGTGGTGATTTCGCCCGCCAGAACGACAAGACCCGTGTTGCAGAGGGTTTCGGCCGCGACACGCGAATATTTGTCCTGCGCCAGGATGGCGTCGAGGATGGCGTCGGAGATCTGGTCGGCTACCTTGTCCGGGTGGCCTTCAGAGACGGATTCAGAGGTAAAGAAGTAATCGTTTGACACGCTTCAGACTCCATTTGAGTACGGGTAAGTTGCTCACGTAGCCGGCTTCGTCTGGAGTCTGAAGCGGCGACGCTTTAGCGGAAAACATGGTCCGGAAAGCGCCGTTAAACACTTTCCAGCTTCGCCCCGCAAGTTGTCCATTAACTCGGCGAAGGTTTTATTATAGCGGCTTCTCACTTTTGTCACAGAGCCGAACGTTTGCTGCCGATCAAGACATACCCTCACCCGCATCATGCCCGGAACGCTCCCCGGCAAAGTCGAACACCCCTCTTCCGGCCCCTTGGGAGCGTCACATGTTAGGTCGCATTGGCGTCGCCCTCGCAGTGGGCTTCCTGAAACTGCTCGCGCGCATTCCCTACGGCATCACCGCACGTTTCGGCGATGGTCTCGGCTGGCTGCTTTATCAAGTCCCGAGCCACAGAAAACGCATTGTGCATATCAATCTCAGCCTGTGTTTCCCCGAGTGGACATCCGAGCGCCGGGAAGAAGTCGCTCAGAAGCATTTCCGGCACGCGATACGCAGTTACGTGGAGCGCAGCGTGCAATGGTTCGGCTCGGCGGAGAAACTCGCCAAGCTGATTCAGGTGGACAGCGAAGTCGACCTTCTCGATCCGGACATGCCGCCCACTTTGTTGCTCGGTTTTCACTTTGTCGCCATCGAGGCGGCTTCGGTGTGGATCAACTACTCGCTGCACCGAACCTGCGGATCCCTGTATCAGCCGATGTCGAACAAAGCGCTCGACGACATCGCAAAGAAGCAGCGTGGCCGTTTCGACGCCGAAATGGCCAGCCGCGCGGACAGCGCGCGAATCGTGCTGCGCTGGCTGCGTGATCGCAAACCGGTCATGCTAGGAGCCGACATGGACTACGGCATGCGCAATTCCACGTTCGTGCCGTTCTTCGGCGTGCAAGCCTGCACGCTGACAGCGGTTGGCCGCCTGGCCAAGACCGGACATGCGCAAATCATGCCGTTCGTGGGCGAAGTGCTGCCGAACTACAAGGGTTACCGGCTGCGGGTGTTCAAGCCGTGGGACAACTACCCGACCGGCGACGATGCAGCCGACGCCCGCCGCATGAACGCGTTCCTTGAAGATCAGGTCCGGCTGATGCCCGAGCAGTATTACTGGGTGCACAAGCGCTTCAAGACGCGACCGCCGGGCGAACCGGGCTTTTATTGACGGCTAGTAGCAGTCTCCGGGAAACAATGCGCTATTGCTACACAGGATCGGGCTCATCGCCCGTTCGGTCTAGTGGATGCCCTTGCTGCGGGTCACTTACAATAGCGTCATGAAACTCGAATTCACCAAAATGCACGGCGCGGGCAACGACTTTGTCGTGCTCGACGGCTACTCGAAACCGCTCTCGCTGAACGCAGCCCAAGTGCGCGCGCTCGCGGACCGGCATTTCGGCGTCGGCGCGGATCAGTTGCTGCTGGTCGAAAAGCCAGACATTGAAGGCGTTGATTTCAAGTACCGCATCTTCAATTGCGACGGCGGCGAAGTGGAGCATTGCGGCAACGGCGCACGCTGCTTCGTGAAGTTCGTGCGCGACCGGGGCCTCACCAGCAAGACGAGCGTTCGCGTAGAGGTCCATCAAGGCGTGATCGTGCTGACCATGCAGGAGAACGGCGACGTGGTGGCAGACATGGGCCGCCCGGAGTTCGAACCTGCCTTGGTGCCGTTCGACGTGGAAGGTTTGCAAGGCCGCGCCGAAGGCGCCGACACCCTCTGGCCGCTCGCAGTGCACGGTGAAACACGCTGGGTCTCGGTGGTATCAATGGGTAATCCACATGCCGTACAGATCGTGGCCGACGTGGAAAATGCGCCGGTGCTGATCGAAGGACCGGTGATCGAACATCACGCGCGCTTTCCGAATCGAGTAAACGCTGGATTCATGCAGATCGTGAATCGTGGCGCGGCGAAACTGCGCGTTTTCGAACGCGGCGCGGGCGAAACCCTGGCGTGCGGCACGGGCGCATGCGCGGCGGTCGCGGCAGGTATCCGGCGCGGTCTGCTCGACTCGCCGGTGCAGGTCCAGACTCATGGCGGCATGCTGACCATCGCCTGGGATGGCGCGCACAACGCCGCGGCCCCGCTTTTCATGGCCGGCCCCGCCACCACCGTATTCGAAGGCGTGATCGAGCTTGATCCCCAACTCGCTCACGCCGACTGACGTCAGGAACCCGATGCTGCCCGATACTATGAACGAACGTGAAGTCGCCGACTACCTGATCGCCAATCCGGATTTCTTTGCCGAGCATGCCGAGTTGCTGAGCGCGATCCGGCTGTCCAATCCGCATGGCAAGTCCGCGGTGTCGCTGCAGGAGCGTCAGATGCAAATGCTGCGCGACAAGAACAAGCAGATCGAACGCCGGTTGGCCGAACTGCTTCGTTACGGACATGAGAACGACAGCATTGCCGCGAAGTTTCATCGATGGACAATTCGGGTCATGTCCGAGCGCGATCCGCACGCGCTGCCGAAAACCATTCCCGCCGGCCTGTGTGAAATCTTCGAGGTGCCGCAAGCCGCTCTGCGCGTGTGGGATGTCGCAGAACCGTACGCGCAAGCCGAATTCGCGCGAACTACGAGCGAGGAAGTCCGCTCTTTCACGAGCGGCCTGACCACCCCGTATTGCGGGCCGAACACCGGCTTCGAGGCGGCCCAATGGCTGACATCGGCGAGTTCGGTCTCGGTGGCATCGGCTACAACGGATGGTGTCGTCGATACCGCCAACACTACGGAATCCATCGCGCTGCTCGCGCTGCGTGATCCATCGGCCGGCCCCGAAGCGCCCGCGTTCGGCTTGCTGGTCATGGGGTCGCCCGATCCGCGCCGGTTTCACGAAGGCATGGCCACCGACTTCCTTACGCAGATCGGCACGCTTGCCAGCGCCGCGCTCAGCCGCTTGTTGCCCCACTGACATGACCGACGATCCGGTAACCGCCTATCTGTCGATGCTCGAGCACGAGCGGCGGTTATCGGACCACACGTTGCGCGGTTATACGCACGAACTCGACGAGCTGAAGAAGCTGGCCAACGGCCGGGCGCTGGAGTCGTTGACCGCCAGCGACATGCGTGGCGCTGTAGCGCGTGCTCACGGCGGCGGGTTGTCGGCGCGCTCGATTGCGCATCGGTTGTCGGCGTGGCGGGCGTTTTATCGGTGGCTTGCTGAGCAGGTTGAAATGCAGGCCAATCCGGTTGCGACCGTGCGCGCGCCGAAACGCGCGAAGTCCCTGCCCAAGGCGCTTTCCGTCGACGACGCCAACGCGCTGATGGAAGCGCCCCAGGCCGACACGCCCGAAGCGCTGCGGGACCACGCCATACTCGAACTGTTCTATTCGTCCGGCTTGCGGCTCGCCGAACTGGTCGGGCTGGACGTGCGTTTCGTGCAGTCCGAAGGGTATTCCTCGGCCGGCTGGCTCGACCTCGCCAGCACCGAAGTCAATGTGCTGGGCAAGGGAAACCGGCGGCGGTCGGTGCCCGTGGGCAGCAAGGCGATCACCGCGCTGCGCGCGTGGATTGAAGTGCGCGGGCTATTTGTGAAAGACGATCCTCACGCGCTGTTTCTGTCTGTGCGCGGCAACCGGATGTCTCCGAACGTGGTGCGTGATCGGGTAAAACGCATGGCTTTGCTGGCTGGCGTGCCATCCAATGTGCATCCGCACGTCTTGCGGCATTCGTTCGCCACGCACGTGCTGCAATCCAGCGGCGACCTTCGGGCGGTGCAGGAACTGCTCGGCCACGCCAGTATCGCGGCCACGCAGGTTTATACGTCGCTCGATTTCCAGCATCTGGCCCGCGTCTACGACCAAACGCATCCGCGTGCAAAAAAACGCGACTAAGTCTGTAAGGCTGCAAAGCAAGAAGATTCGGGCGCGCCGCTACGCCCAAAAACGTGGCCGACTCACCGTGAAACCGGCGTAACCGGCTCAACCGGCTCAACCGGCGTAACCGCCAGATTCTCTCGCCGCAAACAGAAACAGAAACGCGGCCCGAACCCTCCCAGCCTTTACTTCCCCGTCCAGTCAGCGCTTTCACCGAAGACCCGAATGAACACCATTACGCTGAAACCGGCGAAAGACAAGTCGCTTGTGCGCCGCCATCCGTGGATCTATGCCAACGCGATCGAACATGTGGAAGGCAAGCCCGCGCCCGGTGCAACCGTGCTGATCCGCGCCCACGATGGCCGCTTCCTGGCTCGCGCGTCTTACAGCCCGATCTCGCAAATTCGCGCCCGTGTCTGGAGTTTCGACGAAAGCGAGCCCATCGATCACGCGTTTTTCAAGCGGCGTGTACAGCGGGCGATCGCGCACCGGCAGACAATGGTGCGCGACACCGGCGCCACACGGCTGATTTTCGGCGAAGCGGACGGGCTGCCGGGCTTGATTGTCGATTACTACATCGCGGACGATGAAAGCCAGCGTGGCCAGCTGGTCTGCCAGTTCATGGCAACGGGCGTGGAACACTGGAAAGAGGCGATCGTGCAGGCGCTGATCGGCGCGACAGGCTGCCCCAACGTATACGAACGCTCGGACGTGTCGATCCGGCAGAAGGAAGGGCTCGAACAGATCACTGGCGTGCTGGCCGGCGATCCGCCCCCGGCTACCCTGATCGCGAACGAAGGCGGCGTGCGGTATCACATCGACGTCGAACGGGGCCATAAAACGGGCTTCTACGTCGATCAACGCGACAATCGCGCGCTCGTGCGTCAATACGCCAGCGACCGCGACGTTCTCAACTGCTTCTGCTACACCGGCGGTTTTTCGCTGGCGGCGTTGAAGGGCGGAGCAAAGCGCGTGGTATCGATTGATTCCTCCGGCGACGCGCTGGTCCTCGCCCAGCAAAACGTCACGGCGAATGGTTTCGATGCGCAGTGCGCCGAATGGCTCGACGCCGACGCATTCAAGACCTTGCGCCGCTTGCATGAGCAAGGCGAGCGCTTCGACCTGATCGTGCTCGATCCGCCCAAGTTCGCGCCTTCACGGGAACACGTGGACCGCGCCGCGCGTGCGTACAAGGACATCAACCTGACCGGCTTCAGGCTGTTGCGCCCGGGCGGCCTGCTGTTCACCTACTCGTGCTCGGGCGCTATTGACGCCGATCTGTTCCAGAAGATCGTGGCAGGCGCCGCGGCCGATGCGAAAGTTGACGCGCGTATCCTGAAGCGCCTGGGAGCAGGCGTCGATCACCCGCTTTTAACCGCGTTTCCCGAAGGGGAATATCTGAAAGGCCTATTGTTGCAAATCGCGTGATCGCCCATAGTTGAGCGCTTCGGACAGCGCGCGTTCAGGGGTGCACAGAGCGCCCGCTTGACAAATATGTTTCAATAATCGACCGACCGCATGTTTTCGGGCGATGCGCAGGCGCCACAGACCGCGCCTGCATCCCTAAAACATGCCGCACGATCCTTCGACTTTAAAGAACAGGGCGACCACCATGATTCCCGTTACCATCCTGACCGGCTTTCTGGGCAGCGGCAAAACCACGTTGCTCAAGCGCATCCTGAACGACAAACACGGCATGAAGATCGCCGTGATCGAGAACGAGTTCGGCGAAGAGAATATTGACAACGAGATCCTCGTCCAGGAAACGAACGAGCAGATCATCCAGATGAGCAACGGTTGTATCTGCTGCACGATCCGCGGCGACTTGGCGCGCGCGCTTGAAGACCTCGCCGACCGCAAGAAGGCCGGCACGCTGAACTTCGATCGCGTGGTGATCGAGACAACCGGCTTGGCAAATCCTGGCCCGGTCGCTCAAACGTTCTTCATGGACAACGCCATCGCCGACGAATTCCTGCTCGACGCAATCATCACGCTGGTCGATGCAAAGCACGCCAACCATCAGCTTGACGAGCACGAAGTCGTGCAGCGCCAGGTAGGTTTCGCCGACCGTCTGTTCATCACGAAGTCGGATCTGGTCGACGCTGCCGCACTCGACGCACTCAAGCACCGGTTGGTTCACATGAACCCGCGCGCCGCGATCAAAGTGGTGAACTTCGGCGAAGCGGACATCAAGGAAATCTTCGATCTGCGCGGCTTCAACCTGAACTCGAAGCTCGAAATCGACCCGGATTTCCTGGCGGAAGACGATCACGCGCATGATCACGACCACGCCGGTCACGACCACGCGCACGACGACGATCACGACCACGCCACCTGCGGCCACGATCACAGCCATGACCATGAGCATGGCCACGCGAATCACCACCACGCGCATCACGACGACAAGATCAAGTCGTTTGTATTCCGCAGCGACCGCGCCTTCGATCCCAACCGGCTCGAAGATTTCCTTGGCGGCATCCTGCAGATCTACGGCGAACGCCTGCTGCGATACAAGGGCGTGCTGTATATGAAGGGTGTCGATCGCAAGGTCGTGTTCCAAGGCGTGCATCAGATGATGGGCAGCGATCTTGCAGCGAAATGGCAACCGATCGAAAAGAAGAACAGCAAGATGGTGTTCATTGGCATTGAACTGCCGCAGGATTTGATCATCGACGGGCTGAACGCCTGCCTGGTCTGATCGAAGAAGCTGATTACGCTGAAGAGACCGAAAAACCCGAAGAAACCGGCGAAACGCGAAGCCCTCACATGGCGGCTTTGCGCCGCCGCTCAATGCAACCCTCCGTTTTCGGCACAGTTCTCGCTATTTCTCACCCGAAGCGCAACCATTGCGACGCGCTAGCGAGGCTAAAATCGCTGCGCCTCTGGGAGCCGGCGCTTTTTCGCGATCAACGTCGTTGCAATATGTGTTCACACCCACCAAGAACCATCGCTTTTTAAACGTCAGCGCGTTATATTTTTGAGATAACGAACGAATCGCGCCAGTGTTTTGCTTGGGTGTAGTGCGCATTTGCGATTCAGTTACAATACAGCCCCACTGGAGAAGCCGGTACACCGCCAAGCCTTGACTACAAAGCCCGGCGCAAGTTCTACCGAAAAGAGTCTGAAAAGCGCTCCCGCCGGCGCCGCGAGCAACATGTCACCGTTGTATTGCAAACCTGGCGAGAGAGTGGAAGTGGAAAGTAAGGTGCTGTTCCGAACATCGGACACCGTCGAATCGCTTGAAAATCAGTCCAGACGAATCGGTCTAGATGCAGTGGTCTAGATGAAACTGGCCCCACATGGCGCCATCCAGCGCCGCGAGAGTCGCAGCCCGTTTAGCGTAGTAAGTGCATGCAGTAATTGTTGGCGAGTATCGCCGAAGTGCGGGTAAACCGAACTACGGCGGCGGCGAGCGCGGCGAGCGACCGCGAAGATGGCGAACGACATCGCCCCACATTGAAGAAGCAAGCCAGATGACGACGAAACGATTGTTGACTGAAGACGAAATCCAGAAGATGGCCGACAAGGATTACATGAACGAGGATCAACTCGCGTTCTTCAGGGTCCGACTGGAACAGTTGCAGGCCGACATTCTCAAGAATGCGGGCCAGACGACGGAAAACCTGCGGGAAACCGTCATCGTTCCGGATCCGGCTGATCGCGCGACGATCGAGGAAGAACACGCCCTCGAACTGCGCACGCGCGACCGCGAACGCAAGCTGCTGAAGAAAGTGCAGCAGTCGCTTGCGCGTATCGAGTCCGGCGATTACGGCTGGTGCGAGGAAACGGGCGAGCCGATCGGCATTCCGCGCCTGATCGCGCGCCCGACGGCTACGCTCTCGCTCGAAGCGCAGGAACGACGCGAATTGCGCCAGAAGCTGTTCGGCGACTGATCTGCCGGCACGGCGTGCGCTGCGGCCTGCGCCGCGGCGGGAAACCTGCCGGCCGGGATTTGTATCGAAGAGACTGGAAAGCGCTTGAAAATCCAAAAGGCACACGAAAAATCGTGTGCCTTTTTGTTTTTGCGCACCGTTTTCACCCGGAGAGGCTTATTCCGTAAGCCTGGCGAGGCCAAACGCCGTTGCGCACAAGATGCCGCAAGAAGCGTCTTGATAAATTCCGCCACGCCCTAAAATGAACTGGACGCGCTTTCGTGGCGCGGGCGTGGCTAGAGCCCGTTCGAGCGCAACATTGGAGCGCGCCCGGGCTCCTCACGCTCCCACAGGATTCCCGGCGGCGCGGCGGCACACAGGTCTTCCGGCTGCCGCGCCCACTCCGCTTTCAAAGGAATGCACATGGAACAATTTCACGGCACGACTATTGTCTCCGTACGACGCGGCGACAAGGTCGCCCTCGGTGGCGACGGCCAGGTCACCCTCGGCAATATCGTGATGAAAGGCGGCGCGAAGAAAGTGCGCCGCATCTATGGCGGCAAGGTCCTGGTCGGTTTCGCGGGCGGCACGGCCGACGCGTTTTCGCTCCTCGACCGCTTCGAAGCCAAGCTCGAAAAACACCAGGGCAACCTGACGCGCGCGGCCGTCGAGCTCGCAAAAGACTGGCGCACGGACCGCATGTTGCGCCGGCTGGAAGCCATGCTGATTGCCGCCGACGCGCAAACTACCCTCGTCATCACGGGTAACGGCGACGTGCTCGATCCGGAAAACGGCATTTGCGCGATTGGTTCGGGCGGTGCGTATGCGCAGGCCGCGGCGCAGGCACTCACCGAAAACACCGAACTCTCGCCGCGCGATATCGTCGAAAAGGCCCTGACAATCGCGGGCGACATGTGCATTTACACGAATCACAATCGCGTCATCGAGACGATCGAGTAACACCGTTTTCGCGTATTCGCGAGCACAGGACAAGGACCAACGATGACCACCATGACTCCCGCCGAGATCGTCTCGGAACTCGATAAACACATCATCGGCCAGGGCCGCGCGAAAAAAGCGGTCGCTGTGGCGCTGCGCAACCGGTGGCGCCGCCAGCAGGTCGCCGAACCGCTGCGCCAGGAAATCACCCCGAAGAACATCTTGATGATCGGACCGACCGGCGTCGGCAAGACGGAAATCGCGCGGCGTCTGGCGAAGCTCGCCGACGCGCCGTTCATCAAGATCGAAGCAACGAAGTTCACCGAGGTCGGCTACGTGGGTCGCGATGTGGACAGCATCGTGCGTGACCTGATCGAAATTTCGATCAAGCAGACGCGTGAATCCGAGATGCGCAAGGTACGTTCGCGTGCAATCGACCGCGCCGAGGACCGGATCCTGGACATCCTGCTGCCAAGCGCGCGGCCAGCGGCGGGTTTCGGCACGGCCGAGTTGCAGGACGACAGCGCGAACAGCACGCGCCAGACGTTCCGCAAGCGCCTGCGCGAAGGTCTGCTCGACGACAAGGAAGTGGAGATCGACATCGAAGCGCCGCAGCCAAGCATGGACATCATGGGGCCGCCGGGCATGGAGGAAATGACCGACCAGATCCGTTCCATGTTTGCGAATATCGGCGGCGGCAAGAAGACGCAGCGCAAGGTGAAGGTCAAGGACGCGCTGAAGATGCTCACCGACGAAGAAGCCGGCAAGCTGCTCAACGACGACGAGGTCAAGACCAAGGCCATTCAGAATGTCGAGCAGAACGGCATCGTGTTCCTGGACGAGATCGACAAGATCGCTTCGCGTAGTGAGACGGGTGGCGCGGAAGTGTCGCGGGCCGGTGTGCAGCGCGACTTGCTGCCGCTCGTGGAAGGCACGACCATCAATACGAAATACGGGATGATCAAGACCGATCACATCCTGTTTATCGCCAGTGGTG
Organism: Caballeronia sordidicola; assembly: GCF_002220365.1. Lineage (GTDB taxonomy): Bacteria > Pseudomonadota > Gammaproteobacteria > Burkholderiales > Burkholderiaceae > Caballeronia > Caballeronia sordidicola_C. Next base: position 54,285 of record NZ_MTHB01000305.1, on the reverse strand, counting down.
CATTCCATCTGGCCAAGCCGAGCGATCTGATTCCCGAACTGCAAGGGCGTTTTCCGATTCGCGTCGAGCTGGATTCGCTGTCCGTGGAGGATTTCGAGTCCATTCTGAATACGACCGACGCCAGTCTTGTGAAGCAGTACACGGCACTCCTGGCAACGGAAGACGTCGAGCTGGATTTCAGCACGGACGGTATTCGCCGGATGGCCGAGATTGCGTTTTCGGTGAACGAGAAGACCGAAAATATCGGTGCGCGGCGGCTTTATACCGTGATCGAAAAGTTGCTTGAGGAAGTGTCGTTCGCGGCGGGCAATCACACGGGTCATCCGGTGAGGATCGACGCCGCTTACGTCGATAAAGCGCTGAACGATGTAGCCGAAGACGAGGATTTGTCGCGCTACGTGCTGTAACGGAATCCAGCAGGCGATCCAGTCAGGAAAGGGCGGCTCCCAATTTCAGTCACTCGCTGAATTTGGGAGCCGCCCTTTTACGTTCTGGATAACGTTTATTGCCGCACGGGTTTCTTCGCCAGCTTGCGCTGCAATGTCCGCCGATGCATGTTCAACGCTCGCGCCGTGGCTGAAATATTGCCGCTGTTCTCGGCCAGCACGCGCTGGATATGCTCCCACTCCAGCCGCGCGACCGACAGCAGCGCCGGGTGCTCGATAGCTTCTTCGGCCGTCTGCTCGCTGGCCTCCTCCTGCAGCGCGGACAGGATTGTCTCCACGTTCGCCGGCTTGGCCAGATAGTTATCGGCGCCGTCTTTCACGGCCTGAACCGCCGTCGCGATACTCGCATAACCCGTCAGCACGAGAATCCGTGCATCGGGCTGAAGATCGCGCAAGGGCGCGACAAGCGTCAACCCGGAATCGTTGCCGAGGTGCAGGTCGACGGTGATCTGGCTGAACTTCTGCGTGTTCGCCAATCTCAACGCCGTCGCCGCGTCGTGTGCCTGATGCGGCGTATAGCCGCGCCGCGTCAGACCGCGCGCGAGGATACCCGAGAAAACTTCATCGTCGTCGATGACCAAAAAATTTGTATCGCTCATGCTCTTTTCTCCGTAGTGACGGAAGCGGCGACGCCGCCGCGGCCCGTCCTTGCTGCTTTTTCCCGCGATTCGGGGGCGCTTGTGTCGGCGAGACGCAGGATGGCGTGCGTACCGTGCGGGCTGGCTGGCGTGAGCTCGATCGACCCGCCAAGCCGCGTTGCCGCTGAGAATGCCAGATACAAGCCGACACCGTGGCCGCCTTGCGTACTGTCGACGGGCATCGCGCCGAGCGAACCCCGCAATGCCGCTGGAATGCCAGGGCCTTGATCGCGGACATCGAATTGAATCACGGGTTCGCCAAGATGCCGGCTCGCCGACGTCATCAGCGTCACCGAATCGCTGCTGGCCCGCGCCGCATTATCCAGCAGAATGGTCAGTATTTGCCCTACCGCGACGGGATCGCTGAGAAACAGCCCCGCGCGCTTGTGCTCCTCGGCTTCATGTTCCGCTTCATGTTCCGCTTCATGTTCCGCTTCAACCAGCTCGAAACGCACGTGCGGATGGCGCAGCCGCCATTGTTCAACGAACCCATGCAGCCAGTCATCCAGTGGTTGCCTCGGCGCAGGCCCGGTCGCGCGGCTGCGCAGGCGCGCGAGGGCGGACGTGCACAGTGTCATTTGCTGCTCGAGGAGTTCGATATCGGCGCAATAGGGAGCGAGATGCGGGTCGCGACGAGCGGAGTCGCGTAACTCCTCGCTGAGCATCGCGATGGTCGACAGCGGCGTGCCGATTTCGTGTGCGACCGTTGCGGCCTGGACACCCAGCGCCACGGCACGCTCGTCGCGCAGAAGCCGCTCCTGGGCATCGGCCAGCGCAAAATCCCGCGCTCGCAGCGCGCGAGACATCCGCGCCACGAACCAGCCGATCAACCCCACGCTGACCATGAAGTTCACCCACAGCCCAATGCGGAAATATTCGAACAAATTCAGCGGATCTTCCATGTTCAGCGGCACGTAGCTGACCGTCAGCAGTGAATAACAGACGACCGCGAACAACGCGAGCCAGATTGTGAGACGCCACGGCAGCACGGCAGCGGCGATCGCCAACGAAGGCAGGTAGAGCGTGACAAACGGATTCGTGGCGCCGCCGCTCAGGAACAGCAGCGCAGACAGCGCGCCGAGATCCACCCAGAGCTGCCCGAACAGTTCCAGATTCGTTTCAGGCTGCGCGCGCGCAACGCGTACCCATGTCAGTGCGTTGAACAATACCTCCAGCGCGACGATCGTCAGCATGGCCGCTAAGGGGAGATGCGCACCGTAAAAGGCTTGTACGACGGCAATGGTCACCAATTGACCGATGATCGCAAGGCTGCGAAGCCAAAACAGGTGACCGAGATTGACGCGGCCTGTGTTCGTTATTCGATGCATCGCGGTGAATTTCACCTCAAATTTCAGATTAGTCTAATGGTTGGACAAAGGGGATTGCCGCACCATCCAAGGTTGTCTCGTACAGGGCGGCCAGGCCGCATACACAAATGACTAACAGCCCATCCTCCCGCCCCGATCAGCTTCTCAGCGAATCGCCGCAAGCCGGCGCCGTTCAAGACACCATTATCCCGCGTGCGCTGGACGCATTCATTGACAACGCTCGCGGCGCGAACGCGAAAGGCAACCAGGTCGAGCGCGCCGTGTGGCTGCAAGCCGCCATGATGTTGGAAGCCGATCGGCCGGAGACGGGTCTCGACCTGATCGATTCAATGCTGAAGCAGAACCGCATCGGCGACGCCATTCAGCTTGCGGCTCAACTCGTCGATCGTCATCCGCACCACGCGCTCGCGCTCTGGCATCTTGGTTATGCGCTCCAACTCGCCAACCGTCACGCCGATGCGATCCCTTTCTACGAACGCGCCCACGCGATCAATCCAGCCGTCCCGACACTGCGCAACAACCTGGCGGTCGCCTACGAAGTCACCGGCGGCGAGGGTAAAGCGCTGAGCATGCTGGAAGAGGCTGTCGCTGCGAATGATCAAGATATCGAAGCGTTGACGAATCTGTCGCGTATCTATCCGCGTCGCCGGGAACTCGAGCATGCGCTTGCGGCCGGTAAGCGCGCTGTCGGGATCAATCCGTCGAATGCGCTCGCGTTGTCGAACTACAGTCTCGCGTTGAAAGAAGCGCAGCGCTGGCCGGAGGCCACTGAAGCCGCAGAAGCGGCGGTCAATTTCGCGCCCGGTATGCAGCGTCTTCCGTTCAATCTTTCCATTCTCGATCTCGTGCAGGGCAATTACGCCCGCGGCTGGGCTAATTTCGAGTCGCGTTGGGACGGTTCAAGCGAACTGCGCAACTCGCATCCCAACTTCGCGGCGCCGCGATGGAATGGCGAAGCGCTGCGCGGCAAGACCTTGTTGCTGTGGGGCGAGCAGGGTTTCGGCGACGCGCTGCAGTTCTCGCGTTTCGTCCCGATGCTGGCGAAAAAGGTTCACGCGCAGGGCGGCACGCTGGTGTGGGCTGCGTTCAAAGCGGTGCATCCGCTGATGGCGCGTATGGCGCCGAAAGGGGTCGAATGCCTGCCGCACGACGGGCCGTTGCCCGCGTTTGACTTCCATTTCCCGCTGCTGAGCCTGCCGCTGCATTTCGGCATCGACGCGGACACCATTCCGGCAAAGCGCGCGTATCTTTCCGCCAACGCCGATCTCGCTGCCGACTGGCGCGCCGAGTTCTCCGCCGACAAACGCCTGCGCGTAGGTCTCGTATGGAGCGGCAGCGAAGGCCATCAGCGCAACATGTTCCGCAGCGTGGGCATTGAGCGCTATGCCAAAGCGTTCAGCGGGATCGAGAACGTTGCGTTCTTCTCGCTGCAAAAAGACGCGTCGGGCGCGGTAGCCACGGCTCGGGAAAGTGGTTTTGAGATCGCGGATCGCACCGGCAAGTTTGAAACGTTCGACGACACGGCAGCGTTCATCGATTCACTCGATCTTGTCATTACCGTTTGTACGAGCGTCGCGCATCTGGCGGCTGCGCTCGGCAAGCCGACCTGGATTCTCCTCGACACCAATCCGCACTGGGTCTGGCAACTGGAGCGCACTGACAGCCCGTGGTATCCGACGGCGACGCTGTATCGGCAGAAGGAATTCTCGAAGTGGGAGCCGGTGATGGACGACGTCGCGCGTGATCTGGCCGCGCTCGCGGCAACGCATACGGGTGCGGCGCCACGTAAGCGGGCGGCGAAGAAAGTGGCGGTGTAAGCGCTACGAGGGTTACAAGTCAGTAAAAAGCGGCGATCCGGAAACGAATCGCCGCTTTTTTACGCGCACGAATCCTCGACTTAGACCATTCCATCGACGCGAAAACCACGTGCCCACAAATTCCGGCCACTCAGCACCGCCCGCGACATTCACATGTTTATGCTACGTTGCGTTTCTTCACGCAAACAATCCGGGCAAAGGCACGTCCTGCTCGGATTCAAGCGCTCGGCCGGCAAAGCCGGAAGCGCTGCGCACCAGCATTGCGCATCGCCGGTTTGCTGAGCGCAACGGAAAACCGCTCCGCACAGAGCGCAGTGTTGAGGATTGGCGTTGGTGTAACTCATGATTGGCGCAAGCCTTTTGAAAACGCAGCACACAGTCACGAGCCGCATTGCGCGCGGTGTGGCCGTTGCCGAAGCGCCACGTTTTCGACCCGCCCATGCATGCCCGATCGCATTATTATTTCACGCGCCAACCCCATACTGGTGCGACCAGAGGCTAACGTTCACCTGTTGCCGGAATGCTATCGGAAACGCATGATGCAGCGCGTCAGTCCTGTACAATTCCGCCTGTTTAAACTGCTCTTCGCCTTATCGCCGCCATGTCCGAGCTTCCCGACCTTACGCAGATCGCGCCGACCCTGAAAGCCGAAATCCTGGCCGAGGCGTTGCCCTATATTCGCCAGTATCACGGCAAGACGATCGTGATCAAATACGGCGGCAATGCCATGACCGAGGAGCGCCTGAAACAGGGCTTCGCGCGCGACGTGATCCTGCTGAAGCTGGTCGGCATCAATCCGGTGATCGTGCATGGCGGTGGTCCGCAGATCGACCAGGCGCTCAAGAAGATCGGCAAGCAGGGCACGTTTATCCAGGGCATGCGCGTCACCGACGAAGAAACCATGGAAGTCGTGGAATGGGTGCTCGGCGGCGAAGTGCAGCAGGACATCGTCACGCTGATCAATCATTTCGGCGGCCATGCGGTCGGTCTCACCGGCAAGGACGGCGGCCTGATCCACGCGCGCAAGTTGATGATGCCGGATCGCGACAATCCGGGCGAATTCATCGATATCGGTCAGGTGGGTGAAGTCGAAGCAATCAATCCGGCCGTCGTGAAGGCGCTGCAAGATGACGCGTTCATTCCGGTCATCTCGCCAATCGGCTTCGGTGAAGACGGTTTGTCGTACAACATCAACGCCGATCTGGTCGCGGGCAAACTCGCCGTGGTGCTGAACGCCGAGAAGCTCGTGATGATGACGAACATCCCCGGCGTGATGGACAAGGCCGGCAATCTGCTGACCGATCTGTCGGCACGCGAAATCGACGCGCTTTTCGCCGATGGCACCATTTCCGGCGGCATGCTGCCGAAGATTTCATCGGCGCTCGACGCGGCGAAGAGCGGCGTGCGCTCGGTGCATATCATCGATGGGCGAATCGAACATTCGGTGCTGCTCGAGATCCTGACCGAGCAGCCGTTCGGAACCATGATTCGCTCACATTGAACGTGGACTCTGCCGGCGCTCGAGTTGAACTCCTGCGTTCCTCGCGACGCCGGATGAACACGCACAAGCGCCCTGTCTGGTTATTCGATCTCGACAACACACTGCATCACGCGTCGCATGAGATTTTCCCCGCGATCAATCGCGGGATGACGCAGTACATCATCGACCAGTTGGGCGTGGATGTTGACGAAGCCAACCGGCTGCGCACCGGTTATACGCAGCGATACGGCGCCACCCTGCTCGGCCTCGTGCGCCATCATCCCGTCGATGCCACAGACTTCTTGCATGTCGTCCATACCTTCGCCGATCTCGGATCCATGGTTCGTGCTGAACGCGGTCTCGCGCGAATGATCCGCGGGCTTCCGGGACGCAAGATCGTGTTGACCAACGCGCCTTCAATTTATGCCCATGCCGTGCTCAACGAACTGGGTATCGCCAAGCTGTTTGAATGCGTGATTGCCATCGAGGATATGCAGGATCGAAGCGGTCATTGGCGTGCGAAGCCCGATGCAGGAATGCTTCGGCGCGCGATGCGGCGGGCTCACGTGCCACTTTCCGAGGCGGTTCTTGTAGAAGATACGCGTGGACATTTGAAACGCTATAAGCGCTTGGGGATTCGCACGGTCTGGATCACGGGGCATCTGCCGTCGGTGTTAAATGCCAGCGGGGCGAAGTCCCTTCGGTCCGCCAGCAGCGGACGGCCGCATTACGTCGATCTCAAGATCCGGTCTTTGAAAGGCTTGCGCAATCTCGGCTAGGCCAGACGTATCCCAAGTCGCCTCAAAGCGCGAAAGTAGTACGGACTTCAAACTTCATCGCTTGGGCCTTGCTGCCCTAGGCACCCCGTGAGCCCCTTTCCCGTTTTTCCGATATACTTCATCGCTATATTGATTTGTTTCAACGCGCCGATTTGCTGACTCGATTGCGGGCGCGCGAACCCTGACCCGGTTCACTATAAATGCGGCTAAAGAGGTTGTCAGCCGCGCCGTTTATCTCTTCCAGCGCATCGCCGACGCCGTTTAGCCGCCCTGTTTTCTTTAGGCGGAATGAATGGAATCAATCGGCATCGTCACTCCCCAAACACTGCATTTCACTGAACCGCTGCGCATGCAAAATGGCAGCTTGCTCGGTGACTACGATCTCGTCGTCGAAACCTACGGCACGCTTAACGCCGCGCGCTCGAACGCCGTGCTCGTCTGCCATGCGCTGAACGCCTCGCATCATGTGGCGGGCGTCTATGCCGACGACCCCAAGAACGTCGGCTGGTGGGACAACATGGTGGGTCCGGGCAAGCCGCTCGATACCAACCGTTTTTTTGTCATCGGCATCAATAATCTGGGTTCGTGTTTCGGCTCAACCGGCCCGATGAGCGTGAACGCCGTTACCGGCAAACCGTACGGCGCGAGTTTCCCTGTCGTCACCGTGGAAGACTGGGTCCACGCGCAGGCTCGCGTAGCGGATCAATACGGTATCGAGCGCTTTGCTGCGGTCATGGGCGGCAGCCTCGGCGGCATGCAGGCGTTGGCCTGGAGCATGATGTATCCGGATCGCGTGGCGCACTGCATTGTGGTGGCATCGACGCCAAAACTCTCCGCGCAAAACATTGCGTTCAACGAAGTCGCGCGCTCCGCCATCCTGTCCGATCCCGATTTCCACGGCGGCGATTACTACGCGCACGGTATCAAGCCGCGCCGCGGATTGCGGGTGGCGCGCATGATCGGCCACATTACGTATCTGTCCGACGACGACATGGCCGCCAAGTTCGGCCGCGCATTGCGTCGTGCGGAAGGCGCTTTGGATGCGTACAACTTCAACTTCGACGTCGAGTTCGAAGTCGAATCGTACTTAAGATACCAAGGCGATAAATTCGCCGAATACTTCGATGCCAATACGTATCTGCTCATCACCCGCGCGCTTGATTATTTCGATCCCGCCAAGGCCTTCGACGGCGATCTGACCAAGTCGCTCGCTCACACCACGGCGAAGTATCTGATCGCAAGCTTCTCAACCGATTGGCGTTTTGCGCCTGCGCGCTCGCGCGAACTGGTGAAAGCACTGCTCGATCACAAACGCACGGTGAGCTACGCCGAAATCGATGCGCCGCATGGCCACGACGCCTTCCTGCTCGACGACGCGCGGTATCACAACCTGATGCGCGCCTACTACGAACGCATTGCCGCCGAGGTGGGCGCATGAACCAAATCACGCTGGACTCTCTCTCTTTGCGCTCGGACTTTCGGGCAATCGCGCGCTGGGTCGAACCGAACTCCTCGGTGCTCGATCTGGGTTGCGGCGATGGGTCGCTGCTCTCGCTGCTCGCCGAAGAACTCGATGTGGCGGGCTACGGCATTGAAATCAACGACGCCGGCGTGCTCGCCTGCGCTCAAAAAGGCGTCAATGTCATCCAGCAGAATCTGGAAGACGGACTACGGCTGTTCGAAGACGGCAGTTTCGACTTCGCGATCCTGTCGCAGACGCTGCAAACGATCCATCAAACGGCCGCGATCCTGCGCGAAACCGTGCGCGTCGGGCGTGAATGCATCGTGTCGTTTCCTAACTTCGGTTACTGGCGGCATCGGCTGACCGTGTTGCAGGGACGCATGCCCGTGTCGAAAACACTGCCGTATCAATGGCATAACACGCCGAACGTGCGGGTTCTCACCATTCGGGATTTCGAGGCACTCGCGCCCGAAGTGGGGATCGAGATCCTCGATCGCGCGGTGCTGCACGGTGGGCAGTCCATCCGTTGGGGGGCGAACTGGCGTGGTAGCCTTGCGGTCTATCGCGTAAAGCGAAGCTGAACTGAGCTTGCCGGTTCGTCGCTCGCGCACCGCTTACTGCTTCGAATCGACCCTATGTCCAACTCGCCACACGAGGCGCCCGCTCTTACCGCTCACGACGATCACCCCGGCTGGCGCGCGTTTCTCAACAAACGCATGTTGATTTGCGTGTTTATCGGCTTCACGTCGGGGCTGCCGCTCTTCACGCTCGTCTATCTGGTCCAGGCTTGGTTACGGACCGAAGGCGTGAACCTCAAAGAGATCGGCCTGTTCGCGCTGATCCAGTTTCCTTACACCTGGAAATTCATCTGGGCGCCGCTGATGGACCGCTACGTGCCGCGCCTGCCCGGCTGGCGGCCAGGACGGCGGCGCGGCTGGATGATCGTCACGCAGGTGCTGGTGGCCGTGGCAATTGGCGCGCTTGGGTTTATTTCGCCGAAAGACCAGATCTGGACCGTCGCCGCGCTGACCGCGCTCGTCGCGTTTTTCGGCGCAAGCCAGGATATTGCGATCGATGCGTACCGTCGCGAACTCCTCGCCGATACCGAGCAGGGACTCGGCAACGCCGTCTTCGTGAACGCGTACAAGATTGCTGCGCTTGTGCCCGGCTCGCTCGGGCTGATTCTCGCCGATCACTTGCCGTGGTCCACCGTCTTCCTCGTCACGGCGGCGTTCATGCTGCCGGGCATGGTGTTGACGCTCGTGGTCAACGAACCCGAAGTGCATGGCACGCCTCCCAAGAATCTACGCGATGCCATTGTCCAGCCGTTTCGCGAATTTATCGCCCGGGACGGCTGGCGCACTGCGTTGCTGATCCTCGGCTTCATCTTCCTCTACAAGCTCGGCGACACGATGGCGACCACGCTCTCCACGTCGTTTTTCCTCGATATCGGCTTCAACAAGACGCAGATTGGCGTCATTGCGAAGACCGTCGCGTTCTGGGCAAGCCTCGCGGGCGGGATTGTGGGGGGCGTGTGGCTCGTGAAGATCGGCATTTCGCGCGGGCTCTGGATCTTTGGCGTGCTGCAGATCGTTTCCACGCTCGGCTTTGCGTGGCTTGCGAAAATCGGGCCGTCGCCCGTGGCGCTGGCCGCGCTCTACGGGTTCGAGACCTTCGCCACCGGCCTCACCATGGCCGCGTTCGTGGCTTACATCGCGAGCACGACCGATCCGCGTTATACCGCCACGCAATTCGCGCTATTTACGAGTCTTGCGTCGGTGCCGCGGACCTTGGCGTCGGCATCGAGTGGCTTTGTGGTCGCGCAAACAGGCTGGTTCGAGTACTTCATGATCTGCGCTGCGCTGTCTATTCCGGGCATGTTACTGTTGCCGAAAATCGCGCCCTGGAGACCTGTCCGATGAAGGTGCACGCCCTGATCCGCGTCGCCGCCTGCGCTGTGTCGCTACATGCTGGCTTGAGCTTCGCGGCGTCCGGGACTTCCGATGCGGCGGCGTCGGCGAATGCACAACCGTCCTATTCCACGGCCAGCGACCAGATCCGGTTCGGCAATGCGGCTTTGTTCCGCAACCTGATTCCATCGGCGACATTGGAACAGCAGTCTGCCGACGAATACGCTCAAATCCTCGGCGAAGCCCGGCGCACGAAGCACCTTCTGGCCGACGACAATCCGCTCGTGAAGCGTGCTCGCGAGATTGCCAATCGCGAAATTCCGTTTGCGCTGAAGTGGAATGACCGCTCGAAGAACTGGAAGTGGGAAATCAACGTGGTGCGCTCGGACGAGATCCGCATGTATTGCCTGCCGGGCGGCAAGATTGTGATTTATAGCGGGCTGATCGACCGATTGCGTCTCAACGATAACGAACTCGGCATGATGATCGGCCATGAGATTGCGCATGCGCTGCGCGAACATGCGCGCGATCGGCTGGGGCGTCAGCAGGCGGCGCAGTTGAGCACGGGAACGATTCCGCCGCTGTTCGGTTTCGCTGATATCAGCTCGACCCCGCTCGGAATTGGCGAGCAGTTGCTGGCCATGCGATACACCCCCGCCGATGAAACCGAAGCCGATGTGATCGGTAGCGAGATTGCGTCGCGTGCGGGTTACGATCCGCGCGCCGCCATCACGTTATGGCAGAAGATTGATTCGCGTACGCGGCGCACGCCAAACGGTTTTATCTGGATGCATCCGTATGGCGCTGCACGCGTACACGACCTGATGAAGCGGCTGCCCGACATGATGCCGCTCTACGCAAAAGCGATCGGGAAAACCGTGGACCAGTTGCCCAATTATGCAGGAATGGGCCGGTTTAAAAAGCCCAGGCTTTAAAGGCGTTTAAACCTTCCAGTCGTAATCGATAATCAGCGGCGCGTGGTCGCTGAACTTGATATCGCGGAAAACGGACGTTGCCGCGGCCGTGTCCGCCACGCCTTTCGTCGCGATCTGGTAATCAATCCGCCACCCTACGTTCTTCGCGTAAGCCTGGCCGCGATTGCTCCACCACGTATATTGCTCCGGCCGCTGGTCCAGCGTTCTGAAGACATCCACATACGCTTTTTCGTCGAAGAGTTGCGTAAGCCACGCACGCTCTTCCGGCAGGCAACCCGAGTTCTTCTGGTTGCTCTTCCAGTTCTTGATGTCAATTTCCTTGTGCACGATGTTCACGTCACCACACAAGATCACTTGGCGTTTTTTGGCCAATTTCTCGAGATGCGGCATGAACTCGGCCATGAAACGGTATTTGGCCTGCTGCCGTTCTTCACCGCTGGACCCCGAAGGCACATACACCGAGATCACCGATAAATCCCCAAAGCGCGCCTCCACATAACGCCCTTCCGGATCGAATTCCTCGCTCCCGAACCCGATGATCACTTCATCCGGTTTGTGCTTCGTATAAAGCCCGGCGCCGGAATAACCCTTTTTCACTGCGTGCTGGAAGTAACCCTGGAAACCGTGCGGTGCGAGAAATTCCGGCGTGAGATCGTCTTGCGAACACTTGATCTCCTGCACACAGACGACGTCCGCATCCTGCTCGCCAAACCAGTCGAAGAAACCCTTCTTGGCGGCCGACCGAATGCCGTTCAAATTAGCGGTGATGACACGAAACATGAAGCATCCTTGTATGTTGGTGAACTACTCGACCTTGATCCCTTTCAGCGACTCTTTCGCCGGCGGATATTCGAGCTTCAAACCCTGCAGCGTACGCACCATCAACTCCCCAATCATCACGTTGCGGTGCGTCTTCGAATCGGCGGGAATCACGTACCAAGGCGCAATATCCGTCGATGTCGCGCCAAGCGCGTCTTCATAGGCCTTGCAATACTCGTCCCAGAGTTTGCGGGCATCGAGATCCGATGGATCAAACTTCCAGTGCTTCTCGGGATTATCAATACGCGCCTGCAAACGCGCCTTCTGCTCGTCCTTCGATATATGCAAAAAGCACTTCACGATCGTCGTGCCGTTTTCGGCAAGCATGGCTTCGAATTCGCGAATCTGCCGGTAACGGCGCTCCCACGTTTCCTGATCGATCTGTTTCAGCACGCGCGGCACCAGCACGTCTTCATACTGGCTGCGATTGAAAATGGCGAACTCGCCCGCGGCCGGTACCTGCGAATGAACGCGCCAGAGAAAATCGTGCGCGGCTTCGGTTTCGGAGGGCGCCTTGAACGGCACGACACGCAAACCGAGCGGATCGACATCGTGAAAAACACCGCGAACCGTGCCGTCCTTGCCACTCGTATCCATGCCTTGCAGGATGAGCAGAATGCGATGCGAGCGTTGTGCGTGGAGCTTTTCCTGCAAGCCATCGAGTGCGGTGCTCAGCTCGCTTAAACGCTCGCGATCCGCGTCTTTCGCGCCAGACGAAAACGGCTTCGATGCGCTATCGATGGAAGCCAGATCAAACGGCTTGATCTTCTTGCCGTCGAAATAAGGCACGCGATAATCGTCCAGCTCAGGTTTCTTGGCCACGCGTGCGCTCCCGGTTGATAAAAGAAAGGGTTGCTGCCAGACAAGACCCGACAGCAACCCGCGAATAGTCCAGCCGTCAGCTCAAGAAGATAGTTTCTTCTTCAAAAGCTCGTTGACCTGCTGCGGATTCGCCTTGCCCTTGGTCGCTTTCATGGCCTGGCCGATCAGCGCGTTGAACGCTTTCTCCTTGCCCGAACGGTACTCATCGACGGACTTCTGATTAGCGGCCATCACCTCGTCGATTATTGCTTCCAGCGCACCCATATCAGAAATCTGCTTCAACCCCTTCGCCTCGATAATCCGGTCGGCGGCGTTGTCGTCGGTCGCTTTTTCTTCCCAGATCGCCTGGAAAATATCCTTGGCAATCTTGTTGGAGATCGTGCCGTCGGCCACACGCTGAATCACAAGTCCAAGCTGCGCGGGAGAAACCGGCGAGTCCGCAATATCCAGCGAGTCGCGATTCAATTGCGACGATACTTCGCCCATCAGCCAGTTGGCCACGAGCTTCGCATGCGTCGGCCCGACTAAGCCAACGACGCTTTCAAAATACGCCGACATTCCCTTCGACGACGTCAGCCCCGCCGCGTCATACGCCGTCAAACCGTATTGCTCGACAAAACGCGCCTGCATGGCTTCAGGCAATTCGGGCAATTCGCTGCGAACCCGCGCAATCCACGCTTCATCGATGACTAAAGGCATCAGGTCGGGATCGGGGAAATAGCGGTAATCGTGCGCATCTTCCTTGCTGCGCATGGAACGCGTTTCGCGCTTGTCGGGATCGTAGAGACGCGTTTCCTGCACGACCGTCCCGCCGTCTTCGATCAACTCGATCTGCCGGCGCACTTCGTACTGAATGGCTTCTTCAAGGAAACGGAACGAGTTCAGGTTCTTGATCTCGGCGCGCGTGCCAAATTCGGCTTGTCCAACCGGGCGCACGGAGACGTTCGCGTCGCAACGGAACGAGCCCTCCTGCATGTTGCCGTCGCAGATACCGAGCCATTGAACGAGACTGTGCAAGCTTTTCGCGTAGGCCACCGCTTCGGCGGCGCTACGCATTTCGGGTTCCGTCACAATCTCGAGCAGCGGTGTGCCGGCCCGATTCAAATCGATACCGGTCATGCCAGCGAAGTCTTCGTGCAGCGACTTGCCTGCGTCTTCTTCCAGATGGGCGCGCGTCAGGTTGACGGTCTTTTCGTAAGCGGCCGTACCGGATTTCTCATTGGCCGGAACCTGGATCGTAACGCTGCCGCCCTGCACGACCGGAATCTCGAACTGGCTGATCTGATAACCCTTCGGCAGATCCGGATAGAAATAATTCTTGCGCGCAAAAATGCTGCGCGGCGCAATGGTCGCGCCAAGTGCCAGGCCAAGACGAATCGCGCGCTCGACAGCGCCGCGGTTCATCACGGGCAACGAACCCGGCAACGCCAGATCGACGGGACAGGCTTGCGTGTTCGGCTCAGCGCCGAACTGCGTGGACGCGCCCGAAAAAATCTTGGAGACGGTGGATAACTGCGCGTGCGTCTCAAGACCTATCACTACTTCCCATTGCTTACCCATACTCATACTCCTGCCGGTGATTGCACGTGCCAGTCTGTCGCGCGCTGAAAAGCGTCGGCGACCTGGAGCAATCGGGCTTCGTTGAAATAGTTGCCAATGATCTGCAAGCCGACCGGCCGCGTGGAATGCGCGCTGCCGGCAGCGCCGAAACCGCACGGCACGCTCATGCCGGGCAAACCGGCGAGGCTGATCGACAACGTGTAGATATCGGCGAGATACATCTGGACGGGATCGTCGGCTTTTTCGCCGAGATTCCATGCCACCGATGGCGCGACCGGTCCCATGATCACATCGCAGTGATTGAATGCTTCCTGGAAATCCTGCGCGATGATGCGGCGGATTTTCTGTGCCTGCAGGTAATACGCGTCGTAATAACCGTGCGACAACACGTACGCGCCCACGAGTATGCGGCGCTTCACTTCAGGCCCGAAACCTTCGGCGCGCGACTTCTTGTACATATCGAGAAGGTCGGTGTACTCAGCCGCGCGATGGCCATAGCGCACGCCATCGAAACGCGACAGGTTCGACGAAGCTTCAGCCGGCGCGATGATGTAGTACACGGGAATCGACAATTCGGTCTTCGGCAGCGTGACTTCGACCAGCGTTGCGCCAAGCGCTTCATATTGCTTCAGGGCGGTGTCTATAGCGCTGCGCACTTCGGCGCTCAAGCCTTCGCCGAAGAACTCTTTCGGCAAGCCAATGCGCAAGCCGGCAAGCGGTTTGGCCGCGTCCGTGCCGGACCATTGCTGGCCGAGATAGCGTGTGTAATCTTCGTCCTCGCGCTGGAGGCTGGTCGAGTCACGCGGATCAAACGAGGCAATGGCGTTGAGCAACAATGCGCAATCCGCGGCGCTGCGAGCCATCGGTCCGCCCTGATCGAGCGACGACGCGAACGCGATCATGCCGTAACGCGAAACGCGGCCGTAGGTTGGCTTGATTCCGGTAATGCCGGTGAACGACGCGGGCTGGCGAATCGAGCCGCCGGTGTCCGTGCCGGTGGCAGCGGGCGCGAGGCGCGCGGCCACCGCTGCAGCCGAGCCGCCCGACGATCCGCCCGGCACGGCTTTCAGATCCCAAGGGTTCTTGACCGGGCCGAAATACGAATTCTCATTGGACGAACCCATCGCGAATTCGTCCATATTGGTCTTGCCGAGCGTGACCACGCCCGCGTTCTTGAGGCGGTCGACAACGGTGGCGTCGAACGGGCTCGCGTAGTTGGCAAGCATTTTCGAGCCTGCCGTGGAGGTCCAGCCGCGCGTGACAAACACGTCTTTATGCGCGATCGGCAGGCCGGTCAGCACGCCTGCTTCCCCCTTGGCGATCAGCGCATCCGCTGCTTTCGCCTGGTCGAGCGTGAGTTCATGGTCAACACTGATGAACGCGTTGAGATCCTTCGCGGCTTCAATGCGCTGCAAGAAGAGCTGCGCGAGTTCGACGGCGGAGAGGGTCTTTGCGTCGAGAGCCGCGCGCAGTTCGGTCAAGCTTTTTTGATGCATTGCGTTCTTCCTGATGGGCGCCGGATACCGGATACCGGGTACCGGGTACCGCGCGCCTTTGTTTTCTTGCGTATTTTCGTGCGTATATTGCATCGCCTCAATTACATTGCCTCAGAAGCGCTGACTCAGGGCACCACGCGCATTTGTTCACTGAGTCGATCTTATTCGATCACCTTGGGCACGAGATACAGCCCGTCGCGCACGGCAGGCGCAGGCCGTTGGAACTCTTCGCGGTTTACGTGCTCTGTAACAACATCGTTTCGCAACCGCAGCTCAGCTTTCTCAATCTGTTCGATCGGATGCGCAAGCGGTTCGATACCCGTGGTATCCACCGCCTGCATTTGCTCGACGAGACCAAAGAAGTCGTTCAGTCGGGCGAGCGTGGGTTCGGCCTCGTGCTCGGGCAATTCGAGCCGCGCGAGGTGCGCAATGCGTTTTACATCGGTCAGGGTCAGAGACATTCGATCACCGGTTTTTTTCGACTTACACGCCGACAAACAGCGCGACTGCAAGAGCGACTGCGAGAGCCACTGCAATTCGAGATAAAGGAGCCCTAAAAAGCAGGCTTGACGGTGGCAAAATGTACCGTCCTTTTCCTTCGAACACCCCAAAATTATAAGGTATCATTACGCGTTCGACCCAAATCCGGATCGACTTACCAGCAGCCTGTTCTTAGTTACAGATTTTTAAGAAAAGCGCACGCCTGGTTCGCTTGCATCCTCCGGTAGATTTCTCCGCAGTCTTGCAATTTGCGTGACCAAAAAATGGGTCCCGCTGCAGGCTGTCATTTTTTTCCGCTGCCGTCCTTTGGCGCTCGAAGCGAGGCACGGCTCCCAGCGAGACAGGATTTTGAATGTTCGGTTTTTTGCGCAGCTACTTTTCAAACGATCTGGCGATTGATCTCGGCACCGCCAACACGCTGATCTACATGCGGGGCAAGGGCATCGTCCTTGACGAGCCGTCGGTGGTTTCCATTCGCCAGGAAGGCGGTCCCAATGGTAAAAAAACCATTCAGGCCGTCGGCCGCGAAGCGAAGCAGATGCTCGGCAAGGTGCCGGGCAACATTGAAGCCATCCGGCCTATGAAGGACGGCGTTATCGCCGACTTCACCGTCACGGAACAGATGATCAAGCAGTTCATCAAGACTGCGCACGAATCGCGTATGTTCTCGCCTTCGCCACGCATCATCATCTGCGTGCCGTGCGGTTCGACCCAGGTCGAGCGCCGCGCGATCAAGGAAGCAGCACATGGCGCCGGTGCGTCGCAGGTGTACCTGATCGAAGAACCCATGGCTGCGGCCATCGGCGCCGGCTTGCCGGTGTCCGAGGCAACGGGCTCCATGGTCGTCGACATCGGCGGCGGCACGACCGAAGTGGGCGTGATTTCGCTCGGCGGTATCGTGTACAAGGGTTCCGTACGCGTGGGTGGCGACAAGTTCGACGAAGCTATCGTCAATTACATCCGTCGCAATTACGGCATGTTGATCGGCGAGCAGACGGCTGAAGCGATCAAGAAGGAAATCGGTTCGGCTTTCCCGGGCTCTGAAGTCAAGGAGATGGAAGTCAAGGGCCGCAACCTGTCGGAAGGCATTCCGCGCAGCTTCACCATTTCGAGCAATGAAATTCTCGAAGCACTGACCGATCCGCTGAACCAGATCGTTTCGTCGGTGAAAATTGCGCTGGAGCAGACGCCGCCGGAACTGGGCGCTGACATTGCCGAGCGCGGCATGATGCTGACCGGCGGTGGCGCTTTGCTGCGCGATCTCGACCGGTTGCTGGCCGAAGAGACTGGCTTGCCGGTGCTCGTCGCCGAAGATCCGCTGACGTGCGTCGTTCGCGGGTCGGGCATGGCGCTCGAGCGCATGGACAAGCTCGGCAGCATCTTCTCCTACGAGTAAGTCTTGACGCCTTTCACTAAGGCGCCAACAGCACGCACTCGCTCAAGGCAACAGCGGCGACGTGCGCGAAGTATGCGACTTGCGCAATGGTTCACGCGGCCCGGTTTAGACCGGACCGCGGCGAACAGCGCTGGGCAGGGCCGCGTCCCCATGCGAACCCGCAGCATCGAACCAACCGATCACGCCCTCGGCGCCGACCATGGAATACAGTCCGCCGCCACTTTTTAAGCAAGGTCCATCCGCTCTCGCGCGATTGATCTTCTTCGTGGTGCTTGCCCTCGCCCTGCTGATCTCCGACGCACGCTTCAACACGCTCGAGATCGTGCGCGGCGTGCTGGGAGCGGGTTTGTATCCGCTGCAGCGCGCGGCGCTCGTACCGCGCGATATTTTCATGGGTGCGGCCGATCTGGCCGTCACCAGCGCAACCCTGCGCAATGAGAACACCAAGCTGAAAGAAAAGAACCTCGAGTTGTCGGTGAAAGCAGGCGATGCGGCCCAGCTCACCGCAGAAAACACCCATCTTCGCGCGCTGCTCGAGCTCGGCTCGCGCGCCAGCACGCAAACCACGCCTGTCGAGGTCCAGTACGACACCCGCGATCCTTTCACGCAGAAAGTCGTGATCGGCAAGGGTTCGCAGCAAGGTATCCAGGATGGCGCGCCGGTGGTCAACGAAGACGGCGTCATCGGGCAGGTCACGCGTGTGTTCCCGCTGCAATCGGAAGTCACGCTGCTCTCCGACAAAGACCAGGCCGTGCCCGTGCAGATCGTACGGACTGGCTTGCGCAGCGTGATCTACGGCACGCCGAAGGGCGACACGCTCGATCTGCGTTTCGTACCGATCAGCGCCGACGTGCAAACTGGCGACGAACTCGTGACCAGCGGTCTGGATGGCATTTATCCCCCGGGATTGCCTGTGGCGAAAGTGGTTCGCGTCGACAAACAAGCGGATACCGCCTTCGCCCGTGTAGTTTGCCTGCCGATCGCGCCGGTACGGGGTGCGCGCCAGTTGCTCGTGCTGCATTACGAGGTCAACCAGCCGCCGAATCCTGAAGAAGTCGAGGCAGCGGCCGCGGCCAAGGAAGCGAAGGACAACAAGGGTAAGAAGGGCAAGGCAGCACCGGCGAAAAGCGCTAGCGCGGCCGCCCCTGCGGCGGCGGCAAGTGCACCCGTGGCGAAAAAGCCCGAACCGCCGGCGGCGGTGAAGAAACCCGAGCCCGCCGCCGCGAAGAAATCTGAAAAATCCGAGCACGCGAGGAAAGCTGAAGCTGCCCGCAAGCCCGCGCCCGGAGCCGCACCATGAACCGTCCGCAATACATCCTGCAGCCGGTCAATCCGTACTTCATTACGTTCAGTCTGGCCGCCGCGTTCCTGCTGAACCTGATGCCGTGGGGCCGGACCTTCGGCATCCCGGATTTCGTCGCGGTCGTGCTGCTGTTCTGGAATGTCCACCAGCCGCGTCGCGTGGGCATGGGTATCGCGTTCATGCTCGGCATGCTCATGGACGTTCACAATGCCAGTCTGCTCGGTGAGCACGCGCTTGCGTATACGCTGTTGTCGTATGGCGCCATCACGATCCACAGGCGCGTATTGTGGATGTCGCTGCCCGTGCAAACGTTCGTGGTGGCGCCTTTGCTGATAGGCGCGCAAATCGTGCCGTTCGTGATCCGCCTGCTGACGGGCGCGGCTTTTCCCGGCTGGGGTTATCTGATCGATGGTTTCGTGGAGGCTATTTTGTGGCCGCTCGCCAGTTTCCTGCTGCTGATTCCGCAGCGTCGCGCCACCGATCCCGACGACACGCGGCCAATCTGAGTTGACTAATGAGTTAACCAAGCGAGTTAACTAAGCGCCTGCTGCAACCGCTGCACGCCGTATACGCCACACACGCGGTCCCCGCGAACATTGCATGACCGAATTTCAGAACGCCGAACAACAGTTATCGAAGTTTCGCCTGCGTGTGGCTGCCGCCGGCCTGTTCGTGTTCGTCTGTTTCGGGCTGATCGGCGTGCGTTTCCTGTATCTGCAGGTCTGGCATTTCAGCAAATACTCGTTGCAGGCAGACGAAAACCGCATCTCTGTGGCCCCTATCGTGCCGAACCGCGGCATCATCACCGACCGAAACGGCGTGGTGCTGGCGAAGAATTATTCCGCTTACACGCTGGAAATCACGCCGTCGAAGATCAACACCACGCTCGACGACGAAATCGACCGCATTGCGACAGTGATTCCCGTCGATCAGCGCGACCGGCGGCGTTTTAAAAAGCTGCTGGAGGACTCGAAGAATTTCGAGAGCCTGCCAATCCGCACCCGCCTCACTGACGAAGAAGTCGCGCGCTTCACCGCCGAACGGTTCCGTTTTCCGGGGGTGGAAGTGCGCGCGCGGCTGTTCCGGCAATATCCGCTTGGACCCACTGCGGCGCATGTGATCGGCTATATTGGTCGGATTTCGCAGCGCGACCAGGAACGTATCGACGAAGCAAGCGACCAGAACGACGCTGACACCGATCACTATGATCCCCGTGTGGACGCGAACAACTACAAGGGCACGGATTACATCGGCAAGATTGGTGTGGAACAGAGCTACGAAACCGAGTTGCATGGCCTGACCGGCTTCGAGGAAGTGGAAGTCACGGCGGGCGGCCGGCCCGTGCGCACGCTGTCGCGCACGCAGGCCACGCCGGGCAACAACCTGGTGTTGTCGCTGGATATCGGCTTGCAGCAGGTCGCCGAGCAGGCGTTCGCGGGCAAGCGCGGCGCGCTGGTCGCGATCGAACCGGCGACGGGCGATGTGCTCGCGTTCGTCTCGGCCCCCAGTTTCGACCCGAATTCGTTCGTCGATGGCATCGACCAGCAGACCTGGGATTCGCTCAACAATTCTCCCGATCACCCGCTGCTGAACCGCCCGCTGCACGGCACCTACCCGCCTGGCTCCACCTACAAGCCGTTCATGGCGCTGGCCGCGCTGACGCTGCATAAACGCACGACCAGCTGGGGATTCCAGGACCCGGGTTCGTACACGTTCGGCGGTCACACCTTCCGCAACGACGTGCGCGCGGGCCAGGGTTGGGTCGACATGAACCGCGCGATCGTGGTTTCCAACGACACCTATTTCTACATGCTGGCGCACGATCTCGGCGTGAACGCCATGGCCGGCTTCATGAAACCGTGGGGATTCGGGCAGATCACGGGTATCGACATCAACGGCGAAGCGCGCGGCATTCTTCCATCGACGGATTGGAAAAAGAAGGCATACCGGAAGCCGGAGCAGCAGCGCTGGTATGAAGGCGAGACGATCAGCCTGGGTATCGGGCAGGGTTATAACTCGTTCACGATCCTGCAACTCGCGCACGCCACGGCGACGCTCGCGAACGACGGCGTAGTCATGAAGCCGCATCTGGTCAAGGAAGTCGAGAATCCCATCAGCAAGGCGGTGCGCGTTACCGTGCGTGACCCGAGCGACAAGATTGCGGTCAAGCAGGCGGACATCGACTTTATCAAGCGGGCAATGGAAGGCGTGGTCACCACCGGTACGGGCGCCAAGATTTTCCGCGGCGCCCCTTATCAGGCTGCGGGTAAAACCGGTACGGCGCAGGTCTACTCGCTGCAAGGCGCGAATTATTCGCACAGCGCGATAGCGGAACGTTTGCGCGATCACGCGCTGTTTATCGCGTTCGCACCGGCTGATCATCCGACTATCGCGGTTGCGCTGATCGTGGAAAACGGCGGCTGGGGCGCGGAATCCGCGGGCCCGATCGCACGCAAAGTGCTCGATTATTATCTCGTCGACCGGCTCAAACCCGGTGCGGAAGCGGCGGCCGTGGCAGCGGCCGCATCGGCGACGGAAGATGCGGGCGCACCGGTGATCGGGGGCGCGCAAAGCCCGGTGGATGCAGCGCTGCCTGCGTCAGTGACGAGTGTGTCGCCAGCGTTCAAGCCACAGGCACCGTCAGATTCGGCGGCCGCCGCCAGTGCGGGTGGCGCGGCGTCTGATTCGGCTGCGTCTGCAAGCAGCGGACCTGGAGCGGCGTCGAGCGCGCCGGCTGCATCGGCCGTTCCTGTCGCGCCGAGCATGCTGCGCGCGCTGGAAGCGCCGCGCGTACCGGTCGCGCCTATCAACACGGAAGCGCGGGAAGCAGCGCGGCCGGCAACGGGATCGAAAGCACCGGGCGTGGTCAACGCGAAGGAAACGATCCGTACCGCCGAGGTTCGCAAGACGCCGGCCGCACCAACGCCACCAACGCCACCATCGCGGCCGAAAGAACCGGCGCCGACCGCCGCTATCCCGCGCAATACCGGCAAAAGCGCCATCCAGACGTTGACGCCGTCTGGCGGCATCGACGAGTAAAGGAGAATCGCCATGCAAGCGCTGCAATTCGACAAGCGCGTCTGGCTCGAACGCACGAAGCGCATGTTCGCGGGCTTCGATAAGCCGCTCGCGCTGATTGTGTTCCTGCTGCTGTGCGTGGGCATCGTGACGCTGTACAGCGCGAGTCTCGATGTCCCTGGCCGCGTGGAAGACCAGTTGCGTAACATCATGCTGACGTTCGGGCTGATGTGGATTCTCGCCAACGTGCCACCGCCCACGCTGATGCGTTTCGCCGTGCCGATGTACACCATCGGGATGGCGCTGCTGATCGCGGTCGCCATGTTCGGGCTGACGCGCAAGGGCGCGAAACGCTGGCTCAACGTGGGCGTGGTGATCCAGCCCTCGGAGATCATGAAGATCGCGATGCCGCTCATGCTCGCATGGTATTTCCAGCGGCGTGAGGGCGGTATCCGGTGGTGGGATTACATCGTCGGCTTCATCATCCTGATCCTGCCGGTCGCGATCATCGCCAAGCAGCCCGATCTGGGCACCGCCGTGCTGGTTTTCGCGGCGGGTCTCTTCGTGATCTATTTCGCGGGCTTGAGTTTCAAGCTGATCGTGCCGGTGCTCGTGGCGGCTGTGCTGGTGGTCGCCAGTATCGGCATCTTCCAGGAGCGCATTTGCCAGCCGGAAGTGAACTGGCCGCTCATGCACGATTACCAGAAGCATCGGATCTGTACCCTGCTCGATCCAACCTCCGATCCGCTCGGCAAAGGCTTTCACACCATTCAGGCCGTCATTGCGATCGGCTCGGGCGGCACCTTTGGAAAAGGCTGGCTGAAGGGCACGCAGTCGCATCTGGAGTTCATCCCTGAAAAGCATACCGACTTCATTTTCGCGGTGTTTTCGGAGGAGTTCGGGCTCGCGGGCGGACTGGTGCTGCTATTCCTTTATATGGCGTTGATTGCGCGAGGGCTGTTTATCGCGGCGAACGGGGCGACGCTGTTCGGACGGCTGCTAGCCGGATCGCTGACCATGGCGTTCTTTACTTACGCGTTCGTGAATATCGGGATGGTGAGCGGGATCTTGCCGGTGGTCGGCGTGCCGTTGCCGTTCATGAGTTACGGCGGAACCGCGCTAACCACGCTCGGTGTCGCGGTCGGACTCATCATGAGCGTGTCGCGACAAAAGCGGCTGATGAAAGGCTAGCGTTTTTCGACGGCATGCGTTGCCGGAGCAAACGGAGCAAATGAAGCAAATGAAGCAAAGCCCACGATGATGTTTTTCATCGTGGGCTTTTTCTCTTATTGCGGTTGTTCGTGCGTGAGTTCCGCGCTGAGTTCCTGGAACTTCAGCTTCGCCGCAGGATCGCCCTGCGCCGCCGCCGCCGCGTAATACGCACGCGCCACGTTGATGTTCTTCTTCACGCCATCGCCGCCGCGCTCGTAAAACGATCCGGCCACGTATTGGGCCGTCATGTCCCCGCCTTCGGCCGCCTTCTTGTACCAGACAAACGCCTGCGCGTTGTCGCGCGGCGTGCCGCGGCCATCGAGGAACTGATTGGCCAGCGCGAGCTCCGCCAGCACGTGGCCCTGGTTAGCCGCTCGCAAGAACCACCGATGCGCCTCGGCCGGATCACGGTCGACAAACTCGCCATCGTCGTACATCTTGCCGTACACGTACTGCGCTTGCGTCATGTTGGCATCGGCGGCTTTGCGCAACCACTTCTTGCCCTCCTCCACTTCCGCCGGGCCGCCTTCGCCGTTCACCAGCATCATCGCGTAATTGAATTCTGCGAGACGGCTGCCATTCTTCGCCGCGCGCAAGAACTCCGAGCGCGCGCCGCCAAGGTTACCCGCGTTGTAATCGGCGACAGCGTTTTGCGTCGCCATATCACTGCCCTTGACCGTCTGCGCACTGACCGCGCTGCACGCCACCACCAACGCTACGGATACCGCGCCCAATATTCCGGGTTTCATGCCCTTGCCTCCTGCAACGCCTGTCGCGTCGCTTTTAACAGCCAGCCCACATCGGCCGATAACGCGATAACCTTCACACCCGCTTCTGCATACGACCGCGCACTCGCGACATCGAGTGCGAAAATGCCGCTCGCGATGCCCGCGTGTTTCGCGGTATCGATAATTTTTGTGATTGCCGCCTGGACGTCGGGATGTTTGGTATCGCCGAGATGACCGAGACTCGCGGCAAGATCAGCGGGGCCGATGAACAGGCAATCGACGCCCGGCGTAGCCGCGATCGCTTCCACGTTCGCCAGCGCCTGCTCGGATTCGATCTGCACGATCGTCGATATCTGCGCGTTCGCCGAACTCACGTAATCACGCCGGATGCCGTATGCCGCTGCGCGCACGGCACCAGCGGCGCCGCGCAGGCCATCGCGGGCATCGGCGTTCGGATACTGCGTGAGACGCACGACGTGCGCGGCCTCTTCCGCCGTTTCCACGTTCGGGAACATCAAGGTGCGCGCGCCCGCGTCGAGCACGCGTTTCACGAGCCAGCCTTCATGCGCCGGCACCCGGACGATCGGTTCGGTCGGCAAGTGCGCGGCGGCAATCGCACGAAGTTGCGCGATGACGTCATGGCTATCGTTCGGCGAATGCTCCATGTCGATACACAGCCAGTCGAAGCCTGCGTGCGCCACGGCTTCGGCCACGTCCGCACTGCCGAGCGACAGCCAAAGGCCGTACAAGGTGCCGGATTCGGTAAAACGCTGTTTAAGGAGGTTGGTGTAGGTGCTCATCGCGTGGTTCCGGTTAGATCACACGCGGCGGGATGGCAGGCAGGCATGTCTCGCTCCAATTGGGCTATGTCGCTGGAATGCGCCGCAACAAAACGTGCGGCTTGTCCAAAGATCATACCGTGACAAAAGAGCGCTGGCAGGAGCGCTGCCCTGGAGACTGAACCGTGTGAAGCGTCAGACCCCTTCGACGTCCGCCCAGCAATTCGGGGTTTCGTATAGACGCACGCGCTTCAGCTTCAGATCGACGCCATAGTGGTCGTTATAGACGCCGGAGAGAATCCGGAACGCCTCGGCCGCGAGATTTTCGACGGTGGGAATGCGGTCGAGCACGACGGTCTTGTGATCGGCCATCTTCTCGAGAAAACTGCGCACGACTTCGTCGCGTGCATAGACGATAAACGCGTGGTCCCACTTGTTGACCAGATGTTCCATTGCCAGCGCCTTGACGTCGGCGAAGTCCATCACCATGCCGCGATCCGGCGCGCCTTCCGTTTCGACGAGTTCGCCTTGCAGCGTAATTTCCAGCACATATCGATGACCGTGCAGGTTACGGCACTGGCTGCGGTGATCGGGGATGCGGTGGCCCGCATCGAATTCGAGTTTTCGGGTGATCGTCTGCACGTCTGCTCAGCTAGGGGCTTGATTCGCGTTAGGGGATGTTCAGGTACTTGTGCGTCTGCATGGACAGGCGCCATTGCGGATGCCGCTTGCACCAGTCGATAGCGAGCTTCGTATTGATGTCGCGCGACGGACCGTCCATGGGCTGCACGAGGAAATACTCGAAGTCGAGTTTCGCGTAATCGGCGAGCGGCTGATTGTCTTGCGGCACGACGACCTTCAACTCGTTGCCCCTCGTCACGACCAGCGGCGCGCCGGCTTTCGGGCTCACGCAAATCCAGTCGATGCTGTCCAGCACCGGCAGCGAACCATTCGTTTCGATCGCCATTTCGAAGCCGGCGGCATGCAGGGCATCGACGAAAGGCGGGTCGATCTGCAGCATGGGCTCACCGCCTGTGCAGACCACGAACTTGTGCGCTTCGCCTTCCGGCCATTGCGACGCGATCATGGCGACGAGGTCTGCAGGCGTGCGATATTTGCCGCCGTTCTCGCCATCCGTGCCGACGAAATCCGTGTCGCAAAACTGGCAGACTGCGTCCGCGCGATCTTCCTCGCGACCCGACCAGAGATTGCAGCCGGCGAAGCGGCAGAACACAGCCGGACGGCCGGCGTTTGCGCCTTCGCCCTGCAACGTGTAGAAAATTTCCTTTACTGCATACGTCATGATCAGACCGGTTCGGTGGTGACTTGCTCGCCCGACTTGTAGGCTTCATAGCCGCGCTTGCGCAGCTTGCACGCCGGGCATTGGCCGCAACCAAAACCCCATTCATGCAACTCCGAGCGCTCGCCGACATAACACGTGTGCGTCTCGACGCGCACCAGTTCCACCAGCGCCTCGCCGCCTAGCTGTTCGGCCAGGCGCCAGGTGTCGGCTTTATCGAGCCACATCAGCGGCGTCTCGAGCAGGAAGCGGCTATCCATGCCGAGATTGAGGGCAACTTGCAGCGCCTTCATGGTGTCGTCGCGGCAATCGGGGTAGCCCGAGAAATCCGTTTCGCACATGCCGCCGACGAGCACCTTCAGACCTCGCCTGTACGCGATGGCGGCAGCGATCGTCATGAACATGAGATTGCGGCCGGGCACGAAGGTGTTGGGCAAGCCGTTCGCGCTGGCTTCGATTTCGATCTCGCGCGTCATGGCGGTGTCGCTGATCGCACCGAGCACGGACAGGTCGATCATGTGGTCTTCGCCGAGCCGTTCGGCCCACTGAGGAAACTGCTGTTTGACCGATGCCCGGAAGCCTTCGCGGCATTCGAGTTCCACGCGATGGCGCTGTCCATAGTCAAAGCCGAGCGTCTCGACGGTTGCAAAACGATCGAGCGCCCAAGCGAGGCATGTGGCCGAATCCTGGCCACCGGAAAACAGCACCAGTGCGCTGTCTTTAGCGTCTGTCCGAGTCACCGTGAAACTCCGATGGAGAGGATGAAATGCGCGATTTGGCTAATGGTCAGAAGTGGCCGCTGTACGGGTTCTATCTTAGCCAAGTCTTTGAAGAACCAAGGATTTTATCACGAAGGCCGGCGTTCGCTCTCGGCTGGGGTTTGGCCTGCCGGGCATGGGTAACCGGTCCGCTTGCAGGCAGCGCCTGGAATTGACGCCATCTGCTCATCCCGCCCCGCCAAGTGCGAACAAAACCAATGAAAAATGCCCGGAAACCTTGCGGTTTCCGGGCATTTTTTTTGCAACTGTGGTGGCCTGGGACGGAATCGAACCATCGACACGCGGATTTTCAATCCGCTGCTCTACCAACTGAGCTACCGGGCCACGAAGAACGCAAGTATATCAAAGGGGATTATGTCGCTCAAGTGCTTTTTGGCACCTTTTTACTGTAACGATCCTTGTCGTCCCCCTCCGCGCCCCGCCAGTCAAGCCTCGCTCTTGTTCTTGCCCAGATCCACACCGAGCTGCTTGAGCTTTCGGTACAAGTGCGTACGCTCCAATCCCGTCTTCTCCGCCACCCGTGTCATGCTGCCGTTCTCACGCGCCAGGTGATACTCGAAGTACGCGCGCTCGAAGGCATCGCGAGCATCACGCAACGGGATGTCGAAGGAGATGGATGCCGTCGCGCCTGCCGGACCTGCCGCTGCACCCAGCGCGCCTGCATCGCCGCTCGCCAGATTCAACGACGAAGCCACCGGCAACACCGCCGAAGCCGGCACCGTCGAACCGCTCGCCGGCAACGGCGGCCGCACGGCCGTGTTTGCAATTGGCGCGGCAGCCGTGCCACGCGCAAGACCTTGCTCGACCGCCTTGAGCAATTTTTGCAACGCGATCGGCTTTTCGAGGAAGTTGAGCGCACCAATTTTCGTGGCTTCAACCGCCGTATCGATAGTCGCATGGCCCGACATCATGATCACCGGCATGGTGAGCTTGCCCTGCGCCGCCCACTCTTTCAGCAGCGTCACGCCGTCGGTATCGGGCATCCAAATGTCGAGCAGCACGAGATCCGGCGCCTGCCGCAACCGATACTCCCGCGCATGCTGCGCATTCTCCGCCGTCTCCACCACGTGACCTTCGTCGCTCAGGATCTCCGAGAGTAATTCCCGGATACCCATTTCGTCGTCTACCACCAAGATGGTTGCCATTTACGCTGCCCTTGTCTGCACTAATGCTTTTGTTGTTCCGTGGCTCGCCGCCGCCGAGGGCGGTGTCGCGCCCGGTTCGGCGGAATCTTCCGCGAGTTGCAGGAACAGAATCGAGATCTGCGCGCCTTCGATCACGTCAGGGGTCTTCGAACGATTGCGGATGTCGATGCGCGCGCCATGCTCGTCGACGATCTTCTTTACCGTTGCAAGACCCAGACCCGTGCCCTTGGCCTTCGTTGTCACATAAGGCTCGAATGCGCGCGAGAGAATTCGCGCGGGAAAACCAGAGCCGTTATCCGATACCGTCAACCGCACCGCCACGCGGGCATGTCCGGAGGCATCGGGCTCGCCATATTCTACTGTCTTCGTTTCAAGCAGCACGCGTGGTTCGGCCACATCGGCAACCGCATCCTGCGCGTTCTGCAAAAGATTGTGAATCACCTGCCGAAGCTGCGTGGCATCGCCGCGAATCACCGGCAATTTTGTCAGCTCCACGGTGATATGACTCTTGCCCTCTTCAATGCCATACAACGTCAGCACTTCGGCCACAAGCTCGTTGAGTTGCAGGTTGCCCAGGACGGCCGGCGGCGTACGCGCGTATTCGCGGAAGTCGTCGACCATCTGCTTCATCGCCTGAACCTGGTTCACGATGGTCGTCGCGCCGCGCTTGAGCACTTCGGCGTCGGCGGGAGCAAGCTTGTCGGTGAGCTTCATCTGCAACCGTTCCGCCGATAGCTGGATCGGCGTGAGCGGGTTCTTGATCTCATGCGCCAGCCGCCGCGCCACTTCACCCCATGCGACCGAACGCTGCGCCGAGATGACGTCGGAGATGTCGTCGAATACGACTACGTAGCCTGTCGTTTCAGCGTCGTCGGTATCGCTTTCGGTCAGGGTCAACAACTGCGTGCCGCGTACCAACAAGGTCAACGGATCAGTCTCGCCGGGCACTGGCACGGCGAGTTGCTGTTGCCAATGCCCGCGGTCACCAATAGGCCGGCCGCTGCCGCTTGCCGCTGCATCGCGATCCGCAAATGCCTTGCGCACCATCGCGCCGAACTCGGACAGCACGCCGATCTGTTCAAGCGGCAGATTCAGCGACGCATTGAACGGCTGCCGGAAGATCCGCTCGGCGCCGCGATTCGCCGTGGTCAGGCGGAACTGCCGGTCGAACACGAACACGCCGGCGGTCAGGTTCGCGAGAATGCTCTCGAGGTACGCCTTCGAATGTTCGAGTGCGATCCGATTGTTCTCGACCGCCGCACGCGCCTCGGACAATTGCCGCGTCATGGCGTTGAACGACTGCGTGAGGAAACCGAGTTCGTCACGCGACTTCACTTCGCGCTTGGGCGTGTAATCGCCTTCGGCCACTTCCTTCGTGCCTTGCGCGAGCAGGAACAACGGCCGCGCAAGCTGGTTGCCTAGCGCGAGCGCGAGCATCATCGCAATGAACGTCGCGAGGAACAACGCCAGCGTCAGCGTGCCGATATACATCTTGCGCAAGCCGGTCCGCCCGAGTGCTTTTTCCTGATATTCGCGATACGCGCGCTGCACGGCGTCGGCATTGCGGGCGAGTCCGGTACTGACCGGCTGTTCGATCTGCAGGAAACGCTCGGTCGGCTGCAGTTCAGTGGTCGAACTGTCGGGGATCTTCACGATCACCCGCAGCCTCAACGCGCCCTTTGGCCCCGTCTGACTCGAATCACCGTCGACCTCGCCTTCAATCGCCCCGTACGGCCTGCCACGCGCCTGATTCAGTTGCAGCGGCGTTGGCAGGTCGTCGGGCACGAGGGCCGCGAAATTACTCGATGCCTGCGCCACCACGCGCACATCGGGCGCGGTCCCGGAGCCGCTTCTCGCCGGCTCGACGATAGTCGCATCCTGCACGTTGAACTGATCGCGCAATCGCAACAGCGTGAGCGTGAGGCTGGTTGGATCGGCGCTGGCAAGCTGATCGCCCATCAGGCGGCCTTTGTTCTGCAGATCGGACAGCGATGCATCGAGCATGCCGCGCCCGAGATTCAGCCCGGACGTGAGTGCGGTTTCCACGTTCACGTCGAACCATGATTCGATACTGCGCGACACGAACTGATACGACACCACGTAGATGATCCCGCCCGGCACAACCCCCACGAGCGCAAAGATAAACGCGAGTTTCGCGAGCAGCCGGGTGCCGAACTTGCCTTGGCGCACCCTCGTGATAATGATTGCCACCAGCCCGATCACGATCAGGATCAGCACGACCGCAACCGCGAGGTTCGCCGCGTAGAGCCACTGATAATAGCGGTCGAAGAACTCGGTGTTCGCGCTGGCAAGTGCCAGCATGACCAGCAGCAAAATGGCCGTGAGCGCGACCGTTACCACGAGCACGCGAACCACGATGCCTGTCATGTTCGTGCGGCGCAGCGGCCGGCGGCGTAGTTTATTTAGCACTGGTCGCCGCCGTAAAAGTGAAACGCTTCCAGTCGGAAGAGAGATTCCAGTCGCGGTTGTTGACCGCGTCGATCTGGAACGGCTTGGGCATCAGCGCAATGTCGAGCTGCATGCGCACCGACGCGTTATACGTCTCGCCGGGCTTGACCTGGTTATGATCGATCACGTGCCACGACGTCACGTGCTTGATGACAGCAAGTGCTTCCTCAAGCGTGGGGAAACCGAGCTGCAAGCCTCCTGTGGAGACGCGATATTCACGTGTCAGGGGCTGAAACGAAAGCCGGATGCTTTGCGACACGCTCACCGGGTCTTCGTCGAACCAATACCAGCGCGGCCGCGACAAATCGAAATCGGTTGTGAAATACAAAGGCACGCCCTTGTTCACGGCGTCTTCGAGGCTGCTGTTGAGATCGAAGTCGAAACGGGCGTCGAGACTCCAGCCCGATCCGTCCGCCTGCAACGACGCGCGCTGCACAGCAATGGGATCGGCCTGCGCGGCCGAAACGGGCATGATCGACAGCGCAAGGCTCAACAATATGGCCAGCACGGCTTGGCCGGCAGGCGCGAGCCTCAGCGGGAAAAAGCGTTTGATCGTCACCGTTTCTGAAAGCGCGCGTAGAAGAATCCGTCATGGTCCGCAAAGGCTTGCGCGTCCTGCGGCGATGTTGAGCAGGTACGTTGCACCTCGCCTGAATTGTCCGTCAGCGAGTTCGTGACCGGGTCCGGTGATACTTGCGAACCAGCCGCGCCGGTGCGGCTGGCTGTCGGCAATAGTTGCCCCGGCGCGTCCAATCGTACCGCATCTTCGTGCACCTCTCCAAACCACTGCGCCTGCAACTCGCCCTCTTCGGGAAAGATCGAGCATGTAACGTAAAGCAACTCGCCGCCGGTCGCGACCAGCGGCCAGAGCGCGGAGAGAATGCGGCGCTGTTCGTCGACCAAGGCAGCGATATCGGACGGACGGCGCAACCAGCGAATGTCAGGATGACGCCGCACGATCCCCGATGCCGAACACGGCACGTCGGCAAGAATGCGATCGAACGGGTCCCCGTCCGACCAGCCCGACGGTTCGCCGGCATCGCCTACGCGAATTTCCGCTTGCACGTTCAGGCGCTGCAGGTTTTCGCCGATACGCCGTGCGCGCCCCGGGTCGCTTTCCACCGCGATCAACTCGACGTTCGCCAGTTCCAGCACGTGTCCCGTCTTGCCACCCGGCGCGGCGCATGCGTCGAGCACGCGCATGCCGTCGCGAGCGTTCAGCAACTGTGCGGCGAGTTGCGCGCCGGCGTCCTGAACCGAGACCACGCCGTCGGCGAAACCGGGGATCTTGTCGACCGCCATCGGCGTCTTGAGGCGCACGGCGTGAATGCCCGCGGCTTCGGCTTCTATGTGCTCGGCCTTGAGGACGTCGAGATATTGCGCCACGCTCATGCGCCGTGCGTTCACGCGCAACGTGAGCGGGCCCTGCCGGTTACCGGCCTCCAGGATGTTTTCCCATTCGTCAGGCTGGGCGCGCTTGACCGCGTCGATCCACCACGCGGGATAGTTGAAACGTACGACGGGGTTGCTTTGCACCTCGGCTAGTAACGCTTCACGCTCACGCAGGAACGAGCGCAACACAGCGTTGACCAGACCCTTTACAAACTCGAACTCGCGTCTCGCGGCGATCGCGTTGACGGCTTGATCGACAACGGTGAAAGGCGTGTACGCGGCGTGGGCTTCGTCGTCGACGAGCAGCGCGAACGCGCAGGCCATCACATTCGATACATGCGGCGGCGGCGCCTTGCGCACCAGTTTCGCGATCAGCGCGTCGGCCACGGCGAGACGCCTCAGCGTGCGGTACGCAATGTCCTGTGTCGCCCCGCGCGATACCGCCACGTGCGTAGCCGCGATGACCGTCTGCAAGGCTGCCGGCAGCGCGGAACCGGCACGCACCGCGCCGACTGCTTGCGCGGCCGCATCGAGCGCGAACGCAAGTGAATCGGGAGCGAGATGGAGCGTGGCCAGACGGGCGTCGGACGACGCTCGGCTACTGTCCGCCGATGAAACGGCGCGGCGTCGGGAAGGCTTTTCGGTCATGTCGGGGCGAAGGCGTTCGAGCCGGCCGATGCCGGTCCGCACAAACGAAGCATTGTAACTTGCGAGGGGTTTGGCCCGAGATTGGGACCCGGATGCTGGCCGAACGGACGGGATTGGAGGCGGCTCGCTGTTTATGACAAGGTGTGACAAAACCCATCACCGCTTGCACGGCGATGGGTCTGTGGTCGCGGCCTTAGACCGGTGCCATCACTCCATGCGTCCGGTTCGCGCCATCTCCATCAGGCGCGCCACGCGCTCTTCGGTCGCCGGGTGCGTGGAAAAAAGCTTGGAGATTCCGCCGCCCGCCAGCGGGTTCATGATCATCATCTGCGCCGTGGCCGGATGCTGCTCGGCGGTCGGGAACGGCACACCCGCGGCATACGCATGGATTTTCTCGAGTGCGCTGGCGAGCGCTTGCGGATCGCCGGAAATCTGCGCGCCGCCACGATCGGCTTCGAATTCCCGCGCCCTTGAGATCGCCATCTGGATCAACGCACCGGCCAGCGGCGCCAGCATGGCGACCGCAATGCTGGCGATCGGATTGCTGCGCCGGCCGTCGGAATCCCGCCCGCCAAAGAACATGGCGAAGTTAGCCAGTGCCGAGATCGCACCGGCCATGGTCGCCGAGATCGTCGAGATCAAAATGTCGCGGTGCTTCACGTGCGCCAGCTCATGCGCCATCACGCCACGCAACTCACGCTCGGACAACACGCGCAAGATGCCCGTAGTC
Source organism: Caballeronia sordidicola (assembly GCF_002220365.1). Taxonomy (GTDB): domain Bacteria; phylum Pseudomonadota; class Gammaproteobacteria; order Burkholderiales; family Burkholderiaceae; genus Caballeronia; species Caballeronia sordidicola_C. The sequence goes on along the minus strand of NZ_MTHB01000305.1, from coordinate 21,393 downwards.
GCCGCAACAGCCGCATGCTCCGGATTACGTCCAGTTGCGAATGCGTTGGGCGCGTTTTCGTCGATGAGATATACCTTCGGCACGGGCAGTTGCGCCCGCGTGGCCAGCTCGCGAATCATTCGATAAAACCGCGGCGCGCTGGCTTCGTCCACTTCCTGTGCGTTGTACATCTTCAGCACGAGCTTGTCGGAGAACCAGTACGAAAAGAAATTCATGGCGAGGGCGACGATCAGCGCGAGCATCATCCCCTTGCTGCCGCCGATCATTCCTCCGATCACGACGAAAAGGGCCGTGATCGCTGCCATCAGCATCGCCGTTTTGACCCAGTTGAACATGTCTTGAACTCCTCACCCAATATCAATGCGCTTTAAGCGCGAGCGGCCGAAGCGGCCTTTTTGCCTGACCGAACAATCGTCCAACGATTAGTCGGCCCTGGATTGTAAGCAAAATGTTAGATAAGGACATCCCGGAAAAATTCAATCACCTATGTGAAGTCGCCAGCTTGATCCCCAATCCGACGAATGCACTGCCCACCACCCTGTCGAGCCATCGCTTGACGCTGGGCGTGCCGGAGAAGCGTTGCGTCACGCTACCCGCGATCCACGCCACGAACGTATTCCAAAAGGTGCTGACGAGCACGAACACCAACCCGAGCGCGAGGAAGGCAAGGGTTTTGTGCGGGCTGTCGGCAGCAACGAATTGCGGGATGAACGAGACAAAAAACAAGACCACTTTCGGGTTCAGCACATTCGTGACGAAGCCTTGCGTGAAGAGTTGCAGCAGCGATTTCGGCGCGGCGCGAACGCGGGTTTCTTCGGCTTCACTCGGCTGGCCGCTGGTTTTCGCGACTGCCGGCTTCGCGAAAACCAGCCGCACACCAAGATAGATCAGATAAATCGCGCCCGCGAACTTGACGACAGTGAACGCCGTCACCGATGCCGCCAGCAACGCCGTCAGTCCGAACGCGCAGGCCAGCGTATGCACGATGCAGCCGACCGCAATGCCTAGCGCCGACACCACGCCCGCGCCCCGTCCTTGCGCAACGCTCCTGCCGACGATGTACGCCGTATCCGGCCCCGGCGTAACGCTCAGCAGCATGACGGCGACGATAAATAGCGTGAAACCGGTGATTCCAAGCATTGCGGGACCTTTGTTCTTTGGCTGGCTGTAGCCATCGCAGCGACGGCTCGAGAAATACAAAAACGCCGCTTTATGCGCCCGGCGCGACTTCCCGAAGTTCGAATCGTTGCCCTTTAACAATAGGCGATCCGGCAAGAAATTCGCGCACCGGGAGTCGTTTGCCGCCGGGCTTTTGCAACTGCGTGAGACGCAGGCCACCTTGACCGCACGCAACCACGACACCCTCCGCGCCGCTTTCCACAATCACGCCGGCCTCGGCGCTACCCGGCAGTTCCACCAACTCGGCGGCCCATATCTTCACGACCACGCCATCGAGCGTTCCGAACGCACCGGGAAACGGATCGAAGGCGCGAATCTGACGCGCGAGCATGCTCGCCGGACGACGCCAGTCGAGCGCCGCTTCGTGCTTGGAAATTTTCTCCGCGTACGTCGCGCCTTCCTGCGGCTGCGGCGAGGCGGGCAAGGCGCCGTCCCGCTCGAGATCCCGCAACGCTTCGACGATCAGATCAGCGCCGAGTTGCGCCATCCGGTCGTGCAGCGTGGCGGTGGTGTCGGTGGGCGTGATCGCGATGTGACCTTTGACGATCATCGCGCCGGTGTCCAGCCCTGCATCCATCTGCATCAACGTGATGCCGGTCTCGCCGTCACCGGCTTCAAGCGCACGATGAATCGGCGCGGCTCCTCGCCAGCGAGGCAGCAGCGAACCGTGGATATTGATTGCACCCAGTGGCGGGATGTCGAGCACTTCTTGCGGCAGGATCAGCCCGTAGGCCGCAACCACCATGACGTCGTGAGGCGTCGCTTTCAATTGTTCAATAGCAGCGGCCGCTTCCTCTGGATACTTGCCATTGCGCCGCAACGAGGTCGGCTGCGCTACAGGCAAGCCGTGCTCGAGCGCGAACCGTTTCACCGGACCCGCCGCCAGTTTCAAACCGCGCCCCGCCGGCCGGTCCGGCTGCGTCAACACGAGCGGCACAGGGAAACCCGCCGCATGGATGGCGGCCAGCGCGGCAGCAGCAAATTCAGGTGTTCCAGCAAATACAACACGCAGCGAATGAGTCATCGATTCAGCAACCTGCAAATTCCAGCACCAGTCTTAGTGAATCGACGCGTCACAGCGCCTTTTCGAGCTTTCTCATCTTGCCGCGAATTCGCGTCTGCTTAAGCGACGACAGGTATTCGACAAACACACGCCCCATCAAATGATCCATCTCATGCTGGATGCACACGGCGAGCAACTCGTCGCAGTCGATTTCGAACGTCTCGCCCTTCTCGTTCAGCGCGCGCACGCGCACCTTTTCCGGCCGCTCCACGAAGTCGTAAATGCCAGGCACCGACAAGCAACCCTCCTCGTGGTCCTTCTTCTCGTCGCTCGACCAGACGATCTCCGGATTGATGAAGGCCTGAAGCTGGTCGTGCGTGTCCGACGTGTCGATCACGATCACGCGTTCATGGACGTCCACCTGGGTCGCGGCGAGGCCGACGCCAGGCGCCGCGTACATGGTTTCAGCCATGTCGGCGACGAGCCTGCGAATCCGGTCATTGACGACCTCTACGGGCTTTGCGACCTTGTGCAGCCGCTTGTCCGGGTACTTGAGTATGTTGAGCAGAGCCATGATTCAGATTATCGACGCACGCCGCAGCGCGCGATAGTCGGCCATTCGGCCAGGTTGTAAAAGAGTGCCGGTATCGAGAAGATGATTGGGCCGAAACGCAGCGCTTCAACCTCGTTTCAGTGCCGCTCGTGGGGCGGCAACGCGTTGTTCGATCGGCCAGGAACCGGGCCGTTCGGCAATCCTTTCTTATTTCGGAATATGAAAATTTTAACATGACGCCTTTCCTGTTGCCGACGACCGGACCCAAGCCCTGCCTGGGAGAAACCGATTTGCAGGACGTTGCAGCCTGGCTGCGGCTGGCGAATGCGAGCGGTTTGCCGCCCATTGCGCTGCGTGCGTTGCTCGCCGAATTCGGCGGCCCGCAGGCGGTATTGAACCAGCCATTCGGCGCGCTCGCGGCGACCGCCGGAGAGAAGGCTGCACATGCCGTGCTTGGCGCTCCGCCGCGCTCGGAACTCGGCTCATTCGACGAATGCCTTGCGCGCACGCTCGAGTGGGCGTCGGTTCCCGGCAACACAATCGTCACGCTTGCGGATTGCGCTTACCCTCCGGCGCTCCTGACCATGCCCGATCCGCCGCCGCTGCTATATGTAAAGGGACGGCTGGACCTGCTCCACGCCCGGGCAGTTGCTATCGTCGGCAGCCGGAGCGCAACGCCGCAAGGCATCGACGACGCTCGCCGCTTCGCGCAAGCCCTCTCGGACGCGGGGCTCGCGATTGTGTCGGGGCTCGCGCTGGGTATAGATGGCGCGGCGCATCGCGGAGGGCTCAGCGGTCCCGGCGGCACGATTGCGGTCATCGGAACGGGTGCGGATCTCGTCTATCCGCCGCTGCACCACGCGCTGGCGCACGAAATTGCGACGAACGGCACGATCGTGTCGGAATGGCCACTCGGCACGCCGGCCCGGCCGGCAAATTTTCCGCAGCGTAACCGGTTGATCGCAGGGTTGGCGAGCGGCGTGCTGATTGTCGAAGCGGCAATGCGCTCGGGGTCGCTGATCACTGCCCGGTTCGCCAACGAAATGGGGCGCGATGTATTCGCGATTCCCGGATCGATCCACGCACCGCTGTCTCGCGGGTGTCATAGGATGATCAAGCAGGGAGCGAAGCTCGTGGAAACGCCCGAAGATATTCTGGAGGAGTTTGGTTTCACGGTTCAGAGCGAAGCGGCGGCGGCCCCTGTTTCAAAGCCGCGAAAGCGTGGAAAAACGCGTCCATCGGAGGACGCCGGCACCGGACCGGCTACCAGCGAGTTCGCGCTGCAGCTTCAGGACGCGTCGGGCTCAGGCTGCGCCGCTCGAGGCAAACCGGCTAGCGCATCTTGGGCGTCCGCGTCTCTAAAACCTGCCGATCCCGAAGCAGAACGCCTGCTCGATGCACTCGGGCACTCGCCCGCGACGCTTGAAATTCTTGCCGAGCGGACCGACATGGATGGCGCGACCTTACAAAGCCTGTTGCTGCAGCTTGAACTGTCGGGGCGGATTGGCACCTTGCCGGGAGGCCGATTTGCCCGGCTTGAACGCTGATTTTTCGACGCCATGCTACATTCGCGACAAAATCCGCTGCCTGCACCGGCAACAAATTACTGACGAAAAGGACTGCAAGGAACCATGCCCGCGCTGAATCTCGACACGGACGCCGATCAGATTGCCGAGCGTCTGGCCAGCGCCGGCACGCTGCTCGTCGCCTGCCTGTGCGCCGAATGGTGCGGGACGTGCCGCGATTATCGCGAGAGTTTCAACCTGCTCGCCGATGCCCATCCGGACATCTGCTTTGCGTGGATCGACATCGAAAACCAGGCGGATCGCTTCGATGACCTCGATGTGGAAAATTTTCCGACCGTCTTGATCGAAGATGCTGTGACAACCCGTTTTTTTGGAACGGTGCTGCCGCAAACGTCCATTGTCGCGCGCATGTTGACGGACTTGAGCGCGTTGCCGGGTGTGGTGGGCGCACCGAAGATCCGGCCCGCGCTGGTCAACGCGTGAATCGACGTTCGAATCGACGGTTGAATCGAATCCACCGGCAAGACCACTATGCGCAACCCGGCGCTCTCGGAAGCTGAAACGGCTTTCGCGCTTGCATCACAAAGCACCCACATTCACCGTTCGGCACCCCGCGTTTCACCAAATGCCAGACCGCGCGCCGCACGCCATATGCTATAAAGCGGACGTTAACGGGTCCGAACCGCGGTGGCGCAAGCCGCCCAAACCCGGCCTCATGCCAGTCCCTAACTTGAATCGAGTCATGTCCAAAGCCCTGATCATCGCTGAAAAGCCTTCTGTCGCGAACGACATCGCGCGCGCTTTGGGCGGCTTCACCAAGCATGACGAATATTACGAAAGCGAAGACTACGTGCTGTCGTCGGCTGTCGGCCACCTGCTCGAAATTGCCGCTCCCGAGGAATTCGAGGTCAAGCGCGGCAAGTGGAGTTTCGCCAATTTGCCCGTGATTCCGCCGCATTTCGACCTGAATCCGATTGCGAAAACCGAATCACGGCTCAAAGTGCTGACGAAGCTGCTCAAGCGCAAGGACGTCGATCGCCTGATCAACGCCTGTGACGCGGGGCGCGAAGGCGAGCTGATTTTTCGCCTGATCGCGCAACACGCAAAGGCCAAGCAGCCGGTGCAGCGTCTCTGGCTCCAGTCGATGACCGCGGGTTCCATCCGCGACGGTTTCGCGAACCTGCGCAGCGACGCCGACATGCAGCCGCTCGCCGATGCCGCCCGTTGCCGCTCCGAAGCCGACTGGCTCGTAGGCATCAACGGCACGCGCGCCATGACGGCGTTCAACAGCAAGGGCGGTGGTTTCTTCCTGACGACTGTTGGCCGCGTTCAGACGCCAACGTTGTCTATCGTCGTGGAACGCGAGGAAAAGATTCGTCGCTTCGTATCGCGCGATTATTGGGAAGTGCGGGCAGAATTTATCGCCGCGAAGGGCATGTACGAAGGTCGCTGGTTCGACCCGAAATTCAAGCGCGTAGAAGGCGATCCGGAACAACGCGATTCGCGGCTCTGGAGCTTGCCGGCTGCTGAAACCATTGTCGCGGCTTGTCGTGGCAAGACCGGCACGGTCACGGAAGAAGCGAAGCCGACCACGCAGATGTCGCCGTTGCTGTTCGACCTGACCAGCTTGCAGCGCGAGGCCAACGGCCGCTTCGGCTTTTCGGCCAAGAACACGCTCGGACTGGCTCAGGCGCTGTACGAAAAGCACAAGGTGCTCACCTACCCGCGTACCGACGCCCGTGCACTGCCCGAGGACTACATCCCGACGGTGAAAGACACGCTTGCGATGCTCAAGGAGAGCAACAACTACCTGCCGCATGCGAAGCAGGTGTTGGACAAGGGCTGGGTGAAACCGAACAAGCGCATCTTCGATAACTCCAAGATCAGCGATCACTTCGCCATCATCCCCACCCTGCAAGCGCCCAAGGCGTTGTCCGAGCCGGAGCAGAAGCTGTACGACCTGGTCGTGAAGCGCTTCCTCGCGGTGTTTTTCCCGGCGGCCGAATATCTGGTCACCACGCGGATCACCGAAGTCTCTGGCCATCATTTCAAGACCGAAGGCAAGGTGCTCGTCGAACCAGGTTGGCTGCAGGTCTACGGCAAGGAAGTGGGCGGCGAAGAAGCCAATCTCGTGCAGGTTCAGAAGGACGAGAAGGTCGATGTCGAGAAGGTCGCGGCAGTCGGTCTCGTAACGAAGCCGCCTGCGCGTTACAACGAAGCGTCGTTGCTCTCGGCCATGGAAGGCGCGGGCAAGCTCATCGAGGACGAGGAACTGCGCGAGGCAATGGCCGCGAAGGGTCTGGGCACGCCGGCTACGCGTGCGGCCGTTATCGAAGGGCTGCTGGGTGAGAAGTACATGGTGCGCGAAGGCCGTGAGCTGATCCCAACGGCGAAGGCGTTCCAGTTGATGACCTTGCTGCGCGGTCTCGGCGTCGAGGAATTGACGGCGCCGGAACTGACCGGCGAGTGGGAGCACAAGCTGTCGCAGATGGAACGCGGCAAGCTTCCGCGCGATGAGTTCATGCAAGAAATCGCACGCATGACGCAGACCATCGTGAAGCGCGCGAAGGAATACGACTCCGACACCATCCCCGGCGATTACTCGACGCTGGAAACACCGTGTCCGAATTGCGGCAGCCAGGTGAAGGAGAATTATCGGCGGTTCGCTTGTACGAAATGCGAGTTCTCGATTTCGAAGATTCCTGGTGGACGTCAGTTTGAAATTCCCGAAGTCGAGCAGTTGATCAAGGACAAGACCATCGGGCCGCTATCGGGTTTCCGCAGCAAGATGGGCCGCCCGTTCTCCGCGATCCTGAAACTGTCCTTCGACGACGAAATCAAGAACTGGAAGCTGGAGTTCGACTTCGGTCAGGATTCAGGCGGCGAAGACGGCGAACCGGTGGATTTCTCGGAGCAAACGCCGGTTGGCGCGTGTCCGAAGTGCCAGTCGCGTGTGTACGAGCACGGCATGAGTTATGTCTGCGAGAACTCGGTGGCCAATCCGAAGACCTGCGATTTCCGGTCGGGCAAGGTGATCTTGCAGCAGGAAATGTCGCGTGAGCAGATGACGAAGTTGCTCGAAGAAGGACGCACGGACTTGCTGACGGGCTTCAAGTCGTCGCGCACCGGCCGGAACTTCAAGGCGTTCCTCGTGAAACAACCGGATGGCAAGATCGGCTTCGAGTTCGAGAAGAAAGAGCCGAAGCCGGGTGCGAAACCGGCAGTCAAGCGCGGTGCGGCGGCCGCGACTGAAGCGGAAGACGAAGGTGACGGCGACGTCGCCGTGGCAGCCAAGAAGACGACCGTGAAGCCTGCGGCGAAGAAAGCGCCTGCAAAGAAGGTGGCGGCCAAGAAGGCGCCGGCTCGCAAAGCGGGTTAGTTTTCAGGGCCTGTGGATTAGGTCCGGCACCATAAAAAAAGCCCGCGAATCATTCGCGGGCTTTTTTTCGTTCATCGTGCTGGACGACGCTTAACCACTGAAGAAGCCTCACCACACCGGCCTCCATCAGAACGGCGAGGGCATCGCCGGCGTCGCACGCGAGCGCGACTTCGTAGGCTTGCCACCAAGCTTGTTGTCATCGGCGAGAGGCACTTCGGCTTCGAATCGTGCACCACCTTCCGCTTCCGCATAGGCCGCGTGCGCGACCAGCGGCTCAGAATCGCGCTCATCAATTGCCGGCGCGCCCGGCTTGACGATCCCGTCTTTCACCCACTGCTCGCCGAGCTGATGATTCGGCGTTTGGCTGAAATGCTCGACAAGGTGATCGATGAACGTGCGCACCTTCGCGGGCAAATGGCGACGGCTCGGATACGCGACGTTGATCTCGACCTGCGGCAGCGCGTAGTCGCTCAGCAGGCGTACCAGCTTGCCGCGCGTGGTGTCGTTGCCGATCAGGTAACTCGGGAGGATCGCGATGCCCATGCCGAGCAGCGCGAACTGGCGCAGCATCTCGGTATTGTTCGCGACGATCACGTTCGTCGGCCGCACGCGTACTTCGCCTTCCGGGCCGGTGAACACGCGCTCATCGCCAAAATATTCAGACGGCAAACTCAGCGACGGATGTTCGGACAGGTCTTCCGGCCGCGTCGGCACGCCATGCTTTTCGAGATACCCTGGCGTGGCGCATACGGTGAGGCACCCCGTTGTGAGGCGTCGCGTGACAATGCTCGCGCTGCGCATCTGGCGCGCGATCACAATGCCCACGTCGAAGCCCTCTTCGACCAGATCGACTTGGCGGTCGACCAGCGTGACGTCCGGCACGACTTTCGGATAGCGTTCTGTGTAGGTTTGCAGCACAGGCGCGAGGTTGTGCAGGCCAAACACCACGGGTGCGACAATTCGTAGCGATCCAACCGGCTCGTGGTTACGTGCAACCACCATTTGTTCGACGTCCTCAAGCTCGTCGAGGATCTGACGGGCACGTTCCAGGTACACCTGGCCAGACTCGGTCAGCGACAGGCTACGCGTGGTGCGGTTGAGCAACCGGGTGCCCAGACGACCTTCCAGATCAGCAATATGACGTGTCGCTACTGCATTCGAGATATCCATTGCGCCGGCCGCGCGAGCAAAACTGCCGAGATCCGCCACTCGGACGAATACTTTCATCGACTGCAAATGATCCATGAGACAACTCCTGCTGCAAGACGGCCTCTTTAAAATTCCAGAAGCAATTCGGAATTATCCTAGGACTCCCGTTTTCGTGCAGAAGTTGCCTTAAATGTGACTTTTTCTGACAAAAGATTTCGGCTTTACCAATCGGTAAGGTGAAAGACGACGTATTGTTGCTGATTTTGGAACGATGTCGCTATCCAGTAAGCGCCGACAACATTCTGAAAAGCTGGCTGAAGCAATTTTGACGCAGTACAGCGGGAAAAGCGGAAGGGCCGCTAATGCGGCCCTTATTTCATCGATTATGTCGACTTCCATCACTAATCGCGTTAATCGAGTTTTAACGAAAACTCAGGCCAAGACCTTCTTTTCGAGCGCGGCTTTTGTCTCTGCAAGCTCGGCAGGCAGTCCCTGGGCGAGCTTCGTGAATAACTCATCGTGTAATTCGAGCTCAGCCCGCCATGCTGAGTTCTGTACGGAGATAACGCGTTCGAATTGCTCGCGGGTGAAATCGAGCGCGCCCCAATCTATGTCCTCAAAGCGTGGCGAGAGGCCGAAGGCGTGTTCATCGCCTTGAGCGGTGCCTTCAATACGACCGATCATCCAGCTCAGCACGCGCATGTTGTCGCCGAAGCCCGGCCACACGAATTTGCCATCCGCGTCCTTGCGGAACCAGTTCACGCAGAAGAACTTCGGCAGTTTGGCGTCGAGTTGCTCGAGTCGTTCGCCCATTTTCAGCCAGTGGCCAAAATAGTCGCTCATGTTGTAGCCGCAGAACGGCAGCATGGCAAACGGGTCGCGCCTGACCACGCCCTGCTGGCCGGCCGCGGCGGCGGTGGTTTCCGAGCCCATGGTCGCGGCCATGTAGACGCCCTCGTTCCAGTTGCGTGCTTCCGTGACGAGCGGCACGGTGTCGGAGCGGCGGCCGCCGAAGATAAACGCATCGATCGCCACGCCGGCGGGGTTTTCCCAATCTGCGTCGATAGACGGACATTGCGCAGCCGGCGCCGTGAAACGGGCGTTCGGATGCGCTGCCTTCTTGCCCGACTCGGGTGTCCAGTCATTACCCTGCCAGTCGATCAGGTGCGCCGGCGGCGTGTCGGTCATGCCTTCCCACCAGACATCGCCATCGTCGGTGAGCGCCACGTTCGTGAAGATCACGTTTTCCTTGAGCGTCGCCATGGCGTTGAAGTTGGTCTTTTCGCTCGTGCCCGGCGCCACGCCGAAATAGCCCGCTTCGGGATTGATCGCGTACAGCCGGCCGTCGCGGCCCGGCTTGATCCAGGCGATGTCATCGCCGATTGTCGATACCTTCCAGCCCGCCATGTCCTGCGGCGGAATCAGCATGGCGAAGTTGGTCTTGCCGCACGCCGACGGAAACGCCGCCGCCACGTGATACTTGCGCCCTTCCGGCGACGTCACGCCGAGAATCAGCATGTGTTCGGCGAGCCAGCCTTCGTCGCGTCCCATCGTCGATGCAATCCGCAGCGCAAAACATTTCTTGCCGAGCAGCGCGTTGCCGCCGTAGCCCGAACCGAAACTCCAGATCTCGCGGCTTTCCGGAAAATGAACGATGTACTTTGTGTCGTTGCATGGCCACGGAACGTCCTTCTGTCCCTGCTGCAAAGGCGCGCCAACCGAATGCACGCAGGGCACGAATTCACCGCCGGCGCCCAGCACGTCGTACACCGCGCGGCCCATGCGCGTCATGATGCGCATATTCGTCACCACGTAAGGACTGTCCGTCAGTTCCACGCCGATATGGGCGATTGGCGAGCCGAGTGGACCCATCGAAAATGGGACGACGAACATCGTACGGCCGCTCATGCAGCCGTCGAAGAGACCGTCCAGCGTAAGACGCATTTCGGCAGGATCGATCCAGTTGTTCGTCGGACCGGCCTGTTCCGGGAGCGCCGAGCAGATGAACGTCCGGTCTTCCACCCGTGCAACGTCGGATGGGTCCGAGCATGCAAGATAAGAATTAGGCCGTTTGGCGGGATTGAGGCGTTTGAGCGTGCCGGCATCGACCATGTGTTGCGACAGGCGGTCGTACTCCTCCTCCGACCCGTCACACCATTCGATCCGGTCCGGCTTCGTCAGAGCAGCGACCTGCTGCACCCAGTCGATGAGTTTCCGGTTCTTCACGTACGCCGGTACGTCGCTGTCGGCGACCACGTTTTGATCTACCACTGCGGGCTGGTTCATCGAGCACACTCCGTTCTTAGATGAGAAAACGGTTTGCAACCCGCCGGCGCTGCTCGCGAGAGGCGCATTTTTAGTCACCGGCTTACCTGCACGGAGGAACTCACGTGACAGACGGCGACACAAAACAAGGCATGCGTCGGGGAGTTGTCTAGTCTAGCGGCGACTGCCGTCTGAATCGCGGCTTGCGTCGGCACGGAACAAACTGTTAAAAAGGGATAGGGAATGTCTCCATCGTTGCCGGTTTTCCGGCGCTAGCGACGCGTGAATGGCTAAACTGCCGTATCCGCATTCGAATTCTTTCAAACACCCATCCGACGACCGGTAGATTCGTCGGCTTACACCAGCAGCTTAACGCGACGCAATGCTCGTATTTCGGCGAATTTATCCGTAATTACCCGATTTATCCGTAATTACCCGAACTTACTACGTCGATTCCTGTCCATCCTCGAATATCTGCAGCACGTTTGATGCCTATCAAAAGCCAATCCATGCCAATCAAAATTGCCATCCTGGACGACTATCAAGACGCCGTTCGCAAGCTCGATTGCTTCAGTCTGCTCGCCGATCACGAGGTGAAGGTATTCAATAACACGGTGCGCGGACTCGGACAGTTGGCTAGCAGACTCTCGGAAGTAGAAGCGCTCGTTTTGATCCGCGAGCGCACCCGGATCAGCTCGCAACTGCTCGACAAACTGCCACGGCTGCGCATGATCAGCCAGACCGGCAAGGCGGGCGGCCACATAGAACTCGACGCCTGTACGGAGCGAGGCATTGCCGTGCTGGAAGGCAACGGTTCGCCGATCGCGCCGGCCGAGTTGACCTGGGCGCTGATCATGGCCGCGCAACGCCGGATTCCGCAGTACGTCGCGAACCTGAAGCAAGGTGCGTGGCAGCAATCCGGTTTGAAGACCTCCGCGCTGCCGCCAAATTTCGGCCTGGGCCAAGTGCTTCGCGGCCAGACGCTCGGGATCTGGGGATACGGAAAAATTGGCCAGTTGCTCGCCGGTTACGGCAAGGCCTTTGGAATGAAAGTGGTGGTCTGGGGCCGGGAGCACTCGCAGGCTGCCGCGCGTGCGGACGGCGTGAATGTCGCCGAGAGCCGGGAGGCGCTGTTCGAACAGAGCGATGTGCTTTCGCTGCATCTGCGACTGAACGACGAAACGCGCGGCATTGTCACGGCCGCCGATCTGATGCGCATGAAGCCGACAGCGTTGTTTGTGAATACCAGTCGCGCCGAATTGCTCGAAGAAAACGCGCTGCTCAATGCGCTGCATCACAACCGGCCGGGGATGGTTGCCATCGACGTGTTCGAGAGCGAGCCGATCCTGCAGGGTTATAGCTTGCTGCGCATGGAAAACGTCATTTGCACGCCGCACATCGGGTATGTGGAGCGCGAAAGCTACGAGCTCTACTTCACGGCGGCGTTCAAGAACATCCTCGCCTTCGATGCCGGCGACACGTCGAGTGTCGCCAATCCGGAAGCGCTGGTGGGTGGACGCCGGCGATAGTCAGATGGTGGAAACGTCCGTGGTCGGCTCGCATCGGACGGGGAAGTTGACCGAGTTTGCGATAAAGCAGAACTTATGCGCTTCCTCGTGCAAACGGCCGGCCAGCTTCACGTCACCGCCCGCGCCGATAGTCACTTGCGGGCGCAGGACGACGTCGGTGAAGCGGCCGCTTCCTTGCGCGGACTCCTCCATCGTGCCAACGGGGTCATCCACGTAACCTGTCACCGCGATGCCATTCACTGCGCAAAGGTGCAGGTACCAAAGCATGTGACACGACGACAGCGACGCGACGAACAACTCTTCCGGGTTGTGGCGCGTGGGGTCGCCGCGAAACGCCGGGTCGCTTGACGCCTCGATGGCCGGCTTGTTCGCCGAACGCACCAGATGATCGCGGGAGTACGCGTCGTAGTGTGAGGTGCCGGAGCCCTGATCACCTGTCCAGACGACTTGCAGCGTGTATTTGTGGTGTTTGGTCATCGATGCAACACTCCTTTTTAGAGATGCGCCGCCGCGCCGAGCAGATCGGGCAAGCGGGTCAGGAATTGCTCGCCGTCAGAACGACCCAGATCGTACGCGGGCCGCATCAGCGACGGACTCGTGTAATCCCATGCCGAAATCGGCACCTTGCGTGAAGGTTGCACATAGACGCGACGCTGGTCGCGGTTCGCGCCGTGCTCCACGACAAACATCTGCGGTCGCGGATACACCCGCGTCACCATCACCAGAACGAGTCCCGGCGACGCGTCCAGCGCGCCGACCGGCACATTGTCGACCATGCCGCCGTCGAGCACAGGCCGGCCGTGTCGGCGCATGACCGGCGTGAATGGCGGCGTACAGGACGATTGCAGGATCAGGTCGGCGAGGTCTTCGACCGTTGCGCACTCTTGCGCCTTTACGAATTCCGGATGGAAACCCAGGGACTGACCGAGCGTGGGATGCAACTTCTTGCGCACGTACTTTTCGATGTTATAGGCGATCAGCCCCGCGGCTACCGCGCTGCGAGCACCGAGCCAACGCGGCAAATGCGATACGCCGATACGAATCTCCGGCGCATTTTGCAGCGATGGAAACTCGGCGCCGTAGATATCGAGTAGTGCCTGGCGGTAGATGCGATAGTGCGGAAACACCGATTCACCACGCAGCAGATTGCCCCAATACGCGTTCTTTGGATTGTCTCGCAGTGCATGCGCGTAGTAGTCCATCACCCACTCGGAATGGTTCATGTACAGCATGCAGGCCGTGGCCGCGCCGGCCGAGATGCTGGTAATCACGCGCGGGCGCAACTTGAGTTCAGGCTGGACGACGTCCCAGAAACCGGCTTGCCACCAGCAGCGGTTGCCACCGCCGGCGAATACGACTTGATCGAACATGTTGGCTTGTTTTGCTTGTTTTATGTGAGGAGCATGACCGTGGTGGTCGCGTGAGCGGCGAGTGCACCGGTTTCATCGTGGAGTTCGATTTCGCCGAAGACCAGGTTGCGGCCGCGGCGCAGGATTGAAGCGGTCACGAGGACATCGCCGGTTTTTATCGGGCGTAGGAAGCTTGTTGTGAGCGAGACGGTGGTCATCGGCTGGAAACCGCCTAGCGCGTGCGCAATGGCGACGATCATGGCGGTGTCGGCGGCGGCCATGAAAACCTGGCCGCAAATTACGCCGCCCGCGTGGCGGAGTTTGTCCGCGTCCGGTAGACGCAGGGTGACGGTTGTATCGGTAGAGCTTTCTGGCGCCAGGCCCAAGTCGCGGATCCACGGCGCGAAGGTGGTGTCGAGCAGAACGCGGATGGCGGATTCGTCCATGGATTTGGTTTAGTGGTGTTGGTCTAGTGGCTGTTCTTGTGGCTTCTTTCGTGCGTGTTTCGGGGCCGCAACGCATACAGGTTTTCACGTGTCCGTCATGATAACGGCTCGTGACAATTGCCCGAAGCGACGGTTTTTGGGATGAGCGATGAGCGCCCGCGCCATGTGGCGCGCAGCTTCCAGGCATCTGCGAGACGGTATTTTCAGGTTTTGCGTTGCGGACAGTTGCGCAATCGGCGAAAACGTCGCTATAATTCGGATTCAGTTTTTCGGGGCGTTAGCTCAGCTGGTAGAGCAGCGGACTCTTAATCCGTAGGTCGACAGTTCGAATCTGTCACGCCCCACCAAGTATCTAAAAGGCTCCTGAGCGATCGGGAGCTTTTTTTTTGCTCCGCAAAATCGGCTTTGCTCCGCAAACCGGAACAAAATCGGGCGTAGGTATCAGCCTATTCGACGCCCTGATATGTCTTTGAGCTTTATGGGATACGCCATCATCTGAGATAACAAAGGCCCGCCATGGCCGCCCTTCCGATCCCTCCTTGGACACGACTATTCGAACATGGTCGCGAGCATCAGCAAGCGACAAATAAAACGGATAAAGCGCTTTAACGAACGCGGAGTAGTCCGGGGCGACATAGAAATGCAGGCACTCAGCGGCATGGAACTGATAGTAAATGCACACCTTGCTTGTTTCCGTCTGCAATGCGGCCAATGTACTGCCCGACCCTTGAACGGCTAAAGCAATACGACGCTTCGCGTCCTCAAGTCTAGATGGATGGACCCGTTCAACAGCGTAGTCGAGCGGGCTCCTACTCCCTTTTGATGAGTTACATGACTTGCATGCCGCGACCATGTTTAAGGCGATATTCCAGCCCCCTTTCGACAACGGCCATATGTGGTCAACGGCGGCACGCTGTGCTTCAGTAAACGCGGAGTCGCACCAGAAGCAGCTTTTTCTCCCCATTCGAACTGGGTATAGCTCCGGTTCGGTGACAATCCCTGGAACGCCGAAAAACGCCGCCCTTGCATTAAAAGAGGTCGCACTGAAGGTTCTGCTGTACCGGCGGAAGACCCGCTTCGAAGCATTCGAAGCGAGAAGATAGTACCTATCCGGATAGCGATATTCCGTCATTTCCTAATATCTGATTCGCTAAACGGAGGCAGCAAACAGCAAGCAATCCGATTCATTTAGTGGGCCCAACTTTATCCCCTTTGCGTTCACGCACGTAGTGCTCGGTCATCGTCAATGACTTATGGCCGAGCTGACGTTGCGCGGCTCGAATGTCGCCCGACGATTCGGTCTTGTCTGTACCGGCCTTCGCCCGCAAATCACGAAACTGAAAAAGGTTGTTTTCGACGCCAGCGGCGAAACGCGCGCGATCGAACCGAAAACGCAGTGCATCGGCAAGCAATCGCTCGCCCTTCTCATTGACGACAAGCGCATCGACTTTCGAATTGCAGTTCTCCTTCCGGCGTTTGATCCGCTCGATTACCAATGCGAAATCGCCCGAAACGGTGATGCGCAGCTTCTTGCCACGCTTGCCTTGCTCAATCCAAAGCTCTCCGCCCCTGATATTCGACTCCGCAAATTTCAACGTATCTGCGGGGCGCTGCCCAGTCAAATAAGCGAGGTCCATAGCATCGCGCGTTGGCTCATCAGCCGCCAGCCAAACTTTCCTAAAAAGGTCATCCTCAACATACACCGTACGTCCGTGTTCCTTGTTCCGTCTCACTCCCACACATGGATTCACCGTATCCGCCAGCCCGTGCTCCCTAGCGAAGTTGAAAATGTGCGAGAACAACGCGACCTCGCGATTTGCGCGAATATGACCGGGGCGGACTGGAACTGCCCGCTTGCGATCGACGTACCATTGACGCGCTTCCTCGCCACGCCACGACAAATACTGCTTTATATGAACCGGCCTCACATCAGAAAGCTTCGCCGGCGGGTTGTCAAAGAACTTGTATAGATTCACCAGCTCGTGAAGATTATCCCGTTGGGTGCGCCTAGCTTTAGTGGGCACAATCTCCCGGACGTATCTTTCAGCGACATAGCGGAACGTCACCAGCTCGCCATGCGCAGAATTGCCGACTGCCTCAAGCTCAGACCATTTGCGCACCGCATCCACGAAGTCCGATCCGAGCGCGACCTCTGTCCGCGGAGAGCCGCCTGTATCGTAGTAGTAATACACCACCCCACTTCTCTGCTTCCGCGCGCGCATGCCCGGTGGCAAATGCAAATTTTTCCAAGGACGCCGACCCATATCACCCCGTTAATACCTTTGGTTGCCACGCAGGACGTGGCATTTGTTCCTTTCGACCTTCGATCACCGCCCGAGCAACCACCGGACGACCTGCCGCGTTGACGAAAAACGCGACTCCCATGCGACGCAGTGCTTCGATTTGCTTGGATTTCACTTTGCGACCTGTTAGCACCGCGAGGTCTTCACCAGAGAGAAACGTGTCGGCCATGGTCAAAGCTCCCTGGTGGACAGCCAAAAACACCCGAGCCCCTCATTCCAATAGGTTTGGCACCGGTCTAACGTCGCGCCCACTTTCTCGGCCGCAGCAAACGCAGTTTTTATTGCCGCCACCGGAGACTCTTCGGCGAGGTGAGCTATAAATTGCCGCTCGGGCACGACGATGCCTCGGCTAGTCCAATATCGCTTCTCATTGAGCGCGTGCTCGGCAAAATCCTTGGTGATGTACTTCCCGATATACGACGCCAGCTTGTGCCGTAGCCCCTTTTCTTTAAACGGATTTTTGACGTGGATACGCACGCTCTCGCACCCGATAACACGTCCCCATACCGACCGTAAAATCCGATAGTTCTGCCGCCCCTTCACTGCAATATGTAGATGCCACGCACCGCGCTTTTGACGCTCTGCGACGGCTACATAGTGAAAATTTTGGATCTTGGACAACCGACGTCGAAACGCATCGAAATCTCTTTTGAGCCGCCCCTTATCGACCATGTTCTCCTGGTACGTCAGCGTGATCATTCGATCTGCGCCAATTGCCTTGCAACGGAGCCGCACTTGTTGCTTGGCCCTCTTCGCCGCATCCATCAGGTTTTGATCAGTGTTTTCCGATTCACCCCGCTTCGCACGCGGCATCAGGCTTAGCCTTTGGGCACCCACATAGCGATCGAAACGCCCAACAGTGATTTCGACTTGTCCGTCATCAAACTTGCGACCATGAACCACCCACTCTCGACTAAACGCCGAGAAATTGCCTATACTGTCGTCGTGCATTGCAACTTGTCCTTGTAATGCTGTAGTAGGAAGCCTCGAACCGTTGCTGCGGTCGGGGCTTTTTTTTACTTCTGCACTGCCAACATCGCCTTAGCGTCGAGATATCCGACAGCGGCCTCGACGCTCGCGAACTTCCGAACATCGTTCCAAATCTCAGGTCCGTTCCAAACGTTGCCCGCAAAGCACCAAAGTTGATCTCCATGGTCTTCATGCGGATGACTAAGGAAATACTCATCAGCTAACAACGCAAATCCATCACCCCACCTCAAAACTGCCGCAACGCCGCCCAACTCCCCGCCCATTCCGCTCGCTTGCTTCAGTCGAACAAGTCCAACGACTGTAAGCTCCGACCCAAAACTAATGTCCAGTGCACGCCTCATAGATATCTCGTTCGTTAAGTGTCCCTGATATAAAGATAGGCGCGCTGCGCGCGCCCGTCTGTCCTCGCTATCGCTCCGGGCAGGCGGGCACGCGCCGACACCCAGTCCTGATTCCTGCGACCTCCGACGCAACCTAGCCCCCTCCGCACGCACAGGTACGCCGAACGGCCACCACTTCCCGTGTCCAGCTCTCGCCTAAATTCAATCGCGTTACGTCTGTATGGGCCGCGCCGTCCATCTGGCCGTCGCAACCCACACAGACAGCGTGCAGCGGTGTAGCTGGCATCAAGGCCCAGCCCTTCGGGTCGCTACCGCGAGCCTTGACCCCAGCGGCAACCGCGTCGCCGCTCTCAGATTTTTTGAACCTGCAAAACCAGCAAAATGTCACTGCGCGAATTACTTGCGTTACGCCCATTCATAAACGCCGGAAGCCATCGAACGCCGCTAGTAACAGAAGATTCTTTCCCTTGACTCAAACCGCCCATCACAACGACCTCGCCATCATTAAGTGCCATCGTTGTTTCTGACTTTCGAGTGTTCTTAGTAGGCGAGTTATTTACCCCGGTACTTGTCTTTTGAAAGTCCGAAATCTCAACCGTGACGTCCGTGTCGATGATGTTGTCTTTTACCGTCGGTACTACATCAAAGATCACGCCGGCATCTTCATAGGTAACGGACTGGACTGGCGCTCCGTTCGAACTGGGATAGGACACTGATGAAATAATCGGCACCGACTGACCCACGTTGAGCCGCCCGTGCTTGCCTGACGCGACACGTATATTTGGCGAAGTCACAACGTGGAAGCGTGAGTCCGAATCTAGCGCAGCAATCGCAGCGTTCAAGAACCCCGAATGCAGCCGAAATGCGTTCGCGGAATCATCAATCGTCCCAGCCCCCAAGGAGACCCCGAGGCGCCCACCCAACACGCTGGCAGCCAGCTCGAATCCGGTGGTGTGGTCATCCCCTGTAGACACTTCGTATACCCAAGCACGAATCGCGACTTCCCCGACCTTGATATCGACCGCTTCCAAAACAGCCTTGAGCGACGCAACCTCTTTCGCCGTGCCGAAAAACACCATCGTCTCGGATGATTGATCGACTTGAGCTGCGGCACTCGTCGGAGGCGCATCGCCCTTTGCACGAACACCACCCATCGCGGGAATCGAGCGATTGGAAGTGAACGACCCGGCAAACAACGGCTGGACGAGTCGTGCCAAATAATCCGCGCTCCGGTACTTAGGCATGTAGACAAACGGAACCTTATCCGGCTCTCTTTGTTCTTCCTCTTTCCGTTTGAAAACGTAGTCGACACCACCGCGGTCAACTACCCCAAAGCCGAGCGACCCAAGGAAGTCCACCAACCCGTCACGAATGTCGCCCTTGGTCCGGTCGAAGCGGAACGACACAACGCGCTGATCAGCCAGCACCTCCGGCGAAATCACATACTGGCTTTGCAACAGGTCGGCATAAATCAGGTCGATCACCTGGGCGACATTAACCATGCGCAGATCGACGGACTTCGCGTTACCCATCTTCAGCGGCACAAGCGAGCTGTATGGCATCGGACCATTCGCAACGTTAGGCGCACCGACCACAGACGGCAACGGCGGAAGGGTCGGAAACTGCGGCGTGGTATCGGCGGCGAACGCAACACGAGCAACCATCAACAGGAGGACTGTGAGAAATCTCATCGCGGAGCGACTCCCAATCCCGGTGACGGTGGAGGGGCACTACCGACAACGGCCTTCGCACCTGAAAACGTCGCGACACGTTCACCGTCAATCATGCCGACACGAGCCACCCCAGCGTTCTGAAACATCGACGGGCTTTCGACCCGTAGACGGCCGGAAACATCGGCCACAACCACCCACGAGCGACCCGGGCCGGCGTATCCCCCTACCACCCGCCAGTTCTCGGAGAACGCAGGTTTCTCGAGCGCAGTGGCAGCAGCTAGACCGGAAGCGCCAACCGCCACCGCCGAAGCAGGCACAGCAGCCCCAGCCATTGCAACAGCGGGAGCACCACTCTTCGCACCCGGTCTATGGTGAAAGAACCACCACGAGTACCACAGACCACCCACGACGAAGGTGACACACAACAGCGCCAAAACGACGTAAAACTTATTCGCCAGAATATTTTGGCGCTTGTCAACAACCGCCTCTGTGCCACCCGGACCGGCATAGCTCTTGTACAGCGGGAAAATCTCTTTCCTATACTTTCGAACGTAGACCGCGACCCGTGTTTTGGCGTTCTGCTTCCACCCTTCGTACTGTTCGACCCGGTAGCCAGACGCCATACCAATCGACTTGAGCTTGTGCATACGAAAACTCAACTCGACAACACTCTTAATCTTTCGATGGAGGTCGCCAATGTCCTGAATCATCAACACCACGTCACAGGCCACGCCCGTCACCGCATGCGTGAAGTGTCGGTGCATACGGAAAAACGCCATATGCTCATCGGTGATCTTGGCGCTTGCCTGCCACAGCTTCCATGCCTCATCCACCACCAGCAGATCACCCGGTTGGATAAACCCCGGCGTTATCACAGCACCGGAAGCGGACTCGACCTCCACTGGAAAGAATCCCGGCACCAACAAGTCCTCGGTCCGCACGTGAACCACAGCGCCGAAATCCCCACCGCCCCCACGATCCGCTTTTTCAAGGAAGTCGTGAATCGCGTCCTCGTTAATGCCATCGACATTAGTGACAACACGACGCCCCTTTGCGATGGCATCGAGCAACGGCCCTTGTACCACCTCGTAGGACTTGCCCGAACCCATAATTCCGCAATAGGCATTGATCGCCATGATTAACGCACCGCCGCGACGTGCTGCACCATCGCGACCACCAACGGAAGCGTCAACCCAATCCCGGCAAGAGCGGACGCGAACCCGTATACCAACAACCACAACGGCGAAATCTGTACATAGGGCAGAGGATTTTTTGGTTAGCGATCGCGGCCGCAGAGGGATAACGGAGCCGATGAACATCAGTCCGCGAGCGGTAACTAAAAAACCATTTGTACTAAGCCGCTCCGCAGGCAGTGACCGCTATGGGCGTTGAATGACCACGGCGATAATTTCTGCTGTCCAGCACGGGCGAAGGCAAACAGATTTCCAGCGATCAAGAGAAGCCTGGCAGGTGAAAGACTCAGAAGAGTACGCGTCGGCAGGCCAGTAACCCGCAGGTTTGGCATATTCTGAAGCGATCGCAGATTGATGGCGCGAGCCCAGCCGCGTTAGCCTCGTCGAGGAAGGCAAACGTGCGCGGAAACAGGTGCGGCGGCAACTAGCGCGCATGGTCAGGTCCTGGCGGGGCGCGTGGGAGGCAGCCGGGCATATCTTCAATGCGAAGCATGTGGCCCTTGCCGCACACAGGG